>JBFLGD010000003.1:0-127194 GCA_041859965.1 Bulleidia sp. | reverse complement strand
TCCTGACTGCTGTTTCATTTTCATTGCCTTTCATTGCAATGACTTGTCCAAAGTAGCGTTAACTTCTGCTATTCACCTTATAAGGTCTCCTTCTGTTTATTTTTCTCTTCTTTCTTTTCTCTTCTTCTGCGGCGAAAAAATGAAGACAGTATGTCTGCACACTCAGCCTGCAGAATATCCGCGTGTATTTCTCGTGGATATGTATTGAGATGAGGTATTTTCTTGACGTCAACGAGCGTTTTTACTGTTCCGCCTTTTGGATCACTTGTTCCAAAGTACAGTCTGTTTATACGTGTAAGCTCGATTGCTCCAGCGCACATCATGCATGGTTCCAAGGTAACATAAAGATCACAGTCATCAAGGTATACGTGTCCTGTCCTTCGCAGTGCCTTCTGTATTGCAAGTACTTCTGCATGTGCAGTTGCCTCTTGCTTATGGATACTGAGGTTATGTGCTTTTGCAATAATTTTTCCATCTTGGACTATAACGCACCCAATCGGCACTTCATTCTTTTTTTCTGCTTTCTGCGCTTCTTTCAGCGCAGCATGCATATATTCTTCTGGTGTCATATCTATAAATAAAAAAGTGGCACACGCGGATAGAGGCTCGTATGGCTGCTACCTTCCGGTCCTGACCAGGTTAGAAACATATCTGCTGTGCCACTGGTATTATAACGGATTCTTTGCTATGTGAAAAGGGGGTTTATTCTCTACATTGTTTCACGTGAAACAATTGTATAAGGAGGATAGACTTCTTCAAACTTCTGAATATCTTCCAGAAGTGCACTGTCTAGGTAAGAATATCCCTTTTCAGCCATCTTTTCTGGCACTCCATAGTATGCTTCGGCTATTCCGCCAGCCATGCAGGCAATTGTATCGCTGTCCCCGCCAATGGATATTGCATTTCTTATCGTATCTTCATAATCCTTTGCTTCAAAGAAGCATTCCATTGCCTGCGGTACTGAATCCGCGCAAAATGCTGAGAATTGATACGTAGAACGCAAAGATTCAACAGTAAAATCAATTGGATAGAAGTTGTTTATTGTATATTCCTTGATTTCATCAATTGTTTTTCCATCTCTCGCAAGAAAAATTGCTGCCGCGATTGCTTTTGCTCCTTTTATACCTTCCGGATGATTATGCGAGACAATCGCTGTCTTTTCAGCCATGTCCACTGCATCTTCAAGCGATTCCGCCGCAAATCCGCACGGACTCACTCTCATGGCAGATCCATTTCCAAATGAACCATAAGGTTCCGGATTCTTGAACATCCACTGGAAGAAACTCATGCCATATCCGCAGTTAGGATACTGCCGCCCTATTTCAAGCATATATTTCTTTGCCATGGCCGACAGATCGCCGCCATTTTGCTTATATTCCAATACAGCTCTGCCTACAGCAATCGTTAATACTGAATCATCTGTGAATTTGCTGTAATCATCCATAAGAATAAAGTCTTTCTTCTTGATATTATGAAATTCGTATCTCGATCCGGCAATGTCGCCAATCACTGCACCTATCATGTGCTTTCGCCTCTTTTCCTTTAAACACTATGTTTCATTATACTCACTCTTCTTAAAAGGCACATATGCAGAAAGCATCCCCTGCGTAAATGGAGATGCTTTTGTTTTAGAAACTCTTTTTCTTTGCTGGGACTTCAATAACAGACTGTCCGCCCATATATGGACGAAGCGGTTCAGGGATACGTATAGATCCATCCTCATTCAAGTTATTTTCAATGAATGCGATCAGCATTCTCGGTGGAGCAACAACAGTATTATTCAGTGTATGAGCGAAATAATTGCCCTTCTCACCCTTAACACGGATGCCAAGTCTTCTAGCCTGCGCATCTCCAAGATTGGAGCATGAACCTACTTCGAAGTACTTCTTCTGTCTAGGAGACCAAGCTTCAACATCGCAGCTCTTAACCTTCAGATCCGCCAGATCACCAGAACAGCATTCCAGTGTTCTGACTGGAATATCCATGGAACGGAAGAAATCTACAGAATTCTTCCACAGCTGGTCATACCAATACTTTGAGTCTTCCGGCTCACATACAACTACCATTTCCTGCTTTTCAAACTGATGAACGCGGTAAAGACCTCTTTCTTCAATACCATGAGCGCCTACTTCCTTTCTGAAACAAGGAGAATAGGATGTCAGCGTATAAGGAAGATCTTCCTTTTTTAGGATCTGTCCAATGAATCTTCCTACCATAGAATGCTCGGAAGTACCGATCAGATAAAGATCTTCGCCTTCTATCTTATACATCATGTTCTGCATTTCAGAGAAAGACATAACTCCATTCACAACATCACCATGAATCATGTATGGCGGAATAAAGTAAGTAAACCCTCTGTTTATCATGAAATCACGAGCATATGAAAGAATTGAGGAATGCAGGCGGGCAATATTGCCCTTGAGATAATAGAAACCATTTCCTGACGTTCTTCCTGCAGAATCAATATCAAGACCGTCCAGCTTTTCAAGAATGTCTGTATGATAAGGAATCTCAAACTCCGGTACAAACGGTTCTCCGAATCTTTCTATTTCCTGATTCTCAGAGTCATCTTTTCCAATCGGTACAGATGGATCAATAATGTTCGGGATGACATACATTCTCTTCTTGATTTCTTCATTCAGCTCTTCTTCCTTCTTAGCAAGAGAATCCATTTCATCGCCCATGGACTTGACCTTAGCCTTTATCTCCTCAGCTTCAGCCTTCTTGCCATCACGCATCAATCCGCCAATTTCCTTAGACATCTTATTGCGATCAGCTCTCAGAGAATCACCCTTCTGCTTTACTTCTCTGACTTCCTTGTCCATTTTTGCGACTTCATCAACTAAGACAAGCTTTTCATCCTGAAACTTCTTCTTGATGTTTTCTTTGACAAGCTCCGGATTCTCACGAATCAGTTTAATGTCGATCATTATGATCTCCTTCCATATAAAAACACATCACCCATCAAAGGGACGATGTGTTCGCGGTACCACCCTTTTTGCACAATTGTTTCACGTGAAACAATTGTACCTCTTCATTTGCATATAACGGATGCCCCCGGAAATGACTGGTTTCTCTCAAAGGCGGATTCACCTGGTATCACACCGATTCTCATCAACCATCGGTTTTCTTTTGCTGTGACAGCAGACTACTGTTCCTTCTCACTGATTTATGAACATTTTAATCATTGCCCATTCGGTTTGTCAAGATTGCCATCACATGCTAGAATGTTTGAACCATGAAAAAGAAAACCGATTACGAAAACAAACTAGAGTACAACAACGAGTACAACCGCAGAAATTATCAGTCATTCTCCGTACGCTTCAATCTGGACAGTGAAAAGGACGTTATCAAGTATCTCCAGTCCCAGGAAAGCATAAAGACTTATCTTGAAACATTGATTCGTACAGATATGAAAAAAAAGAAGAAAAAGAAGGCTTCTTCAAAGTCTGCAAAAACAGTTAAAAAAGCAAAGACAGCTGTGAGAAAGAGAAAGTAAACCGTTCATACGAACGGTTTTTTATTGCAAATTGCTAAGTACATCATGCATGCATGTTCTACGCCTGGTTTTTGTGATTATTATCTTACAATTCGGCATTTAATATGTGTATAATGTAATCACTAATTCAGTGCCTAAATACAGCCAAGGCAGAAAGGATATACTCATGTCTGATATACACAGTATTATCTCAGATGAACAGCTTTCATCTCAATATAGATGGCGTAAGCAGCATTTGTTCATTCTCCTCGGCCTAAGTGTTTTCTGTACTATGTCCGAAATGCTTTTTACATTCATAATCAAGGGCTTTAATCTGATACATACCAGTAACTTTATATATACCATGAAATATCTTGTATTTCCTCTTTTCAGCTATGCTGCAATCGATATTGCATCAGTTCTTCTCTATCGTTCAAGAAAGATAAAAAATCACTATAAAAACTTCTTTCTTTCTCTAAGTATTGTAGCTATAAACGTTGTTCTATGTATTGTTCATGACAGCTTTACTGTCATATATGCTGCCGGAATTTTTCCGATTCTTCTTACGGTTGTATACAGTGATCTGCAGTTAACAACTTCAATAACAGGGTTAACCGTACTCTTGCAGGTATGTGTCAGCAGATTTGTACATTGGAATTCCTATTCAGTACATGACAGTACATATTTCATCAATGTTTTGATCGCCCTTGTACTGGAGCTTGCAGCATTTACATGCTGCTACTTTATCATTCAGTCCAATAACAGAATCTATAAACGCATAATGAAGAAACAGCAGGAAACAGAAAAACTCAGGTACAAAGCTATGTATGATGAACTGACAGGCTTAAAGAACAGAGCAGGGCTAAGAAGCTATCTGAACGAGCACAATGAACCAATGTGCATAGCTATGCTAGATATTGATAACTTCAAAATGGTCAACGATACATGGGGTCATCAGGAAGGAGATGCCATTTTAAAAATGGTCGGTCTATGCTTCCATGATTTTGATCCTTCAGTACGAAGAAATATAGAATGCTTCCGCTATGGAGGCGACGAGTTCATGCTCGTATTCTCTGGCTGGTCAATGACAGATGCTGATGCATTCTGCAGCAAGATACAGCAGGAATTTGCTTCAACTATTCCACAGCCAATATGGAATGCAAAATGCAGACTGAGCTATGGCTTAGCTTATGGGAATTCAAGCACCAGACCAAGTGATATCATTCATGAAGCTGATCAAAAACTTTATACAATGAAACAGGAAAAGAAGACCGCTAAATAACAGCAGTCTTCTTTTTGAATTTCTTCTCTCCGGATATCCATTTCATCATTTCGCCAGTAATAGCTGGTGAAGAAAACAGAGTAACATATCCTTCTATTGATTCAGCTTTGCTCTTAAGGAAACGTGCATGTTCACTGATAAATATTCTGCATTTTCTATTAAGCTTAGCTTCCTGAATCAGGTTCATTCCTGCAGAGTTTCCATCAAAAGCAATCAATACAGACGGCCTTCTCTTCAATATTTCAAAGTTTACACTCTTATATAATCCCATAACAGATGATTCTATTGATACACGAATCTTAACATCCTGCTGCTTAATCTTCTTCATATCCCTTTCATCAACAGCAGCCGGCACAAACGCATATACGCGGAATCTGCCCTGATTCTTATCAAGTAAATATTTCTCACTTCCAGTAAATCTGCTTCCTATAACAAAGAATACTTTTCTAGGATCAGCTTTTTTGAGTATTGTATCAATGACTCTTCGATCATCATCATGCATGCATGTTCTGTGAGAATCATTGTTGTAGCTTCCGCCAGCAATAATTACTGGCATTCCAGCTACAGGAAGAGGCTCAATATTTTTAACAAATACAGTTGAAGAACAATACTGCTTGGAAGAAAACAGAAGATTCTTCATGCTCTTCTCTGCTTTACTCATTCTTTCCGAATAAAGCTGATCCAATGTTTTATTCATCAGCATTTTCTTCAGTTTCTGTTTTTTATCGTAGTATGCATGCATGCCTTCTTCAATCACAGTGTTTTCTGCATGCTTCATCTGCAGTATCTCATCGCTGTTCAGGTCAAGCATCTTTTCAAGTGCCAACTGTTCATCAATAGAATCCGTTCCATACAATGCACCGCCATCGGTGCCCTGTACACACATGATGCCTGCCTTTAAATACTGCTTTAAAGGATGCTTTTCCAATGAATTCAGATTGTTCAATCGAACATTCGAAGTGATCTGGAACTCCAATACAACATGATGATCAAGAATATAGCTAATCAGCTCCCTGCCCTTAGTTGAATTTAGGTTAGCAGTATATAAACCATGTCCTATACGCATATGAGGCATTAACTGCCCGGGTTTGAGTGAATCTGCAACACACTGAATACTGTTGTATACATTATCCTTCAATCCGTCATTTTCTCCAGCGTGAATTCTTATAACGAATGACTTTTCCTTTTCTGCTATACCAGTCAATTCCTGAATAACAGGTTTCAATTCTCTAATATCATTAATCTCTTCACCGACAATATCAGAGCCTGCTACATATGGATCGCAGCTGACTGTCTGCACAGTCTGCAAATTATCTCTGTAATCAGCTCCTGTTATACTATCCTTCACGATTGTCAGTGGAATTCTTCTGAGTGATGCGAGAAAACGTATCATGACACCTGTTTCTTTGTAAACAGCAGGCATTACTGCATGTACATCCTTCAGCATGTCCAGCGCCTTGTCCTTTTTAACAAGAGTCGTATCTGAAATTTCAACATAATAAATACCATGCTTCTGATAGGTTCTGGCAGTCCATAAAAGTATATCCCGGAATAAAGATTGATTTGCATAGACAGAATTGCGCTGATCATTCTGCATCATGTGAATAAATCTAGCAATATCACAGTCAGGAATCCTACCGGCATTTCTTAAGGATATCTTCTTCTTCGATTCCTTACCCTTTGTAAATACGTAACGATACAGATAAACTTTTTCAAGATTTGTAAAAACTGCCTGTCCATCCTTCATTACTGCAAGCGATGCTCTGATCTTTGGAATGTTCCATTCAGCATTCTCTATATTATTTAGAATTAGATCTGCGAAATTTATAACTACCTGATCATCGATTTTTCTGTCACGATGTCTGTCATTTCCCTGCATGCATGGAATGCTTAACGCAATCTTTTCTCTTTTTTCTTCCAGTTTCTTCTGCTGTTTTTCAGTGATTCTGAGTGAAAGCTTTTTTATGTAGTAAAGAGGATACTCGATTTGATGACAGATTCCTAAAGCTATCAGCACATCAGGTTCCAGATTTGCATTCATATGTGTATGCAAATCTGAGCGAAACTTACAGTCACTGCGTATGTATGTCTTTACAATTGTCTTTTCATAATCAAGGTGATAGTCCTTAGTCTGCGACATCAGCGTCTTGGCAATTGCAGGAATACTCGCCTTTCTCTCAACAGTTCCATCAGGATAGATATTGGCTACCTTTGTCTTACCAAAATGAAGGATATAAACAAGACGGTCGCTGCCGTCATAATAAGAAGGAACAGTACCCTTAATTATCTTCAGTCCATTCTCATCAAAAGTAAGCGGAAGATTGAACATACCTGCCAGATTGGTAATTAGATTCCCAGTTCCATGATTCGGCGTGCGGAGCGTATAAAACATCTGATTCTTCTCTGTATAAAGACTGATTATAATATCCTTTTCCTTATCCAAGTAGAAACAATTCAGATATTTCATACTGTATATCTCCTTCCGATTTGTGAACTATCTTACCACCGACAGGAAAAAGAGTGAAGCTTATTCAGCCTCACTCATATCATCATTAACGATTTCTTCGGATCTTTCTTCAGGTTCCTCAGTATTTTCTTCCTCTTCAGGATCAAGAATCGAAACGGCAGACACTTTTGTTTCGTCCTTTACATTGATGACCTTTACTCCCTGACTGTTTCTTCCAATAACAGAAAGCTGGTTCAATGAAATACGGATAATAATACCGCTGTCTGTCATAATCATGCAGTCCTCATCGCCCTTTACGGAACGCATACATACAAGACCTCCGGTCTTATCTGTAATCTTAACTGCTGTGACCCCCTTAGCACCTCTATGTGTCAGGCGGTAGTCATCCAGACGGCTCTTTTTGCCATAACCATTCTCAGTGATCGTCAGAATCAGATTTCCTTCTTCACTTGTAGCCATACCAACGACCTTGCCGCCGCATGTATTAATACCCTTCACGCCTCTGGCAATGCGGCTCATACAGCGTACTGTATCTTCCGCAAAACGTACAGCCTTGCCATTGGATCCAGCAAGAATGATTTCAGCCTTACCCGAAGTTCCCTTTACAAATGCCAAAGCATCATTGTCATTCAGCTTGATTGCTATCTTTCCATTTTTGTTAATGGATTCAAACTCTTCAATTGCGGTTCTCTTAACAATGCCCTGTACAGTAGCGAAGAACAGATACTTCTTATCCTCTTCACTGTCATTGTAAGGTACCATAGCAGCGATCTTTTCATCCTTTGTAATGGAGATCAGATTAACTACCGGAAGTCCCTTGGACGTGCGTGAATAGGAAGGAATGTTATATCCCTTGATACGGAATACTCTTCCCTTATCTGTAAAGATCAGGAGATGATCATGTGTAGACATACTGACAAACTGATCTATCGCATCATCTTCATTCAGAGTCATGCCCTTGATGCCCTTGCCGCCTCTGTTCTGTACATGATAGGTATCACTTGTCATTCTCTTGACATAGCCATTAGATGACAGTGTGATAATGACATCTTCTACAGGGATCAGATCTTCGTCCTCCATTGAGGCATCGCCTTCAATGATCTCTGTCATACGAGGCTTTGCAAACTTATTGCGGATCTCTGTCAGCTCATCCTTAACAATCTGCTCTACTCTCTCATGATGTGCAAGAATATCCTTCAGGTCAGCAATCTTTACAAGAAGATCCTGATACTCACTTTCAATCTTCTCTCTTTCTAGACCCGTCAGTCTTCTAAACTGCATATCCAGGATAGCTTTAGCCTGTATTTCATCCAGACCAAATCCATCCATCAGTCTAGGCATTGCTTCATTGGCATCTCTGGAATCTCTGATCGTATGAATGATCGCATCCAGATTGTCTACAGCAATACGCAGACCCTCTAATATATGCGCTCTCTCCTGTGCCTTCTTTAAGTCATACTGTGTTCTTCTGGTAATGACTTCCAGCTGGTGATCTATATATCCCTGAATCAGTTCCTTCATACCTGCCTGATGCGGAGTATTGTTGAATAGAACGACATTGTTTACCGCAAAGTTGGACTGCAGCGGAGTGAGACGGTACAGCTGGTTCAGTATGACCTCAGGCTGTACATCCTTGCGCAGTTCCATAACAATACGGATACCAGCCATATTGGATTCATCGCGCAGATCTGTAATACCATCAATGACCTTGTCTCTGGCAAGTGAAGCAATCCTCTCCACCATCGCTGCCTTATTAACCATGTAAGGTATCTCGGTAACGATAATACGAGGTTTGCCATTAGGCATTTCATCGATTGAAGTTCTGCCTCTCATGGCAATGGAACCCTTTCCTGTTTCAAAGGCATTCTTAATTCCTGTACGGCCTATGATAAAGCCTCCAGTAGGAAAGTCAGGTCCCGGTATGTACTTCATAAGTTCCTGAGTCGTTATCTCAGGATTATTCATTTCTGCAATGACAGCATCAATTGTTTCACCAAGGTTATGAGGTGCAACATTGGTAGCCATACCTACAGCAATACCTGTCGTACCATTGACAATCAGATTCGGGAAACGTGCCGGCAGAACATCCGGCTCTTCCAGTTCATTGTCATAGTTTGGAGACATATGCACAGTGTCCTTATCCAGGTCTCTGAGCATCTCTACTGCTATCTTTGACATACGTGCTTCGGTATAACGCATAGCGGCAGGTCCGTCACCATCCATCGATCCAAAGTTGCCGTGTCCATCTACCAGTACTTCTCTCATGTTCCAGCTCTGTGCCATGTAAACAAGTGCTCCATAGATAGAGCTGTCGCCATGCGGATGATACTTTCCCATAGTGTCGCCGACAATACGCGCACACTTACGGTAAGGCTTGTCCGGTGTATTGTTCATCTCATTCATTGCAAAGAGAATTCTTCTCTGCACCGGTTTCAGTCCGTCACGTACATCCGGAAGCGCACGTGCTACGATTACGGACATTGAGTAGTCGATGAAATCACGCTTAATTTCCTTTGTCAGATCCTGTTCTGTGATCTTGCCTGGATCAAACTTTGATTCATCGAATTCCATAAAGTCATCAGATGCCATGTGTACTTCCTTTCATTAGACATCAAGTTCTGCAAAGTGCGCATTCTCGATGATATAGTTCTTTCTTGGTTCTACTTCTTCGCCCATCAGGATATCGAAATAACTGTCTGCCTGCTCTGCATCATCCAGACTGATCTGTATCAGTGTCCTGTTTTTAGGATCCATGGTTGTTTCCCATAGCTGTTCAGCATTCATTTCACCAAGTCCCTTGTATCTCTGTACAGAGATACGGTCGCCCATTTCAGCTCTGACCTGTGTCATCTGATTCTCAGTATAGGCATAGCGCACGGATGTACCCTTCTGTGCCTTATACAAAGGCGGCTGTGCGATATAAATATGTCCTTCCTCAATTACCTTCTTCATATAGCGATAGAAGAATGTCAGAAGCAGGATTCTGATATGAGCACCATCAACATCGGCATCGGTCATAATAACGATCTTGTTATAACGAAGCTTTGAAGTATCTACTTCATCAAGCATGCCGCAGCCGAAGGCTGTGATCATAGAACGTATTTCATTGTTTTCAAAGGCTCTTGCCTGTCTTGCCTTCTCAACGTTCAGTATCTTACCTCTCAAAGGAAGAATTGCCTGGAAATGAGAATCTCTTCCCTGTTTTGCCGAACCACCGGCGGAATCTCCCTCGACGAGGTAGATCTCACAGATGCTGGCATCCTTTGAAGAACAGTCTGCCAATTTGCCAGGCAGTGAGGATATTTCCAAAGCACTCTTTCTTCTGGTCAGTTCTCTTGCCTTCTTGGCAGCTCTTCTTGCCTGTGAAGCAATTGTAGCCTTCTCCATGATAGCCTTAGCCTGATCAGGATTTTCTGCCAGATATCTTTCAAGCTGTGCACCGAAGATATCAGAGACGATCTTTCTGACTTCGGAGTTGCCCAGCTTTGTTTTTGTCTGTCCTTCATACTGAGGATCCGGATGCTTTACAGAAATAACTGCTGTAATGCCTTCCTTGCAGTCATCAGTAGTAAGGTTCTCTTCCTTCTCCTTAAGATACTTATTGTCACGTGCATATTTATTTATAATCCGGTTCAATGCAAGATTGAAACCTTCCAGATGTGTGCCGCCTTCTACTGTGTTGATATTGTTGCAGAAGGTATATACAGCAGGATTGAATCCATCATTATACTGGCACGCTACTTCTACCTGTATATTGTTCTCATAGCCTTCTGCATAAATGACTTCAGTATTTACGACATTTCTATTCTTATTCAGATAGGAAACATATTCCTTCAGTCCGCCTTCAAATAGAAATTCATGATGTCTGCGTGTTTCCTCTTCTTCTCTTTCATCATTGAAAACAAGACGAATGCCCTTGTTCAGAAAAGCAAGCTGCCTCAGACGATCTCTGATAGTGTCATGATCATATACAGTCGTTTCTTTGAAAATTTCCGGATCAGCCTTGAAACGAACCATAGAACCATGCTTGCCCTCTTCACATATACCGCTGACCTTCAGAGGTTCAACTGGATGTCCGCCATTTTCAAAGCGAATGAAGTAGATCTTTCCCTCATGAAATACAGATACTTCCATCCATGTTGACAGTGCATTGACAACAGAAGCACCTACACCATGCAGACCTCCTGAAATCTTATAAGCTCCGCCGCCGAATTTTCCTCCAGCATGCAGGACTGTATAAATTGTTTCAATAGTAGACTTTCCAGTCTTTGCATTCATACCTGTAGGCATGCCACGTCCATCATCCAGTACAGTCACAACATTTTCCTTATCGATGGTAACTGTAACAGTTGTAGCATAGCCTGCCATAGCTTCATCTATGCCATTGTCTACAATCTCCCATACAAGGTGATGAAGACCTTTGGAAGAAGTAGAAGCAATATACATACCCGGGCGCTTACGTACAGCCTCAAGACCATCCAGTACCTGAATCTCAGAGTCATCGTATTCTTCTGTAACCTTGGAATCCAGTTCTCCGCCAATGACAGCTTCAGAACCATCTTCTGTCTTTATTACGACTTCCTTTTTTTCTTCACTCATGCATTGCCTCCATTTACTTCCTGTATCATTCCATGTTCTACATGGAATATCTTTGTCCGCTTATATATGTATGCCGGTACTTCTGTTGCTGTAATAATGCATTGACAGGATCTTGATACCATTTCCATCAATTTTTTCTGTCTGTCCACATCCAGTTCGCTGAGAACATCATCCAGCAGCAGTACCGGCTCTGTTTCAGTAACTGACTGAATATAGCCGAGCAAACTCATCTTAAATGCCAGCATCGTCATTCTTTTCTGGCCCTGACTTGCTATTTGAATCAGATTCTTTCCATTCATTTCAAAAATCAGATCGTCATGATGAATTCCTACTGATGTCACATGATTTTCCAGATCTCTGCTTCTAGACTCTTTGTGCATAGAAAGAAGTGCTTCCTCAATATTTTCCTCAGCTTGAATACACTGTCTGTATTTAAGAAATACATCAGTATCTTCTCCAGAAAGTTCTTTATACAGAGAAGAAAGTGTCTCATTGATTTTTGATACAAACTTTCTTCTTTCTGTCAGTATTCTTACTTCTTCTTCAGACATCTGTTCATCCAGAGTATCCAGAAGAGCACAGTCAGGATTGAATGTCTTCAAAAGAAGATTTCTATCCTTCAGCAGTGACTGATACCTATTCAATGAAAGAAGATAGGAACGGGATACTTTCGTAATCTCCTGATTCATAATTCTTCTTCTTTCCCTTGGTGCATCCGTAAAGATTCTCAGATCATCCGGTGCAAATAGAACTACATTCAAAAGTCCTACAAATTCACTGCTCTTTTTCACAGGATTGTGATGAATCATTAAGGTCTTGCCACGAGAATAAATAACAGCCTCAAGATCTATTTCACTTTTATTCTGTACAGTACAGGCAATATCAGCAAATGGCTGTTCTTCTTTTATCAGCTTTCTGTCATCTGCGATTCTGTGACTTCTTGTGAGTGATAAATATACAAGAGCTTCAAGAAAATTTGTCTTTCCCTGTGCATTCTTTCCAGAAATGATATTCATTCCAGAATTGAATGTGATATCCGCTTTTTCATAGTTTCTGAAATTACGAATCTTTAAACGTTTTACAATCATCCCTTTACAGAATAGGTCTTCCCATCAACCTTAACCTGATCACCTGGATACAGTTTTCTGCCTCTTCTATTTTCCATTTCACCATTCACAGTGACTGTTTCACTGAGTATCATTTCCTTGGCTTCTCCACCCGTAGAAGTGATTCCAGCAAATTTCAGAAACTGCTGCAATGTGATGTATTCCGTTGTGATCTTTTCCATCATTTTTTCCTTTCAGAACAGGCATAAAATCATCTTATTTATTATACCATAAAAATGCATGTAAATGCTTTATTTTAGGGCATTTTCAATCACTTATATGAAGGATCAAATGCGTATAAAAAATAGTCGCCAAAGGCGACCGTCAGAACCAGAATGAGCAGGGACAAAACATCCTGCTCATTTTATAATTAAGAAATGTTAGATGAACGTCTATACACTACTGCACACCACATACGCATATTGAATGCTGATATACGTAACTACGACCCTGCCAAGCCGCGTATTAAGGATCTTCTTTGGGAACACTACGACTGGCTGGTTGAAATGGACAGGTTAGGCAAAGCTCGTCACTGCATTCTTGATAATATTCAGCGTACTCTTCTTTGCAATACTTTGTATTTAGGTTACGACGCTTTTGAATGTCCTAACTGCGGAAATGGAAATATCATCTACAGGCATTGTCATTCTAGGTTCTGCAATTCCTGTGGTGTAAAAAGCCAAAAAATCTTAGCGGCTAAAGCAGAATCAATGTGTCTCGATGTACCTCATAGACATATCGTTTTTACAATCCCAAAAGAATATAGAGTATTTTTTCGCAAGGACAGGTCTTCTCTCAATCTTCTCTTTGTTGCGGCTAGGAATACAATTTGTAAGATGTTCAATGAACCCATCTACAGGAAAGAAAAAAACAAACAGAGAAAAACCGGGAAAATCAGAAATGACAAGGACAATTATTATCTTTATCGTAATTTTTCCAAGCAGAAAGACTTTGGTATGATCTCTACTCTTCATACTTTTGGACGTGATCTTAAATGGAATCCACATATTCATGCTCTGATTCCAGAGCTTGTTTATGATCCAGTCTCTAAAACAGCCAAGAATGTAAACTATTTTAACTTCAAGAATCTGCGAGTCACATGGCAATATGAAATCAATCGTCTTCTTCTGCAGCACTTCGGTTCTTCTTTCCGAAGAATCATGAATACAAGCTACTCTGATTACAACAATGGTTTCTATGTCTACGCCAAGAAAAGAAAACAGCACGCCGATTCTTCTTATTCAGAAAATGTTGGCGGCTGCGTTAATTATATGATGCGCTATGCTTCAAGACCTGCCATGGCTGAGAGCAGAATTGTAAGTTATGATAAAAAGACAGATTCTGTTCATTGGTATTATGATGATCATAAAACCGAAGAAAGAATTGATGTTCATGAATCCGGTCTTGAACTGCTGAAAAAAATGATCATTCATATTCCAGATGATCATTTTAGGATGGTTCGCTACTACGGATTCTATAATAATAAAGAGCAGGAACTGCTGAATCTTCTTCATGAAATCCTTAACGAAAAAAATAAGATTCACAAAGACTCAGCCGATAGAAAAGATGCACTGAAATCAAAGTTGAATAAATTTCGTTTCCGTACGATGTGCATTGATTCTTATAATCGCGATGTTCTCAAATGTAAATGCGGTTCGATTATGCTTTATGTAGATACCTACAATCCATTGAAGGGAAAATCCAATGACAGAAACTACCGAAAAAACTGTATTAATGAAATGCGAGAAATGCACCTACGAAGAGGAAGTCCCGGAATCCGATCTTGAAATGATAAGACTTTCTAATGAGCTCCCTGAAGACGACCATCTCCTTTGTCCCTTCTGTCTCCATAATATGTATCGCATTAATTCAAAACACTTCACTTCCAAACACTAATTATCCTTATTTTCTTCTTCAGCTTGTACTGAAATTGTTTTTGCGTACTTTTTCTTATCTTATGTTTTTATGTGTTACTTTATCCATTTCTTTGGACGCATTGAAATTCTTATAAGATAAAAAAAGCGGAAAACAGATACGATTTTCCGCCTGTAAGATCAGTTGTATGTTCTGACTGGAAGAATGAGCTGTAGAATAGAATCATCTTCTGGATTTACTACAACAAATGGTTTCATTTCTCCGGTAAATTTGATCACAATCTCATCACTCTTCAATACTTTAGCAGCCTGCATAACATAAGAGCCATCAAAGGAAATCTTAAGTGGTTCACCCTCAAATACAGCAGCAAGACTTTCATGAGACTCACCAATTTCCTGTGATTTATTAGTAAGAATGCATTCATCCTTAGAACATTCCAGCTTATCAATTGTCATGTTTTCGTTCTTTATGAATGATGTACGATCGATTGCTGAAATAAAATCTGAACGATTTATCTTCATAATATATTTGAACTCTGTTGGAATCAATCTGTCAGTTTCAGGATATCCGCCATCCAGAAGTCTTGTCTGCAGGATCATATCATTTGTAATGAACTGTGCTTTCTTATCATTCTGGCAGATAATGATTTCATCATCTCCATTAAGCAGCATTGTACCTTTTACTTCATTCAAAGATCTGGAAGGAATCGTGATATTGAACGTGCCATCCACATCAAATTTAACAGTCTTCTTAGCAAGTCTGAATGAATCAGTTGCAGTACAGTTCAGTATATGGTTATTAAGATTGAAATTAACACCCTTCAGAATTGGTCGGGTATCCTTCTGTGTTGCTGCAAATGCTGTCTCGTCAATGATCTCTGAAAGCTGAGAGGAATTCATTGTAATAGATGATTCAGGTCTTGAAAAATCAATACTAGGATAATCCATAGCATTCATACCATTGATTTTAAATAATGCAGCATTGCCGGAGAACTTTGTCAGAGCTCCATCAATGATCTCTACTGAGACAATATCAGAATCAATCTTTTTTACGATATCAACGAGATACTTAGCATCAATCAATATAGATCCTTCTTCAATGATATTGAGCTGATTATCATCATTTTTTTGAAGTGTTTTCTCAATAGAGATATCAGCATCACTTCCTGTAATGATTAAAGAATCATTCTCAGCCTTTATCTTGATGCCTCTAAGAGTAACCTGCGGTGAAGTAGAAGATATAGCATGAGAAACAATCTGAAGTGCGTATGAGAATTCATTTTTAGATACTGTGAAATTCATGAGTCAGGCCTCCCTGTGCGTGTTTATATATAATTCTTTTATTAAGCTTATTACTATTAGGGCAGTGGAGAATGTGGATAACTCTCATACAGCCCTTCATAATGCATAAATTCTAGCATTTTCGAGTGTGGATATAAAGTGGATTTCTTTGTGGAGAATCAGACACCAAGCTGTTCTTCAATGTCCTTAACTGCATCAGAATATGCTCTGTCTTCCTTAATTTGTTTTTCTACCTTAGTGCATGCCGCAATAATAGTAGAATGATCTCTTCCTCCAAATTCATCACCTATTTTGATATAGGAGAGATCCAGCAGTTTTCTGCATAAGTAGATAGAAATATGTCTGGCATTGGCTATATTCTTAGTTCTGGTCTTGGATGTAATCTGCTGCTTGGTAAGTCCATAGTAATCAGCAACCCCCTTAATAATCTTATTAGGAGAGAGTCCTGTCTTGTCTGAGACAACAGCCTGGGATTTCAGTGCATGCATTACTGTTTCAAGTTTAATGGAACCGCCATCCTTTTGAAATTCTATGGCATAAAACAGAACTCGATTCCATGCACCTTCCAAATCTCTGACATTTCCTGAAAAGTTTGTAGCTATATAGGCCAATCCTTCATCATCGACATCATTGATACCATATCCATTCTGTTTGATTTTCATTTGAAGAATGGCAAGAGATGTCTCAAATTCAGGAGAATCAATGCCTACAGCAAGTCCTGATGAGAATCTTGATATCAGTCTGTCTTCCAGTCCTTTGATTTCCTTAGGCTGTCTATCTGAAGCAATACATACCTGTTTATGATTGGATATCAGTTCGTTATAAATTGTAAAGAATACTTCATGTGACTTTTCTTTACCAGCAAGGAACTGTATATCATCAATCAGCAATACATCGACACTGTACATGTACTGCTTGAATTCATCAATCTTGTTATCTCGAATTGCATTGACTACAGTCTCTACAAATTTCAAGGATTCTGTATAGTAGACATGCTTTGTAGGATTGTTTTTTAATACATAATTGCCAATTGACATTAGGAGATGAGTTTTACCAAGTCCTGAATTTCCATAAATGAACAATGGATTGAAGAACTTTCCCGGATTCAATGCGCACGCTAGTGAAGCAGCCTGTGATTCACGGTTGCAGTCACCTACCACAAAGTTATCGAAAGTTCTGTCCTTCTGTATAGGCATGGATCGAAAATCCTTTTCATGATAGGCAACTGGTGTTGTTAGTATTCTCTGAGAAGGAAGTTCTGCCTGCTGATAGACATCCATCAGAATTGGTTTCTTTAGATCTAATACATCAGTAAATGCATTAATTATAAGATCACTCTGGCTTTGTATTACCTGCTTGGCAATGACGTTTCCAGCCAGAATGATTGCTTTTTCATCTGTTAACTCATAAAGAGAACAGAGTTCATAGAAATTAGTAATAATTTCACTGTCAACCTGCCCATTTGTTTTTAGAAATGTCTTTGTTTTATTCCATACTTCATTTAAGTATAGATCTTTAGAATTACTCATAATTGATGTCCCCTGTAAAATGCGAGTACTGATATTCTATGCATAAAAAAATGAGAATGCCATATGTAAATTGTTGAAAACTTTTTTATCAACATAAACACTAAATTAAATTTATTGTTTAATATGCGAAAATAATGAGTTTTCCACAACTTTCCACAACTTTTCAATTGTGGATAAAATGTGGATAAAGTCTCCACATTGTGCATAAGTCTGAAAAATGTGGACAACCCAAAAATGAAAAAATGTAATTCACATTTATTAACAGTGCGAAGAAGGCTTAAACAAGCCTTAAAAATTGTTTTTCCACAGTTTTCCACAATGGTGGAAAACTGACAATTGTGGATTGGGGATAATGAGTGGAAAACTAGCGGCATTTAAAAGTTGTACACATGATTAGATATAGAAAAAGAGTATGTTATCCACATTATGTAATGTTACTATCTTGAATTTATAAACATTTCATTTCAATGTATATAGAATAAATTACTTTAAAGAGCTGCTTCAATTTATGAATCGATTGAGTTATAAAAACATCAAATGATAATAAACGCTCCAGTAAGACAGATACTCTTTTTGTCTGAGAAAGTGCTAAATTGCAACTATATCTGATGCGAATAAGTATGATGAAATGAAGTGTTGAGTTCGACTTTCAAGTTTACTGAAACACTTCGTAATCGTCTCTCCGCGTCTGAAAAATGTTTACTTATTCTTGGTGAACAGTTTAGAGCTTAGGATAGCTTCGTCCGCTGGGACTTCGGTATATCCTAGCTTTTTTCTATAACATAATAAAACAGCAGCTATTGACTTGAAGTGAACCCCATTATTTGGACAAAGTAATTCAATGATTTAATGATAAGGCTTGATTCCTGTATTCACAAGGAGTCAGGCCTTTCAATTTGACCTGTATTCTCTCTGTATTGTAGTAGAGAATGTATTCATCCATCGCTTCTTTCAGCTCATTCAGCGTCTTGAACTCAAATTCATGTCCGTAGAACATCTCGTTTTTCATCTTCCCAAAGAAGTTCTCCATGACACAGTTATCCAGACAGTTCCCTTTGCGGGACATGGATTGAATGATTCCCTTATCCATCAGTACTTTATGATATTGCACCATCTGATACTGCCATCCTTGGTCTGAATGCAGGATCAGTCCGGTCAGATCCGGATACTTTTCAAATGCCTTATTGAGCATCTCCTGGGTCTGCGCATAGTTGGGACTTTCGGAAATGGAATATGATACGATCTCGGAATTCTTCATATCCAGAATAGGAGACAGATACAGTTTCCCATCTGCGATATGGAACTCCGATACATCCGTTGTCCATTTCTCATTCACTGCTGCCGTACTGAAATTTCGCTTGTAATAAGTCTTGTGATTCTCTTCGTCCACTACTTTATTCAGCAGCTGTGACTTTACGGTTCCGTTAAGATCCCCTTTATAGGATTTGTATTTTGCTTTAGGCGTGATGCCCTGAAGCTCCATTCTTTGAAGAAGACGATGTACCATCTTGTGATTTGTGTGGAAGCCTTCCCTATGAAGCTGAAGGGTAATACGGCGATAGCCATATCTTCCTTTATTCGCATAGTAAATATGAATGATTTTGTTCATTACTTCGTCATTCTTTTCATCATTGTCTATGTGATTAGAAGACCAGTAGTAATAGTCAGAGCGTGTTATCTGAGGAAGATCAGGATTCATCTGTATTGTTTCCAGAATGAATCTCAGACTGCATTTCAGTTCCTGCCTTAGTTCTGTTACTGCTTGTGCGATTTCTTGTTTTCTCGGTCTTCTCTTTCCTGAACTAAGGCACTTAATTTTTTTACATATTCGTTCTCGATGGTAAGTCTCAAGTTCTTCTGGCGAAGCTCCGCATTCTCTTTCTCCAGCTCTTCCAATGATTTTTTCTTCTTTACCGGCATGGGCTTTACGTCCTTTCTTTCTCTTGATGACATTATACCCATTTGCCTTATATTCTTTTATCCATCTCGCTAGAGTTCCCGTATTTGATAATCCGAGCCGAATGGATACCTCAGTGATTGTTTCTCCGCCTATCAAGACACAATCAATCGCTTCCTTTTTATACTCATTTGAAAACTCTGTCCATGTATGTTTGACGGATTCAATTCCATGCCGATCAATGAGGCGAACCATATACTCCAAATTTCTAATACAAATCCCCCATTTTTTTGATAACATCGACCATGTGTAATAATCTTCTTTTCGTTCTCTGTATATTTCTACTTTCTGTTCATATGCCCGCTTCATAAGAAAACCCCTCCAGTTGTTGTCCAACTTTCGGGGTTCACTTCAACTTAACAGCTGCTGTTTTTGTGAAGTCCATCAATACTTTATACTACTAAAAAAGAAGCGATTTCTGATCGCTTCTTACTGTTTTCTATTATGCTGCAATATCCTTGTCAGCGTCATCCTCTTCTTCAACATAGCTGACGCATACGTGACGCTTAGCACCATCTCCAGCGGATTCAGTTTTTAGGTTATGCCAGCTGTTCAGACACTGGTGAATGACCTTTCTTTCATCATTAGGCATTGGATCAAGCTCTGCAGTGATATGTGATGTCTGTACCTGCTTTCCAATTCTTTTTGCCATGGAAGTAAGCTTTTCATAACGCTCTTCTTTGTAATGGTTGACGTCAATCATTACATTGAGTCTCTTCTTGAACTGTGCATTGACAGCAGCCTTGACGATTGTATTGAAGGCCTGCAGTGTTTTACCCATCTTACCAATCAGAACAGCATTGTTATCAGCGTTGAGATTGATTACGAAGCCGTCTTCCTTCTCTTCAATAGCTACTTCAATTTCAAGATCAATACCTGTGAAATAATTGCCCAGATAATCGAACAGGAATTCCTTAACATCATCCATTGTGAATACATCAGCAGTTACTGATTTGCCAATATTCAGGATTCCATCTTTTTCTTCGGTAACGTTGTACATCAGCTGATCTACTGAAACACCCGTATCAGCGGATGCCTGTGACAGCAGATCCTCAAGTGTTTTTCCAGTGTAGCTTTTCATCAGTGTGTACCTTCTCTCTTTGCCTGTCTGTTATCAATAATCTTCTGAACAATCAATGTCTTAACAACATTGACCATAGAGTTGATAGCCCAGTAGAGAGCCATAGCAGCCGGCCACATCAGACCGAATACACCGATCATGACAATCATATATATCTGCATGACCTTCTGTGAATTGCCGGCCTTCTCAGGCTTTCTGTGATGTTTAGCAGCCTCAGCTTCTGCCTTCTTTTTCTGCAGAATCTGCGGAATAAACATAGAGAGCAGCTGACAGAGCACCATGACAACAAACAGTACAATATAGGCAATACCGCCCATATCACCCTTGAACAGGCCCTGAATAGCAGTCCAAGGAGTTTTCTGCAGATCCATGCCTGCAAATGTTCCATTGGCGACAGCTTCAGCTCTTTCTACCGCCATATACATAGCGAAGATGATTGGAAGCTGAATAAATGTAATTAACAGTGTTCCTACAGGATTGATATCATACTTCTTGTAGAGAGCCTGCATCTCATTAGCTTGACGCATTTTGGAGGTTTCATCATCCCTGCCTTCATACTTGCGGTTGATTTTCTCCATTTCCGGCTGGACCAGCTGCATCTGCTGCTGACCAATCGTGGATTTCAGTGTGACTGCAGCGAGCAGGCCATTGACAACGATTGTGACAAGAGCGATAGCACCGCCTACTCCAACGACTGGAGCAATGTTATTGATGATCCAAGCCAGCGGCCATACAAATATGGCACTGAACCAGTTCTCATCGGACATAACGTCTGAGAATGTTGTGGTACTTTTAATCAGGATAATATTCCCTTCTGAATCCTTTGGAATGGAACATCCTGTAAGGACAACTGCTAATACTAAGACTGTTAGAACAGCCAGTATTTTTTTCTTTCTTGGTGTTAACTTCATAGGGTCTCCTTAATTTTATACAAAGCTACTTCATTGTAGCTTTAACAAGCAGTTTTTCCAAGCTCTTTTTATTGTATGCATAATCCTGATCCTTGTATCCAAAGCGTACAATCAGGATGATATCTGCAGGACAATTGCTGAAGTCAACAATGTCCTGACACATCATCCGAACCTGTCTCTTCAGTTTGTTTCTGACGACAGCGTTTCCAATTTTCTTTGAAAGAGAGATGCCAATCCTGGCTTCCTTTTCTTTCTTTGGAACATAGTAAAGAACGAACTGTCCGTTGACAGTCTTCTTGCCATGATGAATTAGGCTTTGAAATTCTTCGGACTTTCTAACCCGGTTCTTCTTTTTCATAAGCTTTCCAATGCTTTAAAAAAACCACCATGCGGCGGTTTTTTTGTTAAGCAGATAAGACCTTTCTTCCCTTAGCACGTCTTCTTGCCAGTACTTTACGGCCGCCGACGGTTGCCATACGGGCTCTGAAGCCATGAGTGGCTTTGTTCTTTTTCTTGCTTGGCTGATATGTTCTTTTCATTTTATACGCCACCTCCATTTTTTCTATTTTTTATAGAAAACAAGCGCATGACAATAATACCGAACGCATTAAAAAATGTCAATCAAACTGCAGAAAAAAATAATTCTGTTACATTGCTGTATTTAAGCATAAGAAAGCCTCTCAGTCATATTAACAGAGAGGCTTGTTTCATAAATTACTTTGAAACATTGAAATATTCTTCAAAGGTTTCATCAGCACCGATTGCATACATCGCATTGGAAACATCAACTCCAACATAGCGGTAATGCCATGGCATATAGCTGTAGCCTGTAATTTTTTCCTTGCCCTTTGGATAGCGAAGTATGTATCCATACTCATGTGCATGAGCGGCCAGCCACTGTCCTGCTGCTGTGTCTGCAAAGGCTTCAGTCATGTTGTTATTGGCAGGATCATCTGTAAAGTCTATTGCCAGACCTGTCTGATGTTCAGAACAGCCAGCTTCAGCCATAATCTTCTTGGCTTTTTCTTCACCTACCAGATCAACACGGTCCTGATACAGTTCAGCCTGTGTCTCATAAGATCTGTAGCCAGCTGAAACGACCAGAGTGACGCCTGCAGCTGCAGCTGCATCTTTCATTTCCTTAGCCTTGGTGCCTGCTTCAGATCTTAGCTGAATGACATCGCTCGTACTGTTCAGATAAGGTGTTGTCAGGTCTGAAGGAACATAATCCTTTGGGAGCTTATGTGTCTTATCTACAAGGACGGTGATACTGCTGTTCTCAGTTAATGAATCAGGAAGTGCTGTTGTAACTGTTGAGTCAGCAGCCTGCGATGCATCAACTGTAGGAGTTACTTTAGCAGCCTCCTTAATTGCTTCGCGATGCTTGTATGCATACATGGATGCACACAGCAGAGCCATTGATGCAACTAATAGAATGGCGATGAACTTAACAATCGTCAGCTTTCTGATCTTCTTTTTCTTCTCCGGTTTTTCTGGAGATGGCTCCGCAGGCATAGGCTTCTTTTCATTCTCTGCGGTATCTTTTATGTTTTTATTTTCTTCACTCATATTACTGCCTCCATCATAGCTGTTATTTGCGGAAAACATATGTGAAACATGCAAATATCAAAGATAGTGCAATAATTGTTACACAAACCGCAGTGATAAGGCAAGAAAAGTAAACATGAAAGCATGCTTCACATTGCACATATAATAAGGAAATCCTGTATAATGTGACTTGTTTTTAATGGAGGTTCTATATGGATATCGTAATTAATGTTCTGCTGTATGCAATCATTATCTATCTTGTTATTAACATCTTTACAATGAATAAGCGTAACAAGAAGGGTAAGCTCCTGAATGAATTGATTTCATGTGTTGAAAAGAAAGATGAATTCTTTGAGAAGGCGAAAGCCGATCTTGAAGGAATCCATGATGCTGAATACGAAAACAAGATACGTATTATTGAACTCTGGGGTATGGCGTATCACAAGGAGTTCGATGAGTTTGAGAGTACTCTGAATGCTGTTGATATTAACGTGCTGATCAAGCAGAAGAGAGGCAGAGCTGATATTGAAATGAATGAGGATGCTTTCTTCTACATGTATGTTTATATTCCTTTCCTGCTGTATCTTGATGGAAGAAAAGATATGCGTGAAAAGCTGAAGGAGAAGATGTCCGCACTTGAAGAGACATTGAAGGATCAGCTGCTCTGTGAAATGTCTAAGCATCTTGAAGACTTCTATGAAAACAGAGATGACAGAGGTCTTGCATATTATGAGAATGTACTGAATGGAAACTATGATGGCTTCCGATATCTGAAGAGATTCATATCCTTATATAAAGAGATACTGAATGCGTTTGCTGCAAGAATCTATCTTGATAATAATGATCAGGATAAATATGCAGAATGTGAACCTCTTCTGAATGACTTCCGTCAATATCGTATTGGCAGCAAGTATATCAAGGGTCTGCATCTTCCTGAACCAGCAAAGACTGAAGAAGAAAAAGAAGCAGAGAAGGCAGAAGCTGACGATGAGGAAAAGTTCAATCTGAGTGCTCCTGCTGAAGATGAGAAGGAAGAGCCGGCTGCTGAAGAAACAAAGGAAGAAACAGCTGAAACAGAAGAAAGCAAAGAAGAAATACCTGCTGAAAAGGAAAAGAAGGACGATCAGAAATGAAATTGATCGCAGGTCTAGGCAATCCAGGCAAAGAATATGAAAAGACGAGACATAATTCTGGTTTTATGGCAATGGACCGTCTGTGTGATAATCTAGGAGTTGCATTAACAAGTGAGAAATGGAATGCATTGATCAATACTGCTGTTATTGATGGTGAGAAAGTCATTCTGATGAAGCCCCTTACTTATATGAATGCGTCAGGACAGGCAGTAATCCAGGCAGTGAACTATTATCATATAGCTCCTGCTGATATTCTGATCATGCATGATGATATGGATCTTCCGGTTGGCTCTGTCCGTATACGTGCCAAGGGAAGTGCTGGCGGGCAGAGGGGCATGAAGTCTATTATTGATGCTCTAGGCACATCAGAATTTGTACGTATACGTATCGGTGTAGGTCACAGCGATCCAGGCAATCATGATATGGTGCCTGACTGGGTGCTGTCACCTGTATCCAAGGCTGATAGAGATATCTATGAAGCAGCATTGAAGGATGCAGCGGAAGCAGCCCAGGATTGGGTGAGCAAACCGCTGGACCAGGTCATGTCAAAGCATAATATTAAAATGTAGGAAAGAAGGAACACTATTATCAAAGATGAAGCAGACTTTCCGCAGTGGCTGCGGAAGGCACTCAGTGAGAACAGGGCGGTAAAGCTTCTGGATGAAGAGAAGGGAGATCTTCCTCTTGCCTCCTTTATGGAGGAAGCACTGGTAATCAGTACATCCTATCGCAGAAATAAACGTCCTATTCTAGTCATTAAACAGAACTTATATCACGCACAGAAACTTTATGAGAGGATATCGACCCTCCTCCCTGAAAGCGAATGTGCGCTTTTCGGCGCGGAGGAATCTCTGCGTGTAGAGTCAATCGCGGATTCACCGGAGATGACTGCAATCAAGGTAGAAACAATGTCCTCACTTCTGCAGAATCCTTCGCAGGTAGTTGTTACGTGTCCTTCAGCAATGCTGCGTTTTCTGCCGCTTCCGGAAGATTTCAGAAACGGGTGCATACTTCTGCATGCTGGTGATGAGACCGATATGGAGGATTTGAAGAGAAAACTGCTGGCAGGCGGATACAGACAGGCAGCTCATATCGATCAGCCTCTCACCTTTGCATGCAGGGGAGGTATCGTTGATATCTACTCCATCAATATGGAGAATCCAGTGCGTATCGAATTCTTTGATACAGAGATTGATTCAATCCGTACTTTTGATGCGGCAACACAGAAGACAATAGAGAATATATCTGAAGCTTCCATCGTACCAGCTTCAGATGTGATTTTTACAGATGAACAGGTATCAGAGATCTGCAGCAAGGGCAGGGATATCCTGAAGCAGGAGGAAAATGAAGCTTCAGGGGATATAGAAGCGGATTTCATGGCCATGGAAGCACATGTCTTTGAAAGAAGAATGTATCCATACATGGCTTTGCTGAACAGCACAGCCAGCATTATTGACTACATGAATAAACCTTTGCTGGTCTGGTCGGATGAGCAGTCTGTCAGAGAGACAATCAAGTCACTGAAAGAAGAGAGTGTCTCCTATATTCAGGAAATGGTGCAGGAAAATAAACTGCTCCCAAAGTACACGGTATGGCAGGATGAGACACGTATTGTTAAGGGCCTGCCTTCAATAAAGGAAGATCCTTTCATAGATAATATTTCCGATATAGAGGAAGTGCATCTTCCAAATGAACTTCTTGAGACGAAACTGAAGATGATCAGCGGAACTGTAAAGACAGTTGCTGCACTTCCGGAGAAGGAATATACAAAGGTGATCAATACATGTATTGCTGCACATATTCCATATCATTTACTGACGGAAGATGAAGACCCCGAAGATGGACTGAATCTGTATCTCTCTTCACTGGCTGAAGGATTCCGTATTGGAAAAGAAGATCTGGAAGTTTATACCGCGGATGAACTGTTCGAAGTGCATCATCATAAGGGCAGATATGAGAAGAAATTCAATACTGCCGAAGTAATCCATGGCTATGAAGAACTGCATACCGGGGATTATATTGTGCATGCGACATACGGTGTCGGACAGTTCCTCGGTCTTGAAACAAAAACAGTTCAGGGTGTAAAAAGAGATTTCCTGAAGGTAGTGTATAAGGGAAATGCAGAACTGCTGATTCCGTTGGAACAGTTTCGTCTTGTCAGAAAGTTCGTGTCCAGGGATGGAGTTATTCCAAGACTGAATAAGCTTGGCTCCGGAGACTGGGAGAAGACAAGAGAGAAGCTGCAGAAGAATGTAGAGGAAATAGCAGGAAGACTGCTGGATCTTTACTCTACAAGAGAAACACATATTGGCTATGCATTCTCAAAGGATACGGAATACACAAAGAAGTTCAATGATGATTTCCCATATGACTTGACTGCAGACCAGGAAACAGCCGTTGAGGATATCAGAAAAGATATGGAATCCGATCGACCGATGGACAGACTGGTATGCGGCGATGTCGGATTCGGAAAGACGGAAGTAGCGGTCAGAGCTTCCTTTAAGGCGGTCTGCGATCATAAGCAGGTTGCGGTGCTATGCCCGACGACCATTCTGTCCCAGCAGCACTTCGCAACATTTACAGGAAGATACAGAAATTATCCAGTTACGATACGTGTATTGAATCGTTTTGTAACAAAGTCCGAGACAGGTGAAGTGCTGAAACAGCTGAAAGATGGAACAGTGGATATCGTAATAGGTACACACCGTCTTCTGTCCAAGGATATTAAGTTCAAGGATCTAGGACTTCTTATAGTAGATGAGGAACAGAGATTCGGTGTTGAGCATAAGGAAAAAATAAAGGAACTGAAGCAGGGTGTGGATGTACTGACGCTGAGTGCTACACCAATACCAAGAACACTGCAGATGTCACTGGTAGGCATACGTCAGCTTTCACAGCTGGAGACGCCTCCTTTGAACAGATACAGTGTACAGACATATGTTGTAGAGAAGAACGACAGACTGATCCGTGAAGCAATTGAAAAGGAACTTGCAAGAAAAGGACAGATCTTCTATCTTAACAACAACATCGCACAGCTTTACAATACCCAGCGAAAGATACAGAACATGATACCGGATGTTCGTATAGGCACAGTGCATGGACAGATGTCACGTGAAGAAATAGAAGATGTCATGCTGAAGGTATACGCACATGAAATTGATATACTGATCTGCACGACGATTGTAGAGAACGGCATTGATATACCGAATGTCAATACGATACTGGTTGAAAATGCACAGGATTTTGGATTGGCGCAGATCTACCAGATCAAGGGAAGAGTTGGAAGAAGCGATCGCATTGCCTATGCATATCTGATGATCCCTCCTCGCCGTCAGCTGACGGAGATCTCACAGAAGAGACTGCAGTCCATCAAGGAATTTGCAAGATTGGGAAGCGGCTATAAAATAGCCATGCGCGATCTGACAATACGAGGTGCAGGAGATCTTCTAGGCCCTTCTCAGTCAGGCTTCATTGATACAGTAGGCATTGACATGTATATTGAAATGCTTGAGGAAGCCATTGCTGCTAAGAAGAAGGGTGTTCCGGCAGTGCATAAGGAAGTGAAGCCTAAGGCAAACATTCAGAAGACGTCCTATATTCCAAAGGATTTTGCACCGGATGATTATGACAAACTGGATATGTATCAGAGAATAGATGCCAATCCCGACAGTGCTTCACTTGAAGCATATGAAAGAGATGTTATTGATCAGTATGGACATCTGCCAAAGGAAGTAGAAGCACTTTTCACAAAGAAGAAACTGGATCTGCTATTGGAAGATCCAATTGTGCATAGCTATCGTGAACTGAGAAATGGAAGTGAGATAACTTTTTCTGCACTGTTTTCCAAGAATGTTGACGGTGTACTTCTCTTTGAATCTTTCACAAAGCTGTCCAAGGATATTACGATTCGATATACAGGCGGCTGTATCATTGCTATGATACCGAAGATGAAGAATGATATGGATCTGGCTGCCGCATGTATCAAGAAGGCAAAGGAGTCAGTAAGAAAATGAGAATTGATAAATATCTGAAAGTATCCCGTATACTGAAGAGAAGAACTGTTTCCAGGGAACTTGCACTGAATCAGAGAATTGAGATCAATGGAAGAATTGTGAAGCCGTCGCATGAAGTTAATGCTGGAGATGTCGTTGCTGTGACGTTTGGAAACAGACGTCTTGAGATCCGCGTGCTCAGTGCTCAGGACGTTAAGAAGAAGAGTGATGCGGCGGATATGTATGAAGTCATAGGCGAGACGAGAATTGAAAAAGATACAGAAATGTGAATGCGTGTTAAAATACGGAGTAAGAAAGAGACAATATGACGGAAATAAAGAAGAAAAAGAAAAAAAGAAACAGACATCATAAAATGACACCGCTGTCTAAGATGCTGGTGGTACTGATGCTGGGCGTTTCCGTCTACTTTATCTATTCTGTTGTACAGGAAGTAATGACAACTGTATCACTGCAGAAGGAACTTGCAGAAGTGCAGGCCAAGCTTGCAACGGTAGAGGATGAGAACAGCTACCTGAATGATCAGAAGACAAAGCTTCAGGATCCTGACTACGTAGAAAGCTATGCGCGAGGCAATTATCAGCTTTCAAAGGATGGAGAAAAGATCTTCTATCTTCCTGAGAACGGCAATTGAGGAACTTCATGAATAAATACAGAATACTGATGGGAATAACAGCGGCACTTCTTTTAACAGGATGTGTAGGCAATTCTTCCAATGCACAGCAGACTTCTTCTGATTATGAAGCTGATCAGCCTATATACAGTGTTTCGCCTACTTCAGCAAGCGGCAAGGATTCTCTTAGCCCTAACAAGGTAACAGACTATGACCGCTCTGCTGTAACAGCACTGATCAATCAGGATCTTAATACAAGATACGGAAAAGATTCTATTTATTCACTGTCAAAGGATGATGTAACATTCACGAAGAAAAAGGGCATTGTAACTGCAACCGGGAATTATGTATATAAATCATCTTCCGGAGATTCAATGAGCCTTCCGTTTACTTATAAATATGCTGATCAGAATGTTGACTATGTTATGCTGAGCAGTGATATTGGCAAGACAGAAAATGCAGTTGCTGCAACTGCTCCAGCAGCAGATCTTTCCGGCAGTACACCTGATAAGACATTCACAGTAAAGGTGAATTCTTCTGTAACAGTAAAGGCAACTCACAGCGGGGACGGATCGATGCTGGTAGTGCTTGCTGATGAGAATGGAACAGCGGTTTCTACAGTGCTGTCACAGTCGGGATCCTTTGAGACAAGCAAGACAGTCAGTGTAGATACTGCAGGTACATATGAAATACAGGTAACATGTCCAGATGGAAGCTGGCATGTTTCATATACAACTGATTAATGAATAGAACACACACAGAACCCGCGCTGCGGGTTTTGTGTTGCTTCAGCATAGGAGGACATGCATGCATAAGCACAATACATCTGTAGATCTGATCCATGGACCTATTATGAAGAGTCTGATTCTCTTCATGATTCCGATCTTTATCTCGAACGCATTCCAGCAGCTGTATAATGCAGCGGATACTGCAATTGTTGGAAATGTACTTGGGGAAAGCTCATTGGCTGCAGTAGGCGCCTGTTCCAGTATCTTTGAACTGATGGTAGGGTTTGCCTGTTCTCTTGGGGCTGGATTCGGTATCGTAGCAGCCAGAGCATATGGTTCTGGCAACAGCGAAAGGATCAAGAAAGCGGCGGCAGGTTCCATTGTGATTGGAGGACTTACAGCAATACTTATTACAGTTATCTCTATGATTGGATTGAAGCCATTGCTTATATTGATACAGACACCGTCTTCTATTCTTGAGGAAAGCTATTCCTATATCAGTATTATCGGCGCGTGGATCATAGTTATGTTTGCCTACAATTTTATGTCTTCATTATTAAGAGCAGTAGGCAACTCGGTTATGCCATTAGTGTTCCTTGTATTCTCTTCAGTGCTGAATATCTTTCTGGATTATGCACTGATCGTATGGTTTAACATGGGGGTTGCCGGTGCTGCGGCAGCGACTGTTATATCACAGGGCGTATCTGCAGTACTGTGCTTGATATACATGATCGCAAAGACAAAGGAACTGATTCCCTCACGTGAAGATTTCCGCTTTGACAGAGAGATGTATGCAGACCTTGCAGGGCAGGGCTATTCCATGGCAATCATGGGCTCCATTGTTTCGGTAGGTTCTATTGTTTTGCAGTCAGGTATCAACTCATTAGGGGAAGAAATCATCGCAGGACATATCTCGGCAAGAAAGATCTATGCAGTGTGCAATCTTCCATTTACTTCTATGGGCATTGCGCTATCCACATTCATTGGACAGAACAGAGGTGCTGAGAACGGTGAGAGAATCCTGAAAGCAGTGAAGGACTGCATTATCTTTGATTTTGCCGCAGCTGGAATTGTATCGGTATTTCTATGGACATGTGCACCTGCATTGATTCATATGATCTCCGGATCGGAGAATACAGTGATCCTGAACAATGGCTCTAGATTCCTGTATGTAGTTGGCCCATTCTATGCAGTGCTTGGAGTACTGATGCAGCTGCGCTTTACACTGCAGGGACTTGGTTCAAAGATCATGCCGCTGATCTCATCTGTAATCGAGTTTACAGGAAAGATCATGTTTACCATATTCCTGATACCAAGATTTCAATATGATGCGGTGATCTGGTGCGAACCTATCATATGGTGTGTTATGACAGTGTGGCTGATATACTGCTATGTTACAAATGATTATGTAAAGAAAACAAAAGAAGAACTGAAGGCGGCTGCCTAAGGTTCTTCTTTTAGTAGATGCCGAATTTTGAAAGAATTGAGTTCACTGCATCAGGATTGGATGAATAGAAGTGAAGCAGCAGGAACAATGCAAAGATCATAACAATGAATACTGCAAGAATGATTAAGTATACCTTCAGATGAAGTTTTACAATCGCCGCGTATTCACGAAGAGTAGCGTTATAGCGGTAGTAGTTCTTAGTAGAGGAGCCAATACCCTGTGCTTTCAGATTGTTCTGTCTGGCATAGAGAGCACTGCGGAAGACATGGTAGTTGGTCGTAGCAAACAGTATTCTGCATTTCTCAGGATGTTCTTCACGAGCATCAATGATTTTCTTAGAGTACTTCATGTTCTCATATGTATTTACTGACCTGTCTTCCGTAAGCACATCCTTTTCATCTATGCCTTCATTGATGGCATACTGCTTCATCGCTTCCGCTTCCGGAATTGCTTCATCTTTTCCCTGCCCGCCTGAGAATATCAGGATGGGAGCGGGTTTCTTTCTCCTGATCTGTCTTTTGTATACTTTTAATGCGCAGTCAATTCTTCCTGCAAGAAGAGGGGAAACTTCAGAACCATGCAGAAGCCCGGCTCCTAGAACTATGATGTACTGTACAGTTCGGAATGGTCTGTATACTGAATACAGAAATGAAGTAAACAGAAAATTACAGTATAGAAGAGCAAAGTAAGCGACTGAAATATCTACAAGGAGCAGTATGACAAAGAATATTTTCTCTGGCAGAGTGCCGGCAGTGATTTCGGCTCCCTTGGTATTCAGTATCAGCAGAAGAATAATGCCGATTCCAAGGAAAAGGCTTAACGCATTGGCAAGAGAGAATCCTTCTCTATGGATCATACGTATCCCATTCTTTAATGAGATGAAGATAACAAAGAAGATGCCAAAACCCATTAATACCATAGCAATCAGTGAAACAAGGAGTATGCCATTCAGGATAAAGTCAGCAGAATTATTCCTTGCAAAGGAATACAGCGTTGTTAGTACAAGTCCTGCTCCTATCAGGAACATAGGACCATTGGAAAGTCTGGCTCTGCCAAAGCTGTGATTGACCAGCATATAGATAAATAGATACAAAACAGTAATGATTGTAAGAAAGATGCTGAGTTCCATGTATTCTCCTTCAACCATATTATTATACGCATAGTGTCATATTTATGTGTTTCAAATATGCCATATTAAATAGGAAAATGCTATTATCAGTAGAGAAGAAATATTCAGGAGATACTCTCATGAGCAAAAAAGATCATAAAGAAAAAAAGTCACTTAAGAAGATGGAAGAAAAAGAAGGAAGGCCTGCAGTCCTGCTTTCTTTCGATGGAACGATTATGGATACAGAGCCTGCAGTGCTTGCAACATACAGACATGTATTTGCTGTGTATGGCAAGAAGAGGGTAAAGGAGAAGGATATTCCAGTCCTGCTCAGTGACACGGTCGATACAGTGGTGAAGAAATTCTTTCCTGCTAAAGACTGCAAAGCTGCTGAAGCAGAGTATATGGATTACCAGAATGATCATCTGATCGATCTGATTCAGCCAATGAAAGGTTCCATTAAACTATTGAAGTGGCTGAAGGAAAATGGTTATAAGATCGGTATTGTTTCCTCAAGAGAACGCAGCTCTATTGTGGATCTGCTTCAGCATTTCAATATGGGACAGTATCCGAATGTAATCATTGGCCATGCTGGAGACGGTATTGAGGGAACAAGATCAGACTCTATCCTGACTGCATGCAGGTTAATGAATACGAAGCATTGTGTTTATATAACAGATACTGGTTCCAATATCATTTCCGGACAGCAGGCTGGCGCATTTACAGTTGGATTCATGTCAGGCACAGACAGAACTGCAGAGTTCATTGATGCAGGCCCAGACTTTATGACAGGAAGTTTTAAAGAAATAAAGAAACTGCTGCTGGGCGAACCTCTGTGGCTTGCATATAATATCTGCTATCCGGAAGTACTGGAAGCAGAAAAAGCAAAGGAAGAAAAGAAAGCTGCTGCGAAGGCACAGAAGAAACTCAAGAAACAGCAGGATAAGAAGAACAGTAAGAAAACTGAGAAAAAGAAGTAAAGACAGAAATGAAAACTATGCAGGTCGACATTGTCAAGTAAACTGTGTAAGTTTCAATTCACACATCAAAAATAGTCAGTCTCATTAATCGATATACCTGTGAGAATGAAGAGAGTAATCACGCCATTATTAAAATAATATCGTGAATACTCTCTTTTGATTAGTAATTTAAGTAATGATTGATCCGTTCAGTGAAACTATCGTTGATCAGCAGCTGATTGAGAACCATTGACCAGTTCTGATGCCTGCCTCCATCCCATTTTCTATCCAGCTCTTTAATTCTGAGATAAAGCAATTTAAAGACTGAATCATGATTTGGAAATGAACCTTTTTTTGTCACTTTCCTAAAGGACGAATTAACTGATTCGATCGCATTAGTCGTATACATGACCTTCCTGACCGCTGAACCGTAATCAAACAGCTGCTCGACATGGATGAAATTGCGTTTCCAAACATCTACAGCACCTGGATACTGTTTCCAGTTATCGTTAAATGATTCAAAAGCTGCCTTTGCATTTTTCAAACTGGAAGCCCCGTATACTCTCTTAAGATCGGCAGTGAACTTCTTATAATCTTTCGAAGGAACATATTTGATTGAATTGCGTATGAGATGGACAATACATCTTTGAACTACAACTCCAGGAAAGATGGCTTTCGCTCCATCCTCCAATCCCGAAACACCGTCCATCGAAATGAAGAAGATATCCTCAACACCTCTCGATTTAATTTCATCGAATATCTGCATCCAATAATTCTTGGATTCACTGGAATCCATCCAAAGCCCAAGTATTTCTTTTTCGCCCTGTAAATCATAGCCGAGGATTGTATAAACAGCTTCCTCTTTAGCTTCATATTCACTGCGAACAGACACATACATACAATCAACAAAAATGAACGGATAACATTTCTTTAATGGTCTTGATCGCCATTCCTCCACATCAGGGAGAATTACATCAGTGATGTTAGAAATCATCTCGTGAGATACTTTAAAGCCATAAATATCTTCAATCGTTGATGAGATGTCTCTTTGTGACATCCCTCTGGCATACATAGCTAAGACCTTTCCTTCGATTTCAGAAACATCAGTAGTTCTTTTGGGAATAATTACCGGTTCAAAAGATCCGTCCCTATCTCTCGGTGCTCTGATTTCTACATCTCCCATAGATGTCTTCAGTGTCTTTCGGGTAGATCCATTTCTTCTGTTAGTGATCTCTTTGGGCTCTTTAGAATTTGATTTATATCCGAGATGATTATTCATCTCGCCTTTGAGCAGTCCTTCAAACATTGGTCCAAAAATATCTTTGAGTGCATTCTGCATATCCGCTACAGATGTGCAATCATATTCGTTGATGATTCGAGCAGCTATTTCTTCAGCGGCAGTATTGTGATTTCTCTTACTCATGTCGTTCATTTTCCTTTTCCTCCTTTAGGATAGCATGAGACATAATAAAACTGTGTTCATTAGCTAAATCGTACGCATTTAACTAACTTACACAGTTTAATTTACACTCTCTGCAGGTCAGCTGACCTGCATAGTTTTTACTTTAGATTAATTCCAGATGCTTAAATGCTTTCAGCAATCCATCCTCATTTACTTCTGCTGTCACATAATCTGCTGCGTCTCTGCACTCAGGTCCGCCATTGCCCATGGCTACACCATAGCCGCAGTACTGGAACATAGGAATGTCTATCTTTGCATCGCCGAAGGCAATGGCATCTCTTCTGTCTGTACATAGGTGTTTTAGAAGTACATCCACTGCATGCTTCTTGGTAATGCCTGCAGGTCCAAGGTCAGAAAACAGTGCCTGTTCATCTTTGCCTCCCCATGTAGAAGCTTCAAGAGAAGGGAAGTCTCTGAGCGAATCAAGATGATCCTGATAAGAATGCATGATGAAGTCTATTTTGTTAGCTTCCTCTTTATATAGATTCTCTCTATGTGAAAAGGTAAGCAGTTCTCTGAATTCTTTGCAGTAGGCTTCTGCACTCTCTTTGTCTCCCTGCTTGCCCATAGCATACTTCAGTACCGTATCATGCCATGTCTCTGCCATCTTTTCATTGCAGTAGACACCAGTGTTGCTTTCAATATAGAAAGCCAGATCTCTGTCATAGCACCAGTCGATGATGCTGCGGGTTTCTTCTGCAGTCAGTATCTTATGCATGAGGAATGTTCCATTCTCCTCAATGTAAGCACCGTTGCCTCCAATCACACCGTCTGTTTCAGGGAGATTCATCTTCTCCAGTTCGAACTTTGAGCATCCTGTACACAGATAGATCCTGTTCCCATTCTTTCTTGCGGTATTGATGGCTGTTACGGCAGAAGCAGGAAGATGCTTCTCATAATCGATCAGTGTGCCATCCACATCAAGAAAGATGACTTTATTGTTTTTCATAGAGAGCTGCTCCATTGGTCTCTATAACATGTTTATACCAATAGAACGATTTCTTACGGTATCTGTTATAGGTTCCTTTTCCATCATCATCACAGTCTACATATACAAATCCATATCGCTTGGACATCTGTTTTGTTGATTCCGATACTAGGTCAATGCATCCCCAGCTTGTATATCCCATCAGTTCAACACCATCTTCATGAATGGCATCATACATTGCTTTCATATGACCTTCATAGTAGGCAATGTGTGCATCATCATTCACTGTATAGGATCCTTTTCCATCCGGTACGAGCTTCTCTTTCTCACCAAGTCCATTTTCAACAATGAACAGAGGCTTACGGTATCTGTCATAAAGATCGACCAGAGAGATACGCAGTCCGGTAGGATCGCTCTGCCATCCCCATTCAGATGCCTTAAGGTATGGATTCTTGATAGCTGTCATAGTATTGGCGGCTGCTGTTTCCAATCCATCCGCATTGGCTGCTACACAGCTTGAAGAATAGTAGGAGAAGGAGATGAAATCTACCGGGTATGCTTTCATGATCTTCAGATCCTCTTCTTCCATATGGATGTGAAGACCGTGATTGCGGAATCTTGCCAGCAGATAGGAAGGGTATTCTCCGAATACCTGTGTATCGGAATAGCAGTAGGTAGAACGCATTCTCTGCTGTGCTTCCAGTACATCCTCCGGTCTGCAGGAATATGGATAATACGTCAGCTTTGTTAACATACAGCCAACTTTATCTTCAGGGAACTTCTCATGAATATATTTGGTCGCTAATGCTGAAGCGACAAACTGATGATGCATGGACTGAAAGATGACCTCTTCCCAGTTCTTATCCTTGAAGCGGTCCTTAATCAGACCGCCTGTTGTATAAGGATGGCGGATCAGAGAATCTACTTCATTGAATGTCAGCCAGTACTTAACCTGGCTTCCATATCTGTCTACGATCGTATGTACAAAATTCATAAAGAAGGAGATCGTCTGTCTGCTGTACCAGCAGTCATACTTTAGAGATAGGTTCAGCGGCGGTTCGTAATGTGAAATAGTCACCAAGGGTTCAATATTATATTTCTTCAGTTCAGCGAATACTGCATCGTAGAACTTCAGCCCTTCTTCATTCGGCTCTGCATCATCCCCATTCGGATAGATTCTTGCCCATGCTATAGAAAAGCGGAATACCTTGTATCCCATCTCGCCCATCAGGGCAATGTCTTCCTTGTAATGATGGTAGAAGTCGGATCCATGTCTCTTAGGATAATGTTTCAGATCCTCAGGATGTGCCATTGCTTCCTCAACATCCTTCATCAGTACCTCATTCTGTTTCTCATAATCCTTTACATCATCATCCAGATGGCTTCTTGCACAGTCCGCAACGGACCATCCCTTTCCACCTTCATTCCAGCCGCCTTCAAACTGATTGGCAGCAGTAGCGCCTCCCCACAGGAAGCCTTCAGGAAATTGTCTGTTCATGCAATACCTCCAATACAGCCATTCTAGAACAGTTCTATAGAAATTCATAAGGAATCTCTTTATTCAGTCAGTTATAAAGCGTATCATTGCATTTATTGCGGAGGTGAAGGCCATGAGAAAATACAGAACCGATATGCTGAATGGAGTGATATGGAAAGAAATTTTCATGTTCTCACTTCCTATTATGTTCGGTTCTCTATTTCAGCAGCTGTACAACACTGTAGATGCGATGATCGTAGGCAATTTTGTAGGTACAGCTGCGCTTGGTGCAGTAGGCGGTTCCACTGGTACGTTCATCAATCTTCTGGTTGGCTTTGTCGTCGGGCTTTCTTCTGGAGCGACTGTTGTTATTGCACAGTCCTATGGTCTTGGTGAAGCAAATGGTGTACGCAAAGGTGTGAATGCAGGTATGTTTCTGGCCGGAGTATTCGGTGTTGTAATGATGTTTGTCGGTATCTTCTTCGCCGAGGATATTATGAAAATACTGAATGTACCTTCGGATATCTTCTCACTGGCTGTTATTTATTTAAGGACATATATGATAGGCATGATACCGACCATGCTGTATAACATGGGATCCGGTGTATTAAGAGCAGTGGGTGATTCTCGAAGACCTCTGTATTATCTGATCGTGGCATGTATTGTTAATATTGTTCTGGATATTGTATTTGTGGGTGTACTGCCATGGGGCGTTGCAGGGGCTGCTGCCGCCACTGTCATTTCACAGATTGTTTCCTGTATCCTTGTTATGAGGGACTTAGCAGAAACAGATAATATGTGCCGTTTCTCTCTGCGTGAATTTTCGCTGGATGTCAATGTACTGAAGACGATCATAGTGATCGGACTGCCGATTGCTGTGCAGTCTGTTCTGTACAGTGTTTCAAACTTATTTATTCAGGCTGGTGTCAATCAGTACGGAACTGCGACAGTCGCAGCGTATACTGCCTTCGGAAAGATCGATGCGGTATTCTGGAATACCTCCGGTGCATTAGGTACTGCAATCCTTACTTTCTGCGGACAGAACTTCGGCGCAGGAAACTATGAAAGAGTAAAGAAGTCCATATGGATCACCATCGGTATGTATATTGCTATCTCATTGGCAATCGAAGCAGTGTGTCTCAGCTGCGGTATGTTTCTATTCAGACTGTTTACTTCCGATCAGGAGGTCATCAGCAGCGGTATGGGAATCCTCAACTTTATATGCCCGCTCTGGTTCGTATTCTGCTTTGTGGAAATTATCTCGTCAGCCTGCAGAGGCTGCGGCAATACACTGGTCCCTACATTGATTACAGCACTTGGTGTAGGCGCCTTCAGAATATGGTGGATTCTGTTCTATCCTGGACAGAATATATTTGATACACTTCTCTGCTATCCAATATCCTGGATAGCGACATCGATCCTGTTCATTCTCTATCATCTGTTCAGCGGATGGATGAAAAGGGCAATTGTTCATAGAGAAAGAATATTAGGACATACTGAAAATGAAAAGTGATTATTTCCAGTGAAGTCAAAGAATGCAGAATGTTGGACATGCACTTCCGCATTATGCTATAACCATAATGTTTCAGCATGAAGCTGATCGAGCAATGATATGTCATAAAGACGCGCTCATTTTTTGAATGTCTTTATGACATTTTTGTTTGAAAGGGGATAATGATGAAACAAACAAAGAAAATCGTATTTGCTGCATTATGCATGGCAATCGGAGTAGCACTTCCTATTGCATTTCATGGAATTCCGAATTCAGGTTCTATCTTTTCACCAATGCACCTGCCAGTGCTGACAGCCGGTATTATCTGCGGACCATGGCTTGGTGCTCTTGTCGGCATTCTGACACCAATCCTGTCCAGTTTAATGACAGGTATGCCGGCCGCAGTCTATCTTCCTTCTATGATCTTTGAATTAGCAATGTATGGACTTGTAAGCGGACTTCTGTTCCAATTTGTAAAAGTCAGAAACAAGTATCTTCACATCTATATATCATTGTTGGGAGCTATGCTGGCGGGCAGACTGACGTATGGGATACTGAATGCATTGATATTCAGAGCAGGAGCGTATTCAATGCAGATCTGGCTGACATCGGCTTTTGTGACAGCTCTTCCAGGAATTGCAATTCAGCTGATTGTAATTCCAATTCTGTTAGCAGCACTGGAAAAAGCAAAACTGATATCGCTTTAAAACACAGCAGCCTGCTGTGTTTTTTAAATGCTCTTCTGTATCATTGCTAATATTTCTGCAATCGCATCCGCTAATGGCTGATCCTGATTTCCCGCAACCCAGATATTACAGCGATTCATCGGGATCAGCAGTTTCAATGCTTTGCTCTCAGAAACAGAAAGTGCTATTTTCGGTGTGATTTCTCCCAACAGGGAGTTGGCAGAAAGTATTCCGATTGGACCGGTAATAATATCTGCATCTTTGCAGTTTACAATAACAGGATTTTCTCCTGTAGCAGCGTTCACAGCACCGCCTTTCATCATGGCGGCTGTTGCCATACTGTTTGTACCGACTGCGTATAGTTCGGCTGGGACCTTAGCCTTCATAATCTCTTCAACAAGTGTCCTGCCGATCCTTCCGCCCTGACCATCAATGACTAGTATTTTCATGTGTACTCCTTTTCATTTTCCTATTATGCAATATATTACTGCAGTGTGTAACCAGCAATCTTATATCAAGAATAAATAATGCAAAGCACTCAGATACAGCATATTCAGCTGCTTCTGAGTGCTTTGTATTATAAGAAAATATGCAGTATGTGAACTGCGCATTGATTCATTTAGATAGCTTCTACGATCTTTTTAACATAAGCAGTGAACTTTGTTGAGATAGTACTCGCTACTTCATTCACTTCTTCATCTGACAATGGTTTATCCAGAATTCCAGCAGCCATATTTGTAATGACGGTCAGACCAAGCAAAGGCATTCCGCACTGTGCTGCAGTCAGTGTCTCATTGACAGTGGACATGCCGACAGCGTCCGCACCGAGTACACGGCATGCTCTGATTTCAGCAGGTGTTTCATACTGCGGACCGCTCATGAACATATAGGTTCCATCATGAACCGTCAATCCTGAATTCTCTGCACAGTGATGTGCTAGTGTGATGTATGCAGGTGTGAACATCTTTGTGACATCAAAGAAGCGAGGTCCAAGCTCATCAATATTCGGTCCTCTTAATGGAGAATCCAGGGCGAGCTTAATCTGATCATTGATGATCATGATGTCACCTGGCTTATAAGTAAGGTTTACAGCTCCTGCCGCATTGGTAACGATCAGTTTCTGCACACCTAATAGCTTGAATACTCTGACTGGAATAGACAGCTGCTCCATGGTATAGCCTTCATAGGAATGGAAGCGTCCTTTCATACAGATGACCTTCTTGCCTGCCAGTGTTCCATAGATCAGCTTGCCTGCATGTGTCTTTACAGTAGAGACAAGAAAGTTAGGAATATCCTTGTAGTCAAAGACAATAGGATTCTCAATCTGGTCTGCTAAAGGACCAAGTCCTGATCCAAGGATCAGAGCAATCTCTGGAACATCATCGAGACGTTCCTCAAGCCAGTCTGCAGATCTTCGATAATAATCAATTGTGTACATGAATGTCAGTCCTCTCTATTCTTTAGTACATTGTCAATCATCTTCATCAGCTCTTCCTCTGTTTCATAGGATGAGATATGAAAATATGCATCCCCCTTAAGCATAGCACTGAGCTGCGTTTCTTTGTGCCTGTAAAAGATGTAAACAGGTTTCTTGTATTTCTCGGCATATGCCAGTTCATACCCGACCCCAAGAGAAGGTCTTGTACATTCTGCAATGACTAGATCGCTCTCTCTCAGCCATGAAGTATCCTGCTCATAGATGGCTATATCCTTACTGCCTCCCTCCAGTACTGAACGGGAAAGATCCCCTACATGTTCTGTCAGTACTGTGTCGGTTTCCTGTATATGTGCAATGACTCTATGGTACAGGGACGCATCCTCACGTCCTCCTCTGATACTGCCCGCGAAGTATATTTTCTGATTCATGGAAAATTCACCCTTTCCTGTATATGATTATACGTGAGGAAAAATAAATATGGACGATCTTACAGAAAAACAGGTAGAAACTAGGAGAATATATGACGGCACTGTCATTCATTTAAGAAAAGACAGAGCAGAGATGCCGGATGGTCTGGTAATGGACAGAGAAGTTGTAGAACATCCGGGCGGTGTTGGTATTGCCCTGGAGGATAAAGAGGGAAAGTTCTTCTTTGTCTCACAATGGAGATATGCACAGAATGAAGTAACACTGGAATATCCGGCAGGCAAGAAGGAAGCAGGAGAGGATCGCTTCATCACTGCCCAAAGAGAAGTCATAGAGGAAACAGGATATGAGGGAAAGGACTGGATATATCTTGGCAAAATGTATCCAACACCAGCCTATGATAATGAAGTGATCGATATGTATTATGCAAAGGCGGGAGAATACCGCGGACAGAATCTGGATGAGGATGAATATCTGAATGTATCCAGATATTCACTGGATGAGATCACAGACAGAATAGTGAAGGGTGAAGTTCCGGATGGCAAGACGATTGCAATGACATTCCTTGTGAAGGAACTGAAGGAGAAGGGGACAATATGAAGACAGGCATTATTGGAGCAATGGATGTGGAAGTGAATCTTCTGAAGGAGAAGATGGCAGTCAGAAGAACCGTGACGAAGGCTTCTATGGAATTCTTTGAAGGAACCATTGGAAATGCTGAAATCGTTGTTGTAAAGAGCGGCGTTGGCAAAGTAAATGCGGCAGTCTGTGTACAGATACTGGCAGATGAATTTCATGTGGACAGAGTATTGAATACAGGTGTTGCAGGCTCATTGAACAATGACATCAATATCGGGGATATCGTGATATCCAAGGATGCTGTATATCATGATGTGGATGCAGTGAACTTTGGCTATCAGCCAGGAGAAGTGCCTGGCATGCATGTTACATCCTTTAAGGCGGACGAGCATCTCTGCCAGCTTGCCTATAAGGCAGTGATGGCTGCTGCACCGGATGTACGTCCCTTTGCCGGAAGAGTTGCTTCAGGCGATCAGTTCATCAGAGAAAAGGATAAGAAGGACTGGATCCATGAGACATTCCAGGCTGACTGTACAGAGATGGAAGGCTGTGCCATTGCACAGGCTGCCTATCTGAACCAGATCCCATTTGTTATCATCAGGGCAATCTCTGACAAGGCAGATGAGAGTGTTGCGGAAAGCTACGAGATCTTTGAGAAGAAAGCAGCAGAGCACTGTGCAGGTATTACAGCTTATATGCTGGAACATATGTAAGGCGCATTGAACGCAGAGAACCTGCGTTTTTTTCTGCTTCAGGGAATATAAAAAGGAAGCACCTGTGCAGAGGTGCTTCCAAATGATTATCCTTTGAGTATCATTTCTGCTTCCTTGATCTCTTCAGCAGTCGGTGTTCTTACGCCTTCCAGGCGATAGGGAATACCGAGTTTTTTGTACATAGGAACGCCCATCGTGTGGTAAGGGAGAACCTCAGCTCTGTCGATACCGTGCAGGGTATCAATAAAGGTACGCAGCTGTGTCAGCTCTTCTCTGTCTGTGGTAATGCCCGGAACAAGGACATGTCGGATCCACATATGCTTTCCATTGCCGGAGAGATACTGTGCAAGATCCAGAATGTTCTTATTAGAGCATCCGGTCAGCTCCCTGTGCTTTTCATCATTGATATGCTTGATGTCCAGCAGGAAGAGATCGGTGACACTGCAGAGCTTTCTAAACTTTGAGAAGAAAGGCTCTTCTCTAGTGAAAGGATTGCCTGAAGTATCAAGACAGGTATTAATGCCATTTTCATGGCAGAGAGTGAAGAATTCAATGAGGAAGTCGATCTGCAGAAGTGCCTCTCCTCCTGAAACAGTAATACCGCCGCCATTGTTCCAGTAAGCTTTATAGCGAAGTGCTCTCTGCAGTATTTCCTGCGGGGAATAGAGAGTGCCCTGTGCCATATCCCATGTTTCAGGGTTATGACAGTAGGCACATCTCATTCGGCATCCCTGCAGGAAGACAATGAACCGGACACCGGGTCCGTCCACTGCTCCGAATGTTTCAAAGGAATGTACTCTTGCCTGTGTCATGAATCAAAGATGATCGTGGAATGTTCTGGAGAGAACATCCATCTGCTGCTCATGCGTCAGGGAGATGAACTTTACAGCATAGCCTGATACACGGATTGTGAAGTTGGCATACTCAGGCTTCTCCGGATGATTCATAGCATCAATCAGCTTATCTTTACCGAAGACATTGACGTTCAGGTGATGTGCCCCCTGTCCGAAGTATCCATCCAGTACATTGACCAGATTGGTATCTCTTTCTTCTTCACTGTGTCCCAGAGCATCCGGGTTCATTGTCTGTGTATTGGAAATGCCATCCAGTGCCCATTCATAAGGTATCTTTGTCAGTGAGTTCAGTGAAGCAAGAAGTCCATTTGTCTCAGCGTTATAGGAAGGGTTTGCACCTGGAGACAATGGTGTCTTGGCTCTTCTTCCATCAGGCATATTGCCTGTGTACTTTCCATAAACAACGTTGGAAGTGATGGTCAGGATTGATGTAGTAGGTTCTGCATTTCTGTAAGTGTGATGCTTTTTGACTGCAGTAATGAAGCTCTGCAGTACCCAGAGACCGATCTCATCTGCTCTGTCATCATCATTGCCGTACTTAGGGAAGTCTCCTTCAACTTCATAGTCTTCCGCAAGACCTGTTTCCTTGTTTCTGATGACCTTGACCTTTGCATACTTCATGGCACTGAAGGAATCAATGACATGAGAGAAGCCGGCAATGCCGGTAGCGAATGTTCTTCTGACATCCGTATCGATCAAAGACATTTCAGCTGCTTCATAGTAGTACTTGTCATGCATATACTGGATGACATTCAGTGTATTGACATACAGACCGGCAAGCCAGTTCATCATAGTCATATACTTAGCCTTTACTTCATCATAATCAAGATATTCAGAAGTAATAGGTGTCATGGCAGGTCCTGTCTGAATGCCGTTCATTTCATCAACACCGCCGTTGATTGCATAGAGCAGTACCTTTGCAAGATTGGCTCTGGCACCGAAGAACTGCATTTCCTTGCCTGTCTTGGTAGCGGAGACACAGCAGCAGATGCTGTAGTCATCGCCCCATTCTACCTTCATGACATCATCATTCTCATACTGGATGGAAGATGTCTTGATGGAGATAGCAGCCGCATACTTGCGGAATGCTTCAGGAAGACGAGGAGAATAAAGGACAGTCAGGTTAGGTTCTGGAGAAGGTCCCATATTCTCAAGTGTATGCAGGAAACGGAAGTCATTTCTTGTGACCATGGAACGTCCGTCAATGCCTGTACCTGCTACTTCAAGAGTAGCCCATACAGGATCGCCGGAGAACAGTTCGTTATAGGAAGGAATACGTGCAAACTTAACCATACGGAACTTCATGACCATATGATCGATCAGTTCCTGTGCTTCCTTCTCAGTCAGTGTTCCGTTATTCAGATCTCTTGTGACAAAGATATCTAGGAATGTAGAGATACGTCCAACGGACATAGCGGCACCATTCTGTGTCTTGACTGCTGCCAGGTATCCAAAGTACAGCCACTGGATGGCTTCCTTTGCATTCTGGGCAGGAAGGGAGATGTCATAGCCATAGGCTTCAGCCATCTTCTTCATATCCTTGAGCGCATTGATCTGATCTGTCAGTTCTTCTCTAAGACGGATGACATCATCGCTCATTGTACCGTCACCGCAGTTGGATTTGTCTTCCTGCTTCCAGGCAATCAGCTGATCAATTCCATACAGAGCAATACGTCTGTAGTCACCGACAATTCTTCCTCTTCCATAAGTATCAGGAAGACCGGTAATGATATGGGCATGACGTGCCTTTCTCATCTCCGGGGTATAGGCATCAAAGACTGCCTGATTGTGTGTCTTATGATAATCTGTGAAGATCTTATGGAATTCAGGATTCGGTGTATAGCCATAAGTGGATAAAGCCTCTTCAGCCATAGTAATTCCGCCATAAGGCATAAACGCACGCTTCAATGGCTTGTCTGTCTGCAGACCGACGATCTGTTCCAGATCCTTCATAGCAGGATCGATATAGCCAGGGCCATAGGATGTCAAAGAGGAAACAACATCCGTCTCTTCTTCCAGGACACCTCCGTTATCTCTTTCTGCCTTCTGCAGTTCCTGCAGTTTTCCCCACAGTTTGTCTGTGGCTTCTGTCGGCCCTTCCAGGAATGATTCATCTCCAGTGTAAGGTGTGTAGTTGTTCTGAATGAAATCCCTGACGTTGCATTCTTCTTTCCAGAGTCTTCCCTGGAAGGTGTTCCACTGCTTGTTTTCCAACATGTCCCTCTCCTTTTTCTGTCCGGATAAATAAAACCGTCCGGGCTATCGTTATGAATCTGCCCAGACGGTCGACATTTCCTAATTACACAGTTCCCGTGGTCAATTCCACTATCCGTCAGTTCTGTGATAACAGAATAATAGGAGAGGGACATGGCAAAGTCAATGAAAATGATCATGAAAAACAGTGAAATATTCATTGTGGAATTACATTAAGTACAGCAGTCTCTCTAAGTTGACTGTCATTGAATTCACGTTACAATTAGGTGCTGGAATATCTGTTCGGTATTCCCGGGAGTAGCAGCTACCTTCCGCAAACAAAATAAGGAGATGATTTTAATGATGAACACAAAGACCTTCGCTAAGACAGCGATGATCGCGGCAGTCTATACTGTCGTAACTCTGGCTCTTGCCCCGCTTTCCTATGGAAACCTGCAGGTGAGAATCAGCGAAGCACTGACGATTCTGCCATTGGTGTACAAACCTTCTATTCAGGGAGTGGCACTTGGATGCTTTCTTGCCAACCTGATCGGGGCAATGACAGGGCTCAATCCTACCGGATATATTGATGCGGTGATTGGCACTCTGGCAACTTTGGCAGCCGCATGGTGTACATGGCGTTTCAGGGATATTAAGATCGGTAAGCTGCCGATCCTGTCACTGCTGATGCCGGCCGTATGGAACTTCTTCTTTGTAGGAGGAGAACTGGCGGTACTGTATATGCCTAACAATGTAGTACTTGGCACTCTGATCAATGGATCATGGGTTGCCCTTGGTGAACTGATCGCAGCTGCACTGGGATACATACTTGTGAATGCATTGAAGAAAACAAAGATATTTGAAGAATAGATAAAGGAAGAGATATATGACAAAGAAACAGACGTTCATGGGACTGATTATGCTGATAATACTGTCTGTTATTATCTGTGTGATTCTGCTCAATTCAAAGCATGCAGGAGAAAGCGATTCCTCTGCTTCAGCATCTGTAACAGAAACAGAAGAAGCCACAGCTTCAGCGACTGCTACGGTGGATCCTGAAACAGACAGCAGGTTCTTTGACACGGACAGTCTGCTGATTATTGCCAATAAGACACACAAGCTTCCGGATGGCTATGAACCAAGTGATCTGAGGGCTGTTACATGCAATGCTGCATATGATGGCATACAGATGAGAGATGAAGCTGCTACGGCATTGGAGAAGATGTTTGCGGCAGCACTGGAGGATGGTGTAACACTGCGTGCACAGAGCGGCTACCGTTCACAGTCCTATCAGGAACAGCTGTATAACAGCTATGCAGAGAAGGATGGTACCGAGGAAGCGGATACTTATTCTTCTAGAGCTGGCTATTCCGATCATCAGACCGGACTTGCTATGGATATCGCAGATCATGATGGAGCTACCGTATTCTCGGCAGCCATGAAGGATACACCTGAAGGAGAATGGCTTTACCAGCATGCCCATGAATATGGATTTGTGGAAAGATATCCGGAAGGAAAGGAATCCATCACAGGCTATACTTTTGAACCATGGCATTACAGATATGTAGGTGTTGATACAGCAACAGCTGTATACAGCGTATCACCGGATGAGACATTGGAGGAATACTTCGGTATCTCCGGCGGAGACTACGCTGAATAGCAAATAAGAAGAATGGAATCTTCCACAAAGCTGCGGAGATTCCATTCTTTTTTCAGTTCTTCAGTTTTACATCGCCATACTTTACTCTGCTCATTGTCAGCAATGCCAGTATGCTGAATACAAATGCATATGGGAACAGGGTCCTGTAGGATACATACTCCAGCAGGAAACCGCTGAATATCGGTGTGAATACTTGGGCGGCCATAGAGAAGGTGTAATAGGTACCGGTATACTTTCCTATTTTATTATGGCCTGCCATCTGAACAACCATAGGATAGGAATTGAAATTGATGGCAGCCCATCCAAATCCAATCAGTGCAAAGAAGACAACGATCCAGGAATGATAGGATGAGACAAACGAAGCTGCCAGAAAACACAGAGCCATTGCACAGATACCGATGAGAATGGTTCTCTTTCTGCCAATCTTCTCAGAGATAAAACCGATTGGAAGATAGGAAATAATTGCGGCAATATTGGCTATCAGAAGACATGTTGCATAGCTTCCATCCTTCAGTCCCCATACAATGCCTACATAGCGGCTGAAGGCAGTTGTTACAGCATTGTATGCTGCGAACCACAGGAATACGGACAGCAGCAGCCACAGCATTGACTTCTTCACATCAGCAGGCATCTTTTCTTCGGTTTCAGGAGATACCTGTTCCTTGTTTTCTTCCGTATTCTGTACGTCAATCTTATTTTCATGAACCGTAAGGAAGAGAACCAGTACAGATATCAGCATGACTGCTCCTATTGCTATAGTCAGCGGGAAGTAGTCAGTCAGTTCTCCTGCAGCAGGTGCCTTGACGAGGAACTTGATCATCAGGAGTGTAAATACACCGCCCAATGTCCCCATCAGATTAATGATGGCATTGGCCTTGGAACGCATAGGGGCGGGCGTAACATCCGGCATCAGGGAGACTGCAGGAGAACGGTAGGTGCCCATTGCGACCAGCAGACACAGGAGCACAATGATGAAGAAGACAAGGCTCTCAGGTTTTGAGGAAAGACCTGTCAGGATCATCAGGAGCGTAACAGATACTATGGTTCCGCCAAGAATGAAAGGCATGCGCTTTCCGATACGGGTATGAACATGATCGCTTAGAGAACCGAAGAGCGGAAGCAGGAAGAGTGCGAGTACATTGTCCAGTGCCATAATGACACCGGTTACTGTTTCACCAAGATTGAATGTGTTCTTCAGAATACGGGGAATCTCATTGTCATAGAACTGCCAGAAGGTACAGATGGAAAGAAAGGCAAGACCGACAAGGATGGTGCGCTTTGTGTTCAGTTTCATTAGACGCCTCCGAATATAAATAAAGATACTGTCCTTATTATGACATGAATTTGAAGGCACAGGAACGGATGAGAGGAAACAGAGCGTACACGTGATATAATAATCCAGATGAAAAAAGGGATGTTTATCACATTTGAAGGACCTGATGGAAGCGGCAAGACGACTGTTTCCACTGCTGTTACAGAACGCCTTATAAAAGAAGGCTATCAGGTGCAGTATACAAGAGAGCCGGGCGGCTCTGATATTGCAGAACAGATACGTAAGGTAATACTGGACCCGAAGAACACGAAGATGGATGCGAGAACGGAGGCACTGCTGTATGCGGCTTCACGCCGTCAGCACCTTGTTGAGATCGTTCTTCCAGCATTGGAGAAGGGTATTACGATCATATCCGACCGTTTTATTGATTCTTCACTTGCCTACCAGGGATGCGGAAGACAGATCGGCATTGATGAAGTATACCGGATCAACCAATTCGCTGTTGAGGGACGTATGCCGGATAAGACAATTTTTCTGAATGTCAGTGCAGAGACGGGACTGGAGCGCATCAATGCGAACAGGGACTATCTTGACCGCTTAGACCAGGAATCAAAAGACTTTCATGACCGTGTTTATCAGGGCTACCAGAAGGTTATTGATATGTACAGGGACCGTATGATCATACTGGATGCTTCTAAGAAACCGGAGGAAGTCATTGAGGATGCTTATCATACGGTGAAGGGACTGCTGGATGATTAAGGATCTTCTGGAAGAACAGCAGCCTGTCGTTTATAAGGCACTGGAGAATGCATGCCGTGAGGACCGGATATCCAGTGCATATCTTTTTACAGGCCCTAAGGGAACTCCAAAGTATGATGCGGCGGTATTTCTTGCCCAGAGCATTCTCTGTGAGAATAAGAAGGACAGCATGGCATGCGAGACATGCAATACATGCCGCAGAGTCAGAGAAGGAAAGTATGCGGATCTGATTGTACTGGATGGGAGAAGAGACAGTATATCCAAGGAAAGCGTGGATGCTGTACAGGAACAGTTCTCAAGGACTGCAGTAGAGAAGGCGGGACAGAGAGTTTACATTATCCGCTGTGCGGAGAATGCGACTGTCTCTGCACAGAACAGTATGCTGAAATTCCTGGAAGAGCCTGGAAGAGGAGTCACTGCAATTCTGACCAGCAATAACTCTGATCGAATACTGCCTACGATATTATCTAGGTGTACAGTAATCCCTTTTGTACCAATGAGTGCGGAAGCTTTCAGGCAGCAGGCAATAGATGCAGGAGCCAGTAAGACAGATGCCTGTTTTCTTGCTCAGATTGTGAAGGACAGAGATGATATGCAGTTCTTCATTGATCCTGAGACAAAGGAAACAACGCCTCTATATAAACATGCCGAGGGAATGCTGAAGGAATATCTGAATGCTGAAGGTATGCACAGAAAAGAACTGCCTGCGGACTATGAAGTGAGCTGGTCATCACAGCAGAAGGACACATCCAAGGCAAAGGAAGAGAATCTTCTTGTGCTTCCTGCGTTCTTCGATCTGCTGGGAATGTATGGCAGAGATGCAATCCGTCATGACGCCGAGGGACCGGCATGGTATATTGAAGCGGTGAAGCATGCATCACAGGATGGTGCATACTATGCGGAGATCATCAGAATTGCTGCTGAGGAAAAAGATCTCTGCACTAGATATAACGATCTGAATCTGGTAATGTACCAGACATTCTACAGACTGGAGGAACTTGACCATGAGCGTGGGCTATGAAAATAAGATGAAAGATCATGAAGAGGAGCAGGATTCACATGAATCCTATCCTTTCTCAGTAGCAGTAAGATTCAGAGGAGAGGGAAAGCCGTATTCATTTGGAAGCTATACAGGCAACTTTCATAAGGACGATTGGGTGGTAGTTGAAACACAGCAGGGTCTTGAAATGGGACAGGTACAGACGGATGCACTGAGCATAGAGAAGTATGCACTGCATATGCCAACAAAGCCGGTTCTCCGCCGTGCTACAGAAGAGGATCATGAGGACTTTGAGGATAATCTGAAGGCGGAGGGCGATGCTTTTGATGTCTGCCGTGATGAAATAGAAAGACTGGATCTGAAGATGCACCTGATCAGTGCACAGTACACACTGGACAGAGCCAAGATCCTGTTCATCTATCTTGCTGATCAGAGAGTGGATTTCCGTGAGCTTCTGAAGAAGCTTGGATCAACTCTGCACTGCAGAATTGAACTGAGACAGATCGGTGAAAGAGATAAAGCAAAGATGGTTGGCGGTCTTGGTATGTGCGGCATGGAATGCTGCTGTTCCAGATTCAAGACACACTTTGATGTTATCTCCATTAATATGGCTAAGAATCAGCTGCTTGCACTGAACATTGATAAGCTTTCAGGAAGCTGCGGAAAACTGAAGTGCTGCCTGAAGTATGAAGATAATGACTATCGTGAAATGACAGAAGGACTTCCTAAGATGGGAAGCCAGGTAGAGTATGACGGTGAAGTATACCGTGTCATGTCCATGAATGTTATCGGTGATGAGGCAAAGCTGGAGAACAGAGATGAAGTGATCTTTGTTTCTCTGAAGGATCTTCGTGAGAAGGGCATTCCTCGCAAGGGTGTTGTTATGAAGAAAAAGAACGAGGACGGTGCTAAGAAGGTTATTCATAAGATGAACAGTTCTCATGAAGGCGGCACTAAGGAAAAGGCTCATGTTTCCTATGACCTGAAGACACCGGAGAGCAATGAGAAGAAGGATGTTCGTTCCTTCGGCAAGAATAATCATCATTCAAACAATAATGGTTCTCACCAGAGACATAATAGCGGGAATGCACATCGTCATACTGAAGAACCTGCTGCTTCCAACAAGAATGTAACTGTACGTACCTTTGGAAAGAAAAAGAAGGAAGACTGATGGACAGACAGAAGTCCTTTGAGAGTGATGTGCCGGCACTGTACCTAGTACCAACACCGATAGGGAATCTATCGGAAATGTCTCCCAGAGCAATTGAAATACTGAAGAGCGTGGATGTGATTGCCTGCGAGGACACACGTACAAGCGGGATCATGCTGAGGCACTTTGATATTTCTAAAAGACTGATTGCCTGCCATAACTTCAATGAGGAAGCCAGCATGAAGGGAATCATTGAACTGCTGGATCAGAAGAAGAATGTTGCTCTGATCAGTGATGCTGGATATCCATTGATCAATGACCCCGGACAGAATGCTGTGCCTGCCGTCATTGAAAAGGGATATAAGGTCATTCCTGTATCAGGACCGAGCGCCTTTCTGGATGGACTGGTAGCTTCAGGTCTCATTGCCCAGCCGTTCCTCTTTATCGGGTTCCTGCCGCAGGGCAATGGAGACAGAGAGAAGAAGCTGAAGGAATATGCAGACTATCCTATGACCATGATCTTTTATGAAGCACCGCATCGTATCCATAAGATGATGGACAGCTGCCTGAAAATTCTGGGTGACAGAAAGTGTACACTGGCCAGAGAACTTACAAAGGTTCACGAAGAATTCCTGAGAGGAACGATCTCGGAGATCATTCCTGTGACAGATGAACTGAAGGGTGAGATGGTACTTGTTGTGGAAGGCTGTCATAAGGAAGAGAAGGCAGTCTCTGATGCAGAAATTGCTGAAATGATTGAGAAGGATACGCAGGAAGGTATGAGTCTGCGTGATGCAATCAAGGAAGTATCGAAAAGAACAGGACTTGGAAAGAATAGAATATCCGCCTGTGCATATGAAGGAAAGAAGAACAGTGCTGAATGAGTTGCTAGCACTGCTTGAAACGTTGTAGAATAGCAATTGTAAACGTATTTCTAGAAAGAGGATATTGGTATGCTTGACGATCCTACAGTAGATAAACTGATTATCTTTGCATTAGCTGGTATGGTAGCGGTGCTTGGCATTGCTGTAATTGTACTTGCGGTAAAGAAGAATTCTTATTATGTTGACAGCGAAGGCAGAAAGATGTCTCCGGATGTCGCAAGAAAGATGGGACATATGCCGATGCAGTCTGCACCCGCAGCAGTACCGGATGCGGAGGAAGCAATGGCACAGCCGTTCCCTGCTGAAGATGTACAGAGACCGACAGTGATGCCTAGAATTATTGCAGATGATCCTGCTGATGATTCCGGTACACTGAGTGTTCCGCTGACAGGAAATGGCGGAACAGCGCAGGGTGTTGAAGTGCAGGTCACCAGCAATGGGAAGACTGAGAATGCAATGATTCGTTCCTTCCCATGTGTGATTGGAAGAGAGACGGTTACATGCGATCTCGCTATTGAAGAACCGGCTGTTTCAAGAAGACATGCAAGAATTGTAAAAGAGAATGGTTCATTGTTCATTGAAGATATATCAGAGCATAACGGAACATACCTGAATGGTGTGAAGCTTCCGCCGCTTGGAAAGGGACATCTGTCTGTAGGGGACAGAATCAGTCTTGGAAGAGCAGAAATTGATATTGTTAAAATTTTTTAAGAACACTGTCCGGAGTAAGGATATGCAGGGGATGCCGGAAGGCATTCCCTTTTATGAAGGAGAAGGCTTATGAAATGCCCTAATTGCGGATTTGAGAACAGAGAAGGTGCACTGTACTGCGGCGGATGCGGAACAAAGCTTCCAGAGGAAGTAAAGGAGGCAGCGCAGCCTGAAGAAAAGAAGGATGATTCTGCTCTGCTGGAACTGGCAGAGGCTTTTACTGGTGTGAAGTCGGCAGCGAATGAAATCGTGAATGCTTCCGAGCATACGATCAGTTCGGTCTGTTCAGGCAGTATTGCCTGGATTAGAAAAAAAGATCCGGATGTACTGCAGGTGAAACTTGTTCCTGAGAAGGAAGGAAAGACACTGGATGAGCTGAAAGATGTAACAGCCAATCTGGTACCTTTGGATTATGAAGAGAGAATTGCGGTACTGGTGCATGTCATTATGAAAAAGACAGCTGCAGAGACAGCTTCCTTTATTGGTACAGACGAGGATACTGTCAAAGCACTGCTGCAGAATGCATATAAGATGAGCTATCCGGATGGAGATGCGGCCGCAAAGAAAGAGACTGTGAAACCGGTGATTGATAAGGATACAGTGAAAAAGGAAGAACCGAAAAAGAAGAAACCATTTATTCAGAAGCCTGTTCATAAAGAGAAACAGGAGAAGACAGCTGAGAATAAACCCGCCAAGAAGAAAAGAAGTCTTTCTGTGAAGATCAAGGCAGGTATTGCTGTGGCAGCGGCTTTGATCATAGGGACATTCTTTGGACTGAGAAGCTATGCCTCGGATCAGTACAGTCAGGGCATTGCGTCCATGGAGAAGGGTGATTATGAATCTGCAGTTAAGCAGCTGAAGACAGCTGACAGTCTGGGCAAGGGCGGAGATACACTTCTGAAACTGGGAGAGGCCTATGCAGAGAACAGTGACTATACGTCTGCTGCAGAGACATACGAGAAGTATATGAATACCGTATCCGATAAGGACGAGGTCAAGGAAAAACTGGCAGATACATACGATCAGCTGGCAGATGATGCTTTGGATGATAAGGATAAGAGCACTGCCAAGAAGTACCTGCAGAAGGAATATGATCTGAATGAGGATGAGATCACCAAGATCAGACTGAAAGCTGTATCCAGTGATGACGGTACCTATACGGACAAGAGTGATGGAGCAGTGTATGACTCCTATGGGAATCCGACAGAATTGTTTGGAGGATCTGTGGATGATCCTATGTACACAGTGGATATTACATATGACGATGATCATCATTTCAGCAGTATGAGTGAGTATGTAAAAAAAGATGCCATCGCAACTGCATTCAGCGACTTCTCCTATAAGGACAGTACAGATGTATCTATCTCCTGGCTCCCGCTGGAGAATTCACAGGATGTGTGCGATGCGGTTATTGAAAAGAGGGATTCAAACGGGAATGTCATTCAGAGAAAGAGAACTACTTCGGAAGGTACAGTAACAGAGAAGATACGCTATACCTATGATGATAAGGATCGTATCGCGACGGCGGTGCATACTTTCGATGATGGAACCGACACTGTCACGGACACATATAAGTACAGCGGTGATACTTTAAAGAGCATGTCCAGAGAAGAAGGAAGCAGTACCTTTGTATACAGCTATACCTATGACAAGAAGGGAAATCTTACTAATACTGTCATCAATAAAGACAGCAAGCAGACAGGCAGTCTGAAATATACCTATGATAAGAGCGGGAATCTGACTGATATCAGTGAGACACATACTGCACTGTCGTATGAAGATACGGATCCATTTGCAGAGGACAGACATATCTCCTATACCTACTCTGCATCAGGAACACCTATGACCATGGAAATACAGGCAGGAGATGATGAAGCTGCGGCCAAAGGCTATTATGTAGAAGGAAGTGGCTGGGTCATTCTGTACAGTACATATATTACACAGTAAATAGGAAGACGATGTGGAGAAATCCATGTCGCTTTTCTATATAATCGCTGCCAAAAATGTATCAAAATACATTTATACGGTGTAATAAATGGAAACATACACATTTATTGATTGATAAAAGTGATGGCAGGAGGTATGAACATGTACAGAACCGCGATAAAACAGCTTGATAAGTGGAAAAACAGTAAAAACCGCAAACCGTTGGTCATAGAAGGCGCTAGGCAGGTAGGAAAAACATGGCTGATGAAGGAGTTTGGAAAACAGTCATTTAAGGATACGGTGTACGTCAACTTTGATTCAAACAGCAGAATGGAGCAGCTGTTGTCTTCTGATCTGGATCCTGCATACATTGTTAAGGGATTGGAATTGTATGCTGGACATAAGATCAGCGCAGAAGATACACTGCTGATCTTTGACGAGATTCAGGAAGTGCCAAGAGCACTTTCCTCACGAAAGTACTTTTATGAGGAAGCACCGGAATATTACATTATGTGTGCAGGATCTCTGCTTGGTATCGCTCTGCATCAGGGAACGTAATTTCCTGTAGGCAAGACGGATTTTATGAAGCTATGTCCGCTGTCCTATAAGGAATTCCTGATGGCAGCGGGTCAGGAAAGATTTGCCGATCTGCTTGATCAGGAAGATTTTAAAATGATTACAGCATTCAGGCATACATATATTGATGCATTGAAAAATTATTACTATGTCGGCGGAATGCCGGAAGCAGTACTCAGTTTTTCGGAACACAGTGACTACAATGAAGTGCGTCAGATACAGAAGCACATCATTGAAGCATATGAACAGGACTTTTCAAAGCATGCCCCGAATACAGAAGTACCGAAGATACGGCAGATATGGAACAGCATTCCTTCTCAGTTGGCTAAAGAGAATCGCAAATTTGTGTATGGACTTACACGTGAAGGCGGCCGAGCAAAGGAATATGAACCAGCGATTATGTGGCTCGGCGACTGTGGGCTTGTACACAGGGTAAGCCGTGTAAATGCGGCAGGAGTCCCGCTGAAAGCATATGAAGATCAGAAAGCATTCAAACTGTATATGCTGGATGTTGGACTGCAGCAGAAGACACTGCTTGATGGAGACAGGCTGTTTGCTGAATTCAAAGGTGCACTGACTGAGCAGTATGCGTGTCAGCAGCTGAAGACATTGGATGATGTCAGTGTGTATTACTATACGAATGATAGAGGATCCTGTGAAGTTGATTTTGTATTAAGCATAGGAGGAAAGACAGTTCCGCTTGAAGTCAAGGCCGAAACCAACCTTAAGGCTAAGAGTCTGAAAACATTCAGAGAGAAGTATGAATCGGAGCTCTCAATACGAATGTCAATGGCGGATTACAGAGAAGAAGATGGATTGGTGGATCTTCCTCTGTATGCTGCAGAAGAAATCAAGGAGACAGTGCACTGACGCAAACATGCGGTGCATTGTTTCTTTTTAGGTACATAGGGTGAATAAACCGCATGTTTGCGATAGAATAGAGACACTTGCGGAGGTGAAAATGATGAAGAACAAAGATAAAATGAACGGTTTTACCGTCATAAATAAAAGAGAGATCAAAGACTGCAAAGGAGTCATGTATGAAATGGTACATGATAAGACCGGCGCAAAGCTTGTCTATCTGGACAGGAATGAGATCAACAAGACCTTCGCGATTACTTTTAAGACAGAACCGCAGGATGATACGGGCGTATTCCATATACTGGAGCACAGTGTACTGAATGGATCGGATAAGTTCCCGGTAAAGGAACCATTTGTTGAACTGCTGAAGGGAAGCATGCAGACATTTCTGAATGCAATTACCTTTGATGATAAGACTATGTTTCCGGTATCTTCCAGAAATGATAAGGACTTTATGAATCTTGTGAATGTCTATCTCGACGGGGTACTGCACCCTGCTATTTACAGGAATCCGAATATCTTTTATCAGGAAGGCTGGCATTATGAGATCCGTGACACTAAGGAAGAACCTGTCTATAAAGGGGTTGTACTGAATGAAATGAAGGGCGCTTTTTCTTCCGTGGATGAACTGATGGTATCGGAACTGAAGAAGATGCTGTTCCCTGACAATGGTTATAAATACTGCTCAGGAGGAGAGCCTGCACATATTACAGATCTGAGCTATGAACAGTTCCTGAACACACACAGAAAGTACTATCACCCATCTAATGCACAGATATTCCTGGATGGAAAGATGGATCTGGATGCGGTGCTGGCATTGATTGACAGCTATTTCTCCGGTTATGAGAAAGAGAACGCAGGCAAAGCTATAGAAATGCAGAGGGCTGTTCCGGCATGTAAGCATACAATTGCCTATGAAGTAACAGAAGAGGGAGAACTGAAGAACCGTACACAGATCTGTATGGCAAAGACGGTTTCCTCATATGATCAGATAGAGAAAAATACTGCATGGCAGGTGCTGTCCTCTGTGCTGGTATCCAATAATGAGTCTCCTTTAAAGAAGGCAGTATTGGATAAGGGTCTTGGTGAGAGTGTAGAACTGGAACTGTATGATGGCATACAGCAGCCATGGGCAGTGCTGACCGTACGCAACACAGATGAAGATAAATATGATGAAGTCATGGCTGCGATCAAAGAAACAGCAGCTTCACTTGTTGAAAATGGACTGGATCATGATCAGCTGGCCGCTTCACTGAACCAGATGGAATTCCATTACAGTGAGAAGCATGAACCTTCCGGACTGATGTACGGAAAGAGTGTTTATGATGCATGGCTGTATGGAGGAGATCCGGAATCCTATCTGAACCTCAGCAGTGTATTTGAATCACTGCGAAAGAAGATTGATGAAGGCTACTTTGAAGAACTTCTGAAGGAGTTCCTGCTCAGCGATGATCTGCAGACTTTGGCTGCTGTACCTAGTACTGCAAAGGCACAGGAAAGAGAAAAGGCAGAACAGGATAAGCTTGCTAATGCAAAGAAGAGCTGGGGCAGTGAAACAGATCAGTATGTGGAACTGAATCAGAAACTGGACGAATGGCAGCAGACACCGGATACACAGGAACAGCTGTCATCTTTGCCTAAGCTGACGCTTGAGGATGTCAGTAAAGACCCGTTTCCGCTTCCTTTCAGTGAAGCAGAAGTAAAGGGAGTTCCAGTGATCCTTCATCCTTCACAGGATAACGGAATTGTATATATGACTTACTACTTCTCTCTGGCAGGCATTACGAGAGAATATCTTCCTACTGTAGGTTTCTACAGCAGTCTGCTGGGTCTTCTCCCGACAGAGAATATGACAGTGGCGATGCTGCAGCAGGAAGTCAGAAGAGACTTGGGTGGAATATCCTTCTTTGTGGATGCGTATTCACCAAGGAACGTACATGATTCATGCATACCGGTGATCGGAGTGAACTGCTCTGTATTAAAGAAGAATCTGAACAAGGCTGTTCCTCTGATTCTGGAGATTATGCAGAAGACAGTGTTTGATAAGGATAAGATTCGGACACTCCTAAAACAGGATAACGAGGATTTCAGACAGGGTCTGATTGGAAACGGTCAGGGTGCTGCTATCAGAAGAGTCAGTGCACACAGCAGTGCTGAAGGTGTATTCAGAGAGTACGTAGGCGGCTACGCTTCAGGACTGTATGAGAAGGATCTTGAAGAGCATTATGATGAGAAGATCGATGCTTTCCTGAATGAATGCGAGATGTATACAGAAGTACTGTTCTCTAAAAATAGAATGACTGCTTCCATAACTGGTGAAGAGAATCTTTCGGCAGTGGAAGAGATGATCGCAGGCGTGCATGATGTGGATGGTATGAGAGCCAAAGTGCATTATCCGCTTCTTGAAGATAAAAAGGAATTCATTCAGATACCTGCAGGTATTTCATACAGCGCCGAAGGCGGCAATATTACCGACAGCGGAATGTCTTATGAAATAGGCATGCAGGTAATGAGCCATATTCTTACCTATCAGTATCTGTGGAATGAAGTACGTGTTAAGGGAGGTTCCTATGGAACTGGTTTTGCGGTATCGCAGAACGGAAACTGCACTGCATATTCTTATCGTGATCCGGACGTAAAGCATACCATGCTTGCATACCAGAACGCAGGAAAGAGCCTGCAGGAAATTGCCGGTTCGGAAGATGACATGACAGATATGATCATCGGCACAATTGCTGGAGGAGAACCATTGATGTCACCAAGCATGCAGATGAGCGCAGCAGACATCATGTACTTCAGGGGCGTTACTGAAGATATCAGGAAACAGGGAAGAAGAGATCTTCTTGCCATGAACAATGAGAAACTGGGATCCTATTGTGAAGCTTTAACAAAGACAATGGACAGTGCAGCAGTCTGCGTGGTAGGGAATGATGACGCACTGGAAAAGTGCCGTGATGAAGGATTCAAGACACTCGAAAAAATATAGATAGAATCTGAACGATGAAGTGATTCATTTTCCGTTTGGATTCAGAAGTTACATAGAACGGAATGGTATATTAATTTATATGAACAGGGGAAAGAAAGAAACATACAGTTCCGGATCAGCACTGGTCTGGCACTTTCTAAGGGGTTCAAGGAAATGGTTTGCGGGAGCGATACTTTTTGCGACACTGGTATCACTGCTGGATCTGGTCAACCCTAAAATAATCGGCTATACCGTAGATACAGTATTAGGTACAACAAAGACAGCACTGCCTGGATTTCTGCAGAACTTTATCGATGGCCTAGGAGGCACTGCCTATCTAAAGGCGAATCTCTGGACGGTTGCCATCGCAGTTCTGCTGGTGGCATTGGCAGGGGCACTGTGCAGATTCCTATTCAAACTCTTCAACTCCATTGGTGCAGAAAAGTTTGTTAAGACAATGCGCGACGAACTGTTTGAGCATATACTGCATCTTCCTTTTACATGGCACAGTGAGAATCATACTGGTGATATTATTCAGAGATGTACCTCAGATGTTGACCAGATCAAGATGTTTCTGTCTGAACAGCTGACGTCATTATTCAGAGTCATTGTACTGATCATACTGGCAATGTTCTTTATGTTCCGGATGAATGTAAAACTGGCACTTGCTTCAGCTGTATTCATCCCGATTATTGTTGCATATTCCTATTTCTTCCACAGCAGAATTGGCAAACAGTTCCGGATTGTGGATGAAAAGGAGGGAGAGCTTTCTTCCGTTGTACAGGAGAACCTGACGGGTATCAGAGTTGTCAGGGCCTTCGGAAGAGAAAGCTATGAGAAAAGCAGATTTGAAACATCCAATGACACATACACAAATATGTGGATCAGGCTTCTTAGACTGATGGCTGCTTTCTGGTCATCCTCGGATCTGTTCTCCTATGCACAGATACTGACAGTCATTGCTTATGGCGCATATCTCTGCGTCAATGGAGATCTTACCGCAGGCAGCTATATTGCATTCATTACCTACAGCAACATGCTGATGTGGCCGATACGTATGCTTGGAAGAGTTATATCCAACCTTTCCAGAGTTGGTATATCAGTCGACCGTATTATGTATATCATGAATACAGAGGAAGAAAAGGATGTTCCTGATGCTGTAGAACCTGATATGGATAAGGATATTGTCTTTGACCATGTCAGCTATCAGTATTCCAATGGAACGCAGGATATTCTGAATGATGTATCCTTCACAGTAAAGAAGGGAACTACCGTAGGAATTCTAGGCGGTACAGGATCAGGGAAGAGTACGCTGATGTACCTGCTTGACCGTCTGTATGATCTGCCTGAGGAAGATGGAAAGATTACGATCGGCGGCGTGGATATCCGCAGAATCAAGAGAGAATGGATTCGCAAGAATATCGGTATGGTACTGCAGGAGCCGTATCTCTTCTCCAGAACATTAGAAGAGAATATTCGTATTGCAAGACCTACTGCAGAACATCAGGATGTTATGCGTGCAACGCATATCGCAGCACTGGACGAATCCATTGATCACTTTAACGAAGGATACGATACGTTCGTAGGAGAAAGAGGTGTTACGCTCTCCGGCGGACAGAAACAGAGAACTGCAATTGCACAGATGCTCATAAGGAAACCGGAGATCATGGTCTTTGATGATTCTCTTTCAGCAGTAGATGCAGAAACAGATGCGAAGATACGTGCAGAGCTGAAGGAAAATGTCAGTGAAAGTACAGTGATTCTGATTGCCCATCGTATTACAACTTTGATGGATGCTGATCTGATCATTGTTATGGATCAAGGCCGAGTTGTTGAAGAAGGCAATCATGAACAGCTCCTTGCAAAGAATGGCATCTACAGAAGAATTTATGATCTGCAGTCACAGCAGAGCAGTGTTGGAGAGGAGGCAGCCGCATGAACGAAAAAGACGACAGAAATATACGCCTTCCATGGTTCGGCATACCGAAACTGCTGCCTTTCCTGAAGAAGTATAAAAAGAGAATTATAGAGATGATCGTTACAGGAGTGCTCTGTTCATTGATTGATGCAATCTATCCAATGTTCAATCAGTATTCCATCAACAACTTTGTTGCAAAAAAGACACTGCATGGCATTGGTTTCTTCATAGCAGCGTATCTGATCATCCTGGTAGCGCAGGTTATCATGAACTTTATTACTACATTCTGGGCTGGAAAGCTGGAGATGAGCGTAGACAGAGATATTCGAAATGCAGGTTTCAATCATCTGCAGGAGCTGTCATTCTCCTACTTCAATCAGAACAATGTCGGTTATATACATGCCCGCATTATGTCAGATACCGGAAAGATTGGTGAACTTGTATCTTGGAGAATGATGGATGTTGTATGGAATGTATCCTATCTGATCTTCATTCTCATAAACATGATGATTATCAATGTGAAGCTTGGTCTATGCATCATTGTTCTGGTACCGCTGGCAGTTCTGGTTGTTGCATTCTTCCAGAAAAAGCTTGTCGTATTGAACAGAAAGATACGTGAGATCAACTCAAAGATATCCGGTGACTATAACGAAGGCATTACCGGAGCTAAGTCAATTAAGACACTGGTCGTAGAGAATACGATTGAAGATGATTTCCGCAGTGACACTTCGGAAATGAGAAAAACATCTGTACATGCAACAAGATACAGTGCTGCTTTCTCTGCAGCGGTAACAATGCTGTCATCGGCAGCACTGGCAATCGTTCTCTGGCAGGGTGGAATCATTACTATACAGGGCGTTATGCTGATTGGTACACTGTCTGTATTTATGAACTATGCCATCAACATGCTGGATCCTATTCAGACAGTGATTGAAACAATCTCTGCATTGATTGCTATACAGGTAAATATTGAGAGATTTACAAAGCTCCTGAATACAAAGAGCGATGTTGCGGATACCCCGGAAGTCATTGAGAAGTATGGCGATACCTTCAATCCGAAGAAGGAAAACTGGGAACCGCTGATTGGTGATGTGGAATTCAGAGACGTATCGTTCAAGTATCCAGATGGAAATGAAATGGTCTTAGAGCATTTCAATCTTCAGGTGCCGCATGGTCAGAATGTGGCTATTGTAGGTGAGACGGGAGCAGGAAAATCAACACTGGTCAATCTGGTTTGCCGGTTCTTTGAGCCTACATCGGGACAGGTGCTGATTGATGGACGAGATGCGAGAGAAAGATCGCAGCTCTGGCTGCATTCCAATATAGGCTATGTGCTGCAGACACCGCATCTGTTCTCTGGAACGGTCAGGGATAATCTGCGTTATGGAAAGCCTGATGCAACAGATGAGGAAATTATGGAGGCTATCAATCTTGTCTCAGCAAACTTTGTTCTTGATAAGATGGACAAGGGTCTGGACAGTGATGTAGGTGAAGGCGGAGATATGCTCAGTACAGGCGAGAAACAGCTTCTCTCTTTTGCCAGAGCAATACTCGCCGATCCTAGAATTCTGGTCCTTGATGAAGCAACAGCTTCCATTGATACGCTGACTGAAAAGAAGATACAGGATGCTATCTTTACTGTCATCAAGGGCAGGACATCATTTGTGATTGCACACCGTCTTTCAACCATTGTGGATGCAGATGTTATTCTGGTCGTACATGAAGGAAAGATCATTGAGCGCGGCAGACATGATGAACTGATAAGACAGAATGGATACTACTATGACCTCTATACAAGACAGTATGAGGAAATGGTAACTGACATGGTCAAATAGTTTGAACTTCCTTTTGGATTTCTGCATAATGAATACAGAAAGAGAAGTACTCTAAAGGAGAATAAACTATGAAATACAAGTGTGTATTATGCGGCTATGTCTATGACGAGGAGAAGGAAGACAAGAAGTGGGATGAACTTCCTGCTGACTGGAAATGTCCTCTCTGCGGCGCCGGCAAGGATCAGTTTGAAAAAACAGATGAAAAGTAATGATGGAGAGCAGGTTGAAGAATCTGCTCTTTCTTATTCTATGTGATTGACAGCTGTATTTCGTGATACGCTAGTGACAGGAATATTATGAATACAGAGAATCTTTCAGCTCATTTCCGCAGAGGCTCCGATACACTGATAGTTCTGATTGGTGAAAATGGGGCATATGCAGCAGATAAAACGGATGCATCAATATTAAGCTTTGACGGCATGGACTGGAATGCGGTTCTTTCTCCATGGCCGGCAAAGAAGGTATTCAAGGGAGCAGACTTTGCTGGAAAGGGAGATCAGTTTCTAGAGGATGTTCTTTCCAATGAATATCTGCTTGAGAAAACCTGGAAACACAGGATTATTGCTGGATATTCACTGGCGGGACTGTTCTCATTGTATGCATGTACGAAAACAGATCTGTTTGAAGGATGCGTCAGTGCATCAGGATCACTGTGGTATGACGGCTGGATTGATTATCTGAAGAAAAATCCAGTACAGTGTAAATATGCATATCTCTCATTGGGAGACAGAGAGAAGAAAGCAAGGAACCAGAGAATGGCATTGGTAGAGGAGAAAACAGAGGAAACCAATACCATTCTTCAGAAATATATGATGACAGTATTTGAAATGAATCCTGGAGGACACTTTCAGGATATGCAGGAAAGACTGTTCAGGGGAATCCAGTGGATGGAGGAAAAAATCATATGAAAAAGTATCTTGTGTTTGACTGGGGCGGAACATATTTAAAGTATGGACTGATGGATGAAGATGCAGAAATCCTGGAGAAAGGGAAGATGCCTTCTCCGGGTAAGCTGCATACAAAAGAGATTTTCATGGAATTGATCGATGAAACAGTATCCAAGTATAGAGATCAGATCAGCGGGATTGCAATCTCATCACCTGGCATCATTGACAGTGCCAACGGTATAACAAAAGTAGTCGGTGTGTTTCCATATCTTGATGGATGCCATCTTACTGGGGAATTCTCAAAGAAGTACTCTCTTCCTGTTTCCATTGAAAACGATGCAAAGTGTGCGGCGCTGGCAGAACTCTGGAAGGGAAATCTGAAGGGCGTGAATGACGGCGCGGTCTGGGTCATAGGAACTTCTATTGGGGGTGGAATTATTCTGAATGGAAGGCTTAGAAGAGGAGCAAATTCCTCGGCCGGAGAATTTTCCTGTGTCAATATCAATAATGAAGATCCGAAAGCAAAGAAGAATTATCTCTCTGAACTTGGCACACCTGGATTATGCAGAATGGTAGCCGCAAAGATGCACATTGATCATACAATTGAAGGGGAAGAAGCGTTTGTCTATATTATTAGAAATGAGAAACCTGCACTGGAAGCTTTGAAGGAATATACTGATAAGCTGGCCATCCAGATGTTCAACCTGAATATAGAACTTGATCTGGAGAAGATTTGTATTGGCGGCGGCATTTCAAGACAGCCGATACTTATGGAATACTTGAAGAATAGCATAGAAGAGATACGCACATATCATCCAGATATTATTCAGGGCATGGATCTTCCACTTCCGGTGGCAGATGTATGCAAATTCCATAATGATGCGAATCTGTTAGGGGCGTTATATCATTTCCTGTATGAATGATATTGTAACTACAAATATTGATCTGTGTCAGAATTAAATACGATCATTGTGAACTGAGTACTGTGTCCTGTACTTTTTTGGAGTGCAATGATGGATATCTGAAAACTTCTTATAGAAAAATGTTAGATTTTGATAACCGGATTGTTCAGCAATCTGATCAATGGAAATTTCTGTGGTAAGTAATAAGCGACAAGCTTTTTCCAGTTTCTTTTCAGAAACTATATCTTTGAAATTCTTGGAGGTCTGTTTTTTTATAAGAGAAGAAAGATATGAAGAATTAACACCAATGAATTCTGCAGTAGAATCAAGAGAACAATCTAGATAGTGCTCATTGATATATGCTAGAGCTCCAACAACTGTTCCACTTGCTTTGCCGAGAGATTGGAAACTGATATCAGTATCGACAGCTGGCATCATATCTAGAAGTATGCTTCGAAAGAGTGACTGCATTATTTCTTGGAAATTGGCGGTGGGAAAACAATGCTCGTATATCAGTTCTAAAATCAGATCTTCCAGTCGATCATTATTGAGCGTATTAAAGATTAAAAAATTACAGCTGTTGTTATTATTACTTAATGCATTAAGAAGGAATTGTATAAGAATATTGTCAGTTTTGAATTCATTCATTACTTCGTGGAAAATTTCAGAACCAGCAATGATATTTATCAAAATATCATTTTCATCAGTATAGCCAATTGAGTGGGCTGTATTTGTATCAATAAGTATAAGCTGCCCTTTACTAAGCGTGAAATTTTGATCGTTGACAGTCTCATGTGCTTGGCCAGAGTATACATATTCGATTTCTATATAGTTGTGGTTATGATTTTCAATTGTACGAAATCTACTGTTTTTATTAATCCAAATGCCCGTGAGATGGGGAAACACAATCTGCTGTCTTTTGTGTGTTCGAGGATCATTATTGAGGGAATTTAAAAAATTCGTTGGATGCCCTTTTAAGTTGTTCTCTTCTCCTTCAGTGTGTTCACGCAGTTTTATATCTAAATTTTGGCGTCTTATGTTATTCATATGGAAATAATATAACAAATCCAAAAAAATGATAGTGAACTTGTCAAAATTGGATATTAAAAAAGACTTGCTCGTTAGCTAATATAAAAGAGCGTTAAGAAATCGCTTACATTATGTAAGGAGGATTCATACTGATGAATCGATTTAGTGAGGTATTAGGGAAGTTTGCCGGCTGGATGAACAAAAATAAAACAATCCAGTCCATATCGCATGCATTAATGTCTTTAATGCCAGTCTTGATGGTTGGCGCTTTAGGCTCATTGTTTCAACAAATTCCAATTGATGCATATCAGACATTTTTAACGAATACTGGGTTAATGAGTATATTAAAAACGCTCGTGAATGTTACTACAAACATGCTTGCGCTCTATGCGTCATTTGCGGTTGCATACTGTTATGCTAATTCTGAGGAAAAAGATGGATTTGCTGCCGGATTGATTTCACTGCTTTGTTTTTTCTTAGTCACACCAATGAATACTGTTGGCGAAGGGTACACGGCTGTTACAAATTTGCCTCTTTCATGGATGGGCGCTAAAGGATTATTTACAGCAATGATAATTGCAATAATTGTAGCTAAAGTTTATTGCCTGTTTATTCGAAAGAACATTACGATAAAAATGCCTGATAGTGTACCGCCGTTCATTTCAAAATCATTTACTTCAATAATTCCAGCGGTTGTAATTGCATTATTATTTGCTGCCGTCAGTGCATTGATGTCATTGACTTCATTTGGTGATGTTCATTCACTGATATATGGTGTTATTGGAGCACCATTAAGTTCTATAGGCGGATCTATATGGGCTGCATTGCTTATATATGTGTTATCTGGATTGTGCTGGTTCTTTGGTATCCACGGAATAGCCGTTGTAAGTGCTGTTATGCCAATATGGATGGCGGCTGATGCAGCTAACGTTGCTGCAATTTCCGCTGGTGGTGTCGCCACGAATATTGTGACGTACAACTGGGTGAATGTTGTTGGAAACATTGGAGGTGCAGGCTGTACGCTGGGGTTGATTTTGCTTTGTACATTTCGAGCAAAATCAAAGCGTTACAAAGAAATTGGCAAACTTGCTATTGTCCCTTCCCTCTTTGGCATTAATGAACCAGTAGTATTTGGACTTCCGTGCATGCTCAATGTAACATTGGCAATTCCGTTCATATTTACACCCGTTTTATTGATTGGTTTGTCATATGTTCTGACAATTATTGGCATACTTCCAATTGGAAACGGTGTCGGAGCACCTGCTTCAATACCGGTACTCCAAGGATTGTTTAATGGCGGATGGAGAATGGCTGTCTGGAATGTAATTGAAGTTGTACTTACGGTATTAATATATCTTCCGTTTTTTAAGAAAATTGATAAGCAGGCAGTTGAAGATGAAAAAGTAGAAATAAAAGCAGAGTAAATTAAGATAATGAGAAACCGAACCTTGGCTTCTCATTTCTTTCATAGGAGATATAAATATGGAACCAAAATATGAAATGCCAGAAGAAATCAAAAACAAAATGAAAAAGTATATTCTGTCACATGATATTACTAATGGTATTAAAGCAATCAATTTTATAGAAATCATGAAAACACATCATGGAATGATTGATGTTAATAGGATTGATGATGAAACATGGTCAGATCTTAAAAATCCAGTGGTTTGTGCGCTAGGAGATAGTGTTACTGCCGGACATTTTGAAATGATAGATATACATAAAGGATTGATTGCGCAGAATTCTGAGGAATGTTATGCAGAAAAATTTTTGCATATGATACATGCTGTATATCCTCTGACAACATCGTCTTTAATTAACAGTGGTATAGCTGGAGACAATATTCATGGCATGAACAAAAGATTGGAGAGGGATGTGCTTCGTTATAAGCCGGATTTGGTAATACTGAATGCGGTGCTTAATTGGTCAGAACATAGAGGAACACTTGAAGAGTATATTAAAAATTATGAAGAGGTGATTTTCAGGATTAGAACAGAGACAAGTGCGGATGTAATATTAACAACAGGAAATGGAACGTTGTGTATTGACGAAGATGGAACAGATCAAAGAAACGAATATATTAGAGAAACGGCAGAGAAACACAAATTACCACTAGTTGATTTTCGAAGGATATTTGATGAATCGTTGAAACCAGAGGAACTTGTGTTCACATTATCTAATCATAATAATCATCCGACACCATATGCACAAACGATAATGGCAATGGGACTAATGCAGGCGGTGAGAGAATGAAAATGAAAGAAATTATGACAACACTTAACGCACATGCAAAAATTCGCAGCCTAGTCGACGAAGAAAAAAAACGACCAGGATTACTCATATTACCGGGTGGAGGATTTTTTACATTGAGTGCAAAGGAAGGAATGCGTATAGCGGAAGAATTTTCGAAAAGAAAGTATAACTGTTTTGTTCTTTCATATTCTACTGTCAACAATAATCGTAAATATTGTTGCTGGGATGCGGCGTATGATGATCTAATAAATGCAATCGAATTACTTAAAAAGAATCGAAATAAGTACTGTATTGACAATCATTTATTTCTTATGGGTTTCAGTGCCGGAGGAAACTTGGCAGCAACTTATGGGAATGATCATGGCGATGATTGCGATGGAATCGTCTTGGGATATCCTGCTGTGGATTTTGAGATGATATTTGAAAAACTTGATCGTTCAAGACTACCACAAGCAATGGCTTTTCAACATTTGATTAAAAAAGGTCTGTTTCATGGTACTAAAGAAGATTGTAGACGAATAAGCCCATTGTATTCGATAAATGAAAATAGCACAGATACATTTGTGTGGGGAACACAGGAAGACGAGATTATCGATACGAAGAGCTTAAAAGAATACATGAGGAAGATGATACAAAAAGGAAGAAACTGCGAATTGCATTTGTTTGAAAATGGAAAGCATGGAAGTGGCCTAGCTCAAAATCTGGAAGATACAAAAGCATGGGTGGAGATGGCAGATGAATGGATGAAAAGGAAGATAGGACAATGAACAATCTAAAAGAAGCGATGAAAGATGATGCACCGGGACATTTATATCCGTTTTTTTGGCAGAAGGGTGCTAAACCGGAAGTGCTGAAGAAATATATCTGCGTTATGCAGGAACAAGGAATAAAGAATTTTTGTATTGAGTCTCGGCCACATCCAGAGTTTTTGGAAGATGGATGGTGGAAAACAATGGATCTCATTCTTTCAGAAGCAAAAGCAAGAAATATGCATGTATGGATTCTTGATGATGATAGATTCCCGACTGGTCATGCTGCTGGGAAAGTCCCTGTTGGACTAAAAAGGCACTATCTTGCAGAGCATTGCTATGATTATATTTCGACAGGTTCAGAAGCGGAATTTGATCTTTCGGCTCCATGTGGTGCAAAAGAATTGATGATGAATCGAAAGCATTCTCAGGATCGGGTGATTGCATGCATTGCAGTAAGTAGAGACGTGACAAAGAATAAAGGAATTGTAACAGGCACAGAGATTGATGTTACTGAACATTATCACAACAAGTTGCTAAGACTACGTTTGAATCCAGGGACATGGTGTATCCAAGTGATATATGATACGGTATGCAGTCAAGGAAGAGGGGTCGAGGACTACTTAGACCCCATGAGACCAGAAGCAACGGATGTTCTTATAGATCAAATTTATGAGAAGCATTATTCTCATTATTCGCAATATTTCGGGAATACAATTGAAGGCTTTTTTTCAGATGAACCATCTTTTGGAAATGCCACAGGAAGACATGAAATTATTGGCAGAAGTGATATGCCGCTTCCATGGAATGAAGAAGTTCAGAAACAGCTTAAAATACGCGGCATTGATAATAAAGAAATGGGATTTCTGTTCTTGGGTGAGGGGGACCGACCCGCTGCGTGCAGATGGATCTACATGGATGTCATCACAGAGCTCTACAAGAAAAATTTTACGGAACGAATTGGAACATGGTGTAAGAAACACAGTGTTATCTATGTTGGTCATGTTATTGAAGACGATAATGCACATGCTCGTTTAGGTGCAGGCCCGGGTCATTATTTCCGTTCGATTGCAGGCCAGGACATGGCTGGAATTGACATCATAGGCGGTCAGCTAGTACCGGGTATGAATTATCAGCATGATGCTTTTTCCACCGGTGGCAGTGATGGAGAATTTTACCAGTATGCATTATGCAGACTTGGGGCTTCTGCAGCAAAACTGGATCCTAAAAAAAATGGAAGACTAATGTGTGAAGCATTCGGGGCATACGGTTGGATTGAAGGGCTGAAAATGATGAAATGGATCACAGACCATATGCTGTCCCATGGTGTAAATAATATTGTTCCTCATGCATTTGATCCTGCAGAATTCCCAGATAGTGACTGCCCTCCACATTTCTATGCTCATGGTATGAATCCGCAGTACCCATATTTTCATGTGTGGGCAAATTATGCTGATCGTCTCTGCAGGCTCTTTTCTGGCGGTGTAAAAGAAGCACGAGTGGGTATTCTATATCAAAATGCATTTGCAGAATGGTCAGGAGATACGATGATGATCCAGAAACCTTGCAGAGTACTTCAGCAAGCACAGATTGATTCTGACATTATTGACGAGGATTATTTAAAAGAAGCAAAACTTGAAAATCATAGAATTGTGATCAATCAGTGTTCATATGATGTGTTGCTTGTTCCTGGATGCAAAAAGCTCCCAGAACAGCTGATCGAAAGATTGAATAAGATCTCAGAAAGTGTGCGGATTTATGCAATAGGTGAGGCACCAGCGGGACTGAAAATTGAAACGATAGAATTAGATGAAATTCCAGATTCCCTGAAGAACCTGACATCGGTTCACACAAATAAGAAAGTACCGTATATGGCGTCATATCATTATCTTGTTTCAGACGGGAGTGCTTGGATGTTTACCAATGAGGATCTTATTGAAAGTGTAGACACAGATGTAACATTAGACAGCAGAGAAAAACTGGTGGTATATGATGCTATGAAAAACCAAACATATCAATTGAATGCTGACTACAACAGTAATTCTGTTAGATTTCATCTGCATTTGAATCCTTATGAATCTTTAGTGCTGGCTGAAGGTCAAACATCACATATCCGAGACGAAAAGGCTGAGGAGGTAATTACTATTGGAGACGGATTTACTATTAAAATGAAACGGTATAACGAGGATGAGTTTCATGTTATTCCAGAGACAAAAGTCTGTGACCTATCCACAGAATATGAAAGTTTCTCAGGAACAATTAAATATTCATTTCATCTTTCTCTAAACAATATTCGAGTAATGCTTCAGTTACCGGAAGTGTATGAAATCGCTGAAGTTGAAGTAAATACGAAATCTTGCGGTGTCCGCATAGCACCAGGGTATCTATATGATATAGAAGCAGCAGCAGTTATAGGTGATAACACTGTTGTTATTACTGTGGTGAATAATCTTGCCAGAGCATTGAGAGATCCGTTCTCTGCATATATACCAATGGAACCATTAGGGATTGTTCGCCCAATTCAGATATTTAAAAAAGCAAACTTGTCTCATTGAGAATGTGTAATTGCATTTTTCCTGTATTCTTGAGGGCTTTGTCCAACCATTGTTTTGAAACGTACAGAAAACCCAGTGTTATCTGAGAATCCAACATTGTCAGAAATTTCTCTTATTGGGAGGTTGCTAAGCTCTAAAAGTTCCTTAGCCTTGGTTATGCGTAGCGATAAAAGATAGTTATATGGTGTGGTGCCGATATACTGTCTGAATAAATTAAGATAATAGGATTTTGACATATTAACAATTTTTAAGAGCTGCTCAAGGTTCATTTTTTCCTGATAGTGTGATTGAAGATAATCTGCTGTCTTAAGAATTCTCTGACGGTTTGTATCGGAGAGCGCCATAGTGACATTTGATTCTTGGATAATCAAATAAAGCAACTGGTGAATAAGAAAACTGTCCTGAAGTATTGTTTCGGTTTCTGGATTCTCAAGGTTGCGCAGAATGGGATCAAAACAGGATTTTGCAGAAGAAGCAGGTAGCTTAACTGGCGTCAATTTACCGGAAGACAGTAGTATATTTTCTAAAGACGAAATGCCGGCACCGTCTATATGCATCCAGTAGTGATACCATTTTTGCCCGTATGTACGGTATTTTTGTGGGGAACGACAGTTCATTAGAACTGCTTCTCCCTTTTTTAATTGGATTGTACTGCTTCCCTGTTCTATCAGCCCGCAGCCTTCAAGAGTATAGAAAAGTATATAGCTTTCTTTGTTGGAACGAGATGTGCTGAATCCTTCTCGAGCATAGAATACGCCAGCCTCACTGCAGAAATAAGGCTGTTGAAAAGCGAAGCTCCCTGGTGTGGTACGCAGCCAGAGACTTCCTTTTTCTATGTCTAGGTTGTAATTGAGATTTTCGTTATCCATAGTGGAATAAATCAAAAATACATAAGACTATTCTTCATGGAATAATCTGTTATGTCTTTTATAATGCAATTGTAGCATTTCTTAACGCAAAGAGAAAATGTTAGATTTATTCGAAAGGATAGGCATGGAAAAGTTTCATCTAGCAATCGACATTGGTGCTTCGAGTGGCAGACATATTTTGGGATGGATTCATGATGGAAAGATAATTCAGCAGGAGATATATCGTTTTGATAACGGTATCATTGAAAAAGATGGTCATCTCTGCTGGAATATTGATCATCTTATCTCGGAAATTATTGCTGGCCTTTGTATCTGCCACGAAAAGAATATTATTCCCAAAACAATTGGAGTCGACACATGGGCGGTTGATTATGTTCTTCTTGATCGCAGTCAGCAGAGAATAGGAAATTGCATATCATATCGTGATAGCAGAACTGAAAATACTCGACAGGATTATGAGAACATAATTCCATTTGGTGAATGTTATCGAAGGACAGGAATTCAGTATCAGAAATTCAATACACTTTATCAGTTGCTTGCACAGAAGAAAGAGTATCCCTCGCAGCTTAAAAACGCTGAAACATTCCTGATGATTCCAGACTATGTAAACTATTTGCTTACTGGTATTCAGATTAATGAATATACCAACGCAACAACAACTGGGATGGTAAATGCAGAGACGTCATTGTGGGATGAGGAAATTATCGAATCTGCAGACCTCCCCAGACATATTTTTAAAAAAATCGGCAAAACCGGTACGAGCCTTGGACATCTAACTGAGAGGATGAAAAAAACCGTAGGTTTTGATGCTGAAGTGATTCTCACAGCAAGCCATGATACTGGAAGTGCGTTTTTGGCTGCTCCGGCAGATAAAAACTCGATTATTCTTTCTTCTGGTACATGGAGTCTCATGGGTGTGGAAAACAGGAAAGCAATTATTGATAAACCAAGCATGATAGCCAATTTCACAAATGAGGGCGGGTATGAATATCGATATCGCTATTTGAAAAACATAATGGGATTATGGATGCTTCAAAAAATCCGAAGAGAAAATTTAGATTCATATGGAAATTATGCATCATTTCAAAATTTATCATGCGAGGCTAAAACTGAATTGGCATTCCCATCACTTGTGAATGTGGATGATAAGAGGTTTATAGCACCAGTTTCAATGAGCAAAGAAATTAGAGAAGCGTGCCGAGAAAATGGGCAGCCAGTTCCACAAAACAGGGGTGAACTTTTGGCAGTTGTATATCATTCTCTTGCCAAAGACTATTCAGAAACATATAAACTATTGAAGAAGTTAACGGGCAGAAAATTCAAGCGTATTAACATAGTTGGCGGCGGATGCCGTGACAAACTTTTAAATACCTTATGCGCAGAAGAAACGGGGTTGAAAGTGTGTGCAGGACCTGTTGAAGCGACCGCTCTAGGTAACTTGATAGTTCAATGGATAGCTTCTGGAGAACTGAAGAATATTGAATGTGCAAGAAAAATGATAAGTGAAAGCTATAACACCGGATTGGAGAATATCAATGAGTTATGAAGAAGCAAAAGAAATATATAGCAGTTATGGCATAGATACGGAAACTGCAATAAGAAGGTTATCAAATAAAGCAATATCAATAAATTGCTGGCAGGGAGATGATGTTGTTGGCTTTGATAATCCGAAGGGAGGAGCGGGCAATGGTATCCAGACGACCGGTAATTACCCGGGAAGAGCAAGAAATTTCAGTGAATTAAAGCATGATTTTTTGAAGGCGATTTCCTTAATCCCGGGCAGGAAGAGAATTAATCTCCATTCGTGCTATGCAGTATTTGCGGATGGAGAGTGGTCTGACAGAGATCGTTTAGAATATCGTTATTTTGAACCGTGGGTTGAATTCGCAAAACAGAACAATCTTGGTATTGATTTCAATCCAACACTGTTTTCACATCCTATGGTCAAGAATGGGTTGACATTATCATCTCCAGATCCGAAAGTGCGTAAATTCTGGATTGATCATTGTAAGGAGTGTCGCAAAATTTCGCAAAGAATCGGCGAGGAATTGAAAGATGATGTACTCGATAATATTTGGATACCAGATGGATATAAAGATACACCTGCTGATCGACTGACTCCGAGACTGAGACTTAAAGCTGGCTTAGATGAAATCTTTAACGAAAAATATTCGCATGTAATTGATTCAGTCGAATCAAAGTTTTTCGCAATAGGGGTTGAGAGTTATACAACTGGATCTAATGAGTTTTATACAGCCTATGCCGCAAGCCATCCTGGGATTTTTAACCTTATGGATGCAGGACATTATCATCCTGAAGAAAATGTATCTGATAAAATATCAGCTATGCTTGCTTTTTTTGATTATGTTCCGCTTCATGTTACCCGATCAGTTCATTGGGACAGCGACCATGTAGTATCCTTTGATGATGAGACAAAGGAAATTTGTAAAGAGATCGTTCGCAATGATGCGATGGACAGAGTGCTTATTGGATTGGACTTTTTTGACGCAAGTATTAATCGTGTTGCAGCATGGGTGATTGGTGGCAGAAATATACAGAAGGCTCTTCTGTTTGCATTGCTACAACCTGATACCGATTTAAAGCAGGCAGAGATTAATGCAGATTATACGAAACGGCTAATGCTTCAGGAAGAAGCAAAAACATTGCCGTTTGCAGATGTTTGGAAAGAATATTGTGTGCGTGAAAGAGTGCCCTTTGATGAATCGTGGTTTGATGAAATCAAAAAATATGAAAAAGATGTTACTTCATTAAGAAAGTGAGAATACATGAATGGCAGAAACAATATATAAAACATCATGTGTTGAAGGTTTTATACGTCTGTGCACAGATGGGTTCAACCAAGGATGGCATGAAAGAAATGGTGGAAATTTAAGCTATCGTCTGAGCAACCAAGATGTGAATGAAACGCGTAAGTATTTTCAAAATGATTCCAAATGGATTGAACTTGGAGTTCGTTTAAAAAACTTAAAGAATGAATATTTCTTGGTGACAGGAACAGGGAAATTTATGCGAAATGTATGCATCAAACCGGAAGATAATATTGGAATTGTTAAATTGAATGAAGATGGAGATAAATATCGCGTAGTATGGGGCCTTGACGGAAATTCTTTTCCGACTTCAGAATTTCCAACACATTTGATGAATCACAGTATTAGAAAAGAAATCAGTAACGATTGTGACAGGGTTATTTATCATTGCCATCCTGTAAACTTGATCGCTCTTACATTTGTTCTTCCTGTGAGTGAAAAAGAGATCACTCGAGCTTTGTGGAAATCAATGACTGAATGTGCAGTGATATTTCCTGAAGGAGTTGGTACTGTTAAATGGATGGTGCCAGGTGGAAATAAGATTGCTGCTGCAACCAGCACTTGCATGAAGAAATATCGAGCTGTTGTTTGGACACATCACGGTCTTTTTGTGACAGGTAAAAATTACGATGAGGCATTCGGATTGGTTCATACAATTGAAAAAAGTGCTGAAATATATCTAAAAATCAAATCATCTGGAATGCAAGTATTTCAGACAATTACAGATGAGAATCTTCTGATGATTGAAAAATCATTTAAGGTACATCTGAATCGTGAATTTTTAAATGAATGATGGATAACTGATAACGGGCTCTGGATCATAGTATTATGATTCAGAGCTCTTTTATCTTAAATAATGTAATGAATCTGTATTGTGCAGTACTCATTGATCGATTCTTATTGGTTCATCATTATGGAATGACCATGCATAAACAGCAATCGTATGATCTGGATACAGATGTTCCAGTGCTTTTCTGTATGTATTCAGCTGGCTGGAATATCTCTTCCTGATTTCCTCTGCTGATGCATTATCTGTTTTGTAATCAATCAGCAGCACTTCATGATCATTGACTGCACAGAAATCCATGGTGCCAGTAAGACGTTCCGTATCTGTTTCCACATAGAAAGGGAACTCTTTATGTATTTCCATGGTTAGTGCTTTTTGATATAGATCTGATTCCGAAAAGGAAATCAGCTTCTTTTTATCGTTATCTTTCAGATCATATGCTTTCAGATCTTCCATTGTCCATATTCTGTTGGGCAGTAATTCGGCTGTTTCATGCATGCATGTACCATAACCGGTACCGGAAACAGAAGTGTTCCTGTCTATTGGAAAAATTGAACTCATTTCTGTTTCACTTGGTGTGGTGATAGGCTTAATGATCTTTGGATGAATGCTGAGAGAAGGAAGCGTATTCGCGTATTTCTTATCTGCACTGTCTGCAGCAGTGACACCGATCGCTGTACAGTGGATCACTTTCAGCAGCGGATCATCCTTCATTGCATTCAATATCAGAGAAGTCATTCCTTTTCTCGAAGAAAGAAGTCCCTGATCAACATCCTGATATGTAAAATTCTTAGGCTCTGTATCAACAATAAACAGTCTCTTCTCTGCTCTTGTTACAGCAACATAGAGAATACGTATGAATTCCTCAATGTCCTCGGTATCAGATTTCTGATCAACTGCAATTCTCTGTACTGTCTCTCTTTTTTCACGATACGGAAGGCTGAGATGGAAGAGACCTATATGGAGATCCTGGTCTATCTCAACAGCATTCTTTCTATCCTGAAAGTAATTCTGGGAACTTGACCACAGGAATACGATTGGGTACTGCAGTCCCTTTGACTGATGGATCGTTGTAACTTCTACTACGTCATCGTCTTTCCCTCGTGAGGAAGCTTCAGAGGATGTTTCATCCTGCCCCGCCTGCAGTATCTCCATAAAATCAGCTAGAGATGCACAGTTCCATCGGCATGCATTTTCATACAGATAATCAAAGTTTGCTTTCTGTGCGCTGTTCAGTGAATTGTAATAGTCATGCTTTAGGGACAGCTCTTTCAGCATTGCTGCACATCCATACAGATCTGCAGTATGATGCAGGGCCTCAATGTCTTCATAGATATCAGGACGTGTATCATGTATTCCCTTTACCAGAGAGGAAGATGCGGCGGCAACAGCAGAGAGCTGTTCATCCGTAAAACGGTACATGCCGGATGTCAGGACACTGGCAAGAGAAATGCTGTCATCAGGTGCAATCATCAGTGATACAAAGGAAAGCACACTGAGACATAGATCAGAGCGGTAGAAACCTTCTCTCATATCAATGTGATATGGAATGCCCCTTTGATCAAAGGCAGAGCGGAGATATCGCTTATCCTGATGCGATCTGAGCAGAATGGCAAAACTGTGGAAGGAAAGAGAAGGGTCCTTTTTTTTCATGCCCATGATTGTTTCGGCAATCCATCCTGCTTTCATTTCCTTACTGCTGTAGGATTCTTCTTCTGCTTCGTCGGTGCTGTCAGTATCTGTTTCTGTGCCAGCACTGTCAGTCTGCAATAATGCAAATACAGCAGGAACAGGTTCTGCTTCTTTCTGATCTCCTCTTCCAATGGAAACGGTATCCTGTTCCGAATATACATTCTCCATACCGTCTATGTTCATCAGTCTAGAGAACAGATGGTTAGAGAAATCAACGATGGACTGCATGGATCTAAAGTTATGACGCAGTGTTATCTGCATCGTATCAGGATCTTTCATCAGTGAACGCATCAGTGACGGTTTTGCTTGACGAAACTTATAAATAGACTGCTTTATGTCGCCTACACGGAAAACGTTATCCTTCCTTGCAATGAGATCAATGATTTCATTCTGCAGCTCGGAAGTATCCTGGAATTCATCGATGGTGATCTCCTGCAGAGAGTCTCGGATAATGTCTGCTACAGCATGATCATTAGCACGCAGTACATCGTATGTATAGCGCTCCATATCACTGAAGTCCATGGCCTCCTGGACCTGCTTCTTACGCATGTAGTGTAAGTATGTACTTCTGGAAAGCTGAACAAGTGCTGTACATACTTGATTCATTTCATTGTGATCCTGGACAAGAAGTTCCTCTGGATATCTTTCGGAAAGCATCTTCTTCTCAAGATCTGTAAATGCTTTTCTAGCTTTTGTATATTCCAGATTCTTAGTATCTGCCGGTGTGGCAGTCAGTACAAGGCTGTCCAGAAAAGTGCAGTAGGAGGAATAGCTTCTTTCTTTTACAGCATTTCTGCAGTTCACAATTGCTGCGAACTTAGGCAGATACCCTTCCGGTTTTGCCTTGGAATCTTCGCCAATCAGGCTCTGTGCTTTCCTGACAAGGCTTTCATCTCTTTCAAGTCCAATGGAAAGATGAGAGCAGAAACGATCCAGTACATCCTTGTTCATACTGCTTAATGAGGAGGCTGGCGTATAGGAGGCCTCCGCTTCTCTGTACCATTTCTCTGGATTCATAGAGGACAGTGCATGATCATTGATCTTACCAACAGCTTTCTTCAGTTCCTCATAGTCTTCACTGCGGCCGCTGAAGTTTTCGGCCAATTTCAGCGCAGTATCCGGTTCTTTGCTGCAGAGTTCTGCGTAAGCATCATGAAAAGAAGCATCCAGCAGGATCTGTTCATTGCCTGAGCTCAGTATGTTATCTGTCATGGCTGGATCAAGACCGATGACTGATATGTATTTCTTCAGTACTGAAGTGCACCATGAATCAATGGTTGTAATACTGGCAGCTTCCAGTTCAATGATCTGTGAATACAGCCAATCTTTCTGCTTCGTATCTGTTTCTTTCTCGTATTCTTCGTGCAGACTGTCCGAAAGACGTTTCTTCATTTCCTGTGCTGCTGCATCCGTAAAAGTCAGTGCAAGGATAGAAGAAAGACGGATATGATCTTTGACGATACGTTTTGTCAGTCTTGCGACAAGAACACGTGTTTTTCCGGCACCGGCTGAAGCGGACACAAGAATATTTGTTCCAACAGTATCTATCGCAAGCTGCTGTTCGGGATCATTCTTTGTCATTCCTTTGCCTCCTTGGCTTTCTTGAGCGGGATATCTTTCATAACAAGAGGAGCTGTCTTTCTGGTATCGCCATGAAAGCGGCATATTGGCTGGTAAGGACAGAAACCGCAGGCATCTTCATCAGGAGCCAGAGAAATATTTCCCTGCAGTATATTCTCGTGAAAATACTGATACAGTTCAGTGATGCATTTCTCTGCTGCATCATAGTCATACTGTGTACTTGGTTTTGGAGAGATGTGACTGCTGTCATCGTCCAGCTCTGTTTCACATTTCTCGAATGTCCATCCATGCAGAGCGGTATTCTTCATCATCCTTGTATGCATAGCTTCATTATTAAAACTGGAATCCAGGATGTCCTTCCTGTTTTTGGAGGCTGCAGGTGCGTGCACGTCGGCTGTTTTAAGCGATTCATAATAGGCACCTGCAGGTTTCAGATGATAGAGAGATTTCGCAATAATCAAGTAGGAGAGAAGCTGCAGCTGTTTTCCTGCTTTTACCTTTTTCTCACTGAGTGCTTTGGCAGACGATTTGTAATCAAGAACACGGAGATAAGTATCATTGCATGTATCGAGTCTGTCTATGGTTCCTCGGAGCATTACACCTTCTGCAATCGGTTCCTTAAAACGGAGCTCTGCTTCCTTTGGAACAAAGGAATTATGTTTCTCATAGTCGTCAAGGAACAGCATTGCAGATTGGATACTTGAGACCATTCTCTCTTCAGTAATATGCAGCGTATCCTTCTGATGCGGATGCATCTTTTCCATCAGCGAGAAAGCAGGATCCATGACTGCACGGATCTCCTTCTCATTGATGGAAGGGTAATCCTTATGCAGCTGATTTACGGCTTTTTCAAGTACAGAATGCTGGAGTGTACCTATGGTACTGGCTTCCGGCAGGGTGGATGTTTTTTCTCTTAAGTGAAGACCGCTCTGAAGGAAGAAGGAATACGGACAGGCAAACCATCTCTCTATGGAGGAGATGGAACCTGTAATCTGATCTTCCTTTACAAACAGACTGGTACTTGCTGCGGGAGAAATCGAATGACTGTTTCTGATATACGGCTGCACTTCATCCAGCTTCCATTTCACTGCGCTGTCGTTAAAGTGAGAAGAAATATCAAAGCTCAGCTGCATCTCTCTTCCCTGATAGTCATTTGTGTAGTAGGAATAGATCAGTTCATTTCGACAGGAACGAGAAATCCATGAAAGCTGTGTACGGTAGTTCTCGTAGCGTACAGAGCGGGAAGGGTACTTCTTTATTTTCTCCGTGTAAGCTTCATCGAACAGTCCTTTGTTCACAGGTACTCCTGGATAGTTCTTGGCAATGACAGAGAGCACATAGGTGTTCTCGCTTTGCGAGACCGGATGCTGCAGGTCTGTAATGGTGCAGAAGCCACTGTCAGTAACAGGTTCTGAAGAGGACAGATTTTTGATCATTGATGCAAAGTATTCCAGATCTTCTGCGGTATGAATGCTGTCTCTGCATTCCAGTACAGCACTGCGTATTGTATGTGCCGCAGACATCTCTGCTTTCTCCTTCAAATAATGAGAAGAACGGAGAATGGAGAAGGCATTGATGAGAATGTCAGATGGTTCAGATGAAGAGAGAAGCAGATCCAGTTCCTCCTGAATGGAAGAATAGAAGGAAGACGTCTTCTTCTCGATGTTTTCATATTCTCTTTTGCAGGAGGAGAACTGTGAATCTTCAAGAAGAGCGGATACCGGGTTCGGCATATTGACAGAGGTCAGTGTTTCCTTCAGATAGCTATACACGTCATCCGGTACAGTATGAGAAAAACAGTCTGTACGCATAGCATCCAGAAGAGAAGATGAGTTATGATGAATGCCCAGCTCAATCAGGGAGTAGAAAACTGCAGGGACATGCAGGAATACAGGTACATTGTATACAGAGCAGGGAACGTTATATTCCTGAAGTATCCTTAGCAGAAGCGGGAGCTGTGTCTGCGGTTCGCACATAACAATTGTACAGGCCTGGTTCCGGATACAGATATCCTGAACAACAGCTTCCGCTTCCTGCCTTGGATTGACGGCGTAATGCAGTGACTGTGAAGGATGGACCTCTTCCGTTTTCTCATGAGGTAGATCCTTCAGCTCCTGCAGAATCTCATAATGATAAGTGTCCTTAGCAAACTGATCATAGATAACAGTGTCAGGTCTGTTTTTCAAAAGCGCAACAGCAGCATCTCTGTTTCTGACATTCTCCTTTTCACAGAGATTAAGATCCATCGCAGCCGCAACAATTCTTTTCAGCTCCTCTTCGTTAACAGTGTAGGCAGGAAGATCCTGCGGCAGAATGCCATAGAGAATGCATTTTCGCGCAAAGGAGAGTATCTCCTGAATAAAAGAAGGATAGCGGAACATTTCTCCGTATACTGGAAAAGATTCACCATTCTTTGTGGGCAGATTGGAAAGACGCAGGGAAAACAGACTGGCTGTGTCCCCCTGCTCATGCAGAGCAGAAGAAAGGGACAGTATTTCAATATCCTTCAGACATCCATTTTCCTTTTCGGCAAGCCCATGCAGAACAGCGTCTTTTCTGTTCTGCGGACATAACAGCATTTTCATGTCACTATTATACCCTGAAGAAAGGTGTAATGTCTGACGATAAGAAGGGGGTATAAACAGCGGTATTGAAAGGCTCTGTTATGGTATAATCTTTATCGATACAAAGGAGAATCAGCTATATGAGAGGTAGACCTGGACAGACCGGAATCGGCGGGTGGATTTTTTTAATGTTTATATTATTTGCCTTTGGGGGCGGCAGTGTTATGATGCCGTTATTTCTCATATTGGCAGTTGTAATAGGAGTGACGGTGGCTTCGGTACAGTCATCGAAAAAGATGGATGAATCAGGCAGCCGTTCACGCAGGGGCACATACCGCCGTATGAATAAGGATACGACTTCTGCTGAGAAGATTGCCAGGATCAATATGTTTATGAGAAAGTGGTTCCGCAATCATGATACGTACAGTCTTACCGGCAGCATTTCACTGAAGCTGAAGTCGGATAATTATGCTTCACTGGCATCGCTGGATGTTTATCGTGACAACCGCTATCTGTGCTCCATGAATGATTTTGAGAGAAGATACCCGGAATCCTATGCACAGGTGATTGCTGAACTTTTTGCGGCAGCTTCCGCACCTGAGAAGGATGATGTGATTGATGTCAACGTCACCGATACACCGGAGAAGAAGGAAGAGCCTAAAAAGCAGGAGGAGGAAACAGTCCGTACTGCACAGGGCTATATCAATACGATTAATTCACTGAACCAGTCCATACCGGATGAGGAAATCACGAACGGTCTGTATGAAACATGTGCCCTATTAAAGCAGATTGATTCACTGGAGGAGAAGCTTCCTGATTCCAAATCAAAGCTTTCCAAGCTGTTTGAATACTATCTTCCAATCCTGACAAGAATACTGAAACAATTCGTAACACTGCAGGATGCTAAGACGGATCCGGCCTATGAAGAAACAAAGAAGAAGCTGGGACGTACAATCAGTCTGATTAATGATGCAATGAAGAAAATCATTTCTTCAATGACGGACCAGGACTTCATTAATCTTTCTGCTGATATTTCCACATTGGAAGCAGTGCTGAAGAAGGATGGCCTGACAGAAGATGGGCAGATGCCTTCCTCCGGGGAGAGTAAGTAAAACTATGAGCGACAGAAGCGATGAGAAGGATCGTCTGATGAGAGAAGTCCTCGGGAAAAAGAGGGCTTATGAAAAAGAGGATTCAGACGAAGATATCACTTTAAGTACAGACAGTACAGATAATAAGGATCAGACTGACCACAATGTTCTGAAATCAATGGATGGTGCTTATGATGAACTGAATGCGATTCTGAAGAAGCAGAGTGATGAACTCAAGAGCATGAACAGGAAGCTCACTCAGGATAAAGGTTCTGATATCAAGGAAGATACGGTTAAGGAAACAAAGAAAACAATAGATACGGACATGGACCAGCTGGAGAAAGACCTTGCCAGGGACTATGACGTAAAAGAGGAAAAAAAACCGGAAGTAAAGGCCTTTGATTCTGCCGAGGTATTTGCGGAAGTGGAACAGCAGATGAATCAGAAGATACTGGGTCAGAAGAAAGCCGTCTCTTCTTTGATCACTGCCTTCAGAAGACCGTATGTTATGGGCAGTGATGACAGTATGCCTAAGAATGTCATTCTGGTATCCGGACCGCAGGGCTCTGGTAAGCATACGGCCATCAGTGAGATGGCAAAGCTGCTCTATCAGAGACAGATCTTTATTTCTTCGGATGTTTATACGATTGACCTTTCAAGATATACAAGCGGTGCGCAGGAGCAGATCTTCCTGCAGGATATGTATGAGGGTCTCTATGGAAAAGCCTCGATTGTATGCTTTGAGAACTTTGAGACTTGCTTCCCGTCCTTTCTGAGAATGATCAATGATCTGACTGTCAGTGGAAAGGCAGTGCTTGGCAGGAGATATGTACTGACCAGCGGTGTTCTTGTTGAGAATCAGACCGGCTTAGTAAAGAATGCAGTGGATACACTGAGTGCGGCTGGAAAGTATCTGATCTTTGTGACAGATGGCAGTACAGAGAAAGTACAGGATGCTTTCGGTGCTGACTTTATGTACCATGTACTGGATCAGGTAAAGACGGATCCACTGGATGATGCCTCTCTTCATCAGATTATTGATATGAGACTGCAGGAAATGATACAGAAGTGCAGTGACAACCTGCATATACAGGTTAGTGCATCAGACGATATAAAGACTTGGGTTTACGCACACTTTGACAAGACAAGAGGTGCAGATTCCATTCACCAGATCTTTTATGACTTCTATGTTTCTGTAACGCAGGCAGTGCTGGACAAGAAACCAGCAGAAAAGAGCACTGTTCCACTGAATGTACAGGATGATATTCCATGTGCAGAGCTCAATGGAAAACAGATTCGTATTTCCAGAGAGAAGACTTCGCAGGAAGAAATCGCTGCGGTCAATAAGGAACTGGATGGTATCGTCGGACTGAAGAGCATCAAAGATTACATCTATTCTCTGCAGGCACACATTGCTATGCAGGAGAAGAGAAAGCAGCAGGGAATGAAGACTGCTTCCATCTCTAAGCATATGATTTTCACTGGCAATCCAGGTACCGGCAAGACAACCATTGCCAGACTGATTTCCCGCTATATGAAGGCAATTGGAGCACTGAGCCAGGGACAGCTTGTAGAAGTAACCAGAGCTGATCTGGTCGCACAGTATGTAGGACAGACAGCACCGCAGACAATGTCGGTAATACGTTCGGCGATTGGCGGTGTTCTGTTCATTGATGAAGCTTATTCTCTTTACAGAGGAAAGGATGATTCCTTCGGACTGGAAGCGATTGATACACTGGTAAAGGCAATGGAGGACAACAGAGATAATCTGATCGTCATCATGGCCGGCTATAAGAAGGAAATGGCTGGATTTCTGGAAAGCAACTCCGGACTGAAGAGCAGATTCCCGAATATTATTGATTTCCCTGACTACAGCGGTGAAGAACTGCAGGAGATTGCAGCGCTTCAAGCTAAGGGAAAGGGATATACCATTGATCCGGAAACACTGGAACCTCTGCAGAAATACTTTGATGAAGTGCAGAAAGTCAATGCCGCTGAAGCAGGCAATGGAAGACTTGCCCGCAACGTCATAGAGGATGCGATCCGGAAACAGTCACAGAGACTGATGAAGGATGACAGTGCGGATCTTTCCATACTGAAGAAAGAAGACTTTGACTTTACGGTCAAGGTGAAGCCGGCTGAAAAGACGGAAGAGCCTTCTATGCAGGATCTTGTGAATATGCTTGAAAAGAATAAATGACTTAGAGGAGACCGATGGTCTCCTTTTTGTAAGGAGAGTGTAAGGATTATTCCTTAACTTTCATAAGTGGGCTGGAGCGGCCATGATATAATGCAGGAGCGAGGGCAGAGTAAATGAAAAAAGCAATTCCTTTTCTTGCAGTTTCACTTCTTCTGAGTGCTTCTTTGCAGATGAATGCGATCCATGCGGAAAGTGATAATAGTACAGTAAGAATTCTATTTACCGAGGATCTGAATGACAGTATTGTGTCATGGACAGATACTGATGGAACAGTATATGGCGGATATTCCCGCTTGAAGACTTTGATTGACCAGAATAGGACGGATAATTCCATTCTGGTGGATGGCGGAGACTTCTCCACTGGAACATACTTTGAACTTCTGAATACATCCTCTTCACCGGATCTCAATCTAATGAAGACAATGGGATATGACGCAGTGGCTCTTGGTGAAGAGGATTTCTCCACCGGCGTTTCCAACTTAAAATCAATGCTGGAAGTCAGCGATGGACCGCAGCTTGTGAATTCCAATATTTCCTTTGGAGACAAAAAGAGTGCCAAGGCACTGCAAAGTATCTGGAAGGATAAGGGAACAGCCAGCACCATCGTTGAGAAGAATGGTGTGAAGATTGGTATCTTCTCTGTGCTTGGGACAGAAGAAGCAGAAGGAAATACAGGCAGTGTCTCCTTTACCGATGAAATAGCAGCGTCCAGAGAGGCAGTGTCGGATCTGAATGACAATGGCGCAGATGTGATTGTGTGTCTTGCCCATACAGGCATGGCTGCCGCTAGGAAAATAGCAGATAAGGTCGACGGTATTAATGTTATGACTGTCGGACACACCTATGGTGAAACAGATAAGTCCTTTGAAGAACCGGTTACGGAAGGCGATACGGTGATCGTATCAGCTGGCAGTGACGGCAAGTATCTTGGCATTCTTGACTATGACTATAAGAATAAGAGCGTTTCCTCTTATTCACTGAATAAGGTAACCGCTGACATAGCGGAAAATGCAGATATCAATACTGCTGTCAGCGGCTATCAGCAGTCACTGCAGACACAGTATCTGGATTCTTATGGGCTGAACAGTGACAGAACGATTGCGACAAACACCATAAATTTCACAGATATCAATGACGAAACTGATGTGTATGCCGGCAATAATACTGCAGATCTGATCAGTGATGCGTATGCGTATGCCTACTACAACTGGTATGACACCTGGTATGCAGGATGGAAGGCGGATCGCAGCACGAGACTGGAGAAGGCAAAGGAAGCAGCAGCTTCTGCAGATGCAGGAACAGCCACAGCCACACCGGACGGTACAGATACGGAGGCCACTGCATCAGCAGCCGCGACCAGCAGTGCAGATGCTGAAGTAGAGGCAATCACCAATGAAACACCGAGTGTAAAGAAGACGGCGATTGGTATTGCTGAAAAGGATCAGATAAGAGGTACATTGTCAGCTGGCGACGTAACAGTCCAGAATATCTATAAGCTGACCGATGCCGGTGCCGGCACAGATGGTACGCCAGGCACTTCACTGGGCGTTTATTTCCTGAAGGGCAGCGATTTAAGAAATCTGGCAGAGTATGATGCGACAGTGTGCAGAAATGATGATACAGATAAGATTCTGTACTTCAGCGGACTGAGATATGATTACGCAGACTGGCGCGGGGATTACAATCATGTAGAAGATGTCTATATCAATGCTACACAGGGATATTACATTCCGGTAGATAATGATACCTACTATCCTGTTGTTATGAATTTGAAGGTGGCACGTACTTTAATGAATATTTCTTCAAAAACAGATGGAAAACTTTCGGTTTCCCTGTATGATGAGGACGGTACAGCTGTCACAGACATTTCATCTCGGGTGATGAAGAACAGTGATAGTCTTGAAGTGAAAGAATACAGTGCAATTGCGGAATATATGCAGCAGTTTGAAAGAACTGACAATACTCCTGCCGTACCCGCTGATTATACGAACAGCAGAAAGTTCAAGCAGCAGGACACTGAATTCTCTTTAACTGGAATGTTCAAGAATACAAGTTCTAATGCTTGGAAGCACTATGCAATGATTGCGGTGCTGATTGCTGCAGTATTGATAGGTCTGCGTATCCTCCGTACGGTGGCAGCTCGCAGACAGAACGGATAGAAAAAGGAAAAGGACAATTATGAGTGACAACACACAGGCAGAAACACAGGCACAGCCGGAAATCAAACTGACACTGACTCCGGATGAAGTGGAAGCAGAAAACAAAAAACAGCTGGAAGCTCTTGAGTCTAAGAAGACAGAAGAGAAAAGTGAAGCAGCTAACACGAAGGATCCTATTAACGAAGATTCTCTGACTGACGTTGAAAAGAAGACCGTCACTGACTTTGCACAGCAGATCGATATCACAGATACCAATACAACACTGCAGTACGGTGCTGCTGCACAGAAGAAGGTTTCTGACTTCTCAGATACCGCTCTTAAGAATGTGAAGACAAAGGATCTTGGTGAGATTGGGAACCTGCTTTCAGATCTTGTTGTAGAATTGAAGGACTTTGATGACAGTGATGAGAAGAAGGGCTTCTTTGCCAATCTGTTTGATAAGGGGAGCAATCAGGTCACAAAGCTGAAGGCTAGATATGACAAGGCCGGGGCTAATGTAGATAAGGTTGCAGGCATGCTGGAGGATCATCAGATTACCCTGCTGAAGGATATTGCTTTATTGGATGAACTTTATGAACGCAACCAGCAGAATACGAAGGAACTGACTATGTATATCCTTGCCGGCAGAAAGAAACTGGAAAGTGTACGTACAAATGAACTTCCTGCATTAGTTGCCAAGGCAAAGGCTTCCGGACAGCCTGAAGATGCACAGAATGCAAATGATATGGAACAGGCATGCAACAGATTCGAAAAGAAACTGTATGATCTGACGCTGACCAGACAGGTATCCATACAGATGGCACCGCAGATCCGTCTTGTACAGAACAATGACACTCTGATGACAGAGAAGATCCAGTCAACCTTGGTCAATACGATTCCTCTGTGGAAAAATCAGATTGTACTGGCTATGGGTATCTCTCATTCTCGTGAAGCAATGGAGGCAGAGAGAGAAGTATCCGACATGACAAATGATCTGCTGAAGAAGAATGCAGAGACACTGCATCAGGCTACTGTAGAAACTGCCAAGGAATCAGAGAGAGGCATTGTGGATCTGGAAACACTTCAGCATACCAATGAGGAACTGATCTCTACACTGGATGAAGTTCTTGCAATCCAGAAGGATGGCAGAGAGAAGAGAAAGACAGCGGAAGTAGAACTTTCCAAGATTGAGAACCAGCTGACAGACAAACTTCTTGAAATCAACAGTGAGAAGGATATAACGAAGTCACAGAAGTAATCTCATAGTACACCATGTATATACTAATTAATGAAGAATAGGTGTTAGACAGAATGCAATCTGCCTGACACTTTTCTTATTTGCCACTGTCCGTATCATTGTCCAACTTTCGGGGGTTCACTTCATTATTGCTATGGTTTTTATTTTTCTCAGCATATATATCTTCCTGCTGCAGCTGCTTGCATATTATAAATAAATCAGTAATTACATATGAAATTTTAACATATATCATTTATGTCTTGTGTGAATTCCGCAAGCCTGCAGAAGAACCAAATGTACGATACAGATGCGGAAAACAGCAATATAAACAGATTATGATAACGAAGGACCAAATAGTGCTGATGGCGGGACGTTCAATTATGCAATACCATTAATATTGAAAGAATGAATTGATGCTGTGCAGTTCTTTTTAAGACACATGAAATGTGTTAAAGTCTGTAAGTGAAGGCTATGAACAGTAAAATATATAAATATCTGCTTGCCGTACTGGCTTCGATCCTGTTTGGTATGGGACTTGAGCTCTGCATCAGTGCAGGCTATGGTGTGGATCCTCTTTCAGTGCTGGTAAGCGGTTTTTCATCCTTAACAGGACTGAGCTTTTCAGTGATGAGCTTTATTATCTATATGATAATGGCTCTTGTTACAGTGCTGATCAGCAGAAGACATATCAGTACTCTGACAATTCTTTCGTGTTTCACTGTTTCCATTGGCATTGAAGCAGCTGCCTGGCTGTTGGAATATCTGTCCTTTATGCCGTCTCTGTTTCTCTTTATCATTGGACTGTTCGGGTCAGCTGCTTCGATTGCCTGGATGATATATCTGGACTGTGGCAAGTCGCCATATGATGCACTGATCCTGACAATTGCTGATATATTTCATACTCAATACCATGTTGTACGCTGGTTTACAGATCTGGCATCTGTTGTGACTGGCTGGCTGCTGAAAGGATCATTCGGGATAGGTACAGTTGTATTCCTGCTGGCTATGGGAAAAATGGTGGATCTGTTCGGACAGTTCTACAGAAAATTGAAAGCATAAAAAGACGGGTATGTTTAGATAATGATATGATCCCTCCAAGCAGATTTTGTGTATTTTACTTGTCTACTTTGGAGGGATCATATCATAAGCAGGTCTGTCTTTTTATGCGTTATGATGGAAATACAGGAAATATGGAGGCTTCTATGAAAAAGATACTCTCAGCAATATTCTCAAGACTTGTGGTGACCGGTATCCTGATCGTACTGCAGGTATTGTTCTTAGTATGGCTGCTGATAGGATTCGCGGATAAATTTTCCATTATCTATGGAATCTTTGAACTGATCGGCGTAATCATGTTCTTTGTGCTGGTATCTGAGTATGAAGATCCTGCCTTTAAACTTCCATGGCTGACCTTGATCCTTCTCTTTGTTCCGCTAGGTGGGATTATCTATCTTCTTTTCAGCAGACCGCATTTTACAAAAGGTATGAAGAAGGAGGGATATGCTGTCTATGGAAATCTGAAGAAGGTGGAACATGGCAATGCGGTCTGTGAAGAACTGAAGGATCCTGATATGAAGTCACAGTCCTCCTATATCTACAATGTGACAGACCTCTCTGTCCATGGAAATACATCGGTTAGGTTCGAACCTTTAGGAGAGGACTTTTGGAAGGATCTTCTTATAGATTTGAAGAATGCAAAGCACTTTATCTTTATGGAGTACTTCATAATACAGGAAGGAACGATGTGGAATGCTATTCTGGAGGTCCTGAAGGAGAAGGTAAAGGAAGGCGTGGATGTCAGGCTTATGTATGATGATATTGGCTGTATAAAGCTTCTTCCATCAGATTATGATAAGACGCTTGCTTCCTATGGCATCAAGACAAAGGTATTCAACCGCTTCTCACCGGCAGTTTCCATCTTCCATAACAACCGTGATCATCGCAAGATCACTGTCGTAGATGGCTATATTGGCTATACAGGCGGAGTGAATCTTGCGGATGAGTATATTAACGCAGTTGAAGTGCATGGCCACTGGAAGGATACTGCCGTGCGTCTGGAAGGCGAAGGCGCAGAGAACCTGACGAAGCTGTTCATGACGACGTGGGAATATACCAATGAGCTTTCTGATGAAATGACACCGTATATGCCATATGTATATCATCCGGGACCATTTGCAGGAGATGGCGGCTATACACAGGTGTATGGAGACAGCCCCTATGATCATGAGAATGTCGGCGAAGAAGTATATATGAACATTATCAATCAGGCACATGATTATGTCTGGATCGAGACACCGTATCTGATTATCAGCTATGAATTGATGAATGCGATGTGCCTGGCTGCCAAAAGAGGTGTTGATGTACGCATAATTACACCGCATATAGCAGACAAGTGGTTTGTGCATATCGTGACTCAGGCGCACTATGGACCGCTGGTTGAAGCGGGTGTAAAGATCTATGAGTATACCCCAGGCTTTATTCATTCTAAACTGTTTGTATCCGATGACAGAGTAGCTGTCGTAGGAACGATCAATCTGGACTACAGAAGCCTTGTGCATCATCTGGAGGATGGCTGCTGGATGTGCGGAACACCGGCTATAAAAGCGATTCATGATGATTATGTCAAAACACTGTCGGTCAGCACGCAGGAAACACTGGAAGATATCAGAAAGGTTCCTTTCTTTACAAGAGCTGTAAGAAGTGTGATCCGTTTCTTCGCACCTTTGATGTAAATTTGTTCAGGAATGTGCTGAATGGTATAATTTTTGGGTTAAAGAAGGAACTTTATGAAACTGAATGAACTGTTTCCCGGACAGCCGGGCATAGAAATAAAGAATCTGACGGATGACTCCAGGGTACAGAAACCCTCGTCCGTCTTTTTCTGTATTAAGGGATATGAGTCGGATGGACATCTGTATACAAAGCAGGCGATAGAAAATGGTGCAGTGGCTGTTGTTTACAGTGAATCTCTGGAAGAAAAAGATGCAAAGACTGTTTATATTCATGTGAATGATGTAACGGCAGAGATGAACAGAGCGGCGGCACTTTTCAATGGCTATCCTTCCAGAAATATGTATATCGCAGGTGTAACCGGCACGAACGGAAAGAGCACGATTGCCAGCATCTACCGCAGTGTTCTGGATCAGTATGAGCCGACTGGGTATATAGGAACCATTGCCATAGAATATGGCAGTGTAAAGAGACCGCCGCTCCTGACTTCGCCGGATGCTATATCTCTGCAGTCCATTCTGCATGATATGAAGGAAGCAGGTATGAAGGGCTGTGCACTGGAATGTTCCTCTATCGGTCTTGATCAGGGCCGACTGGATGCCGTGGATTTTGATGCGGCTGCTTTTACTAACCTGACATATGATCATCTGGACTACCATAAGAACATGCGGAACTACTTCCATGCAAAGAAGAAGCTCTTTGACTCTTTGAAGAAGGACGCTGTTGCGGTAACGAACATCGATGATCCTTATGGAACAAGGATCACAGAGGACTGCGTATGTCCTGTCTTTACATATGGCATCAAGAACAATGCGGACTATCAGGCAGTCAGTATCAGACTGGAAAAGGACAGGACCTTCTTTACATTGGTGTATAAGGATAAGAACTATTCTGTTGAAACAAACCTGCGTGCTATGTTCAATGTATACAATGTTCTGGCTGACATTGCCCTGCTTCATGAGAAAGGACTTCCTCTTGAAGAGATTCTTCCAGCTTTGAAAAATCTTCCAGCAGTTGCAGGAAGAATGCATATGATCGATCAGGGACAGCCTTTCAATATTGTCTGTGACTTTGCCCATACACCGGACGGTATTGAGAAGGTATGCCATTATGCACAGACACTGACACCAGCCGGAAAACATATCATTGCCGTAACAGGCAGCGCAGGCAAAAGAGATACGGCAAAGAGACCTGTATTCGGACAGATACTGTCAAAGTACTGTGATGAGATTGTGCTGACTGAGGACGACCCTCGTGACGCAGATCCTGCAGAGATTGCACAGGAGATCGCCAGCGGTATCACAGGCAGTCATTATCAGATTGTCATACCAAGAGAAGACGCGATCGCCTGTGCAGTAAATCTGGCACAGCCGCATGATACGGTAATCATCATTGGTAAGGGCGATGAAAAATTTATGTATAAAGGTGAAGGAAAAGTTCCGTACTGCGGAGATGACACAGCAGCGGAAAAGGCACTGAAAGAGAAGGGATACGGTGAATAGAAAAATGAAACTGTCAGAACTGTTCAAGGGGCAGAGTGATATAGAAGTGAAGAGTCTGATGTCGGATTCAAGGATTCAGTCGGAGGATGCGATTTTCTTTGCAATCAAGGGATCTTCCTTTGATGGAAATAAGTATATTCCATCTGCTGTTAAGAATGGCGCAAAGGTGATCGTCACTTCGGAAGTGAGCGAACATCCGATTGAGGGGATCACATACGTTCACAGCGATGACGTTACCGGCGAATTGAACAGAACGGCAGATCTTTTCTATGACCGCCCTTCCGGAAAGCTGAAGATGTTCGGCGTGACCGGCACAAATGGAAAGAGCTCTATTACCAGTATCATTCAAGACGTATACGGTCATTTTGAACCGACTGGATATATTGGCACGATTGGCATCCGCTATGGAAAAAAGGAACTTCCTGAAAAACTGACAACACCGGACATCAATGACCTGCACTGGATCCTGAATGACATGGTCAGGGAAGGAATGAAGGCCTGCGCAATGGAGGTTTCCTCCATTGGCATAGAGCAGAGAAGAGTGGATATGATCGACTTCGATGCGGCTGTCTTTACCAATCTGACACATGACCATCTTGACTACCATAAGACAATGGAGAACTACTTTCTTGCGAAGAAAAAACTTTTTGACCGTTTGAAGAAGGAAGGCACTGCAGTTACCAATGCGGATGATCCATATGGTATGAGGATCGTCAGTGACTGCAGAGGAAAGATACGCACCTATGGCATCGAACATGACGCAGATTACAGAGCAGAGAATGTTGTACTGAATAACAGCAGCACTTCCTTTACTTTGAAAGTGGAAGGAAAGAAATACCCGGTACAGACTAATCTGGTTGCGATGTTTAATGTCTATAACCTGATGGCTGCGATTGCAGTGATCCATGAAGCAGGGATAAAGATGGAGGATATTCTGCCGTATCTGAAGCATATCAAACAGGTATCCGGCAGGATGGAAAAGGTGGATGAAGGGCAGGATTATCATGTCATCGTTGACTATGCTCATACACCGGATGGATTCGAGAAGCTGGAAGCGTATGCGACAGCTATTACTGAAAAAGGAAAGAATATTATTGCGGTACTGGGGAGCGCGGGAAAGAGAGATTCTTCTAAACGATCCGAGCTTGGTGAAATACTTGACAGATTCTGCAGCTATGCAGTACTGACTGAGGAAGATCCGCGCAATGAGGATCCTTCAAAGATAGCAGAAGATATCCGTCAGAACATGCATCATACAAAGACAGAGATTATCCCGGATCGTATTCAGGCAATTGAAAAGGGAATCTCACTGGCACACACAGGAGATACGGTTCTGATTCTCGGCAAGGGCGATGAAGAGTTCATGGACAGGGATGACAGAAGAGACCCTTATGAAGGGGACCAGGTCATCGCATCCCGGGCGGTTAGAAAAAGAAAGATATAATCTGTAACAGTATACCGTATTGTTTATCATTGGTATGTGACACTCTGAAAGGCGTTGTATAATAGGCAAAGAGTGCGGAGGTGTGATTATGGACAAGAATAAGCGAGTTATTCTGATTTCGGGAATGAGCGGAGCAGGAAAATCCACGGCGACGCGTGTACTGGAGGACATGGGCTACCATGTCATTGATAATTTCCCGGTACAGCTGGTTTCCCTGCTGGTCGATATGATCGAAACAAGCACAGATCCTAGATATTCCTACATAGCCTTATCTACTTCTGCCCAGGATTTTCCATTGTTCATCAGCGGACTGAAGGGACAGAATATTGAAGTGAGGGTGCTGTTCCTGAATGCGGATGACAGTGTGCTCCTGCATCGCTATAAGAGTACAAGAAGAACACATCCGCTGCTTCTTTCCAATACATGCAACACATTGGAGGAGGCTATCTCTGTTGAAAGACAGATGTTTGCCAAGAATATGCAGAATTCCTTTATTACTGTGGATACTTCATTTCTGAGTGAAAAGGAATTCCGCAAACAGATAGAACAGTACTTTTCAAAGAACAGTGTACCGGCATTCTCTATTTCCTTTGAATCCTTTGGATACAAGTATGGTGTGCCGATGGATGCGGATCTGATGGTAGATGTACGTTTCCTGCCGAATCCGTTCTGGGTCGTGGAACTGAGACCGTATAACGGAAATGATCCGCAGGTCAGGGACTATGTTATGGAGAAACCTGAGACAAAGATCTTCCTGGAAAAACTGACTGCTTTTACAGACTATGCATTCAAGCAGTACAGCGACGAAGGCAAGAACCACTTTACTGTGGCGATTGGATGCACAGGCGGGCAGCACCGTTCTGTTGCTATAACAAACTGGCTCTATGAGCATTACAGGAAACAGTACAACTGCTATGTTTCTCATCGTGAAGAAAAGAAATGGAGCAGAGACGATGCATAAAAAGGTCGTTGTCATTGGAGGCGGACATGGTCAGGCCGCAATCTGCCGAGGCATAAAGCGGATCCCGAATATTGATATCGCAGCTGTTGTGACAGTTGCGGATGATGGGGGAAGTACCGGCAGACTGCGCAGACAGTTCAACATACCGGCAATGGGAGATATACGGAATGTCATGATCTCTCTGGCCAGGAGTGAAACTCTGATGACAGATCTGATGAACTATCGTTTTGATGACCCGGATGGAAGCGGGTATGATATTGCCGGTCATAACTTAGGAAATCTGATCCTGACTGCAATGACACAGCAGTGCGGTTCTTTCTTTGATGCAATACAGAAGATTGGAAAAGTACTGAATGTAACAGGAGAGATCATCCCTGCTACGACTCAGGTGATCAGTCTTTACGCTTTTATGGAGGATGATACGATCGTTAAGGGAGAGGCTAATATTCCTGATCGTTCCAACCATATCAAGAAAGTATTCTATGACACGCAGGTCAGTGCAGCGCCGGAAGCTGTGAAAGCTGTAGAAGAGGCGGATCTGATTATTTACGGCATAGGCTCTGTATATACCAGTATTCTTCCGAACATTATCATTCCTGATATCCAAAGTGCTCTTATGCGTACAAAGGCACAGCGTGTATATTTCTGCAATGCCATGACACAGCCCGGTGAAACGGACGGATACTGTCTTGAGGATCATGTCAGAGCATTGGAAGATCATGGTGCCCCAGTGGATAAAGTGATTGCAGCATTGGAAGAGATTCCTTCCGAAATCGTGATTAAATATGCAAAGGAAGGCAGTACACCAGTCTGTATCAGTGAAAAGACACATGACTATGAAATACTGCAGGTACCGCTTCTCGGTTTTGAAGGCGGTCTTGTCAGACATGATTCCGCAAAGATAGCTGATGCGGTAGAAAGGCTGCTGAAATAAGTGTCATTCTCATCCGAAGTCAAACAGGAGGTCTCTCAGGAGATCATGACTGGAAACGATGCGAGAGCAGAGCTCTCGGCATTGATCCAGATGTGCTCCTCGCTGTCCATTTCCTCACAGGGCATGACAATTCTTGTCAGTGTGGAGAATGCGGCAGTGGCACGGACCATTTACCGTCTGGTAAAGGAAAGATATGGGGGAGAGATATCCCTGTTTGTTAAAAGAAAAATGAACCTGAAGAAGAACCGTGTGTATGGACTGCGGATTCTTTCAGGTGCACCGATGATACTTGGCGATCTTGGCATATACAGCTCAAGAGGTCTTCTGAAGAAGCCTCTGGCAAAGATTGTCGCAACAGACAATCAGGCAAGAGCCTATCTGACCGGGGCTTTTATGGCATCCGGATCCGTCAATCCGCCGGAAAAGACGGACTATCATCTTGAGATCACAGCAGCCAATGATGAACACGGACAGTTTCTGATTGACCTTCTGAAAAGATTCTATATACAGGCCAAGATGATTGACCGCAGAGGCAAGAGCGTCGTCTATATAAAGGCAGCTGAGAAGATTGCAGATTTCCTGCGTATCATGGAAGCTTCGGATGCCCTGATGAAGTATGAGAATATACGTATCTCAAGAGACTACCTGAATAATATTCAGAGATTGAACAATATAGACGTAGCCAATGAGATGAAGGCCATGAGTGCGGCTGGAGAACAGCTGAAGGATATTGAAACACTGGAACACCTGCATCGCTTTGATTCACTGAATCAGAAGCTGAAGGATGTTGCCGTACTGAGAAAAGAGAATCCGGATGCTTCATTGAATGAACTTGCCGAGATTTATGAACAGAATACTGGAATCTCGGTATCAAAGAGCGGCATGAAGCACAGATTTGTAAGAATACATGAACTGGCGGTGAAGGACAGTGAAGAAAAATAAGAAACTCCTGACAGGGATACTGATATATACAGGTGCGATTGCAGTTCTCTGTATAATTGTAAAAGAATACTGGATAGCTGCAGCTGTATTAGGTATTATTGCCCTTGCAGGGTATCTTCGGACAAGACATCTTGTCAGTGAATATGACGGGGAAAATGAGAGGAAAGACAAATGATCAACAGAGCATCAGATAAACAGACAGCAGAAATACGCACTGCCATAGAGACCTGTTTTCCGGATCTGGACAGCAGATATCTGGATTACTATTTCAAGTTCCTCTATAAACCTGAGCACTGCTTTGTAAAAACATATGAAGATAAGATTATTGCCATGTCAATCCGTACACCGCATGATCTGATGTTCAACGGCAGAGTTCTGCGTACTTCAATGATTGCTGGCGTATGTACGCTGCCTGACTATCGCAGACATGGATACATGAAGGAACTGATGGATATTCTGGTGGATGCTGTGGAACATTCCGAACTGCTGACTCTGATACAGACAGAACAGCCCGCTCTCTATGAACCCTATGGCTTCAGGACTGTGTATAACCGCAGGGAATATATCATTGAGAGAAAAGATGTGAAGAGAATTACGAACTTTGGATGTGCATATGAACCGCCGGCACTGGATCTGCTGAAGGTATACTCAGCATATATCAAGAGATTCAACGGCTTCTATGCAAGGACCCTGAAGGACTTTGTGAATTATAAGAAAGAAATAGCTATGGAGGGCGGAAAGATTGTCGCCTTCTACAATGGCAAGGATCAGATACAGGGATATGCAGCAATGATCCCGGAAGGAAGAGAGCTTCGAGTAGATGAACTTGTGTATCTTGATTCTCTCTCGCTGATGAAGCTGTGCAATGCGGCACTGCAGGAAAAGCGGATTGTGCATCTGAGAGTCAGTGAAGCAGAGGACTTCTCCAGAATCTTCCCTGGGGCACCGGAGAAGGTATACGGTTCTACAATGGTGAGACTGAATGATACAGAACTGTTCACCAGAGTGTTCTCCAAGAAGATAGAGAGTGCAGACGAACTGCCTTCTATCAGCAGCAAGCCTTTGAACCTGAATGAATTTGAATAAATACGAGAAGACGTAAGCAGACCTGTAAATGGGGGACTTACGTCTTTTTCTTGACTGTAATTCAGAAGTTTTTGGATTGCGTTCCAAAAAGTGTTCGGAAATGCAAAGTTTTAGGAATGGAATCCTAAAACTGCATAACAAACATGCTGCATAATGATTTGCTTTAATAATGCGGCAGTAAAGAACAATGAGAAGCATTCGCTTCTTTTTTTATCTTATAAGAATTTCAATGCGTCCAAAGAAACGGATAAAGTAACACGTAAAAACATAAGATATGAAAAAGTACGCAAAAACAATTTCAGTACAGGCTGAAGAAGAAAATAAGGATAATTAGTGTTTGGAAGTGAAGTGTTTTGAATTAATGCGATACATATTATGGAGACAGAAGGGACAAAGGAGATGGTCGTCTTCAGGGAGCTCATTAGAAAGTCTTATCATTTCAAGATCGGATTCCGGGACTTCCTCTTCGTAGGTGCATTTCTCGCATTTCATTAATACAGTTTTTTCGGTAGTTTCTGTCATTGGATTTTCCCTTCAATGGATTGTAGGTATCTACATAAAGCATAATCGAACCGCATTTACATTTGAGAACATCGCGATTATAAGAATCAATGCACATCGTACGGAAACGAAATTTATTCAACTTTGATTTCAGTGCATTTTTTCTATCGACTGAGTCTTTGTGAATCTTATTTTTTTCGTTAAGGATTTCATGAAGAAGATTCAGCAGTTCCTGCTCTTTATTATTATAGAATCCGTAGTAGCGAACCATCCTAAAATGATCATCTGGAATATGAATGATCATTTTTTTCAGCAGTTCAAGACCGGATTCATGAACATCAATTCTTTCTTCGGTTTTATGATCATCATAATACCAATGAACAGAATCTGTCTTTTTATCATAACTTACAATTCTGCTCTCAGCCATGGCAGGTCTTGAAGCATAGCGCATCATATAATTAACGCAGCCGCCAACATTTTCTGAATAAGAAGAATCGGCGTGCTGTTTTCTTTTCTTGGCGTAGACATAGAAACCATTGTTGTAATCAGAGTAGCTTGTATTCATGATTCTTCGGAAAGAAGAACCGAAGTGCTGCAGAAGAAGACGATTGATTTCATATTGCCATGTGACTCGCAGATTCTTGAAGTTAAAATAGTTTACATTCTTGGCTGTTTTAGAGACTGGATCATAAACAAGCTCTGGAATCAGAGCATGAATATGTGGATTCCATTTAAGATCACGTCCAAAAGTATGAAGAGTAGAGATCATACCAAAGTCTTTCTGCTTGGAAAAATTACGATAAAGATAATAATTGTCCTTGTCATTTCTGATTTTCCCGGTTTTTCTCTGTTTGTTTTTTTCTTTCCTGTAGATGGGTTCATTGAACATCTTACAAATTGTATTCCTAGCCGCAACAAAGAGAAGATTGAGAGAAGACCTGTCCTTGCGAAAAAATACTCTATATTCTTTTGGGATTGTAAAAACGATATGTCTATGAGGTACATCGAGACACATTGATTCTGCTTTAGCCGCTAAGATTTTTTGGCTTTTTACACCACAGGAATTGCAGAACCTAGAATGACAATGCCTGTAGATGATATTTCCATTTCCGCAGTTAGGGCATTCAAAAGCGTCGTAACCTAAATACAAAGTATTGCAAAGAAGAGTACGCTGAATATTATCAAGAATGCAGTGACGAGCTTTGCCTAACCTGTCCATTTCAACCAGCCAGTCGTAGTGCTCCCAAAGAAGATCCTTAATACGCGGCTTGTCAGGGTCGTAGTTACGAATATCAGCATTCAATATGCGTATGTGGTGTGCAGTAGTGTATAGACGTTCATCTAACATTTCTTAATTATAAAATGAGCAGGATGCTTTGTCTCTGCTCATTCTGTTTCTGACGGTCGCCTATGGCGACTATTTTTTATGCGAATAACATGGTTATAACTGAAAATAAGTTACATTTATATGTAAAATAATTACAAAATAGTGAAAAAAGATTGAAAAAGTTAAAAAACAGAATAATAATACTCGTATTAATTTCAGAGAGGGGAAAGCAGTTCTCTGATGGAAAGGGGTGGAATGATGGCACTTCTAGAGGTTAAGAACCTTAAAACAGACTTCCGTACCGATGAAGGAACAGTACATGCGGTCAGAGATGTTTCGTTTGAGGTCGAGGCAGGAGAAGCACTTGGCATAGTTGGAGAGTCGGGCTCCGGAAAGAGCCAGACAATGTGCTCCATCATTGGTCTTCTTGCGGACAATGCTGCTGTGGATGACGGAAAGGTCATGTTCAACGGTGAGGATATTTCGCACAGTTCATTTCCCAATAGCAAAGATTATGAGAAGAAAATGAATTCGATCCGCGGTGAGACCATGGCAATGATCTTTCAGGATCCAATGACATTCCTTAATCCGGTACTGAAGATCGGTACACAGCTTGAGGAACCATTGAAAAATCACACTTCCATGAACGGAAAAGAAAGAAAAGAGAAGTGCATTGAGCTGATGAAGCTGGTCGGCATTCCTTCTCCTGAAAAAAGACTGAATCAGTATCCATATGAATTTTCCGGAGGTATGAGACAGAGGATCATTATTGCGATTGCCTTGGCAAACAATCCGAAGCTGGTCATTGCGGATGAACCGACAACAGCACTCGATGTCACAATTCAGGCGCAGGTACTGGATCTGATCAATGAACTGAAGGAAAAATCCAAGTCGGCAGTCATCATGATCTCTCATGATCTCGGTGTGGTTGCAAAGCTCTGCGATCGCATTGCCATTATGTACGGTGGGAAGATTGTAGAGATCGGTACAGATCATGAGATCTTCCATGATCCTGCACATCCTTACACAAAGGGACTGCTGCAGTGTGTGACGAATCCGGAGGATGACAGCGATGCGGAACTGAAGCCGATTGCAGGATCTCCACCGGATCTATTGAATCCGCCGAAGGGATGCCCGTTTGTAGACCGCTGTGAAAAGGCAATGCGGGTATGCAGGGACTATGCACCAGCCAAAGCTTCGCTGAGCAGGACACATGAATGCAGCTGCTGGCTGCTGGATGAAAGGGTGATGAATCATGAGTGAACAGCCAATATTGAAGATTCAGCATCTGAAGACATACTTTGATGTTTCCGGAGGCCTGTTCAGAAAGAAGCAGGTCGTAAAGGCAGTGGATGATGTTTCGCTGGAAGTGATGCCGCATGAAACATTCGGACTTGTGGGAGAGTCAGGGTGCGGAAAGACAACACTGGGACGTACCGTTGTACGTCTGTATGATGCAACATCGGGGTCAATTGAATTCAAAGGAACCGATGTTGCTAAGAAGAAGGGAAAGGATCTGAAGGAATTCCGTCAGCATATGCAGATGATCTTTCAGGATCCGTATGCTTCTCTGGACCCACGTATGACAGTAGGTGAGATCATCAAGGAACCGATGATCATTCATGATCTGCATAACAATGACGCAGAAAGAGAAGACAGAGTCGTAGAACTTCTGAAGACAGTTGGACTGAAACCGGATCATATTCGCAGATATCCTTCTGAATTCTCCGGAGGACAGAGACAGCGTATCGGCATTGCACGAGCCTTAGCAGCAGAGCCTGACTTCATTGTCTGCGATGAACCAATATCCGCACTGGATGTTTCCATTCAGGCACAGATCATTAACCTGATGGAACGCATTCAGAAAGAAACAGGCATTTCCTATCTGTTCATAGCCCACGATCTGAGCATGGTAAAACATATTTCCAATACGATCGGGGTCATGTATCTTGGCAATCTGATGGAATATGGACCATCTGCAGATATCTATCACAGACCATTGCATCCATACACTGCCGCCCTTCTTTCAGCAATCCCGATTCCTGATCCGGATATTGCTAAGAAGAAGCACAGGATCGTATTGGAGGGAGAAATACCAAGTCCAATCAATCCGCCAAAGGGATGCCCATTCTGTACCAGATGTCCGAAGGCAACGGAACAGTGTGCAATGGAAAAACCGCCATTTGTCAGGGTTGGGACAAGGATGGTTGCCTGCCATCTGTACAGGGAATAGGGAGGAAGAAAGAGATGCCAAAAGGACTTGTGGTTATTCTCAGCGGAGCGAGCTCTGTTGGGAAAGGGGATATCCGCAGAGAACTTCTGAAGGATCCCGATTTAAAGCTTTTCTATTCTATTTCAGAAACGACCCGTCCTAAGCGTGAAGATGAAGAAGACGGGAAGGACTACTTCTTTGTGACGTACAGGGAGTTTGCTGAATCTGTGAAAAAGAAGGAACTTCTTGAGTATACAGAGTTCAACGGGTATTACTACGGCACACCGAAGGCACAGGTGGAATTCCTTACCGGCAAAGATAAGAATGTCCTGATCGAAGTAGAAGCACAGGGCGTAGGCCCAATTGAACTGAACATTCCTGACAGCGTTGCCTTCTTCGTAATGCCGGAGAGCACAGAACAGCTTGTAAAGCAGATCAAGGAACGATATAGAGATGATGAGGCTTCTGCAGCCAGACGTATCAGCAAAGCTGAAATGGAGATGGATCTTGCACCGCTTTTCAGACATACGGTAAAGAACACAAACACCGAGGAAGCAGTGGCTGAGATCAAGAAAGTCATTGTACAGGAAATGGAAAAAAGAAGCAGAAATCAGCGATGTAAGCATAAATATATTTTCAGAAAATAATGTAATTATTTACTGAAAATATATTGACAAAGCAATCAAACGAACGTATCTTCATTATCATATTAGGGAGGAAAAGAATATGAAAAAGGTATCGAAATCTCTTCTTGCCGGCATGCTGATCTGCAGCATGGCAGGATGCAGTATCCCTTCGGGAACAGCATCCAATGCTTCTTCCGGCACAGACTCATCTTCCATGACAGTCGCTATCGGTGCTCAGTTTGACACCCTTGATCCAGCACTGTCCACAACCGTTTACAACCAGTATGTCATTACCTCCATCTATGACGGTCTCTATACCATGGATGAGAATAATGAACCTCAGCTGGAACTTGCCAAGTCTGTAGAAACTTCTGAAGACGGCAAGACATGGACATTCCATCTGCGTGATGATGTCACCTTCAATGACGGCAAGACGAAGATCACTTCAGCCAACTATGTATATGCATATCTGAGAGCACTGTCATACGGTGCTGATAATGCATTTGCAGTCAATAATCTGCTGACCTTCATTCAGGGTGCCAAGGATTACAATACCAAGGCTTTAGCTGCAGGCAGTTCCTTTGACTGCACAAAGGAAGATCACAGCTCTGTCGGTATTGAAGCACCGGATGACTATACACTGGTACTGAAGCTCAACAATCCGGTTACATTCCTTCCGGTTGATCTGTGCGATGGCTCTGTATTCTCACCGCTTCCGCTGGATACACCTCAGCATACCTCAGACTGGTCATTGACACCTGGCTATCTGACATGCGGCGAATACAATCTGGATTCTATTTCGGTCAATGACAAGGCAGTTATTTCCAAGAACAAGAACTTCTACAAGGCTGATCAGGTCACAATGAACCAGATCACATATCAGGTTATCGCTGATACAGAAGCACAGACAGCTGCCTTCAAGTCAGGCGACGTAGATGTAGCACTGAGCATCTCTACAGAAGCTGCTACTTCCTATAAGGATACAGACAATCTCTGGGCTATCAGCATTCCTTCTACATACTCTCTTGTACTGAACTGCGGTCCTACAGGTCCTGAATACCTGAAGGATGTCAATGTACGCAAAGCACTCTACGAAGCAATCGACAAGGATGCACTTGTAGATGTAATCGGCGGATCCGATCTGTATCCAACTCTGGAAGGCTATGTCCCATTCGGTCTGCAGGGTGCAGATGGAGACTTCCGTAAGGAAAGAGACAAGGAAGGCGGATATACACTTTCCTACAATCCAGACGAAGCAAAAGAACTTCTTGCCAAGGCAGGCTATGATTCCAGCAATCCTCTGAAGATTACTTATAAGTATTCCAATAACAGTTTCCATGGAGATATTGCAACAATGCTGCAGCAGATGTGGCAGGCAGTCGGTATCGATGTTACCTTCGATGCTGTTGAATCCGGTGTCTACTACAGTCAGATTGATTCAGGCGATGTTGAAATCGGCAGATATGGTCTGCAGACAAGCGACTCACCTCTGACAATGCTGAAGAACTGGACCAATGCAAACCTGGTTACACCGTTAGTAGATGATGCAACGTATGATGCCATGATCGATGAGGCACAGACAATTGCGGATCCTACAGAGTTTGCTAACAAGCTCCATGAAGCAGAGGACTATCTGGTACAGACAATGTGCTATGAGATCCCGCTGTTCCAGTTCTCCAACCCGGCACTTGTCTCTTCAAATCTGAAGGGCTACTGCCAGCATTCCACAACGCTGTACTTCAGCAAGTGCACAAAAACTGCATAAAAAGAAAGAATCATGAGCTATAGATAAAAGACTGAGAGGAGCGCTTTGCGTATCCTCTCATCATTTATAAGCAAGGGGGCATGTGTATGTTCAAATATGTAATAAAACGGCTGCTGCTGGGAATAGTAACGCTGTTTGCTCTGGTAACGATTACCTTTTTCCTGATGCACATTATTCCAGGTTCTCCATTTTCCGGTGAAATGAGCAAGCTGCCTGCTGAAACAAAACAGATACTGATATCAAGCTATCAGCTGGATAAGCCTATCTTTGTGCAGTATCTGACCTACCTGCAGAATCTGATGAGGGGCGACTTTGGCACTTCACTTGTGCATAAGGGGACCAAGGTAATCACACTGATTGCGACCGGTCTTCCTTATACAATGAACCTTGGCTTAGTTGCCTTCATACTGGCCATGGTGCTGGGCATCCTGTTAGGAACTGTTTCTGCTTTCTCCAAGAAAAAGTGGGTACAGGGACTGTCCGCATTCATTGGAACAATCGGTGTCAGTGTACCTAGTTTCCTATTTGCACTGTTTCTGATGTATCTGTTCGGTGTATGGCTGAGGGTTCTGCCCATGATCGGTCTTACTTCATGGCAGAACTACATCATGCCTTCCTTCGCTTTGGCTCTTGCCCCGATTGCGATGATATCGCGTCTGGTGAAGAGCAGCCTCAGTGAGGAAATACACCAGGACTACATCACTCTTGCCCGCAGCAAGGGTACTCCCTATGCAAAGGTTATCTGGAAGCACGCTCTTAAGAATGCAGTGATTCCAGTCATCACTTATGCAGGACCGCTGCTTGCTTCATTGCTGACAGGGTCCTTCGTTGTAGAGTCAATGTTCTCGATACCGGGCATTGGTTCTCAGTTTGTCGCAAGTGTTTCCAACCGTGACTATACACTGATCATGGCACTGACAATCCTGTATGGCTCTCTGATCATTATTGTAAATATTATTACCGACATGATCACCGCAGTGATCGATCCTAGAATCCGTCTGAAGTAGGAAGGAGACAGAAGATGAGTGAAATGATAAAGGGTCTTCCGGAGAATGCATTTGAAAAGCTACCGGACAGTGAAAAGAACAATGAATTCATTGCAATGAAATCCAAGACATACTTTCAGGATGTCTGGTTCCAGTTCAAGAAGGATAAGCTGGCACTGATCAGTCTGGTCTTCCTTCTGGTGATGGTGGTACTGGCAATCATTGTACCTATGACTTCCCCGTACAGCTATGACGCACAGGATCTGACGATGCGGAATGCACTGCCTTCTGCACTGCACTGGTTTGGAACAGATAAGTTCGGCAGAGATATCTTTGTACGGGTTATGTATGGCGCAAGAATCTCACTGTCTATCGGTTTTGCGGCAGCTCTGATCAACCTTATTATAGGTTCTGTATATGGAGCAATCTGCGGCTATATAGGCGGAAAGCTGGACATGGTCCTGATGCGTATTGTAGACATAATCTACTCTGTGCCTACCTTGCTGTATGTCATTCTGATCATGCTGATATTCGGCTCCAATATATTCTCAGTATTATTGGCAATCTGTATTTCCAGCTGGGTAGGCCTTGCTCGACAGGTAAGAGCACAGATCCTCTCTCAGAAGGAAATGGAATATGCACTGGCAGCGAAAGTCAGCGGCGGTTCCAATGCACGTATTCTGTTCAAGCATTTATTAAAGAATTCCATCGGCCCCATCATCGTCAATACAACACTGATGGTTCCGAATGCCATCTTTACGGAAGCTTTCCTTTCCTTTGTCGGTATTGGCATCAGTATTCCGCAGGCTTCCTGGGGCACTATGGCAAATGACGCAAGATCATTGATTACAAGTCAGCCTATTCAGATGCTGTGGCCGGTTATGGCCATATGTCTGACCATGCTCAGTCTGAACTTTATCGGGGATGGACTGAACAAGGCACTTGATCCAAAGAAGAGGAGATAGAAGAAATATGCTTCTGATAAAAAATGGAATGGTACATGATGCTGTTCATAAGGAGCCTTACAAGTCGGATGTGCTCTGTGAGGGAACAGTGATCAAGGAAATAGGAAAAGATCTGAAAGCAGAGAATGCTGAAGTCATTGATGCAGAGGGAATGGAAGTATACCCGGGATTCATTGATGCTCACTGCCATCTGGGTCTGGATGGCTATGGCATTGGCTTTGAAGGACAGGACTACAACGAGATGGGTGATATCTGTACCCCGCAGCTGAGAACAGAGGACAGTTTCAATCCTCTGGATCCGACTGTTCATATGGCTGCGATGGGTGGGGTTACATGTGTTGCGACAGGACAGGGAAGCTCCAATGCTATCGGCGGTACATGGATTGCAGTAAAGACCGCTGGTGTATGCGTGGATGACATGATCGTCAAGAATCCTGTTGCGATGAAATGTGCGCTTGGTGAGAATCCAAAGAGATGCTACCAGGACAAGGGCAACTATGCACGTATGTCTACAGCAGGACATCTAAGAGAAATGATGCTGAAGACACAGGACTATATGGCAAGAAAGAAAGCTGCAGGAGATGATCCTTTGAAGAAACCGGCTTATGACATGAAACTGGAAGCCATGATTTCTGTCATGAACAGAGAGATTCCTTTAAAGATACATGCACATCAGGCAAATGATATCCTGACAGCAATCCGTATTGCCAAGGAATTCAATGTAAAGATGACACTGGAACATGTAACAGAAGGCCATTTGATTGTAGATAAACTGGTGGAGAATAAGCAGTATCCTCTGGCAGTAGGACCTACTCTGACACATGCATCAAAGTTTGAACTGCAGAACAAGTCATGGACAACCCCTGGGATTCTTTCCAAGGCAGGCTGCCACGTTTCCATTATTACTGATTCACCGGTTACCCCACAGCAGTATCTTCCGTTATGTGCGGCTCTGGCTGTACATGCAGGCATGGATCCCTTTGAAGGTCTGAAGGCGATCACAATCAATCCTGCCGAGCATATCGGTATCTCTGAAAGAGTGGGTACGCTGGAGTGCGGAAAGGATGCGGATATTGCTGTATTCAAGGGAGATCCATTTGATGTACAGTCCTTCTGCACACATACCGTTATCAATGGCAAGGAAGTGGAACGATCATGACAAAGACCATTCTGAAGAACTGCCGCATCATGGATGTAGAGAAGGAAGAAGTATATGACGGTACGATCGCTGTGAATGATGACACCATCAGTGAAGTCATTCGCTTTGGGGAAGTGCCGAATGAGGGAAAGGTCATTGACCTGAAGGGTATGACAGTCATGCCAGGTCTCTTTAACTGCCATACGCATATGTCATCTGACTGTGCCGCAGATCCAAAGGAAGATGAGGATGACTGTCAGCTGACAATGATTTCCATCAATAATCTGAAGAAGTTCGTGGATACAGGATGCACCATGATACGTGATGTTGGCTGCCCTGACTTTGTGGATATTGATATCCGCAATGAAGCGGAGAAGCAGACTATGACCGCCCCGGATATGCTGGTATCAGGTAAATGTGTTGTCATGACAGGCGGTCATGGATGGAAGACAGCACGTGAAGCGGATGGTCCTGACGAATGCCGCAAGGCTGCCAGGGAACAGTTAAGAGCCGGTGCAGACTGGGTAAAGATCATGTCTACCGGTGGCGTTATGACAAGAGGATGCGAGCCGGGCTCTCCGCAGCTTGGTGAAGATGAAATACGTGCTGTATGTACAGAAGCACATCATGCAGGCAGAAAGGTAGCGACCCATGCTCAGGGCATGGAGGGAATTAAGAACGCACTGCGGGGCGGGGTGGATTCCATTGAACATGGATTCTATATGGACCAGTGGTGCTTTGACTACATGAAGGAACATCATGTTTACTACACACCTACGCTTTCAGCGATGTATTGGCTGTATGTGAATGGGGAGAAGGCAGGGATCCCTGCCTTCATGATGAGAAAGGTAAATGCGGCATATGAAGCACATCGTACGACCTTTCTCAACGCCTATAAGGCAGGAGTGAAGATTGTACTTGGCACAGATGCAGGTACACCGTTCAATGGACATGAAAAGACGGCCTACGAAATGGTGCTTATGCATAATGCGGGTATGTCTGTATGGGATGCACTGAAGTGCGGCACAGTCAATGCGGCAGAGATGCTCGGCGTCGGGGATACACTTGGCACAATTGAACCAGGCAAGCGTGCAAATCTTGCGGTATTCAAAGAGGATCCATCCGTGAATCTTGAGAATGCCATGGACTGCCGCATGACAATGGTAGGCGGAAGAATCCTGCATAATACTTTGAACTGATCATAACTGAAGGGGGAGTAATAACTGTATGTACAGAACAGAATGCTTTAAGCCGGATACATTTGTACCGACAAGGTTCGAAAGTGATCATGAGATAACACTGCATGGAAAGACCGTTCCGTATCATACGGTCTGTGAGGATAATGTTTTCTATAATAAGGATGGCAGGCCGATTGCGTCCATGTATTCCTATTCCTATTTCCGTTCCGATGTGAAGGATACAGCAGACAGACCGGTCATCTTTGGATTCAATGGAGGACCGGGCAGTTCGTCTGTCTATGTACATGCAGGTTTTTTAGGGACAAGAAGGATTGTATATGGGGAACCGGACAGACCATCTGCCTTCGGACCATATAAGGTGATTGATAATCCGGACTGTCTGCTTGATATTGCAGATCTTGTGCTCATAGATCCAGTGGGGACTGGATACGGAGTGCTGATTGATGAAGAGGAAAGCAAGAGTTTCTATGGTGTAGAAGAGGATGCAGAAGCTCTGCTTACCTTCATGGAGATGTGGACTAGAAGATACAGCCGTGCACTTTCTCCGAAGTATATGGTAGGAGAAAGCTATGGCTGTATCCGTTCTGCGACGGCTGCAGGTATAGCAGCTTCAGGCGGGAAAGACAGAACATACGGGGCTGCCTTTGATGGTATTGTCATGATCGGCAATACCGTAACACAGTCAAAGGACTTTAATGCCAATATGCCTGCGGATGACTGTGTATTTGGATTCCCGACATATGCAGGGGTGAACTGGTACCATAATCATCCAACGGATCAGCCGGTGGAGGAGTTTGTGGCAGAGGCCAGAGAATTTGCAAGTATGGAATACAACCTGGCTCTGTTTGAAGGAGATGCACTCAATGAAGAAGAAAGAGAGCACATCATTGAAAGAGTCTGCTACTACACTGGCGTTTCAAGAGAATACCTCATTAAGAATGGATTGAAGATCAATGATGATACATACCGTACGGAAGTGCTGAAGTCTCAGGGAAAGGCTGTCTCAAGATACGATGGCAGAGTAACAAGGTCTTTATTGGCACCGGAGATTGATGAAGAAAAGAAGGCAGCTGAGGATGACGCAACTGCGGACCGCTATGATGCGTATTTCTATGCGGCACTGACGGGAGATATTCTTCCTATGATGGGCGTTAAGCTGGATCGAAGCTATGTCATGTGTACCATGGCATGGAAGACATGGAATAATGAAACACCATTGGGCTCTTCGGCAGATCAGCTGCGCTGTGCAATGAGCAGAAGACCGGGCATGCGTACCTTCTTTGCGAATGGATGGTTCGATCTATGCACAGAGTTCGGATATCTATGGTATACGCTGAATCATTCGCATCTTCCTAAGGATAGGGTTTTTGTGAAGGGATATCCTTCCGGACATATGATCTATATCGGTGAGCATAATGTTAAGACACTGCTCAGAGATATTCGTAAGTTTGTAGAAAAGAAGGATCCGACGAAGTAGTATTGACCATAGAAATAAAAGGAGAGCGTATGAGCAAGAAGATAGAGATCAAGGATCTGAATGGATACAGGTATCCTGAGAACCTGCAGTACAGTCCGGATGGAAAGTATCTTGCATTCCAGGTGGCTTCTGCAGATGTGAAGAAGAATGATTATCACCGAGATGTATGGCTGTCAGAGAATGGAAGTGCTGCACAGTTTACTGAGACAGTAAATACCACTCTGACAGGATGGGATGATAATGAACATATGATCCTGCAGAGACATACGGAAGAGGATGAAGCAGGAACAACTGTCCTCTACCGTATGAACGTGAAGGGCGGAGAAGCAAAGAAGTGGCTGACACTTCCATTCCCTGCAGTTTCCTTTGAAAAGGTAAAGAAGGATCTTTACTATGCGGTAGGCATCATTAAGAGAGATGATCCGGATGCCTATAAAGATAATGAGGAAACAAGAAAGAAGAAGCAGGAAGAAGAGAAGCAGAACAAGGACTATCAGGTAGTGGATGAAGTGCCTTACTGGTTCAATGGCAGCAACTATACGAATGGACAGAGAACAGCACTGTTCCTTATCAGTACTGATAAGGATGTGAAGGTGAAGAGAGTCACAGGATCTTCCTTTGATACAGGTACGGTAAAGGTATTCGGAGATGACATCTATTACACTGGCTTAGCATGGAAGCTCTATAATCCTTTTACTGCAAAGCTTTATGTCTATCATACAAAGACAGGAAAGACAGAGACATTATTCAATAAGAAGGGCTGGAACATCGGCAATATACTGATGCTCAAGGGAAAGCTCTATGTATTAGCTTCCGATATGAAGGAATACGGCACTAACGAAAGCAGTCATTTCTGTCTTGTCACAAAGGATGGCTTTGAAATGGTTAAGGATCCAGAAAGATCTCTGTACAATGGCGTTGCTGTGGATACAGAACTGGGCGGCGGAAAGAATGATGCACAGTCAGGTGACTGCTACTATACGCTGGCTACTCAGGAGGATCATACAGAGATCTGGAAGTATGACAGTGCATTGAAACAGTCTGTACTGTTTACACAGCCGGGATCTGTATTCTTTCTGGATGTTTCAAAGGATAAGATTGCCTTTGCATGTGAGACCAGTGACTCACTCATGGAAGTCTATGAGATGGATCATACTGGAAAACAGGTGAAGAAGATCACTTCACTGAATACAGAAGCTTTAAAGGATAAGTATGTAGCGAAGCCGAAGAGAATTGATTATAAGTCAAATGGTGATTCTCTTCATGGATGGGTACTGCTTCCGCAGGGATTCAGCAAAAAGAAGAAGTATCCTGGTGTCTTTGATATTCATGGCGGACCTAGAGCAGTGTATTCAGAAGCTTTCTTCCATGAGATGCAGGTATGGTGTGCAGAAGGATATGTAGTATTCTTCACGAACATCAGAGGCAGTGATGGAAGAGGAGATGCTTTTGCGGATGTTCGTGATCAGTATGGCAATGTTGACTATGCGGAGCTGATGGACTTTACGGATGCAGTACTGAAGAAATACCCGAATATTGATAAGAAGAAACTGTGTGAGACAGGCGGATCCTATGGCGGATTTATGACCAACTGGATCATTGGGCATACTGACAGATTCTGCTGTGCTGCTTCACAGCGTTCGATTGCCAGCTGGATCTCAGAGTCATTCATCAGTGATATCGGTGTCATGTTCTCGGCCGACCAGTGCGGTGCTAAGAATGTATACCGTGATACACAGAAACTGTGGGATCATTCTCCATTGAAGTATGCCGAGAATGTTAAGACACCGACACTGTTTATCCACAGTGATCAGGACAGAAGATGCCCTCTGCCGGAAGGCATGCAGATGATGCAGGCAATTGCAGGCAGGAATGTTGAAACAAGAATGGTGATCTTCCATGGTGAAAACCATGAACTCTCTCGAAGCGGAAAGCCTCTGCACCGTATAAAGAGACTGGAAGAGATTACAGGATGGTTCAATAAACATACAAAGTAAGAGAGCTGAGGAAAGCCTCAGTTTTCTTTTGTTACAGTGTGACGCATATGTAAGCTATAAAAGAGACATACATATGCTATTCTGTGGACATATAATGGAGAATTGTATATGAAAAAACGCACGAAAATAATCATTGGTGTCACCTGCGCAGGCATTGCTGTATGTGCAGGTATCTGGTTCTATATTTCTTCACAGAGTACAAATGCATCAGATACTGCTTATGTTGAGACGGTATCTGATGCAATGGGTATTTCACAGGATACTGAGAGAATGCCTGGTGTAGTGGAATCACAGGATTCTCTGCAGATCAAGGCTGATTCTTCCAAGAAGATAGCGGCTGTCTATGTAACAGAAGGACAGTCTGTTAAGAATGGAGATTCTCTGTTCCAGTATGATTCCAGTGATGCACAGAATAATATTGCTTCAGCGAACCTGGATATTGAGGGAACACAGAATGAGATCGCACAGCTGAAGAGCGATATAACGGATCTGCAGAATCAGAAGAATGCAGCAGCCGAGGCAGACAAGTATCAGTATTCTTCTGATATCTCTTCCAAGCAGCTGCAGATCACGCAGGACGAGTATTCTATTCAGTCCAAGCAGGCAGACGTTGCCAAGTATCAGAAGGAAATAGACAGCTCTACTGTAAAGGCTACCTTTGATGGGGTTATTTCTACATTGAACAGCGATGTGTCCTCTTCTTCCACAGATACGAGCGATAAGCCATTTATGGTAATTACTCAGACTGGTGAATTCCGTGTTAAAGGAACTCTGGATGAACAGAGTGTTGGTCTTATTACCCAGGGAATGAATGTGATTGTTCGTTCCAGAGTGGATGAGAGCCAGACATGGAACGGGACAGTGACTTTAATAGAAACACAGCCGCAGGCCTCCTCAGATACAGATACTACATCAAGTACAGATACTGGAAATACAGCTTCCAAGTATCCTTTCTACATTACATTGAACTCTTCAGAGGGACTGATGCTTGGTCAGCATGTCTTTATTGAAGCGGACAATGGTCAGGGAACACAGAAGGATGGAATATGGCTGAACAGTGCCTATGTTATTACAGAAGACAAGCAGTCCTATGTATGGGCAGATGATAATGGAAAGTTAAAGAAGCAGAGCGTAGAGACTGGCAAGAGCGATGATACAGACGGAACCGTAGAGATCACTTCCGGTCTGAAGAAAGATACACTGATTGCCTGGCCGGACGATTCCTTTAAGGAAGGACAACCTACTGCAAAGCAGAGCACAGGTAAGTAAGATGCTGCTGGAGCTGGATAATATATGCAGAACATACGGAGAGGGCGGACTTGCCGTTAAGGCCCTGAAGAATGTCAGTCTGCATGTCTCCAAAGGAGACTACATAGCAATCATGGGACCTTCAGGGTCGGGCAAGACCACCTTGATGAATATCATTGGCTGTCTCGACAGAGCAGATGAAGGTACCTATAAACTGGATGGAGTGGATATTCATTCCTGCAGTGAGAATGAACTGAGCGATATAAGACTGAATAAGATTGGGTTTGTCTTTCAGAACTTCAACCTATTGGCGTATGAGACAGCATTAGACAATGCAGCTCTTCCTTTGATTTATGCAGGTATTTCCAAAGAGGAACGGAGCCGCATGGCAATGGAGGAACTGACGGAAGTGGGTCTGCAGGAGAGAACTTCTTTTCTGCCTGGACAGCTTTCAGGCGGGCAGAAGCAGAGAACTGCAATTGCTAGAGCTATGGTGAATCATCCAAGTATTCTGTTAGCGGATGAACCGACCGGTGCATTGGATCAGACGAGTGGAAAAGCTGTCATGGATCTCTTTGAGAAACTGAATCAGGAAGGTGTCACGATCGTCATGATTACACATGATGCTAAGGTGGCTTCAAGAGCCAAGAAGATACTGGATATTGTGGATGGTGAGATATCTGAACATCATGAGGAGGCATCTCATGAATAAAAAGAAAAAGAGAATACTGATCATCGGGATCAGTGCTGTGACTGTAACTGCTTTGATTGCCGGCGGAGTGATGTACAGCCGCTATTCAAGAGAAGCAGATGTGACGGCTGTCAGCGATCTGAATCAGCAGTACTATGATGATACCAGTGCCATGGATGGCATTGTCTCGGATGCGGGAAAGCAGAGCATTTATACAGATTCGACTTCAGTCATACAGCAGGTGTATGTGACCAAGGGACAGCAGGTAGCTGCAGGAGATAAACTGCTGTCCTATGATCTTTCCAGTCTGCAGCTTTCTGTAAAGATGAAGCAGCTGGAAGTAGCACAGGCTGAGAATGATATAGACAAAGGGAACCATGAGCTGCAGACACTGATGAATACTTCACCGCAGGAACCGGTTGTTGTAACACCAACACCTGTTCCTACCGCCACACCTGTATCTGATCCTGTACAGGATAAGGATGCCTGGTCCTATATCAATTCCATGGACCAGAAATACAGTGATGAAGCAAGTGACGGGACATATGAACACCCATACCGCTTCATTGTGCAGAAGGATGGGTATGTTTCCCAGGCATTCTTTACCTCTTTAGCACAGTATACAAATACCTGGGCATCTTTTGAAATTTACACTGATAATACGGTCAGTGAACCGAACATTGAAGCGGTATGGAAACTGAACAGTGCATCTCTTCTAGAAGGGGAAGACGGTACAGAGTGGTATGTCTTCTCACATGAGAAGAAGGAAGAGACAGATACTGATGGAGACAGTACTCCGCAGGAGACACAGGATTCTGACAGCAGTACGGGCTATACAAGAGAAGAACTGAATAAGATGATTACTGCCAAGAAGGCAGATCTTAGAAAGCTGGATCTTGATAAGCGGAAGAAGGAACAGGAACTGAAGGTACTGCAGGAACAGAGCACGGATGGAAATGTGTATGCCAAGGCAGACGGAACAGTGACCGTGGCCTGTACAGCAGATGCACTGCCGCAGGATGGAAGTCCTGTTGTAACGGTGTCTTCCGGTACAGGCAGTGATATACAGGCAAATGTATCAGAGCTGATGCTGGATCAGGTGCCTGCCGGAACAAAGGTGGCTGTGCAGAATTACACCAATGGAAATACCTATGAAGGAACCGTGTCTTCCATCAGTACGGTGCCAATTACCGATACAACTTCCTACAGTTCTGGAAATACAAATGTTTCTTACTACTCCTGCACGATTCATGTGGATAATGGGGAAGATCTGAAAACAGGCGATTATCTTTCTGTCACATTGAACCAGAGTACAGATACAGTCAGTGACACAATCTACCTGGAGAATGCATATGTGAGAAATGATAACGGACAGTACTATGTCATGAAGGACAAGGATGGGAAACTGGTCCGTCAGAATGTAAAGGTTGGAAAGATTGTCTACGGCAGTATGGTGCAGATTACTGGCGGACTGAGTACGGATGACTATATTGCTTTCCCTTATGGAGGGAACAGCAGTGAAGGTACACGCACAAAGAAAAGTGACAGTTCCAGCAATGGAAATGAAGGAGGGGTGCTGCTGCAATGAAAGAGAATATACGCTTATCCTTCCATGGGATCCTGTCTCATAAGCTGAGATCCTTTCTGACAATGCTGGGCATTATTATAGGCATTGCAGCAATCATAGCGATTGTTTCAACGATTAAGGGCACCAATGAACAGATCAAGAAGAACCTGATAGGCAATGGCGGCAGCAAAGTAACCATTTCTTTAAAACAGGGAGACTGGGACTATGACATGTCACAGGGAATTCCTTCCGGAGTAAAGCAATTAACAGAGGATGAGAAGGATTCTATTCAGAGTCTGGATCATGTAGAGAATGCTTCGTTCTTTGTACAGAGAAATGTGTCAGATGATGTATATCACTTAACTTCTTCTCTGTCCGGAGGATATGTAAAAGGAGTTGATACAGCGTACTTCAGCACTGCCGAACTGGCTGTAAACAGAGGCAGAGGCATTTCACAGAATGACCGTGACAGCCATCGTAGAATTGCCGTACTGGATGATGCCGCAGTGCAGCAGCTGTTTGGAAATACAGATCCTTTAGGGAAGACAATAGAGATTAAGGGACTGCCTTTTACCGTTGTTGGACAGATAAAGGAAAAGGACAGCTTTGAACCGGATGTAGAGTCACTGGATGATTACTATACATATAACCAGTCAAAGACAGGCACTGTGTATATTCCCGATACGGCATGGCCTTCCGTATATGCCTATGATGAACCTGAGAATGTCATTCTGAAGGCCGATGATACCGGGAATATGACAGAGGTTGGAAAGAAAGCAGCAGAGATACTGAATGCTTCTCTGACTGTGACTGATACAACAATCACCTATAAAGCAGAAGATATCACAGAACAGGCAAAACAGATTCAGCAGCTGTCACAGAGCACCAATACAATGCTGATATGGATCGCTGGTATTTCATTGCTTGTTGGAGGTATCGGTGTTATGAATATTATGCTGGTATCTGTCAGTGAAAGAACGAGTGAAATTGGACTGAAGAAAGCTATAGGTGCAAGAAAGAAAGCAATCATGGTACAATTCCTGACGGAAGCTGTGGTGCTTACCTCGATTGGCGGTATATTGGGAGTGATATGCGGAATATTGCTGGCATACCTGATATCCTCACTGAATGGGACTCCAGTGGCAATCTCGGTGGAAGCTTCTGTCATAGCGGTATTGTTTTCTATGGCAATTGGTATTATCTTTGGTATACTGCCATCACGAAAGGCAGCTAACCTGGATCCAATTGAAGCACTGCGTCATGAGTGAATTACCCTTCTATGTAACACCTTTATATAAGTAACAGGTATAAAGCATTCAGACTTAGCATGGATATGCTGAAACTGAATGCTTTATGCTGTTTAGGGACACTTGTTTATGCAATGTTCCTGTATAATAACAGACGGAAAGCGGGGATATGTATATGCAGAAGGCAATGGCCAGTGATTTTGATAAGACACTGCGGTTTACAGATGAAGAAGGAAACAGCTACTTCCGTACTGAAGATATTGAAGCAGTTACAAGATTTCAGAAGGAAGGCGGTATGTTTACTGTATGTACTGGAAGACCTCTGTACAGTGTAATTGAAGATCTGCAGGACAACATTATACCGGATGGCTATATTGTTTCTTCCGGCGCAGGAATATACCAGAGTGCTGACTGGCACGATGTACTTTATGAATACTGTATTCCTGCACAGATATGTGCTGCCCTGCAGAAACAGTTTGGAGAAGCAGATCATCTGTATATGCATGCGGATGGCTATGTATCTGTATTCTCTTATGACAGGAAGGCATATCCTGGACAGATACTTGTAAAAGGAGAAGAGGAACTTCGCCAGAAGCATGTTACAGCGATCTCTATACATGCTGGATCAACTGTCGAGGCAGCAGCTTTAAGAGAAAAGGTAAGAAGTGAATTTGACTGTCTCAATGCCTTCCAGAATGGAGAATGGATAGACGTTGTTGGAAGAGGTGTATCCAAGGGACATGGAGCTCTTGAATACAAGCTCCTGAAGCACATAGATATTCTGGGAGGCATTGGAGACAACTTCAATGATGTACCATTGCTGAAGGCTGCTGATGTGTCCTTTACATTCAAGGATTCACCGCAGGAAGTAAAGGATATTGCTGATTACCTAGTGGATTCTGAAGCAGAAGCAATCAGGATACTGGAAAAGATGTAAATAATCCGGACAGAAGGAAGAATTATCTTGCTTTCTGTCCGGATTTTAGGTTAACTGTAAGTAGAGATGACAGACACTGAACTGTCTTCTAAAAGCTGCTCGCCTCGGCTTCCCCCAAGAAACATAGGCGGGTGGCTTTTATTATTGAACCTCAGATGGATAGACGCCAAAACATAATCAAACGCACTTCTGAACGAGAGTACCAACCGCTTTTTCCTTTGCATTTGAACTTTAAATACATAATAAGGTGATATAAATGGGGAGATGAGAATTGGTATAATAAACCTATTGACGGTCATATTGAATAAAAGATATATAATAGCACATGATGTGATCGTGTCAGTACGCAATCGTGTACAGCAAACTGGAGAATTGAATCTATACTTAATGAAGAAATGGTGCATATGACTTTTTACTGAATATGCAAATAAGGAAAAAATGGGAAAAGAAAAATATCTTGCTCATATAGATGAGAAAGATGGTCGTGAACAAACTATCTTAGAGCATTTAGTAAACACAGGTAAAATAGCTGCGGCATTTGGAAAGCCCTTTGCATCTGAAGAAGAAGCATATTCTTGTGCAATGATACATGATATAGGTAAATATTCCGAGGCATTTCAAAAAAGATTGCATGGTGGAATAAAAACTGATCATTCGACGGCAGGGGCTCAATTGGCAGTCAATGTTTTAAAAGATCCGATAATCTCATTTTGCGTTGCAGGACATCACGCAGGACTTCCAGATATAGGTTCCAAAATTGATGATGATACAACCTCTTCACTGTATGGTAGATTAAAACGAAAAGTCGAAAATTATAGCTCATATAAGGATGAATTGATTTTACCTAAAGGGAATCAATATCCGAAGACCATGACGTCAAATAAATATGATTCGCAGTTTTATATCCGAATGCTGTATTCCTGTTTGGTAGATGCTGACTTCTTGGATACTGAATATTTCATGTCAAATGGGAAAATAGAAAGAGACCATTTTTCTATCGAACCTTTAGGAATGAAACTAGAGCAATATACTTCAAAATGGAACAAACCAAAAACTAGAATTGACAAATTGCGTAACAGAATAAGAAATAGTGCAATTGATCGTGCAAAAAAACCGCCAGGTTTATTTACTTTTACGGTTCCGACAGGCGGAGGGAAGACAATTGCTTCAATTGCATTTGCACTGCATCATGCATCAATTTACAAAAAGAGAAGAGTAATATATGTAATACCTTACTGCAGTATCATTGAACAGACACAACGGACATTTGAAGAAATATTTGGAGCACAAAATGTAATAGCACATTTTGCAAACGTAGAATATGACACTGAGAATGAAGATGAAAATAATCGTAGATATCTAGCGGCAGAGAATTGGGATGCGCCTATTGTATTGACAACATCTGTTCAGTTTTTTGAATCATTGTATGGTAACCGATCATCATCCTGTAGGAAACTCCATAACATTTCAGATAGTGTAATAATATTTGATGAAGCACAAATGCTTCCGGTTCCATATTTAATACCTTGTGTGGATTCTATTTCCGAACTTATTTGTAATTATGGCTGTTCGGCGGTCCTCTGTACTGCAACACAACCGGCACTGAATCAATTATTCCGTAAAGATCCGCGATTTACTAATGAAAAAATAATCGAGTTATGCCCTCGCGAATATAGTTTGGATAAAGAGTTCGAAAGAGTGACATATCAATTTGATGGACTGTTAAATGATGAACAACTCGCTGAAAAAATGAATAAAGAAAAACAAGTATTGTGTATTGTGAATAACCGTCAACAGGCGCAAGATTTATTTGGAATGCTGGATGAGAAAATAGCTTTCCATTTATCCACAAGAATGACACCTCATGATCGGAAGACTGCACTTTCTGAAATTGAAAAACGGTTAAAAAGTGGTGAACCATGTAGAGTTGTGTCAACAAGTCTTATCGAAGCGGGTGTTGATATTGATTTCCCTATTGTTTATCGATCATATTCTGGGCTTGATTCTATCGTGCAGGCAGCAGGAAGATGTAACCGAGAAGGAAAAAATAGTGCACAAAAAAGTATAGTTCATGTATTTGATACGGATCGGAATATTCCTGATCTATTGCTACAGAATATAAATGCTGCTAAACATGCAATTGCAAAATATGCAGAACCAAATTCACCAGAATGCATAAAAACGTATTTTGAATTCCTGTTATATGTTTTGAAAGGGGAAGATAATTTGGACTCCCATCAAATAATTGAAGAGTGCTGTAAATACAATTTCAAAAAAGCATCTGATTCATTTCATATAATTGATACAGATGAGAGTATTGTATACATACCGAATAAAAACAATGAATCATTGATAAAAGAATATAGAGATTATGGATTGAATAGGAATTCAATGAGGCTGCTGGCCATGGATTCTATTTCAATTCCAACATATCAGTTTATGGAACTTGTTAAGAGAGGTGATGTTGAAAAAACAGATATTAATGCGGGTATACTCAAGAATCCGTTGATTTACAATGAGAGAACAGGATTATCGCTTGGTGACGTTTCATTTGAAAAATTTATTCTTTAAGGAGGTGAAAGTATGGGTTTTATGATTGAAATGTGGGGCGATTATGCATCATTTAATCGTCCTGAACTGAAAGTTGAACGTGTTTCGTATGACGTTATAACACCGTCGGCTGCAAGAGGGATTCTGGATTCTATTTATTGGCATCCGGGAATTAAATGGGTGATTGATGAAATATATGTGCTCAGCCCAGTAAAATTCACAGGGATTAGAAGAAATGAGGTCAAATCAAAGACCCTTGGTTCAAGTATTAGGTCTGTAATGAATGGGAAATTGCAGGAAATGCCATTCATTAGTACGATGGATGACAGGCAACAACGGTCTGCGCTAGTTCTGCAAGATGTTCGGTATGTTGTAAAAGCACATTTTGAAATGATTCCTGAAAAAATGAGCCCAACAGATAACGAGGGGAAATTTTGTGACATAATAAAGCGCAGAATAGAAAAAGGACAGTGTTTTCATCAACCTTACTTTGGAAATCGTGAATTTCCAGCGAGATTCCGTATGTGGGCAGGTCAAGATGCAGCAAAAGCGTGTGTTGACGACAGTCGTGATCTGGGATTGATGCTTTTCGATATGGATTATTCAGATCCATCTAATATCAAACCAATGTTTTTCAGAGCTGTTCTAAATAAGGGCATGCTAAAGGTTACTGGCTGTGAGGTATTGAAATGATATTACAAGCATTAGTTGAGTATTATGAGGTGTTGTCAAAAGATAATAAAATACCTAAATATGGTTGGGATAATAGCAAAATATCGTATGCAATTGAATTAGATGAAAAAGGACATTTCCTTAGATTACAATCATTAATGCAAGAAGAGCAAAGGGGCAAAAAAACAAAAACTGTTCCTCGATTGATGATTTTGCCAGCAGCTGTAAAGAAGTCATCAGGAATTGCATCTAATTTCCTATTTGGCAATGCAACATATATGTTTGGATTAAATTCAAAAGGATCTGAAAAAAAAGAAAGAGCATTACGATGCTTTGATGCTACTAAGGAATTGCATTTGTCACTTCTGAATTCCAATACTGACACTGCGGCTGTTGCCATTTGTGATTTTTTTAATTCGTGGGATTCTGAATCAGCAGAACAAGATGAAAGATTGATTCCATTTGTTGATGATTTAAATAAAGGCGCAAATCTTTGTTTTATTGTCAATGATATTTTCGCGCAAAATGTTCCGAGTATACAAGCGGCGTGGAATGCCGAATTCGGATCAGATGAGGCTGATGATGTTATTCCCAAAATGGTTGATCTGATTACGGGAGATATTGTTGAACCATTAAAAATCCATCCTGCAATTAAAGGTATATTGGGTGCGCAGTCATCAGGGGCTTCATTAATATCATTTAATGCACCTGCTGATGGCTCTTATGGAAAAGAACAAAATTTGAATGCACCGTTAGGCAAATATTCTGCTTTTGCATATACTGCAGCACTAAATTATCTTTTGTCCCAACGAGATGGTGATGGGAATAAGAGATTTTCGAAGATGATTGGTGACACTACACTTGTATATTGGTCTTCAAATGGGGAAGAACCTTATCAGGATGTACTTTCTGATTTGTTAGATGGTGGGAATAAAATGCTAAGCAATCAAGACCTGCAAAATGCAGTAACTGCTATTTGTGAAGGAAGACCAATTGATTGGAGCAGAGCGGGCATTGACCCAGACAATAAATTTTATTTATTAGGCATAGCGCCTAATGCGGCACGACTTAGTGTACGCTTCGCTTATTGCAATACATTCGGAAAAATCATTCATAATATTAATGAGCACTATCGCCGGATGGAAATTGAAAAACCATCTTTTGAAAAAGATTCAATAATTCCTTTATGGAGAATGGTTAGTGAAACCGCAAATCAGAAATTAAAGAATAGTAATCCATCACCACAATTGTGTGAGGATATTTTGAAAGCAATTGTTACAGGAAGCACATATCCAACAACTTTGTATCAACAAATAAATCTTAGAATCAAAGCAGACAGAATAGTTAATTGGCGACGTGCATCAATTATCAAAGCGTATTTTATGCGAAATAGAAACTACAATACAAATGAGGAGGTTCTCACAGTGAAACTTAATGAAGAGACTGTTTACCAACCGTATGTTCTTGGACGCCTATTCTCGGTTTTAGAAGCGATTCAAGATGATGCGAATCCAGGAATAAATACAACTATTAAAGATAAGTACTTTACATCGGCTTGCGCAACACCGTCTGTAATTTTTCCGATATTGCTAAATTTAACAGAAAAACATCTTAAAAAGCTATCGACTGGCAAAAAAATCTATTATTCGCAACAATTACAATCTTTACTAGGAAAAATCACAGAATCATATCCATCACATATGACGCTTGATGAACAGGGAGCATTTCAACTTGGATATTATCATCAGACACAGAAGAGATTCACAAAGAAAACGGAGGAAAACTAAAATGTCTGAAGTAATTAAAAATCGTTATGAATTCATGATTTTGTTTGACGTAACAAATGGCAATCCAAATGGGGATCCGGATGCGGGTAATATGCCTAGAATCGATCCGGAAACAAATCTTGGTATTGTTACGGATGTTTGCTTAAAAAGGAAGATTCGTAATTATGTTGAGATGGCAAAAGAAAGCGAGAATGGTTACAGGATCTATATAAAAGAAGGCACACCATTAAACAGAAGTGATGCGGAAGCACTTGCTAGTGTTGGAATCAACAAGGTTGAAGAGATTGCTGATGCTAAAAAGAAAGATGCTGATATCGATCTGAAGATTCGTGATTTTATGTGTGATAATTTTTATGATATTCGTACTTTTGGAGCAGTAATGACAACCTTTGTAAAAGGAGCGTTAAATTGTGGACAAGTACGTGGTCCAGTTCAGCTATCGTTTGCTAGAAGTATTGACCCAATAATCCCACAGGATATCACAATCACGAGAACCGCAATTACGACAGAAGCAGATGCCGAGAAGAAACATACAGAAATGGGAAGAAAATATATTGTTCCTTATGGACTTTATCAGTGTGAGGGATACATATCCGCAAATTTGGCACGTAAGGTTACAGGATTTAGCGAAGACGATCTCAAATTACTATGGACTGCAATAGAAAACATGTTTGAAGTTGATCATTCTGCAGCCAGAGGCAATATGGCAGTACGAAATTTGATAGTATTTAAGCATGATAGTGAGCTCGGGAATTGCCCTGCATATAAACTCTTTGAAACTGTACATGTTAAACGCAAGGAAAACGTTCAGGTTGCCAGATCATACGATGACTATGAGGTGGTAGTAGATAAAGACTCTGTACCTAGCGGAGTTGAAGTCTCCCAGATGTAGTAATGGAATTTGGAGAGGATGAGTATCTTCAGCTTTCTGGAATACAGCACTATGCTTTTTGTCCTAGGCAATGGGCGCTTATTCATGTTGAAAATTTGTGGGGAGAAAATGGTCTTACGAGCGAGGGAGAATGGTTACATAAAGTTGCTCATGATGATACAAAAATCGAAAAACGGCGTGATTTAATCATAGTACGAGGGATGAGGATATTTTCACAACGTTTGGGATTATCGGGGCAATGCGACATTGTGGAATTTCATAAATCAAATGATGGAATCAAGATAAATGGCTGGCCAGATTGTTGGATTCCTTACCCTATTGAGTATAAACACGGTGTATCAAAGATTAATGATTGTGATCGTCTCCAAGTGTGTGCACAGGTTATTTGTATCGAAGAGATGATGTGTTGCGAGATCAATGAGGCTGCTTTGTTTTATGGGGAACCACAAAAACGAGAACAGGTAGAAATGGATTGTGAATTACGTTCGAAAGTTGAAGATGTAGCGATGCAAATGCACGAACTGATTAAGCGTAACTATACTCCAAGGGTTAAGCGACACAAAGGCTGCATTTCATGCTCGATAAAGGACTTCTGTCTGCCTGAACTAGGGAAAACTAAGAAAGTTGAGGACTACCTCAATGAAAATTTATGAAAAAGCTTCTTAATACATTGTTTGTCACAACTGAAGATGCATATCTGACCTTAGATGGAGAAAATGTTGTTGTCAAGCAAAGCCAAAAAGAGATTGGGAGATTTCCGCTACATATATTGGAAAATATATATTCGTATTCATATTATGGAGCTAGTCCAGCATTGATTGGTGCATGTGCTGATCGCGGAATAGGCTTATGTTTTTACACGCCGACGGGAAGATATCTTGCACGAGTGACAGGAGAAAATAATGGGAACGTATTACTCAGACGGGAACAGTATCGACAAGCGGACGATAAACTAAAGAGTTTAGCAATTGCTGATAATATGATTCTAGGTAAAGTTTATAATTCTCGCTGGACAATCGAAAGAACCATTAGAGATTATCCATTAAGAGTAAATGTTGACGAATTATCCGAAGTTTCACTGCATCTAAAAGAAGCCCTAAAAAAAATTAGACTTGCATCTACTATTGAAGAGCTTCGCGGTATAGAGGGCGAAGCGGCCGAGTCCTATTTCTCTGTTTTTGATAATTTGATCTTAAATCAAAAAGAAGAATTTACATTTTCTGGGAGAAACCGTAGACCGCCACTTGATAGAGTAAATGCTGCATTATCATTTGCATATGCATTATTAAAAAACCAATGTTCTTCTGCTTTGTCGTCTGCAGGTTTAGACAGTTATGTCGGATTTATGCATGTAGATAGATCTGGAAGAGAATCACTTGCACTGGATCTAATGGAAGAATTACGTGCGCCAATTGCTGACAGGTTTGTTGTTTCGATGATAAATCAAAAAATGCTAAAGGCAGATGATTTTCAAATAAGTGAAGATGGAGCGGTGCTGCTTAACAAAGAAGGAAGAAAAGTAATGATCAAGAATTGGCAGGAACATGGAAAGGCCAATATTACTCATCCATATTTAAAAGAGAAAATGGCATGGGGCTTGATCCCTTCGATACAAGCAATATTGTTGACTAGGTATTTACGGAATGATATAGATGGATACCCACCATTTTTGTGGAAATGACATATGCTAGTGTTGATAACATATGATGTAAACACTGAAACACCTTCCGGTAAGGGGAGACTTAGACGTATTGCAAAAGCTTGTTTGAATAAAGGTGAAAGAGTACAGAACAGTGTGTTTGAATGCTTGCTTGATGCAGCACAATTAGAGAATTTAAAAAACGAACTACTTAGTATTATGGATTTAAAAAAAGATAGTATTAGATTCTATTATCTTGGCAATAAATACGAAACAAAAGTCGAAGCTTATGGTTTATGTCAAAAATATTCGCCAGAAGAACCACTCATAATATAGGTGCGAAGTATAAACAAACACAAAAACGTGAGAGCTTTCGCACCGATATTTACGCGAAAAAAGTGTATAATTCACAATCTTCATAAAATATCTCAGCATTAACGCATGAAATCAACAAAAAAGGTAAAAAAACAGTTGATTTATGCGGTCGCATCCCTCACGGGGTGCGTGGATTGAAATAGTATAGCATAGTGTTAACTATTGTCAATAGTTGTCGCATCCCTCACGGGGTGCGTGGATTGAAATCGCGAACTCATGCCATTCTGTCAATACAAACGGGGGTCGCATCCCTCACGGGGTGCGTGGATTGAAATCTGCGTGTTGAAGAAACCAGTTGAATGATTGCATGTCGCATCCCTCACGGGGTGCGTGGATTGAAATTTCATGCTTGACCTCTATTGCCGCGTCAAACAAGTCGCATCCCTCACGGGGTGCGTGGATTGAAATGTCCAGTGCGCTCAGAACAATGGCTGCACCTAGGTCGCATCCCTCACGGGGTGCGTGGATTGAAATTTAGAGGTTGAAACACAGTTCAAGGACTGGTTTGTCGCATCCCTCACGGGGTGCGTGGATTGAAATGGCATGGATGAACCTTTTGTCTCATTCAGCGCCGGTCGCATCCCTCACGGGGTGCGTGGATTGAAATTTAGAGGTTGAAACACAGTTCAAGGACTGGTTTCGTCGCATCCCTCACGGGGTGCGTGGATTGAAATGCTTAGAATGTCGAATCCAAACGAACACTGGTTGAGTCGCATCCCTCACGGGGTGCGTGGATTGAAATATTGACGAGATCACTGACTATTGGACTAAAAGAGTCGCATCCCTCACGGGGTGCGTGGATTGAAATTATTATGCAACGCATACATCAGATGGAGATTTAAGTCGCATCCCTCACGGGGTGCGTGGATTGAAATTCGAAGAGGACATGAAACATCAGCAGACAACGAGTCGCATCCCTCACGGGGTGCGTGGATTGAAATTGGTGTTTCAAGCGTTCCAAAACTGTTATAAGAGTCGCATCCCTCACGGGGTGCGTGGATTGAAATCTGCCATTCCATTGCTGTATTTCCAGTGCTGTTATGTCGCATCCCTCACGGGGTGCGTGGATTGAAATTTCAAGTAAGCGTCAAAATCGTGTCCGTTAAGGCAAGTCGCATCCCTCACGGGGTGCGTGGATTGAAATTTTTTGAAACATTTAAACGTTTAATATATCCATCAGGTCGCATCCCTCACGGGGTGCGTGGATTGAAATCCATGTCATGCCCTCGTTTACAGGGCTGTCTATGTCGCATCCCTCACGGGGTGCGTGGATTGAAATGTGTCATGGGATGGACAGCTGACTTATATTGCAGTCGCATCCCTCACGGGGTGCGTGGATTGAAATATTTCGATAACTGTGAAAGATGGCGATACTGTTGTCGCATCCCTCACGGGGTGCGTGGATTGAAATTATGTACTTCAGTTTTGCAACCTCATCCGGTGTAGTCGCATCCCTCACGGGGTGCGTGGATTGAAATTGAATTGTCGTGTAAGTACTGAATGTGCTGTTTGCGTCGCATCCCTCACGGGGTGCGTG
>JBFLGD010000039.1:0-2129 GCA_041859965.1 Bulleidia sp. | reverse complement strand
ACTGAATTGCAAATCTTAACGCAACATATCTATCACATTGAATTAATCCGAACCAGTAATGCTGTAATTGTCACATTAACCTATTCCAATAGGCGGATGTGAAGTGCGATCATGTATCTGCCACACTGTCGAATGATAGAACTGGAGGAATCTATCATCATGACTACTTATAAGAGAATCGGTCTTGAAGACCGTATCACAATTGCGGCTGAACTTATGCAGAATACTTCTCTGTCTTCAATTGGCAGAATACTCGGAAGAAGTACCTCTTCTATCAGCAGAGAGATTAAAGAACATCGCACTGAGACAAATACTTATGCAATGCATTTGCCTGCCAATCGCTGTGTTCACAGAAAACATTGTGATAAGCATGATATATGTGCCGGTCAGAGTTATCTCTGCAGGAAGAAGAAATGCAGTGTCTGCAGAAGAGTTCACTGCAATGAAACATGCAAGGATTATCAGGAAGAAAAGTGCGACAAACTTAATCGGCCTCCCTATGTGTGCAACGGATGTCACACGAAATCTGCCTGTGTATTGATGAAATTCATCTATAAGGCGGATGATGCCAACAGCACATGTACTGCTGTAAGGACAGAATCAAGATCGGGTCTGAACATGACAGAAGAAGAGCTGGCAGAATTCAATGGTCAGATATCACCCCGTCTTCGTCTTGGACAGTCGATCCATCATATCTTTACCAGTACTCCAGATGAATTCATGATTTCCGAGAAGCAGGCATATCGTCTTGTGCATTCCGGATTCATCGATGCCAGACCAATCGATCTTCCCAGGATGATGCGTATGAAGCCAAGGAAAGCAAAGTCAATCGAGCTTAAGGTTGATAAATACTGCAGGAAAAACCGCACGTATAACGACTATAAGGCATATATGAAGAGCCATCCGGATGAGGCTGTTCTTCAAGGAGATTCTGTTGAGGGAGTAAAGGGTGGAAAGTGTATTCTTACCCTCACCTGGCCTCAGTGGGAATTCCAGCTTGGAATTCTCAGAGATCACAATAATTCTGCCTCTGTTACTGCGATTGTGGACCATTTTCATAAAGCCATGGGTGACGAACAGTTCCGGAAGATCTTTCCTTCTGTCTGGCTGCTTGACAATGGATCAGAGTTTTCCAACCCGGCGGCGATTGAAAAGTACGGGATTCATGTCTTCTATTGCAATCCTTCGTCACCGTATCAAAAAGGAAGCTGTGAAAACCTGCATGAATATATTCGCAGAGTATGCCCTAAGGGAACATCGTTTGATAATCTTGATCAGGGCTTCTTCAATCTGCTGTTCAGTCACATCAATTCGGCCTATAGAAAAAAGCTGAATAATCATAGTCCTTATGATCTGTTCAGCTCTCTCTTCGGAACGGGCATCAACATTCAGGATATCTTCCATATCACCAGAATTGATCCACATGATGTGAATCTGACGCCGTCCTTACTGCGCAGTTATCTCTCTTCACTCGGCAAAGGAAAGAAGGAAGATCACTGATGCAGTACACCAATAAGTCCTCTGTCCTCTTCAATTTTCTCAAGGCTTACGTCCCTGAAGAAATTGATCCTGAAGAAGACGTTACAGATATCTTTCTGTATGTTCAGAATGTCACAACAGCGATTGATTTCTATGTCCTCCAGTATTCTTCGGAATTTGGGGACATGCTTGCACTGGTGGATCCTTTACACGATCCACAGGTACTGTAACTTGAATACGTGTATATTGATTCTTTCAACACGCATCACCTATTTATCAAAGTTTACAAGAGAAAATCACCATTGACGCTGGAAGAAATAAAGAATCGCATTCTTCCGCTGAAGTACATGATACCTGTGTGCAGATAAGCATATTTTGATCACCAAGCATTCGACAGTGACTGACTGATAAATACCGTGTTACAACCTGTTGCGATAGGTAATTCCAAAATTACGCTATCGTGACCGGCATGTTTTTTCTGCGCCTAAATTCTACCATTTCATAGTGCTTCCGCATCAAAATCTTCCATCAGCACTTAAAAACAGCAGTTTCAGTGCGCTATCAGTGGCGTACTCCTGACTGCTGTTTCATTTTCATTGCCTTTCATTGCAATGACTTGTCCAAAGTAGCGTTAACTTCTGCTATTCACC
>JBFLGD010000038.1:0-2256 GCA_041859965.1 Bulleidia sp. | reverse complement strand
GGATGCGACTGTCTCGGGAACCCTCGCCTTTGGGATAATAGCGGTTTCAATCCACGCATCCGTGAGGGATGCGACTGCCGCACTGGTTAATGGTATTTATACCATAACGGTTGTTTCAATCCACGCATCCGTGAGGGATGCGACAAATAAGCTCCGAGTCATTATTGAGGACTTGGAGGTTTCAATCCACGCATCCGTGAGGGATGCGACAATTATCGGTTTGTTCTATATTGTATTTAGTTCCAGTTTCAATCCACGCATCCGTGAGGGATGCGACAATTTAACAGGAGGTATGAAAATGGGAAACAAGGTGTTTCAATCCACGCATCCGTGAGGGATGCGACCCTCCTTCCTTGCCTTTATGGCGTCATTTAAAGAAGTTTCAATCCACGCATCCGTGAGGGATGCGACAGGGACCGGAGAGCGAGAAGGGCTGTTTTTTATGGTTTCAATCCACGCATCCGTGAGGGATGCGACAGGATTATGGTCATTTTTCTATTCACCGCCTTTCATGTTTCAATCCACGCATCCGTGAGGGATGCGACGTGGAGCACTCATAGCAGATATTATTCCAGATACCAGTTTCAATCCACGCATCCGTGAGGGATGCGACTTCAATTACCTTAAACATCTGCGGCCAGGCTCCAGTTTCAATCCACGCATCCGTGAGGGATGCGACCCCATATCATAGACGGTATTATGGACATAATCCGAGTTTCAATCCACGCATCCGTGAGGGATGCGACTATTCACCCAGTTCTGCTTCCGTTTGGGGGGGTTATAGGTTTCAATCCACGCATCCGTGAGGGATGCGACTGCGTAGACTCCCCAATATGTCCAGAGCTCAACAGAGTTTCAATCCACGCATCCGTGAGGGATGCGACATAGGCTCTCCCTTGTGTTTAGCCATAAGAATAAGTTTCAATCCACGCATCCGTGAGGGATGCGACTAAATTATCCTTTTCCTCTTATCGTAGTGTAACCGTTTCAATCCACGCATCCGTGAGGGATGCGACTGACAGCTACTAAATTGACGGTAGAGGACCTAATCGTTTCAATCCACGCATCCGTGAGGGATGCGACTCCCCACCGGACTTGCACCGGTCACGCTGAGCGCGGTTTCAATCCACGCATCCGTGAGGGATGCGACGACGGAGACGGCTTAAACGTTGACGCTGATAAAACGTTTCAATCCACGCATCCGTGAGGGATGCGACTTATGCAACCTACGCCGGACCTAGCGTCTTTAATGGTTTCAATCCACGCATCCGTGAGGGATGCGACGGCCATTCCAACATCCAAACGACAATGATTTATTTAGTTTCAATCCACGCATCCGTGAGGGATGCGACAGTAGATTCATTTGGGACAATAGGGAATATGGGTCAGTTTCAATCCACGCATCCGTGAGGGATGCGACCAGCAAACTTCAGACGCCGGCCAGGGCAGGGCAAAGAGTTTCAATCCACGCATCCGTGAGGGATGCGACCTATGGGGGTTTGATCAATTAAAAGACTTTAGTGCAGTTTCAATCCACGCATCCGTGAGGGATGCGACGCTCCACCACCAGACCATTGGACATTACGATATGTTTCAATCCACGCATCCGTGAGGGATGCGACTAGAGTGACGCCGGGAAACCGGCGAAGGGAGGAAGTTTCAATCCACGCATCCGTGAGGGATGCGACAATCCCGGACGGCCCAATCCAAGCATTGGAAACGGTTTCAATCCACGCATCCGTGAGGGATGCGACAAGGCGGAAGAAACCTTTACTTCTCTCCGCGAGGGTTTCAATCCACGCATCCGTGAGGGATGCGACCGCCCTGCCCGTTTATCATCAGCCCGGTACCCAACGGTTTCAATCCACGCATCCGTGAGGGATGCGACACCAGGAGATTACGGCCTGGCTGGATGGTAACATCGTTTCAATCCACGCATCCGTGAGGGATGCGACTATGGGTAATAGATCCATCTGTTATACCTCCACAGTTTCAATCCACGCATCCGTGAGGGATGCGACTTGGTCCTGGTTGAGCCATCAAGATTCGGCCTGGTTGGTTTCAATCCACGCATCCGTGAGGGATGCGACTATCGTGCACGGATATGAGTACAGCGGGGAGTCGGTTTCAATCCACGCATCCGTGAGGGATGCGACTGCTTGTCCCATACCTACACCGCCTTTTCTACCGGGTTTCAATCCACGCATCCGTGAGGGATGCGACCCGAAACACTGGCGGGCAAGCTCGCTGGCGGGG
>JBFLGD010000037.1:0-2653 GCA_041859965.1 Bulleidia sp. | reverse complement strand
ATTCATCTTAGTACTGAGCTGCATTTTAAAACAGATGCATTTTCAGCATCTGTTCGCTGTTCTATTAAGATCTTGCCTGAGTCTGTACAGTTCCTTTGTCAATTCTCTGGCAGATAAGTTCAGCTATTTCCGGATCAAGTGTAGCCGCCTGCTGTTTAATATCAGCAACTGCTTCATTGTTTATCTCTTTTTGCAGCTGCTCATTCTGTGACTGATCATGCATACTTGTTAAAACAGTCTGATTATCCTCAACACCTTGTTTAGCCGCTTCAACTACTATGTTGGATGAGTGTAGAGCTTTCAATGTGTCTCTATTTGTTAACTTTTCTTCAAGGAAACAGTATTCATTTAGACAATTAATAAACTCAGGTGATCTCATAAGATCTAATATGCTCACCCAGTTGTCGTGTTGATTGTCCCACTTTGAAGAACCATCTTCTATCGTATTGCTATATTTAAAGTAATAGACTGTATCATATCTCACCAATACAGAAATATACATTGGCAGCATCATATAGATACAGTTTAGAAGTTCCTTGTTCTGCCCGCAGGCGTTACTGATGAAATACTTTTGAAGGCTGCTGATCGTCGCATAAAACTTAGTTACCAACGAATACAGTTTTTCCTTCGGATACTCTTCATGACGTTTATCATAATCAAGCATTTCAAGATAGTCTGATTCTGCATCCTGAAATTCTCTTAATATGTCCACATCCTGTTTTGCTTTTAGCTGGTTAAGATCCGCACTCATTATAGAGAGTGCTTTACTGATATCATCAAAGCGTTTCTTCATGTAGGCAAACTCTGCTGCAGTAACTGCTAGGTTGCATGCCCCAACAGCAATATTAGCAAACCCCAAAGCTTCATTTGCTAAGGCAATCGCTTTATCTGCGTTCATCTGTTTACTAAGTGTCTTTAAACCTTCTTCGAGTTTTTTGTCATTAGAACTGTCTCCCGCAGCAACGAGAAGATTCTTGGCTATTCTTCCATTCTTTATGCGCTGTACTGCTTCTAAATATTTTTCTCCATTTTTAACAACATACTGAATACCATTCTCTACTATTCTTTCCTGCATACTATTCCTCAACCATCTTTTCGGAATCAATAATTCTGTAGTACATCATCATGAGCATCAGCTGGACATATCTTTCTTTACTGTAGATATTAATACCTGCTGTCACTTCGATAACATCATGTATAGGTTCAATTCTCTTATCTTTTTGTTTAGACTTGTTTACCGCATCAGCAAGTCTCTGTGCAAAACCATTCACATTTTCCGCAACATCCTTAGCCTGCTGTGGAAGTACTTTATTAATTGCATCGCCTAAAGTGTCCTGAAGCTTGATCTGCTGTATATCAGTATTATTTAAAGCTTCTATGATCTTATTGAGATCTATACCCTTCATGCTAAAATTCATATTCCCAGCATACTGATCTGTATGCTCAAGATACTTAGAATATAAACACAGAAATACTTTCGTGATATCTTCCAATTGGCAAAGATCCAGATATTCCAGAACATCCTTATTATTCTTTCTGTCAGATATCTGTTTATCAATAGCAGATACTCTTTCAAGATATTTTTCATTCAAAGACTTAGCCGCTTCCTTATTACTCTTCTTAACCACTTTATTCATAAGAGACATCAATGCATGTGTATATACTTTTGCAAGATCAGAATCCCTCATGTTTGTCTTCAGTTCTAAGTCAACTAAATAAGACGCCAATTTTTCTTCTTCAACAGCCTTCGTGCCATCATTTTCATCGTTAAATATATACGGCATATATAAAAGAGACTGATGTCTGAATTCAGAGTACGAGCCATCTGAGTACTCTTCAATAATCTTTTTGAAATTAACAGAAGCCATATATCCCCCTTATTGCTTCATCAACACATATTCACGTATTTATATCTTACTACACCCAGAATCGCCTTGGAACATACAAGAGTCAAATAACAATTGCAGACAATGACGTTACGAAAGATCCGACTCTTCGGATTGGTTTAGACAGTAACTCGCTTATGATTTCAATCCATGCACCCCGTGAGGGATGCGACGTCCATGATCAGGATCTCATTAGGCTGTCCTTGAATTTCAATCCACGCACCCCGTGAGGGATGCGACAATTGTCAAATTAATATATTTATCTTTTATAATATTTCAATCCACGCACCCCGTGAGGGATGCGACCCATATAGTTAATACATTCATCGGGATAAATAAATTTCAATCCACGCACCCCGTGAGGGATGCGACCCTGCTACACCTGTCCCTTCGGACATTGCACCAATTTCAATCCACGCACCCCGTGAGGGATGCGACCAAAGCCGTCTGATGAGTCTCTGAAAATTGAGACATTTCAATCCACGCACCCCGTGAGGGATGCGACCGCATTCAAAAGAATCCAAAAACAAATCATATACATTTCAATCCACGCACCCCGTGAGGGATGCGACTACGCAAGCTCTGGTTGACCGTTTCGCATTCGGTATTTCAATCCACGCACCCCGTGAGGGATGCGACCCATCTTTAACACGTACACTTCACCGATGCTATATTTCAATCCACGCACCCCGTGAGGGATGCGACCTAATTCGGGGGTATAGGCGTTAGATCTTATGAATTTAAATCCACGCACCCCGGGAGGGATG
>JBFLGD010000036.1:0-3699 GCA_041859965.1 Bulleidia sp. | reverse complement strand
GTTACAGGATATAAAGATCTTAAAGCGGAGGTAAAGTAATGGAATATGATGTTACCATCGGTATAGAAATACACTGTCAGCTGAAAACAAATACAAAGATGTTTTCAGGAGCACCGACCTCCTTTGGCAGAAAGGCAAATACATGTGTCAATGAAATAGACCTTGGACATCCTGGAACACTTCCTGAAGTGAATATGGAAGCTTGCAGAAAGGCTGTCATGGCATGTACAGCGCTGCATCTTACCATTGATCCGCTGGTTAAATTTGACCGTAAGAACTATTACTATTCCGATCTTGCTAAAGGATTTCAGATCACCCAGCAGTTTCATCCAATTGGCAGAGACGGTTATGTAGATATTGAAACTGCGGAAGGCAGGAAGAAAATCAGAATTGAGAGAATTCACATGGAAGAGGATACCGCCAAGCAGTATCATCTTTCCAAAGTGTCTCTGCTGGACTTCAACCGTGCCGGTACACCTCTGATTGAGATTGTATCCAAACCGGATATGTGCAATGGACAGGAGGCGGAAGCTTACGTAGAAGCTCTTCGTCAGACACTGTATTATCTGGGTGTTTCCGACTGTAAAATGGAAGAAGGCTCTATGCGCTGCGACGTCAATGTTTCTATCGCACCGAAGGGCTCCAAGGTACTTGGCACTAAGAACGAGATTAAGAATCTGAACTCTATTTCTCATATTGGCAAGGCTGTCGACTATGAGGTAAAGAGACAGAAGGAAATCCTTGAAAAGGGCGAAAAGGTCATGCAGGAGACCCGCAGATACGATGATAAGACGGGCACTACTATTATGATGAGAAGAAAAGAGGGAGATGTTGACTATAAATTCTTCCCTGAACCGAATATCTTCCCTGTACGTCTGGATGCGGATTGGATTAAGAATATTCAGGAAAATATGCCTGAACTTCCTGATGCACGCCGTGAAAGATATGAGAAGTCTTACGGTCTGTCATCGCATGATATTGATATCCTTATCAGCAACAAGGAAATGTCAGAATTCTTTGAAGAGGTCATGAAATATACAGAGAATGCAAAGCTTGCCTGCAACTGGCTGCTTTCCGATATCAGTGCATGGCTGAATGAACATGAGCAGACAATTGATCACTGTGATCTGAAGCCTGAAAAACTTGCTGTTCTGGTTGGAATGATTGATGACGGGAAGATATCCAATGCGCAGGCCAAGAAGCTTGTGGATGATCTGATGACAGGTAAGGATCCTGCTGAAGCAGCCGCTGCTAAGGGACTGCAGCAGCTTTCCGATACCAGTGCGATTGAAAAGATGGTTGAGGAAGCCTTGGATGAGAATCCGCAGGCCATTGAAGACTTTAAGAATGGCAAGAACAGAGCAGTAGGATTCCTGGTCGGACAGGTTATGAAGAAGTCCAAAGGACAGGCAAATCCTGGCATGGTCTCCAAGCTTGTAAATAAGGCACTTTCTGCTCGCTGATGAAGTCATGTAGCCAAATGAAGTGAAAAAGGATAAAATAAACGCGGGGAAAAGAGATATGCCTGAAAAGAAAGTTAAAACAAATAAGAAAACTTCTGATAAAAAGAAGAAAAAGATAAGAATTCATCGTACCAGTGTGATCTTCTGGATCTGTCTGGCATTAGTGCTGACACCATTTGCAATCCTAGGATGGATTCTGGTTTCTGCATCAATGGATACTGGTTCTCCAGTCATAGGAAACCGCTATGAAGGAGATCTTGATCCTGCTATTACCAAGGATCAGATGAATGATGTTGAAGCTGCTGTGAAGAAAATTGACGGTGTTGATGATTCCTTTGTTACAATGACAACAGCAACCCTCAGAGTATATGCGGATGTATCGGACAGTGCTGATGAAGCCACATGCGATGCAGAGGCAGACTCTATCTACACAGCTGTAAGCAGTGTTCTAGATCCGTCCGTTTACTTTACAAAGACTGATTCCGAGAAGATGTATGACCTTGAAATACATGTTTATACAATTCCTGAAAGAACAGATGCCGATGGTGAAAACTTCGTGTATGTGATTGATACGAAGACTTCCAATATGACGGATCCTGCAAAGCAGACTGTGTCTGTTGCCAAGGATCAGGCGGTAGCTGATCAGCTCCGTGCTGATGTTGAGACAAGAAAGGCTGAAGCAGCTGCAGCAGCGTCTGCCAGTGCGGCAGCAGACTCTTCCAGTGGAGTAACGGGAACCGACGGAGATACAGAAGGACAGTAAAGGAGAAGGGACTGATGAAGTCCCTTTTATTAAATTATGGAAAAAAATGAAACATTTGAAGCAGAGTGTACAGGATATACAGAGGATGGAGCAGGTGTTGTAAGAATCAATAATGCGGTTGTTTTTGTGCCGGGATTGATCATTGGTGAAAAGGCAGAGGTAGGCATTACACTGATGAAGAAGACCTATGGGTATGGAAGAATCGTAAAGCTCTTAAGGTCTTCTGAACACAGAATAGAACCTAAATGCACAGTTTTCAGAAAATGCGGCGGATGTCTTCTGCAGTATATGGATGATGAGGCACAGAAGTACTTTAAGGAAGAAAAGGTAAAGAACTGCTTCAAAAAGAATGCAGGTATGGATATAGAGCCTTTGCCTATTTTAAGAGTAGAACCTGTATGGAATTACCGTAATAAGGTACAGATCCCGGTAGGCAGAAATAGGAAAGAAAACAAGGTCGAAATGGGCTTCTATATGACACATACCAATCAGATCGTTGACTATGACCGCTGTCTGGTACAGACGGACCTTTCCAATGAAATCACTGCTTTTCTGAAGAAGGAAATGGCTGAACTGAACTGTGCTGGTGAAGTGCGGCATGTACTGATTAAGCATGCGCATATGACAGGAGAAGTCATGGTCGTACTTGTAGCACATCATTATCCATTCCCTGGCAGTGATGAACTGACTGCAAAGCTGCAGGAGAGTTTCCCACAGATAAAGAGCCTTTCTGCAATTGTCAATAACAGAACAGACAATGTTATCCTTGATGGAAGAGAAGTACTGATTGCAGGAAGACCTTATATTGAAGAGACACTGCTGGACTGCCGTTTCAGGATCAGTGCAAGATCCTTCTACCAGATCAATCCATATGCAACAAGGGTACTGTATGCAAAGGCTCTTGAATTCGCACAGCTGACAGGGAAGGAAACTGTAATAGATATGTACTGCGGTACTGGAACAATAGGAATCCTTGCCTCCAGACATGCAAAGAAAGTCTATGGGATTGAGATTGTAGCAGATGCGATAAAGGATGCGAAAATCAATGCAGAGCAGAACAGCGTCAGCAACATTGACTTTGTAAATGCAGATGCACTGAAGGGTGCACAGGCAGTGATCCGTTCACGCATCAAGGCGGATGTAGTCATCGTGGATCCGCCAAGAAAAGGATGTTCCAAGGATACTCTGAATGCAATTATCAAGATCAATCCTAAGAGACTGGTCTATGTTTCCTGTGATCCTGCTACACTGGCAAGAGATGTAAAGATTATGAGCGAGAATGGCTATGAGCTGCAGAAAGTACAGCCTGTAGATCTTTTTCCGCAGACACCGCATGTTGAGACGGTAGTATTGATGTCAAGGGTCAGGGACTAAGGGGTGAGCAAAGCCTTATTTTAAGCCATTCCTGCACACCTGACCATTTTGCAAAAGGATGGTTCAATTAAGGAAAAACTCTCTGGGGGGGAACTTATC
>JBFLGD010000035.1:0-4620 GCA_041859965.1 Bulleidia sp. | reverse complement strand
ATGTGACAATTACAGCATTACTGGTTCGGATTAATTCAATGTGATAGATATGTTGCGTTAAGATTTGCAATTCAGTATATGCGAATGATTACGTGATATTCATGGCACTGCGGGCTTGACTTTGATATAATGGTCGGGCAGTTAAAAATAGGAAAAGGAGTATATGACAATGTCAACTTGGACACTGAAAGAAAAATCAACCGGAGATCTGGAAGTAACTATCGAAGGTGAAGAATGGACTAAGGCTGTAAACAAAGCATTTAACAAGATTTCACAGAAGGTTGAACTGAAAGGATTCCGTAAAGGATGCGCTCCTAAGGAACTTCTTGAAAAGAAGGTTTCCGAAGGTGAAAGACAGGCAGAAGCTGTTGAAGACAATGCCAATGAATGGATGAGAAAGGCCCTTGAAGAAAACAGTCTCGAACCGATATCTCAGCCTAAGCTTGACGTTAAGTCAATTGACGCCGGCAAGGCAGTTCTTGTATATACATTTGCTGTTGAACCAACCGTAGAACTGAAGCAGTATAAGGGACTGAAGTACGACATGGAAGACACTTCTGTTACAGATGATGAATTCAATGCTGAAATGGATCGCATGAGAGACAGATATGCTGACCTTGAAACTAAGGAGGGCACTGCTGAAAATGGTGATACAGTCAATATCGATTACGAAGGATTCAAGGATGGAGTTGCTTTCGAAGGCGGCAAAGCTGAGAACTATAATCTTGAACTTGGTTCCGGAAGTTTCATCCCTGGTTTTGAAGAACAGCTGGTAGGTGCTAAAAGCGGAGATGAAAAAGATCTGAATCTAAAGTTCCCTGATGATTATCATGCAGAGGATCTGAAGGGTGCTGATGTTGTTTTCAAGGTCAAGATTAATGACGTCAAGACAAAGGTTCTTCCTGAAATTGATGATGACTTTGCTAAGGATGTTTCCATTCCCAATGTTGAAACAGCTGAGGATCTGAAGAAGACTGTCAGAGAGCGTCTTGAATCATCCAAAAAGAATGATGCTGAGACAAAGGCTGACAACGCTTTGATGGATCAGATGCTTGAAAATATGACAGTTGATCTTCCAGACGTGCTGGTTGATGAGGAAGTTCAGAATCAGCTGAACAATCTCGCTTCACAGATTCAGCAGTATGGCATGAACATGCAGCAGTATCTGAAGATGACGGGCACATCAGTTGATGATCTGAAGAAACAGTATCATGATAATGCAGAAAGAACTGTTAAAGTCAGACTTGCGTTGGAAGAGATTGCCAAGCAGGAAAAACTGGAAGCGAGCGATGAAGAGATTGACAAGCAGTACGCAGATATTGCAAGTCAGTACGGCATGGATGTTGAAAAGGTAAAACAGCTCGTATCTAAGGATCTGCTGACAAAGGATGTACTGAACCAGAAGGCTTATGACTTCGTTAAGGAAAATGCAGAAAAAGCTGCAGCATAAGCATATCTGAAGGGACACTTCTCAAATAAGACGCGTACTGCGTCTTATTTTAGACTTATAAAACAGAATTTCAGGAGGTGAAAAGATGAGCGATAAGAATACCGAAACGAGTATTAAGCTGCCGATAGTCTGTACGCGTGGGATTGTTGTATTCCCTGGGCAGGATGTCATGATAGAAGTTGGCAGAGAAAAATCAATGAAGGCTGTTGAAGACGCTTCGGCCAACTATGATTCTATGGTATGGATCGTATGCCAGAATGATGTCATGGTTGAGGATCCGGGAGAAAATGATGTTTACAAAACAGGTACATTGAGCAAAGTGAAGGTTGTACGCAAGAAGGATGGTTTCATGCGTGTTACTTTCAAAGGTATGAAAAGAGCAAAACTTCTCCGCTTTGAAGATTCTGATACCTGCAAATATGCAGATGTAGAACCGCTTGAGGATATTCCCGGCGACTCTACTGAAGAACTTGCTCTGGTAAAAAAGATCATCGAGGATTTTCAGAAGGTAGGCAATGCAGCACAAGCCTTCCCGAATGATATTATTCAGCGGCTTTCAGAGGGAGTGAACGGTGCAACGCTGACCGATCAGTTTGGCCAGTATTTCATGATGGATATGCAGGTCAAGCAGAAACTTCTTGAAACACTGAAGATAAATGATCGCATGATGGTTATTATCAGCGAAATGGAGAAGCAGGAAAATTTCAACAAGATTGAAAATGAGATCAACAATAAAGTTAAGGAAAAAATAGATGACTCACAGAAGGAATATTATCTTCGTGAAAAGATGCGTGCAATAAAAGAAGAACTCGGTGACGTATCCAACGTTACAGACGATACTGACAGTCTTCGCGAAAAAATCGAAAAGAATCCATATCCGCAGCATGTTAAGGATAAAGCTCTTGATGAACTGAAACATTATGAAATGCAGCCGCAGGGCTCTGCAGAAGGCTCCGTTGTCAGAAGCTATCTTGACTGGCTGCTGGATGTACCGTGGTGGCAGGAGACTGAAGACAATGATGATCTGAAGGCAGTACGCCATGTACTTGATGATGATCATTACGGTCTTGAAAAGGTAAAAGACAGAATCATGGAGTATCTAGCCGTAAAGAAAATGACTAATTCTCTGAATGCGCCGATACTTTGCCTTGTAGGTCCTCCAGGAGTAGGAAAGACCTCTCTTGCAACATCTATTGCAAAGGCCTTGAACAGAAAATTTGTTAAAATGTCATTAGGCGGAGTCAAAGATGAAGCCGAAATCAGAGGCCATAGAAGAACATATCTTGGTTCAATGCCTGGACGTGTTATTCAGGGTATGAAAAAAGCTGGTGTCATAGATCCTGTGTTCCTGATCGATGAAATTGATAAGATGGGGGCTGACTATAAGGGGGATCCAAGCGATGCTCTGCTTGAAGTACTAGACCCTGAACAGAACAGTCTGTTTTCTGATCACTATCTTGAAGAGCCTTATGATCTGTCGAAAGTACTGTTTATCGCAACTGCAAACTATCTTGAAAATGTGCCTGCACCTCTGCGTGACAGACTAGAAATCATTGAGCTTCCTTCTTATACAGAGCTTGACAAAGTACAGATTGCAAAGGGGTACCTTGTAAAAAAGCAGATGAAGGCAAATGGACTGCAGCCAAAGCAGTTCCATCTGAAGGACGAGCAGATAATGTATCTGATTCGTCACTATACTCGCGAAGCCGGTGTAAGACAGCTCGAAAGAGTAATTGCATCGCTGTGCAGAAAGAGCGTACTTGCTATTCTAAATGACGGAAAGCGTTCGATTACCGTTACAAACAAGCTGATTAATAAGTGGCTTGGCAAGGAAATCTTTGAGTATGGTGCGAAGGAAGGAAAGGATCTGGTCGGCTGTGTGACGGGTCTTGCCTACACGGAATTCGGCGGTGATGTACTGCAGATTGAAGTGAACTATTTTGATGGCAAGGGAAGACTTGTCATGACTGGACAGCTTGGCGATGTGATGAAGGAGAGTGCTGAAATAGCATTGGATTATGTAAAGGCTCATGCCAAAGAGCTGAAGATCGATCCAAAGTTTTTTGAACAGCACGATATTCACATCCATGTACCGGAAGGAGCAGTTCCTAAGGATGGACCTTCTGCAGGCGTGACTTTAACAACTGCAATTGTATCTGCTTTGACAGGAAGAGCTGTGCATCACAATCTTGCAATGACTGGTGAAGTTACGCTTCGCGGCAATGTACTGCCAATCGGCGGACTGAGAGAGAAATCTCTTGCGGCTAACAGAGTCGGCATAAAGAAGATCCTGATTCCTAAGAAGAATGTCAGAGATCTTGACGAAGTTCCGCAGACTGTTAAGGACAGCATTACATTTATCCCTATGGAAAGTGTATCCGATGTTCTGAAAGAAGCATTGGTGAAATAATGCCATTCACGCATGGTGAACTGCTGAAAACAGCAGCGAAAGCATCTCAGTGGCCGGAAGGAGATCTTCCTGAGATCATATTTACCGGTCGTTCGAATGCGGGAAAGAGCACGCTGATCAATGCCCTCGTTAATCAGAAGAATCTTGCCTATTCAGGTAAGACACCTGGCAAAACAAGACTTCTCAATTTCTTTCTGATTGACAGCAGACTTGTATTTACGGATGCACCGGGATACGGATATGCTATTAAGGATATTGAAAGTGCACGTGCATTTTCCAGCCTGATAGATCCTTATTTCAATCACAGAAAGAATCTGAGGGGCATGATACTTGTCCTTGATGCAAGAAGAGAACCAAGTGAAGAGGACCAGACAATGATCGAATACGGCCGTTCTGCACATCTGCCTATACTTGTTGTATGCACGAAGGCAGATAAGCTCTCCAAACAGCAAATAAGTACGAATATCACTAAAATTTCAAATGTACTGAACGTACCTGAATCAAATCTTCTTCAGGTAGATTCTCTGAAGAAAAAGGGCATTGATGAAGTCTACAATGCTATAGAGAGAATGATAAAACCGTCCTAGAGACGGTTTTATTCTGTCTGCCGCAATATATTACAAATTAATGTAAATGTTTACACACGGCTGAAACATTTTCTTGACAATTATTTTCAGCTCATTTATAGTACTGATAACTTCTAAGAACGGAAGAGTAGTTATATCTAAAGTGAAAGCGAGCCGATACAGAGTGTGAGGTC
>JBFLGD010000034.1:0-6188 GCA_041859965.1 Bulleidia sp. | reverse complement strand
AGTATCAAAGCCAACCGGAATATGAAGTGTCTCTTCGGCAGTTTTTACGATATTGTAATAAGCCCAACCTTCTTTAGGAGTATCCATAATACAGCCATATGTTTTAGAAGATCTGCATAGATCCAACGGTCCAAAACATGCAAGTCCAATCGATTGTATTTTCTTATCCCTAAACCAGTCAAACACATGTTTCATTGTTTCATCAGGCATTCCTGTAGGAATAACTATCTTATCTAAGATAATTCCTTCTTCATTGCCTACTGCACATACCATTTTGGTACCACCTGTTTCAACTCCGCCAAAACGCATAAATTCATCTCCTAAAGTGCATTTCTTTTTACACTGCAAATACCTATCGCATCTATTTTAACGCATAGAGCCTAAACTAGATATCTATTCAGCTAAATCTAACAATGTAAAGTTGAAGTGATATAAAATAATTATTATGAAGAATATTTCTATTAAACATGCCTTCAAATTAATTTTCTGTTCCGCATTATTCCTATGCGGCTGTTCCTCATCTGCAGTCTCTTCAGCCTCTTCTTCCTCAGATTCTGAAGAGACCTCAGATATCATTCCTTCCCTTACTGTATCCAACACATGGGATACTGATAATGTTCATTACCAGCAGATGTCTCTTCAGATTGAAAATGATTCCAAGAAGAATATAAAGAGCTGGCAGATTCAGCTCAATTATGCTGAAAACAGCACGCTCAGCCAGAACTGGAACTGTTCTGTCAGTGATACCTGGCTGGTTACACCTGCTGACTGCAATGCTGCAATAGATGCTGGTTCATCTGCTTCAGATATGGGAATTATTGCCGGTGCAGGCAGTACCGATACCTTTACCATAAAAACAACAACTGTAACCTTCTCAGATGGGACTGCAGAAACTGTTGAAGGCACACCGAAAAAGAAAACAGAAACCTATGCAGCAGCCGCTTCAAGTTCATCCTCCACAGCAGTAAAGCCCGTTGGAGCACTGCATGTTGAGGGTTCTCACCTAGTCAATAAAAAAGGAGAAACAGTGCAGCTGAAAGGAGTCAGCACGCATGGCCTTGCATGGTACCCGCAGTATGTTAATGAAGATGCTTTCAAAACACTAAGAGATAGCTGGGGCATCAATGTTATCAGACTTGCAATGTATACAGCAGAATCCGGAGGATACTGTACCGATGGAGATACTTCCAAACTGAAGGACCTGATTGATACAGGTGTAAAAGCATCCAATGATCTGGGCATGTATGTCATTATTGACTGGCACATTCTCTCTGACAGCAATCCAGCCCAGAACCAATCTGCTGCAGAATCTTTCTTTGATGAGATGTCTTCCAAGTACAGCAAGTATGACAATGTACTCTATGAAATATGCAATGAGCCTCAGAACAGTCCATGGAACACTGTGATCAAGCCATATGCTGAAGATATACTGAAAGTCATCAGAAAGAATGATAAGGATGCTGTTGTTATTGTAGGCACCAATACATGGTCCCAAGACGTCGATGAAGTCATAGGGAATCAGCTGGATGACTCCAATGTAATGTATACCCTACACTTCTATGCAGGTACACATAAAGATGATCTTAGGAATAAGGCACAGAAAGCAGTCGATGCCGGCATTCCTCTGTTTGTTACAGAATGCAGTATATGCGATGCTTCAGGCAATGGCGGCATCGATTATGACAGTGCTCAGGCATGGCTGGATTTTCTAAACAGGAACAGTATCTCCTACGCAGCATGGTCACTTTCTAATAAAGATGAGACCAGTGCATTGATTCAGTCCTCCTGCGATAAAACTTCAGGATGGACTGAAAATGACCTGTCAGAGACAGGTCAATGGTTCTGCCATGCAATTAAGGGAAGCTAATATCTCTCAGTCTGATCTTTCACAAAGGCATATGCCTGTGAAAGATCTTTTATTTTCAGCTGAATCTCAGGATAATAGCGATATCTGTCTCTCAATGAAGGTGTATCAATCACTATCAGAGATGCTCCTGCTTCTGATGCACAGCGTATTCCTGATATAGAGTCTTCAAAAATCAGAACATGATCATGGATTCCTATCCTGTCTTCTGCATCTCTGAACATTTCCACTTTGTCATGATATCTTCCATCGTCATAGACGATCAGATTGGAATCCATGTATTCATCAAGATGAAAGATCCTTACAAAGAAATCAACATTTTCCTTTATAGAAGCACTTGCTATGGTAAAAGGGATTCTATTTTCCTTCAGTAAACTGAATACATCATAAGCTCCTTTGCAGAGTTCAGGCCCTCCAGGTGTATCAGCTACCAGCTGACGGTATACCTGTTCCTTCTTATTGGAATATGCTTCACATTCCTTCCGTGACAGTCTTCCATTGGACATTCTTCTAAGCGTCTCTATATTAGGAACCCCATCATACTTCTCATGCATCTCATCCGGCAGCAATGCTTCTCCTGTTACTTCTCTTTTAATAAAATCCCATGATTTGAACTGATACTGTGCATCAAAGAATAGAGTTCCATTAAAATCAAAGATAACACCCCTGATCATACAGCTGCATAAGGGAAAGAAGGCATTTCTTTTCCTGTCATTTCATACAGAGTACGTACGATCAGCTCATGATCCTTGCCTTCATGCAGACCGGATACCGCAATTGTGTATGTCCATTCCCCATTCACACGAATAGGGAATGCCCCGCCTGCGGGACAGTATTCACTGTTCTCTGCAAATAATTCAGGAAAGGTACCATTCATCTCATGATCTGCATAAGCATATAGACTTGAATGGCCTGCCTTCAATGCAGCTTTTCTCTTACCTTCCATATAAACAAGATTCTGATTATCAGCTTTATCCATCATATACTGAAAGATAACTGCACCATCCTGTTCACGTGTAATATTAACAGCTATCTGTCTGTCTTCCTTCAAAGCATTCTGTACAATCGTATTGCCCAATACCAGAGCATCTCCATTGCTGAAGGAGGAGAAGGAAATATCCTCTTCTTCTTTCTTCAGTATCTCCATTGCATGATCATCATATGTATAGCCCCTGCGTATCGTATCCAGCATTGCAGCACAGCGTACAGAAGCTGACAGCGGCATGATCATGCTCTCTGTCTGTCCCTCCTTCAGCAATGATACAAAATGGTGTATTTCACCATAGAAGTCATCCACATTGTATGGCCGTTCAATCACTTCACTCTTACCGCCAGGTATCATTATGACTGCCTTTGTCGGTCTATGCAGATCATGCACAACAATTGTTCCTTTAGTTCCCGTAATACGTGCATACTTGCCGCTTTTTCTATCAAATCCGCACTCCAGGATACCCTTCTTTTCCCCGAAGGATAAAGAAGCTTCTGTATACATATCAACTCCATCATGCAATACAGCATGAATGGAGTCCATGGCAAAGTCCCCTTCCAGAAAATCATCCAGCCAAGAAGCGCAATAAATCCCCTCATCCAGCAATGCACCGCCGCCGATCGGATCCATGTAGTACTTTCCAGCTGCTTCTTTCATATTTACTTCACTGCAGAGGGAAGTACTGATTGTCTTAATATCCCCTATCCTTCCTTCACGGATTATTTTTCTGATTTCAATGTACAGAGGTTCAAATCTAGTCTTCATTCCCTCCATGTACAGAACGTGGTTCTTAAAAGCACAGTCCCTGATTTCTTTCATTTCATTCTGATTCAGAGAAGCAGGTTTTTCACTTAATACTGCTTTGCCTGCCTGCAGTGCCTTCAATGCCCATTCCTTATGATAGCGATGAGGCACTGCAATATAGACAGCATTGACATCAGAATCCTCGATGATCTTCTGAAAGCCCTCATACGCACGCGGTACATTGTATTCTTTCGCAAAAGCATCCGCCTTTTCCTGTGTACGGTTAGCAATAGCTATCAGTTCAGAATCCTTTTCATTTGCAAGACTTGCCGCAAATCTATGCGCTATTTTCCCTGCACCAATGATGCCCCAATTCACTGTCATATTCTCTCCATTCATTGACGCAGAAATTTCTCATGCGTCTTTTCTTCATATGCCTTAATATTCTCAACAACCTTCAGCGCAATCAGATTGGCTGTCAGGTTGAACTTCAGCGGGTGATCCGCATAGCTGTCATTGTCCTCAATAAACAGAACATGATTCACTGCATCATCTTCCTGTATCTGATTATTTCCAGTAATCATCCATATATCCGGTTTCTTCAGAATACTGCGGTTCTCATGATTCACAAATACTCTGTCAAAGAAATTGCCGCTGTTGGAAAATACAATAAACAGATCATTGCCAGTCGCGTGCATCAGCTGATCAATCTGTACTGTAAATAATGAAGGCGCAAAAACAATCTTTCCCGTCAGCGCAAGATCCTCCTGCAAGTTCAATGCAGGATTATATGCCTGCATACTGCCCATCAGGTATACTCTCTCATGTGTCAGTATATCCTTGGCAATCTGGTCTATTTTTTCCATGTCCAGTGTATCCTGCAGTGACTGCACAGCCTTCATTACAGAAGGAAGAAGATCCTCGGAAGTCATGCTCATTGCAGTATAGGCAAAAATATGATCAGCACTCGGTCCTGCATTCTTCAGCTCATCCACCATTTCAGAATAGTCCTCAAAGCCTATCTTTCTGCAGAAACGACTGATGGTGGATTTTGATACCATACAGGCATCAGCCAGCTGCTGAATAGATACACCTTCAAGAACTTCAAAATATCTCAGAATATGGAGAGCTATTGAATAATCTATAGAACCAGGATTCTCCTGATCCAGTATCTGTAAAAGTATATACTGAAGTCTATGCATGATTATCTCTTATCTCCGTTATTTTAATACATTCATATCATCATTTCAGCAGTTTCAGAAGATCCTTTTCTTCTGCCTCTGGCAATACCTTACGGCAATGTTTCTTTATCTTCTCCAATGATTCCTGCGGTGTATGCTGATATACATGTTTCATAAAGGAAGCACCCAATACATTCTCTGCCGTTCCATAGCGGGCAATACCCCAGCCATATGTATCTCCATGCTTATCTACAGCATAGTCAAATCCTGAGGCTATCACATAGCCTTCCATCTGCAGTTTGGTAATTGCTGTATCGAATCCCTTCCGGCCTTCTTTTCCATAGCCGCCGATACGTTTAATATCCCTAGAAAGGAAATCTCTCTTTCCAGCAATAATATTGTAAAGATACTGTTCGTCATAAGATGCTAAATGATCATTGAATCTAGCATCAAAATCATAGCCATCCCTACGATAGTTAGCAAACTCATAGAACCATTTCCGTGATATAAAACATGCCTTTTTATTAAAAAACTTCCCATACACAAGCTTCTTCTGTGTAATAAGAGGTCCTTTCCATTCCCATGGTCCTTCTGCCGCATCTGAAAACCAGAACCTTGCCGGTGTATGCTCTTCAATGGAGAAACCAGGAATATCATTCTCCCAGAACGGAAGAAAGCCGTATCTTTCCACGGCTTCCGCAACTGCTTCTATTGAATCAAAACAGCATTCTTCCAGCATAAACACTTATGCATTCAGATCAAAGATACTGCTGCTATGATCATCATTCATCTTTGCATACAGCATCTTCAGATATTCCTCTGCTTCTTCAAAGCTTCCGAATACTCTGACAATCTCCATTGTGTGATCTACATAGAAAGCCAGATCAAAACTGTCATCTCTCCCATATACCGGTGAAATAGAAATCTTTGCAATCTGTGACGGAAGGTAATAGGTAGTTTCATTTTCTCTTGTACATTTCAGCAGCATAATTGTCTTTTCTCCTCGTTTCTTTTCTTCATTATACAGTATCAGGCTTCAAAGGTATCGCAATGTCTAAAAACAATCACTACAATTTATCATTTCAAAAAATATAGACATTATATTTTGTATAAAGCACATAATTATTTAGAAATTTTTGGCTTTCTTATGTATAATTCATTTCTAATGTTCTATAAATGAATACGGCGGTGAAATAGATCCGCCTCGTCGGACGTAGAGATCCACCTCGTCGGTAAAAAAAGATCCGCTTAGGTTTGTGCTAGCCATAACGGGTCTATTGCTATATTTTCTTTCTCAATTTTCTTTGCGATTCACCTTTGAGTACAACACTGTAAGAATTGTTTGTGATGCGATCAAGTATTGCGTCTGCTACAATACCGCCGCCAAGTTTGCTATGCCATTCATCTACTG
>JBFLGD010000033.1:0-9694 GCA_041859965.1 Bulleidia sp. | reverse complement strand
TATGCTCAGTGTAGAGTTATTTCTTCAAAATACTGTGCATAGATATGTACTACCAACTAATCTCTTGAACTTAGCGTAATTTATTATAAAGTCAATTTCAGCTGTTCCTCTGACAGATGCAGAAAAAGGAATCTGTTCACCTAAAATTCAGCATTGTCATGCTATTTGTATATGGCATTTCATTAGACAAGCATCTAAAATTATCGAAACACATTCAAATTGATGTATAACGAAGGGAGATTCATAATGGGAAAGCTTCTAAACAAGAAAACAATGAATATCGTCAACAACTATAGAAAAGGAACTCTGAGATGTGCTGAATTCGCAGTCACAAACACATGTATAGCAAAATGTTCCTTCTGCAACATCTGGAAGGAACAGCCAAAAATTTTTGTGGACACAGAAAAAGCGAAGAAAGCAATCAATCGCATGGCAGATCTTGGTGTTTCTCATATCTGCTTTACAGGCGGAGAAGCACTGATGCACCCGGACATCATTGAGCTTGTGCAGACTGCTACTGACAGAAACATCTACAGTGCTGTTCTTGTAGCAGCACCGCAGCTTCTTCTGAAGGAAGGCATGCTTCAGAAACTGGACGAAGCAGGTGCAGATCTTCTCAGCATTTCCTTTGATTCAGGAGATCCTGCCCTTATGGCGAAACAGCGCCAGATCCCCGGCATTATGAACCAGATGGCAGACGCCCTTGGTGAAATAAGAAAAACAAGCATGAAAACAATGGCCTCCACACTCATCTATAAGGACAACTATAAATGTCTGGAACAGGTATTCAAGAAGGCACAGGATATGGGCTTTGACTTTGTTTCTGTCAACTATCCAACCTTCTCTGAATCCAGCACGTATATGCTTGGCGGTGACGGCATAGACTTTCCTAAGGAAACGCTGATAGAATCACTCGAAACAATTATTAAACTGAAGAACTCAGGCAAGTACCGTATCATTAACAACGCAGCTTCTATGCAGAATATCATCAATTATCTGAAGGATCCGGCAACTGCCAAGTTTCCTTGCTTCGGTGGCAGACGGGTGTTCTTCGTAGACTGGAACTTCAATGTATTCCCATGCATGCAGCTTCCTAATTCACTAGGTGATATCCTTGATGTTACTGAGAAGGATCTAGATCTTGCTCCATGTAACAAATGCAATATGAGCTGGTATCGTGATATCAGTGCCTACTTCTGCGGAGCACATAGTATTCCTCTGCTTCTGGAAGCCGCAAAGAACTCACGCGGGCTTGTTCAGCACCGCGGATAACAAAGATTCATCATCATTCATCCATGATTTTTAATTCTGCATCAATTGCAGTCTGTGCTTTACACATTTGTTTAGCAGGCACAAATATCTCATACAAAAACTTCGGTCTGCTTCCAGCAGTTAAGTTCCATGTATGATCAATTCCCGCTAAAATTCCAGAGCGATTATTAATATCTCTTTCTCTAACAGAGAACTTAATACTCGCTTTTTTTAGTGCTGCAACAGCTTTTTCAAAATCAGCACAGCTATATGTCTGATAAAGCATTCGTCTGAATAAATGCACCATAGACATAATATAGTAGTGAGAATTCCAAACAGCAATCCACATATTGCCTTTTTTGGGTATCGGCAGTAATATGATAATCGTTATCAATTTACTATGAATAAAAAAGAAACGTATCGTACAGAACAGAAAAACATCATTCTTCGCTGTCTGAAAGAATGTGGAGAACATATAACTGCAAAACAGCTTGAAGATAATATTTCCAAAGCTGGGTTTTATGTTGGACAGGCAACCATATATCGCTGTCTAAATGCAATGACAGCAGACGGCACAGTAACAAAGTACATTATTGATGAAAAGTCCCCCGCCTGCTATGAATTCACCGGCAGCAGTAAAGAAATTGATGAATATCACTGCCGCTGTGAGAAATGCGGAAGACTGATTCATCTTCATTGCGACGAAGTAGAAAAACTGCAGGAACATATATCAAAGTGCCATGGTTTTACTGTAGATCCTACAAGAACTGTCTTCTATGGAATCTGTGCACAATGTGCGGAAAAAGAGAAGGAGAATCATTAATGAAAAATCATTCTCCCTTCCATAGCTATAGAAAACATACGTCGCTGCTGCTGGCAGCTGTATTTATCATTACATTATCTGTTTCTACTGCTTTTATTATTGAACACGCCAGTCATCACTGCACCGGTGATGACTGCCCAATCTGTTCTGTTCTGAATCTAGCAGAAACAGTACTTTCATCTGTTCGTTCAGAACCAGCTTCAGCAGAAGCTGCTGTACCCGCTAAGTCATTGTATGCTCTCCAATTATCCTGCTGTCCAATCGTCCTTCTCCATACTGCAGTCACACCTGTATCTGTAAATATCAGGAGCAATACTTGATCCTTACTGTACTTTATTCATTATGTTTTTTAGTTATGCTTCATAAGTTTGCAAAGTACAAATAAGGAGAAAAAATAGACAATGAAAAATATATTCAGAAATTCAGCTGCTGCTTTAGCTGCTGTTCTAAGCATGTGCACTTTAAGTGCATGCAGCAGTTCAACCGCATCAAATACAGTTTCCGCATCAGCAGATCCAGATAAAATAAGTATTACAACAAACAGCTATGCTGCCTATGACTGGGCAAACCAGCTTCTTTCAGGAATTGAAAGCAAGGCAGATGTTACGTATCTTCTTTCCAACGGTGTTGATATGCACAGTTATAATCCAGGCACAGATGACATTGCCAAGATTTCAAAGAGCGATCTGTTTGTATATGTAGGCGGTGAGTCAGATGGCTGGGCAGATGATATACTGGCTGACCCAACAAATAAGAACATGGAATCCATCAGTATGCTGAAAGCCATCGGAAACAGATCCGTAACCGAAGAGATCAAAGATGGTATGGATGTTTCCGATGAAGAAAAAAATGAAGATCCTGAAACGGATGAACATGTATGGCTGTCTCTTAAAAATGCTGAAGTGATTGTCGAAGATATGGAAAAAGATCTTGAAAAACTCTTCAGCAGTGATTCAGATAAGACAGTGATCAAAAACAATTATGAAAAATACAATGCCCAGCTGAAGGATCTCGATGCACAGTACCAGAAGACCGTAGACAGTTCTAACGGAAAAACACTTTTGTTCGGTGACAGGTTTCCATTCCGCTACATGGTCGAAGATTATGGTCTGGATTACTATGCTGCTTTCGTAGGATGCTCTGCAGAAACGGAAGCCAGTTTCAAAACGATTGCCTACCTTTCAGACAAGATTAACGAACTTGGCCTGAAGCATATTCTTGTGATTGAGAACAGTGATAAGAAGATTGCCAATGCGATCATTAAAAACTCCGGTTCAGATGCAGATGTGCTGACAATTAACTCACTGCAATCCGTAAACAAGGATGATATGGCTAACGGCGTCACTTATCTTAGCACGATGAAGGATAACCTAGACATTGTCTCCAAAGCACTGGAGACTTCCAAATGAGAAGACTGATCCATATCGAGGGTCTTTCTGTTGGATATGGAAATCAGCCTGCCGCCGAGAATATCTCTTTTGATGTTATAGAGGGAGATTATATATGCATCACTGGTGAAAACGGTTCCGGCAAGACTACACTGATGCGGACAATGCTGTCTCTTCTGCAGCCAATCAAAGGAACGATACAGTTCGACAGTGATTTTTCCAATCAAATGATTGGGTGGCTTCCTCAGCACCAAGCAGTACAATCATCATTCCCCGCATCCGTATACGAAATCATCCTATCCGGATGCCGTCAGAAAACCATATATCCATTTTACACAAAGCAGGAAAAGGAACGTGTATTCCGCTGTATGCAGGAACTGAGTATTCTAGATCCTAGGAACAGAGGCTTTCAGTATCTCTCCGGCGGTCAGCAGCAGAAAGTGCTTCTTGCACGTGCTCTATGTTCCGCTAAGGAAATGCTGATGATGGATGAGCCAACTGCAGGACTCGATCCATCTTCTTCCGCTGAAATGTATCGGCTGATTCAGGAACTGAATCAGAAAGGCACTACCATCCTGATGATTACGCATGATGTAAACAATGCCCTTCAATATCCGAACCACATTCTGGCAATGAATGAGCATCCAGTATTCATGCGCAATGATCAATGCATTCAAAGAGGGTGTGCAGTGATATGACATGGATCATTCAGCAGCTGGCAGAATACTTTTCCTATCCCTTTGTCAGATATGCTGCAGCTGCAGGACTTCTGATAGCTCTTTCATCTTCCATTCTGGGTGTCATTCTTGTGCTGAAGAGATATTCCTATATCGGTGACTGCCTTTCTCACACTTCCTTTGCAGCACTTGCAGCAGCTATTATTCTTAAGTTAGGCAATGCAAGACTTTCCCTCATCCTGCCTGTAACAATTGTCATTGCCATACTGATTCTGAAGAAACGTGAGCAAGCAAAAATCAATTCTGATGCAATCATCTCAATGATCTCAGTCACTGCACTTGCAGTAGGATATCTGCTGATGAATCTATTTACAGTATCCGGAAACGTCAGCGGTGATGTATGTTCCAGTCTGTTCGGTTCCACATCCATACTGACACTTGATTTCTCCGAAGTATGGATCTGCGCTGCCCTATCCACCTGTATTATTCTTTTCTATCTTTTTTTCTACAGAAAGATCTTCTCCGTTATCTTTGATGAAGATTTCGCACAGGCATCAGGTATACGTGTTTCTCTATGCAGCCTTGCTATTGCCATTGTTATAGCAGTAACTATTGTCATGGCTATGGAAATTGTCGGATCTCTTCTCATATCGGCTTTGATCATATTTCCTGCTATTACCTCTATGCAGATATTTCACTCCTTCCGTTCCGTTTCAATAAGTTCCTGCTGCTTTGCCGTCTGTGGTACTGCAGCAGGACTGCTTCTCTCGATTCTTTGCGGTACTCCCGTCGGGGCTACGATAGTAGCTTCAGATGCAGTGCTCTTCTGTGTCACTGCACTCAGTGTCAGAATCTTTCAGCATTGAGAGTTCAAAAAAGGTTAAGCGATTTTTGCTTAACCTTTTTATGTTTTGGCAGTTATTAATGAAGATCAGCTTCAAACTCACTGTTCTTTGTTATGTAATGATCCAGCAGATAATGTCCAACGCCGCCATCCGCGCAGCTGTAATCAGTCAGCGCATCTGCACATTTCTTTGTTTCCTCATTCCCATCATTCAGGCATACACCCCATCCTGCCATTTTAAGCAATGTATTATCATTTTCATTATCACCAAAGGCAATAATATTTTTCATGTCGATTCCTGTATCATTTGCATAGCGAAGCAGGCCTGAGCCTTTATCAATGCCCTTCTGCATCACTTCTACAGTACCAGGGAATGTCTCAATAATTTGGAAACGGTCGCCATACTTTTCAAGAAACATTGTACGTATCTTTTCGCCATATTCAGGTTCAGTACGAAACAGCATTTTATAAGCACGCTTCTCACAGAAACCAGGAATATCACCAGTCTTATCTACAAAGTAGAATCCATGCCGCATCTGTGCCTGCAGAAGTTCTCCCTGAATATACATAGCATTGTGATTTCCGCCGCCTTCCGCATTGATGGATATCTTATACTGATCGATCAGAGGCATCATATATGTCAGAATGCTGACCATATCCTCTTTGGTCATCAGATCCATCGAATACATGCTTCCAGTATGACGGTTGAATACCATACCGCCATTCATGCCAATAACAAAATCAAATTCAAAGCCAAGTCCCCATGACTCTCCGGTATTCTTAAGAACATCATTAATTTCTCTGCCTGTTGCCAAACCAAGCATAACGTTATGCTCATGAAGGATCTGAAATGCTTTCAGAGTTGCTTCAGGAAGAGGTCCTCCCTTTGAAGTCAATGTCATATCAATATCCGCAGCTACTGCCTTAATATTATCAATCATGTTTTCTTCCTCTCTAATAAATATATTTGAAATGCACAAGTGATTTTATTATAGCAAATACCAAATACAGACGGCGCAATAGATTACACAATATATGACAGAAGATGATATATTGTATAGACAAGATGATATTTCATCATTATTGGGGAAATGCTATGAAAAAACTACTAAGATATGCAATCTGTACTTTACTGCCTCTTTGCTTTCTCGCTTCCTGCAGCAGTACTGTTTCTTCTTCTGCTGAACAGGCAGCATCTCAGCCTTCTGCTTCACCATCTGCAGATGAAAGTCTCTCCTACACCTATTCCTATGTAAAAGCGGATCTTCTAGAAGGCAAACTTACTGTCACACTTCTTTCTGACGAAGCAAAAAAGATAGGCCTTCCTGACGGGAACGACAATGGTTTCAGCTATAACACACCATATACTGTGCAGAATATTGCAGGTTCCTACACAAAGATGTACATTGGGACAGTCGGTCAGGATACTGCTCCATATCTGTTCCTTCTTACCACTGACAGCAAGGTAGAATGTGTCCCTGTCTGCCTGCAGATATTCAATAACACTAGTGATTCACCCGCATTCAGCAGTATCGGTCTTCTCAAAGACATCTCAGATATTGTTTCATTCAAAGATGAAACAATCACAGAGGAAGATGGCGGCGGCTATGCAACTGTAATGGCAGTTGATAAAAAAGGCAGCGAACATAATCTGTCCGATGCCTTTGACCAGACTGTAAAGTCTGATTGATATTCATTATTCTGTACTGTCAGCAATCAGCTGCTTAACAGCTGTCAAAAAAGAGTCTTCACCAATCACATATCCAGCAATATGATTCTCATCATATGATGCACAGTCTTTTACCAATTTATACTGTTCCGGAAGATACTGGCTCCAAGTATTCTCCAGTTCTTTCAGTCTGCTTTCCAATGCATTCTGAATCTTTTCTTTCTGTGTATCACTGTCATACTGGAACAGCATTACTTCCGTTGCTGTAACACTCATCAGCGGCATATAGCAGACAGCTGCAATGTAATCATCTTTTGAAAGATTCAGATAGTCACTGATACTGTCCTCGGTAAGACTTGTCATTGCAGGTATATCTTTCATTTCGGATATACCATTATTGATAGCGCTCATATCCACAGTTTTCTGACTGCCGGCAGAACAGCCCCACAGAAACAGAGCAGCACCCAGTGAAAGCAATATTGTTTTCATATTCATACCTCTCCTGTTTAAATCATAACAAACCTACTCTGTTCAGGCTATTCAATTCACTCATCAAATATACCGTGCTGCATTGACAGCACGGTATTCATTTATACATTCACTGTTTCTGTATCAGTATTCTTCTTTGCCTGGTGCTTAGCAATCTGTGCTGTAAACCATGGGGTCAGGAAAGAGGTAACAATAACGCTGGCTGCAATCTGTGCTGTAGCAATTGGACATATCGCTGCATACTTCGGATCCACATCAGCTAACGCCTGAGGATTTGCAACCGCGGATGCTGCTGTACTCGAGATAGCAGCTGCTGCGATCCCATCATGACATATCAGTTTCTCCATAAGAACTGTAATAGAACCCACAGCCAAAGTAGTGATCAGTCCAAGAAGAATGCCTGAAATACCTCCCTCAAACAGCTGAGCAATACTCATGTTGGCGCCTAATGCAAATCCGACCACAATAATTGAAGGCGTAACACCTGCACTCAATATCTTTTTCAAAGATGGTGAAAGTGCTCCTATCACCATACCAAGAACCAGCGGAAGAATAGAGCCAATGATTGCGCCAATAGAAACGCTGGCAAGTCCTGCGGTACTCAAGGCAATCATTGTAACTGTAGGGCCAACACTTAAGGACGTAATTCCTACAGCACCCTTGTCAGAATCATCTCCCATCGTTGCAACAATACCTGAATACAATGCATTATTCGCAACTGAGATGCCTCCAATAACGGCCAATGAACTGAGTCCGAAAAAACTGTCCTTGAATACAAATGCGATAGTGAACCCGAGGGCTATTGACAGAGCAATCTTAGTAATAATGATCACTGAGCCCTTCTTGAATGCTTTCCCTGCAGATTGAATGTTCATGCTGGCACCTAGGAAAAACAGGAAAATCCCTACGAGAGCACCAGTTCCATGTACAACAGAAGTCCAGAAGCTCCCGATTTCAAGAACAGATGGAACCAACGAATTCAAAAGAACTCCTATGATCATTGGAACTACAATTGTATCCCCGGGAAATCGCTTATAGTGTAATTTCTTCATGCTTAATCCATTACGATGCCGCCATCGCAGTCACCGATTTCTCCATTGACAAAACTAGCAGCTTCACTTGCAAAGAAAAGGATCATCTGTGCTGGTTCATATGGTTCAGCAGGTCTTCCCAGAGGGATCATTGCAATCACCTTAGCATTCTTTTCCTTGTCTTCAGCAAGAGTCTTTGTCATAGGTGTATGTGTAAAAGATGGGCATACTGCATTGCAGTTGATATGATACTTTCCGCCTTCCTTGGCAATCGCTTTAGTCAGACCATTCACCCCCGCCTTGCTGGAAGCATAAGCAGCCGTGCCAAGCAGTCCGCCGCCAATCTTTCCAGCAACACTTGAAACATTAACAATTCTGCCGCCGCCCATCCTAATAAAGTATGGATAAATAGAGCTGCACATTGTATATGTACCTGTCAGATTGATACGAATAACCTTCTCCCATTCTGCATCATCGATATCCTCAAATTTCTTTGTTGAAATGATACCCGCAACATTCACCAATACATCAACACGTGCAAAATCCTTTAGAACCTGAGCCATGGTCGAGCGGATACTGTCGTGATCCCCAAGATTGATCTGATAGAAGCTGCTGTTTCCAAGTTCTTCAGCAGTTGCTTTCCCCTTTTCCTCATTCAAATCAAGAATGACCGCATGGCCTCCGCCATTGACTACACCTTTCGCCACTTCTTTTCCTATTCCCTGTGCTGCTCCGGTAATAACTACTGTCTTCCCTTTAAAATCCCATACCTGCATAATGTTTTCTCCTCTTTGTGCATTTCGCACTTATTTTCACAGTCATGATGTTATCGATCTAACGGTTTGACCACCGGTTGCTTTGGTGAGTTGTCCCTTGGCTGCTAAAGTAGTTGTCCTTCATCGCTGAAGATAATAAAACCAAGAATTGTATGATGTGACCTCTGTCAAGTGGACAGGATAAATAACTAAATGTACCGAATTGGCTTAATCTTTTGGTTAAGCCTTTTATATACTTACTGACAATTCTTTTAGATGCTGCTTATATTTGATGATTCTATGAGGTATGAGAATCGAGACTTTTCTAAGTTGTATGGGCAGAATTTTAAGGTACTTGATGAAGGGCTTGACAGTGATTCTGTGAAAAAGATTTCTAAGGACATTGATAAGTTTAAAGAGAAGTATTCAATTCCTAAATTTATTTTTGATGAGGATATCGAAAAAAGGTTAATGAAGTTGGGTGTTGGAGTAGAGGCAGAAGCCCCAAAACCTAAAACACTAGATCCAAACAGCCTTAAAAAACTCGGCAGCGAATGGCAGAAGGGCGATTATCACAGAATTTAAAAAAGTTTAAATCCTAAACTCCCTTTATCTTTTTCCTCTTCTGTTATCTCTTCTAAAAACAATAAATACTCGTCAAGTCCAGCCATCATTATATATATCAGATTTGTCCTCTGCTTCGAGGACTTTTTTACTTAAGTTGGAATGTGGATTAACCGAAGTTGATATGAAGTATCTCATTTTTC
>JBFLGD010000032.1:0-10237 GCA_041859965.1 Bulleidia sp. | reverse complement strand
ATGAATATTTAGAGGGATTATACCTTCTGGCAAGAACAACACCAATAGGACGTTTTTTTTTCGCTTAACCTTTCTTCTTCAATCATTTGATATTATTTTTAAATCGATCATCTTTTATCTTTAAACCAAGCGGATCTAAAACAAAATCGATTCCTTCTCTTCTGGCTAGTTTTGCAGTCGGTACAAAATCGCTGTCACTGGATATTAGGATAATTTGATTGACCTGCTTTTATAAGCTAACGAAGCAATATCAACACCGATTTTAATATCCACTCCTTTTTGCTTTAGATTTAAGAAAATATCTTCTTCTGTTAAATCAGATATTTTCCGTCTGCTGTTTAGCAAATCCTTTAATGCTTTTTCTGTGAGTTGATAGGAAATGTTAGTTTCTGATAGTTTACCAAGCCGCAATGCAAATTTCCTCTTTTTCCTAAGTGAATCAAAAAATTGTGTAGTCCATTTGAACTCATCTGATTTTCCTAACTCAACATTGTTTTTGCTCATAGGATTATATACAGTAATACTTATTGAGGGGGACAGTCATAATAAAATATCCGATATAAATTGTGATTGTGGTACAGCCCATTAATATATTCAGTAAGCTGTTTATGGCAATAGGTGTCTAATTCATCAGCACTTTTCTGAGGATCTGCTGCAAATGCAAGCTTGCGAATACGCTTTCTGAAGAATCCTCCATCAACTAGAATGGCAGTAATGATATTGTCTGAAACGGAATTCTGAATATTCTATACAGGTCTCTTTTTCTTCCGATTATCACTCATACATTTCTCCCTGAAATGGTAAAACCACAGCTTCAACGCTCCTGTATCATGGGACCTATTACTGTGGTTTTAGTAGCTGCAGTGTAAAGAATCAAATCATAACTGTCAATATCTGTTAAAAAAAATACGCATTTATTTCTTAACACTATGTTAGAGAATTCAATTGAGAATCATATTAAGTAGGTCAATATTTCATGTGATTGCATTTTGGTCTATACCAACCATAAGTTTTTAGCTTAACATTATAAAACTTGAGTCTGTATCACCTGTCACGCACTCTTCAGACGATCAAATGATCGTTTTTTCTCTTAAAAGAGGCTTTAGGCAGTGAAAAAGGATCGTATCAGTGATGCATACGATCCTTCAGAAGATTCTTTATGATGCGAATTGATACTGATACAGATGCCAGTAGATGCCCTTCTGATTCAGAAGCTCTTCAGCAGTTCCTCTTTCCTGAATGCCTTCGGATGTAAGAACGATGATTTCATTCGCATTCTTTATTGTTGAAAGACGATGCGCAACAACCAGTACGGTTCTTCCTTCTGCCAGTTCATCAAGGCTCTTCTGTATCTGCATCTCTGTTTCATTATCCAGAGCACTTGTAGCTTCATCCAGAATCAGTATCTCCGGATTCTTAAGGAATACTCTGGCAATGGAGATACGCTGTCTCTGCCCGCCGGAAAGCCGCAGTCCTCTTTCACCGACAGCAGTTTCATAGCCGTTCGGAAGGCTCATGATGTAATCATGGATCCTTGCTTTCTTAGCAGCAGAGACAATATCTTCCTCACTGGCATCCTGAGATCCATAGGCAATGTTCTCAGCAATCGTTCCATTGAAAAGGAATACGTCCTGTGCAACGATGCCGATATTTCTGCGCAGTGACTCTCTTGTCATTTTACGGATATCTTTGCCGTCAATTGTGATGGAACCGCTGTCTATTTCATAGAAGCGGGGAATCAGATTGCATATAGTAGATTTTCCTCCCCCGGAAGGTCCGACAAGGGCAACCGTTTCTCCTTTATTGATATGCATATTGAGGTGGCTGATGACCTGTTCCTGTATTTTATCGTCATCTGTTTTTTCACCATAGTGGAAAGATACATCATTGAAGGAAATATCTCCCTGCAGCTTTCCTGCATCCACAGCGCCTTCATCATCCTTTTCTCCAGGTACATCCATCAGTTCACGGAAACGCTTGTATCCAGTAGCTCCCTGAATGATCTGTTCAAAGGTATCTACCAGCTTCTTGATCGGTGTCAGGAACATGGATATATACAGAAGGTAGGCAACGAAGTCGCCGGCATTGAGCTTCCCATTGAAGAAGAACATGCCGCCTATAATAATGACAACAACATACATCAGGTCAGTAAAGAAGATCATACCGGAATTGAACAGGGCAAGATATTTGTAGGCAGTAACTGCTGCAGACTGATATACCTCATTTGCTTTATTGAATTTCTTCAGTTCTTTCTTGGTTCCATCATATGCTTTTGTTACTCTGACACCGGCAATGGATGTCTCGACATCTGCATTGATTTCACTGATCCTGACACGCTTCATGATGGAAGCGTGCATCTGCTTTCCACGTATCATCATGACGAATATGACAGCTAACGGCAGTGTGCAGTATACAATCAAAGTCAGTTCCATGTTGATCCGTCCAAGCAGTACAGCGGATACCACCAGCATGACAATGCTCGTAAAGATATTCTCAGGCCCATGATGTGCCATCTCTGATATTTCCTGCAGATCATTGGTGATACGTGACATGATGGCACCTGTCTTATGTGTATCGAAGTAGGAGACAGGCAGTGTTTCAATATGTGCAAACAGATCTCTGCGCATATCCGCCTGCAGGCGGATACCGAAGATATGTCCCCAGTAGTTGATGATCAGATTCAATCCCAGCTTGATTAGATAAATAGCAGCCAGAGCAATGCATATTCTTACCATCATCTGCCAGTTCTGATCCGGTACATATGTGTTGATCATCTGTCTTACCATCATTGGCATAAACTCATCTGCTACGCCAACTAACAGTGCACAGAACAGATCAATAAAAAAGAGCATTCGATGCGGCTTAATGTAATGTGCAAATCCCTTGATCATATATTCACCCCCTTAAAACAATGGCGTCATTATACAGCGATTGCCTGCTTAAATAAAGGAAAAACAGGATACCTGCTATAATGTACCCATGAATGAAACAGATACCAGCAGACGAATTGTATATCAGAAGAAAACCGAGGACGGATATATCCGTATCCGTCACGAGAAATGGGAAGGCGAGGATGCTCTGATCCTGTTTGTGAACGGCTCAGCGGAATCAGGAATGTATGCTGATCCAAAGAAAAGCAGCGATTTCCTGTTTCCATATATGGAGAAATTCTCCTATGCACCCGCAGTGCGCATGAACCTGCAGAATACATACCTCATAGGCGGCGGCGGATTTGCCTATGCAAAATATTATTTGAATAGATATCCGGGAAAAAGGATCACCGCAGCAGAATATTCCGAACCGATCATCAGACTGGCACGCAGGTATTTTGATCTGAATAAGCTGGAAAGGAATCCGGATTTTCATTTGGTCGCAGGAGATGGTCTTGTATGGCTCTCTGAAAGCAATGAGATGTTCGATCTGATCATCAATGATGCTTTTGAAGGACATGATGCGCAGGGACGTGACATGGAAACAGTACAGATGATACATAGCCATCTGTCTCCGGAAGGAATCTACATGGTGAATGTTATTTCTGCAGCCAATGGCCCGATGGCAATGGAGAAGAGAAGAATGCATCGTCTTCTTGCTTCTGTCTTTCCTTATGTAAAGATGATCCGTACGGCGGAAGACTGCTCTCCTCTTTCAAAAGAGAATCTTGTATTCGCCGCCTCGGACGCAGAATTGCTATAATACAGGGTATTATGACGAAGACAGCAGCGACAGTAGAACTGGAAGATGCTCTGGATGAAAGAGCACGTACAAGAAGAGAATATGGATGCCGTGAGGTGACCATAGGTTTTTCCTATGAGAACTACGGGGATGAAATCGTAGATTATCTGACTATGGATGCACATGCAGTATTCAAATGCTATGAACTGAAAGTATCATTGTCAGATCTGAAGTCGGATAATGCAAAGAGCTGGTATGGCGACTATAACTATCTGGTCGTTTCTGAGTCTCTGTATGCACGCAGTCCTGTGTGGGGAAACTATATACCTCCCTACGCAGGTATTCTTTCGGGTCCGTCATTGACAGTCAGAAGAACTGCAAAGAAAAAAGGAATTTCTTCAGAGCAGAGAGAAATGCTGAAGGATTCACTGCTTCGCTCTGTCTATTGGAAGATGAAGAATTTTGAAGATGCCGGAGATCTGGAGAAATACAGAAAACTGGAAAAGGAACTGGAACAGGAAAAGGCACTTCTTTTTGCAGAACAGCAGAAGAATGATGAACTGACATGGACCTATCATGATTATGAACATTATTACAGAAAGAACCACAGCAGTCCTTCTTTTACAATAGCTGATGCAGCAAAACAGGAAAGAAAAGAATATGCTCAGCGTACAGCACAGGGGTATTCGTGGATCAGGAATGACCGTGACGAGATTGTATGTCCGCATTGCGGCCACACAGCATCAGAAAAGAACGGCAGCTTTGAACTGACACCTTTCTGTCCTTTCTGCGGTTCTGATCTGAGAAATTTGAAATGATCGGTATAGAAAAATGAAAAAGCTGACGATAGGGATTCTGGCACATGTAGATGCTGGCAAGACAACTTGTGCGGAAGGTCTTCTGTATACTTCCGGTGCATTGAAACAGATGGGCAGGGTAGATCATGGTGATACTGTGCTGGATTATGATGCACAGGAAAGACAGCATGGCATTACTATTTATGCCAAGGAAACACATTTTCATTGGAAGAATACAGAAGTCTACGTGATTGATACACCAGGTCACGTAGATTTTTCCAGTGAAATGGAAAGAACTCTGCAGGTGCTGGATCTTGCTGTTGTACTGATAAATGGACAGGATGGAGTGCAGTCACATACAAGAACAATCCAGCAGTGTTTAAAACAGTATCATGTGCCTGCTGTGATCTTTGTGAATAAGATGGATATTTCCCATCTTACAGAAGCAGAACTGATGCAGGATCTTCATAAGGAATGGGGAGACAGCTGTATTCAGTGGAACACAGCTGATCGGGATGAGAATCTTGCAATGCTCAATGAACAGATGCTTGATGAATATACTGAAACTGGAAGCATTTCAGAAGGAGAGATTCAGCATGCTTTTTATCAGAGAGAGTGTTTTCCTGTTCTGTTTGGTTCGGCACTGAAGCTGGATGGTATTCAGGGCCTGGCAGATCTGATCAATTTTCTTTCTCTCGAGAGAGAATATCCTTCTTCTTTTGGCGCAGTGGTATACAAGGTATCTGAGGATGAGAAAGGAAACCGTCTGACGCATTTGAAAATCACTGGCGGCACTCTGAAGGCAAAACAGAAGATCAATGATACTGCCAAGGTAGATCAGATCCGTTCTTACAGCGGGACACAGTTTCAGCTTCTATTACAGGCAGAGGCAGGTGATACCATAGCGGTGACAGGTCTTAGAGACTTTGAACCCGGTATGGGTTTAGGCTTTGAAAAGGATAGAAGCGCACCTCTGCTGAAAGGCTTTATGAACTATGAATTAGTACTGCCGGAAGGAAGCAGTGAACTGATTCTGGCAGATACATGCAAAAAGCTGGCGGAGGAAGATCCTCAGCTTCATATTTCAATGGATGAGCACACCGGCAGGATACATGTGCAGATCATGGGTGATATGCAGAAGGAAATCCTGCAGAAACGTATCTTTGAAGATTCCGGAATCATGGTCGGTTTTTCAGAAGGAAGAATTATCTATCAGGAGACGATCGCTGCAGCTGTGGAAGGAGCAGGACATTTTGAACCGCTTCGCCACTATGCGGAAGTACATATCAGACTGGAGCCTCTGCAAAGAGGAGAAGGTATTCGTGTTGAGAATGAATGTCCGATGGATATGCTGTCGAGTGCTTTTCAGAAGAACATTCTCAGTGCACTGGAAAGACATCATCATAGAGGCGTACTGACAGGCTCACCGCTGACTGATGTACGTATTGTACTGACAGCAGGACGAGGAAGCCTGAAACATACGAGCGGCGGTGATTTTATGCAGGTTTCCTCCCGTGCAGTAAGACAGGCATTGATGAAAGCAGACAGTATACTGCTGGAGCCATATGAAGCATTTGAACTGTTTGTTCCTTCTGAAAATCTGAGCAGAGTTCTTTATGATATGGAACAGAGGAATGCGGATGTGAAAGTTGAGGAACTTTCAGAAGAAAATATGCGTATTACTGGAAATGGTCCTGTACGTACTTTGATGAATTACCAGCGTGAATTGACGGCATTAAGCGGCGGCAGAGGGAGAATTTCATCTTCGCTGACAGGATATGCACCAAGCCATGCACAGGAAACTCTTACAGAAGAAAGCGGATATGATCCTGAGATGGATCTGAGGAATCCGGCGGATTCTGTATTCTGCGCAGAGGGAACCGGCTATACAGTGTCATGGCGTGAGGCTGACAGCCATATGCATATACAGGAAAAGAATGCTGATTCATCCTCATCTCTGATGATGGAAAAGATCCGAGTAAGGGATGAAGATCTGAAGACAATACTGATAAAGGCAGGCGGGAATAATCGCAATGCAGAGAAACTGAATGCGGAGAACAGAAGGAAGAATACAAAGGAAAAAGAAGAAAAGCAGGAGAAAAAGGTGCAGCCAGAGATACTTCCTGGACTGCTGATGGTTGATGGATACAATATGATATTCTCTTGGGACTCGCTTTCTGAATTGGCAGAGGAATCTCTCGCAATGGCAAGAGACAGACTGATTGATGATCTGTACAACTATCTTCCGTATCGTGGAGAACCTATTGTGTTGGTCTTTGATGGATACAAGGTCAGGGACAACATTGGCACAGAGATACAGAAGGGCGATCTGAAGATTATCTATACAAAAGAAGGAGAGACGGCAGACGCATATCTTGAAAAGTCTGCATATGAACTGAAGGGCAGATACAGGGTGACTTATGCAACAAGCGATGCTTTGATTCAGAATGCAGTCTTTTCACAGGGTGGAAGCCGTCTGCCGGCAAGGGGACTTGAAAGAGAACTGAAGAGAAGAAATGTGATTCTTTGAATAGAAAACTTAGTTGTGATTATTCTAAATTGATAACGTTATGTTCAAGACAATAATTGGTGTTCGTTGAAAATGTCATAGTGAAACTCTAGCAGGTAAGCTGATTTAGATGGTCAGAAAGATGCTGTTACTGATCCTATGGTTCTTCTTATCGAAATTACTTAATATCTGATGAGTCTGATTTCTATCCGGTAGAGTTTCCCTTCGGTGATTTATATCCGGCTGACGGTATACCCGATGTGGCTATGCCATTCTCATAGGCAGATGTCCTGAAGCATGCATTCTCATCGCAGATGATTGCAGAGCCGGATTTGAAAGGACCGAGTTTGGTCATATCTTCAACATCTAATTCAGCAATCTTGAAAAAGTTATTATCATAGGCTATCTATCGTATAAATTAGGCACACTTTATAATGCATATTAAAACATTTTTCTTTGATTTACTGATTGTTATCACTTCCTGCTTGGATGTCAGGTAAATGATCTCACATGCAATGAAATCAATCTAATCATGATAGGGAGTTTTTGAGCGAGCGAAACTGTTCCAGATGTCGGTACATATGTTCTTTGCAATCCTTACAGAAATAACTCTATCTTGCGGTGTTCTTTTCGCAGTTGTAGCTGCATTCAATGACGGAGTTGATCCACAGTTAAGACATCAGTTAACAGATTCGTTCAGATTATCAAAGTTTGTTGTGTTCTAGCGAAACTTTTTTTACGATAAAACTCTAGAATACCGGCATAGATATATTCAACCTCACCGGGGCGATATCTTTTGTGGTTTTTCTCTATTCAATAACATATATTGTCCTCGACTGATATGCTCAGTGTAGAGTCATTTCTTCAAAATACTGTATCTAGATATATACTGCCAATTAATCTCTTGAACTTAGTGATGAATTAATAGTTGTAATACTGACAATTTTTATAACAATAATCTTTATGAGACGGTGATTTACGCTATGAATAATTATTGACTTTGTGGATTCAGTAGATAATATTCTAAGGATATAGGACAAATTGAAGCATTTTATCATTCCTTGAACTGTAATATGTATAAGAGTATTATACTTTTGCGTATGGTAAGATCTTTTGCTTGTGTTTCGCAAGCATTTATCAAATGGTGCACGTGTTTATTTCGCGCTTAGCTTGAATGTTTGAATAGTTTTCTACTATATATCGTTTGCTTCGCATAATGAGTTACCATACGTGGGAGATAATAAATATATTATGAGTGATAAAATACAAACAAGGAATGATTTGGCAGATCGTCTTGGAATTCGAAGATGCTCACTTACATATATTTTATATATTAAAGGTGTCGATAGTTATTATGACAAGTTTCAGATTCCAAAGCATGCTGGTGGGCGTAGGGAAATATGTGCTCCGACCGGAGAATTAAAAAAAATACAAAGTAAATTGGCATGTTTCTTAATGAGTTATAAGAATGATATAAAGCCAGATAAAATAAATGGATTGTTGTGTAAAAACATAATATCACAGGGATTTGATGAAGGGAAAAAGCTTTATTACCAATGCGGATATTCATAAAAATAAAAAATATTTAATCTCTTTTGATGTGAAAGATTTTTTTTCTCAGTTCAATTTTGGCCGAGTAATGGGTTACTTTGAAAAAAACAGATATTTTTCTTGCTCACGTTCAGTTGCAGTAGCTATTGCACAAGTAAGCTGTTTTGAAGGACACTTGCCTCAAGGAGCTCCAACTTCACCGGTAATAGCGAATTTGATATGTGAAATACTAGATCAACGTCTTTTGAAAATTGCACAGGTTTATAGAATGGATTATACAAGATATGCAGATGATTTAACATTTTCAACGAATGATAAAAAGATAGAAAGATTTAAGAATGATTTCATTCAAAAAATAGCAAAAGAAATGTTGAATGCGGGATTACCAATAAATCAAACTAAAACAAGAATACAGTTTTATTACCAACAACAGAAAGTCACAGGATTAGTAACTAATTCGAAACCACATGTTGAACATTCTTATTACAAATTGACTCGAGCAATTTGCAATCATTTATACAGTGGAAAAGAAACAACAATTGATGGAAAAAAGATAAATGTAAACCAAATAGAAGGTAGACTGTCATTCCAATATCAGATATCAAAGTATAATGATGAATTCCTGCGTTGTAATGGTCAAATGCTAGGCTGTATTCATGAACTACAGAAATTTATGTTTTACAAATATTTTATTAATAATATGTGTCCAGTAATTATTACTGAGGGGAAAACTGATATTAAGTATATAAGAGCTGCAATCAATAATTTACATCAACAATATCCATCTCTAGTAATAAAAAACAAGAATGGTAAATTTCAGTATATGTTCGATTTTTTCAGTAGGTCCGAAATGGTTCAGAAATCATTTCGTATTAGTGCGGATGGAGCAGATGCATTAAATATAATATTGAGAATGTTTATTGATCAAAAGACAGGAACAAATTATTATAAACAGTTCAAAAGCACATACAACTTGATACCAAGGTATCCAATAATTGTTTTATTTGATAATGAACGAACAAAGAATCATCCTTTAAGTAAGACTATCAATTTATTGGGGTTAAGTAAAGATGAAGCAGAGATAATATATAGTGAAAAATATTTCAAAGAGTTAATTCCAGATAGCAAATTATTTCTTGTTACAATCCCTAATGTAAATAACGCTGATTTGTGTGAAATAGAAAATTTATTTGATAAAAAAACGCTTGAGACAATAATAGAAGGAAAAAGATTTTCTACAAATAATAATTATAATAATAGCGAAAATTATGGAAAAAACACTTTCTCAAATTATGTGACTAGAAATTATAGAAAGATAAATTTTGATGGATTTAAAGTATTACTTGATATATTTAGTCAGATATTTACATCGAAATAGTCATTAGATTTCATGAAGTGTTTAAAATGTAAATTTTAATTTCATCTTAAATGATAGCAAGCTATTCTAAAACTATGTTTTTGCATTTATATTTGAAGGCGTGTGTTCGGTTATATGTTTGTTACTAATATTAATTACTTATTTATTGAGTATGGCGGAGCCAGAGGTTCACTTCGTCGGAACTAGAAGATCCACTTCGTCGGCAGGAATAAATCCACCGCGTCGGGCTTAGGAAGGGTCTCCAAATAGTTTGGGGGGTTTAGCCATAACCTCGGTGGTCGACTTTGGGGGTCTGTATCAAAATGAGGCTGGAATTCAATTATGAATTTC
>JBFLGD010000031.1:0-11610 GCA_041859965.1 Bulleidia sp. | reverse complement strand
CCGCCGCCGCAGCACAAAAAACCACAAGGCCAGGATAGCCAGCAGCAGAATTATGGCTTTATTTGCCACTTTCTACCACCCTTTCGGCCAGGACAGTCACCGCATTTTTTAATTCGTTTAACGCGCCAACCACGTTTCGATTTTGCTGTTCGCCTTTAAAAAGCAACCAACACGCAACAAAAATCGGGAACCCCATTTGTGAGATAATCGCAGTAATTGCTTCCGCTTCCATATACCATCACCCCCTTTCAGATTGCAAAAAGACCGGAGAATGTATTCTCCGATCTCTTAAATTTCAAGATCAATTGTCGCTCAGCTTGAGAATACTATACAGTTCGTAATCTTTCAAAACTTCACGCGGCTTCAAGCCGTTTCCATAAAGTTCGATAACGAATGCACAGCCCGCAACAACCCCGCCGAGACTCTCGATCATCTCAGCTGCTGCCTTTGCTGTTCCGCCTGTAGCCATCAGATCATCAATAATCAGTACACGCTGACCTGGCTTGATTGCATCCTTATGCATAAACACTTCATTGGACCCATACTCCAGATCATATTTGCAGGATACAGTCTCACGCGGAAGCTTTCCAGGTTTTCTGACTGGTGCAAAGCCGCATCCCATCTCAACTGCTGTAGGACATCCAAAAATAAAGCCACGGGATTCAGGTCCAACAACAAAGTCTGCATTTACCTTTCTGCCGAACTCAGCAAGCATATCAATAGACTGCTTAAAAGCAGCAGGATCTGCCAGCATCGGTGTAATATCTCTGAATAGAATTCCCTTGGTCGGGAAATCCGGAATTGAAGCTACATAATCTTCAAGATTTAAAGCCATCTTTCTTTCCTCCGTCATTGATGAATAATGCAAATATTATAGCGCAAACATCCTCTTCTGCACAGATGCCTATGCTTCATTCTATGCCTTCCACAGTCATCTGCAGCGAAGTCCTTCCTCTCCATCTGCTGATGGAAAGAGTTCCCATAAAACGGGACGGATTCTCTGGTATCTTCAGGTTCTTTCTTGCATACACAACAGCCTCAAGATCCGTCTTTCCATTGTTCAGAATAAACTTCGTCACTTTCGGTGTCTTCTTTACTTCCTTTATCACAGCATCTTCCACCGCAAAATATGGATTCACCATATCCTTTGGATATGGCGACATGATCTGCATATCGCTGATGGAATCAAATGAAATATCCTGCATAGAGACAATGATTGCTTCCTGTACAGGCTCTTCATATACAAAACCGCTCTCTCTCATCTTTTCCTGCAGATAATCATTAAGACTGTCTGTATCTGCTGGGTCAATAGAGAAACCTACAGCCTGAGAATGTCCGCCAAAGGCTCTGTATTTATCATAGCCTGTCATCATTGCAAACAGATCCAGCCCCGGTACACTTCGGCCGCTTCCTCTGCATTCACTGTCAGAAGATGTCATCACAATGACTGGACGGCAGAACTGTGCCGCCAGTCTTCCTGCCACCAGCCCGCATATTCCTTCATGAAAGGAATCGTCCTGAATCACTGGCAGCGGCTGATCATCAATCATACTGATGGCTGTCTCTGTTTCCTTTTCAGAGAGCTTCTTGCGGGCATTGTTCACCTGCTCCAGCTGAATAGAATAGGAATTAATCAGAGAATCATTCTCACTGAGAAGATAAGGAACCAGTGTATTGGCATTGGAAATATCAGACATTCTTCCAACTGCGTTCAGCTTGGGGACAATGCTGAAGGCAATTGCTGTCTCATCCACTGCACTGCCTGGATACAGCATCTTGGCAAGTGACTTTGGCCTTCCAGTCTTCAGACAGTCAAGTCCATAGCGTATAATCTTTCGATTTTCTTTCCATAATGGCATGACATCTCCAATCAATGCCACGGCACAGAAAACATTCAGAGCAGGCTGTTCGCCTACTAGATTCCTGGATACTTCCAGGGCAACTCCTGCCCCGGAAAGATATTCATATTCACTCTCCATGTAATCAGGATGTACAACGATATCTGCTTCTACCTTATCTTCAATGATATGGTGATCTGTCACAATAGTATCCATACCATAGGAAGCTGCTCTCTGCAGTGCTTCATGTGCCTTGACACCATTGTCGACTGTAATAATCAGTGTATAGCCATTTTCATGAACCTTATCCACAGTCTCACTGCGCAGACCGTATCCTTCTTTCAGACGGTCTGGAATATAGTATCCATTCACGATATGCAGCAGATCCAATGTCTTTTTCATGATTGCCGTGGAGCATATGCCATCCGCATCATAGTCACCAGCTACAAATACCTTTTCATTTCTATCAAGTGCCAATAAAATACGCTGGCATGCCTTCTGGATGCACTGTGCCTTGGAAGTACTTAAGCGAGTATCCCCGGAGAGCAGTTCTCCAGTCTGTTCCTCATCCAGCTTTGAAGCAGTCAAAAGCTTTGCCGTGAGCTTTCCTACACCGTATCTCTTTTCTGCCTCACTGCCGTCAATACTGAGTGTTTTCCAGCTCATTTATTGAAAGCCAGCCTTTCAAATTCTCTGCCTCTTTCCTCAAAGTTCCTGAAGTGGTCATAAGAACTTGCTGCAGGTGAAAGCAGACAAGTCTCACCCTGTTTTGTTTCTTTCTTTGCCAAAGCAACCGCTTCTTCAAGATTCTCGGTCACAAACAGCCCTTCACGCTTGTATCCCTTCTGTACCATCTCTTCATAGACACGATGTCCGGATGCGTACATAAAGATAACCTTGATATCTTTTCTCTCATTCAGATATCTTTCCAGTTCATCATAGGAAATATGTCTATCCATGCCTCCGATCAGAATTGTACCAATATCAGGAATGGATTCCATGGCCAGTATGGATGCCTGTCCAATGGTAGAAATAGAATCATTGATATAGCGAATGCCATTGCTGACACCAAGATCCTGCAGTCTGTGGGGAAGCGGTGAAAAGACAGATGCTGCATGAATGATCTGTTCATCACTGACACCATACAGATGAGCAATATAGGCTGCTGCTGCCAGATTCTGGTAATTATGTGCACCAATCAGCTGGCAGGTTTCAATTCTTATCTCGCCAGACGGCAGGTGCAGTGTCTTTCCCTTTGCATAGATATCCTTGCCAATCAATACTGGCTTTACTGGCGCTCTGTCTATATAGTCATGCAGTTCTGCATTCATAATAGCTGTATCGCCCTTCTGCATATGAGCAATGTTATTGAACTTCGCATTGCCATATTTCTGCAGTGTTCCATAATGATCCAGATGTTCTTCATACAGGTTCAGATACACACCTACATGCGGTGAATATGGGCAGTATTCAAGCTGGTGGCAGGAAATCTCAAAGGCAGCCAGTGCTCCCTTTTCCATATCATCTATCGCATCAAAACATGCTCTGCCAATATTCCCGACAAGTACCGTTGGATACTTCTCGGACAGCAGTGCATAGGTCAGTGAGGTTGTTGTGCTCTTTCCCTTTGTACCGGTAATACCGATCGTTCTTTCTCTGTAATGCTTCAGGAACAGCTGTGCTTCACCTGTAATATTGGAAGTATCTGTTCCTTCCTTTACGACAATGCCAGGTGCCTTCAGGACCATATCATAGTCTTCTGTATGAATGCCCTTATCAGAGATACAAAATGTATTCTCTGTTTCCTTCTCTGCCTTCTGCAGAGCAGGACCTCCATCTGCAATTGTTATCTGCATATCAGGAAGAAGCTTACGAATCAGAACGTAGCTTGAATGTCCCTCCATGCCATATCCCCAGATCAGTATCTTCTTTCCTTCAAATTCCTGTTTCCAGTTTTCCATGCTCATTTCCATTCACGCAGCTTTCTCTTCATGACTTCCGCATATTGTTCAGGAAGTCTGTTTTCATTATTATACGCAAGCATATTCACAGTCTTCCCTCTATATGCTCCATAGTAGGAAGCCGTCTTATAGTATTCATACAGCAGCGGGAGCTTTCTTCCGCCCTTCTCATGGGCAGCGATGGACATGCAGACAGCAGTATTCACTTCATCTCGAGTACCTACACATTCAAAAGGCTTGTCATCCAGAATGCCGGTCAGCTGTTCAAACAGTTCCTTCATTGTTTCATCATTCAGCATATCTCTTCCAAAGATTGAAATGATCTCTTCATCGTCAAGATATGCGCTCATCATTAGTGCTACAAACAGACACTTTGCACAATGTCCGCACCACTTTCCTTCCTTCTGTCCTACATTGCAGGAACGGAAGATAGGCAGATATGACTTCATTCTTGAGAACATTCCTGCAATCTGCAGTTCAGACAGCGGACGAAGGAAGGAAAAGTAATCAATCGTATCATCCAGATATGCACTGCAGTAATGATGAAAGTCTTTCTCAAATTCAAAAGTCTTTGAATACTGATGATTGACAGCAGTGCCCTTGATAGTTGATTCATTGGCAGAAGCTTCGTTGGAAAGGACGATATACTTCTTTCCATAGAGCACTGCAGTCATATAGGACGCAAAGGCCGCCATGGCAGAGAAAGGAGTATGTCCATTCAGATAGCCCTTCTTATTCAGCTCCAGCATATTCTTATCCAGAGTTCTTCTGCAGAGAATGAGATTGATTCCCTCGCGGTAGCCTGCCGCATGTGCAGAATTCAAGGCCGATTCTATTGGATTGATAATGAAGGCAGTATTGTCATCCTTGAATTCCTTCAGCAGATCCAAAGAAACAAAGGAATCCTTGCCGCCGCCAACAGCAATCAGATTGCCGCAGACCGATTCATGATACTGAGAGCCCTGAATCTCACTGCCAGTGCTTTTCAAAGACATGAAGCTCTCCTGATCGGTATGTATTTCATTCTTATAGAAGAATTCACCGAGTCCATTAAAATACAGCTTCTTCCACCATAATATCTGTTCATCATTCAGATGACCGCATTCCACTGTAACCTCTGCGGGACATGCACACTTCCAATAAGAGATCAGTTCGACCATGCCAAGAGAAAAGGCCGCATTGCAGAACAGTGCTGTATCCGTAACATCCTTAGCGCCCTGCATCAAAGGAATCGTAAAGGTAGGATGAAACTCACTGAGCCCAGGCACTTCAAAATCATAGACAATACGTACACTGTCTTTACTCTTTTCAATATGGTAATTCCGGTAGTAAAAATGCGGATATTCATTTCTCAGTTCTTCGAATTTCATTTCAATTCCTCCAGCAGAGAGATTACCTGATCCAGACTGTCTCTTCTGTATTCAATATTCTTCTTCATTTCTTCATCCGGTACGATTGTATCCTCAATAAAACAGGAATGCATACCAGCATTGACAGCTGCCGCAATGCCCTGCTTGGAATCTTCCAGTACAAGACAGTTCTCTGGTCTGATGCCAAGCTTCTCAGCACCCTTCAGAAAGATATCCGGTGCCGGTTTCCCATGTACGACCATATCGCCGCCAATGACTGTATCAAAATACATGGGCTGAGATACGGTCTTCAGAAGTGTTTCTACATATGCAGCCACAGAAGAGGAGCATACTGCAGAACGATAGTCATTTTCATGTACAAAATGATTCAGTTCCACCAGCCCCTTTTTATTCAATCCATCCGGATAGAAGGAAGCCCAGTATGAATAATCAAATCTTCGTTTCTTCATTTCATCCATGATCTCACCCAGATGCGGAATACGATCCTTATACTGTTCAAATCCTGATCCTCTTTTAGCACCTGTGATTGCCTTGAAGAAACCATCAGGGATCTCAGCACCGTATGTACCGGCTGTCTCTCTCCACATTTTCTGGGAAACCTGTTCTGTGTTAAACATCAGTCCATCACAGTCAAATAATACAGCTTGTATGTTCATTTCAATCCTCTTATATAAAAAAGCAGCGGCTGAATGCCACTGCTTATTATACACGAATCAGGCGTTGATTCCCTTGATCGTATACTCATCAAGTTTTTCCTGTTTAGCCTTCTTGACCCTCTTCTTTTTCTTATCCTTCTGTTTGTGGTGTGTTCTGAGGAAACGCCATACAGTTGGAGAGATGAAGATGGAGGAGAATGTGCCGGCAATCAATCCTATGAACATTGCAAAGTTGAATGTCAGGATTGAATTCGAGCCCATGATGAGCAGGAAGATAACTGGAAGAATTGTCGTGAACGATCCCAGCAGAGCCATCCAGATTGTTCCATCAATTGCATCATTGGCAACCTGATCATAATCAGCACCCGTCATTCTCGCATTATTCTTATCTTCCATTTCCTCACGGATACGGTCGAAGATAATAATGGAATTATTGACAGAGTATCCAATAATAGTCAGCAGCACGGATACAAGTTCTGTATTGACTTCCATTCGCAGTATTGCAAAGGCTGCCAATGTTATCAATACATCATGCACCAGAGCAACAAGACAGCCGATTGCATAATCCCACTGATAGCGGATTGTGATATACAGCATAATTGCAATCCAAGCAACCAGTGTCAGGATTACTGCATTTCTGACCAGTTCCTTGCCTACAACTGGCGTAACAACGTTATCACCAGGCTCTTCACCATATTCATCCTTCAGATCAGACTTCAGCTTAGTCAGATCATCCGTTGATATTGAATCAGTTGTAACAGCATATACCGTATTGTCACCGGCTGACTGATATGAGAAGTCATCATAGCCAAGTGTTTCCATTTCCTTCTGTACATCATCAACTGTAATCGCATCGGTTGAAGTAATGGTCAGTTTTGTTCCGGAAGCGAAATCAATGCCAAGATTCATAAATCCGTTATTCTGTGCCAGATTGACAAATCCAACGCCCAGAGCAACTGCAATGATGATCAGTGCAGTACGGATCAGATACTTGGACTTTGCGGCATAGTTGAAGTGATGTGTGCCTGTATAGAACTGCTTTTCTCCCTTGGATACATCCGGAATCTGATTCTTCTTTACAGCGAACCAGCCTGGATGATTGTCAGCGATATGAGAAGAAACGATCAGATTCATAAAGATTCTGCAGAGACCAACGTTCAGTACCATTGTCATCAGAACGGTGATAATCAGCATTGTTGCAAATCCCTTAACCGAGCCTGTACCCCAGATATACATAATCAATGCTGTAATCAATGTTGTGAACTGAGAGTCAAAGATTGCGGAGAATGAGATCTGCTGTCCTTCACGGATTGCATTCGGTACGCTTCTGCCCTTCCACAGTTCCTGTCGGATTCGCTCGAAGTCAATGATATTGACATCAACAGTCATACCGACACCAAGGACAAGTGCGCCGATACCTGATAGGGTGAAAACCGCTCCCATCAGCGAATATATACCGAAGACAGCCCAGATATACGCAACCAGCATGACTGCTGAAACAATACCAGGGAGTCTATATCTAATGATCATAAACAGCATAACAAGAATGACACCGACCAGACCTGCAATTGCAGTCTTGCTAAGCGCATCAGAACCAAACTGTGCAGATACTACATTAGAGGATATCTCGGTCATCTTAACAGGCAGAGATCCGGAGTTGATCAGACTTGCAAGATTCTTCGCTTCTGCTTCTGTAAAGTTGCCTGAGATCTGGCAGTCGCCTGTTATTTCACTGCTGACTGTAGCAGCAGAAATATAAGCTGGTTCTTCACCTTTGGCAGCCTTGGCAGCTTCTGTCTGATAGGAATCTCCATCTTGATAGTCCAGCCAGATAACCATGATGTTGGATCCGCTGTCCTTCTGGGAGATTTCTGAAGTCATTTCACCGAATTTATCATTATCTGCTATCTTCAGTGAAACAACTGGTTTGTTATTTTCATCATAAGCAAGACTTGCACCGCCCTCTGTGAGGATGGATGAGTCTGCCAGTTCATTGTCATCAACATCACGGAATGTCAGATTGGCTGTTGTACCGATCATCTCACGTGCTTCATCCTGGTCAGTTACACCAGCCAGCTGTACACGCACACGATCATCACCCTCTACCGTAATACTAGGTTCACTGACCCCCAGTACATTGACACGCTTGGTGATGGAGTCAACGACAGAATTCATGTCAACATCATCGCCTTCATTCAGAGGACTTACCTGATAGAGGATCTCAAATCCTCCCTGCAGATCCAGACCAAGGTTCAGATTATCCTTGATCGTCGTGAATGTAGCCCCGATCAATACCCCTATAATGGCGATGATCGTTAGCAGGATGACGATTCTGCTCTTCTTTGTTTTGGTTTTCTTCATCAGTATTTATCCTCCTATTAAGTCCGAATAGTCGTTCAGATCGGCCTGATTTGCATCTTTAACAGCTTCCATGGAAAGAAATTTGATCAGTTCGCCAGCTGTGATCGACATGACCTGATCTGCTGCTTTATGAAGTGAATCAGGCTTCTCTATGCGCCATAGCCTCTGTGACAGATAATCTTCAAGATTATCATAGGTCAGAGAAGGCAGGTGTGAACCGATCAGCTCCTGCAGCTTCATGACCATCAGGAGCTGGACAGCGGTATTATTCACATCATAAGTTTCCACGGAACCCTTCCTCTCCTGTCTGCAATTTTACTATTATAGCAAAATTCACACACCCCTGTATGCCTAATTCTTTTACTAATGCCACTTTACACAAATAGGAAACCGTATCTGCGGTTTCCGGATCAAACATTCTAATGAAGTGCCACGAACAGTCCGAACCCTGCAAGAATCGCTTCCACTATCCAGAACATCAGTACAATACTGCGCTCAGGCATTCCTTTGATACGGAATGCATAATGGATCGGAGTGTATATAAACACCTTGCGGTGAACTGTTCTGACAGAGACCTGCTGAATAATGACACAGACCGTTTCTATGACTGGCACTCCGGCAATAAACACCAGAGCAATTTCTTCCTTCATGACCATGGCAAGTGCAGCCAGTACACCTCCTAATGCCAAGGATCCGGTATCGCCCATAAAGACTTTTGCCGGCTTCTTATTATAGTAGAGATAGCCAAGCAGAGCACCAATCAGGCAGGCAATAAACATCTGCACAGATGGTCTCTTCTGTACCATTGCAATGATAAAGAAAGGAATCAGTGCAATGATGGAAACGCCTGAAGAAAGTCCATCCATTCCATCCGTCAGATTGACAGCATTGGAGCTTCCTGAGAACATCAGAAGAACCAGAATGAAGTATCCCCAGTTCAAATTCCAGACGTCATGTGTAAATGGCCAGATGATCTGCAGCTGAGCATGCGATCTGTACAGGAAGAAGAATGCTACTGCAAGGATCAGCTGAAGAAGCAGCTTCTGCTTGGGCTTCAAGCCATCATTGTTCTTGCGTACAGCAATAATATAGTCATCAATAAATCCAATCAGTCCATATCCTGCAAAAGCAAGGATAATGATCCATGTATCCAGATCTCCAAGTGTGGTAATTGAAGAGATCAGTGTAACCGCAATTGGTACAATAATGAACAGAACACCTCCCATGATCGGAGTGCCTGCTTTCTTCTTATCATCTTCCAGTGCATATTCACTGACCGTCTGCTTAAAAGACAGTTTCTTTAAGTATTTGATAAACGGCGGCATTGCAATCAGTACAATAATCAAACTGATCGTAAAGCCCAGTATTAGTTTTAACTGCATTGGTTCCCTTCCCTCTCATAAAGCCCGTACATTATATTACAGTTGGTCAGCCGAAAACAACTTTGATCTCGGTGCCCTTTGTCACACTGGTGCCCGCCGGTATACTCTGCGAGACAACCGTCCCCGTTCCTGACAGTTCAAATCCAAATCCTGTAACATCCCATAGGGCTGCTACGTCTTTTCGTGTCCAGCCAGTCAGATCCGGCATTGTAAAGCTGGTGGAATCCGTCAGCAGGAATACCCGCTGCCCACTTGTTACATTGCCGCCGCTGTTTGGATACTGATTGATTACCGTACTTCCGCTTCCCAGTGTAACGACCGTTGCACCGGAAGAAGAAAGCTTACCGTTTGCATAGTCAAGAGTATGATTCAGAAGATCCGGCATTTCTGTAATAGTCGTTCCATATCCTGTGGAGGTACTGCTTGAAGTTCCGCTGGATGCGGCGCTGTTATCACCATTGGTAAATCCATATGTCTGTGCGACCTTGCGCAGGAAAGCAGTACCTGCCTCTGCTGTCAGTGCAACATCCGTTGTGTAGTCTGTTTCGTATGCATAGTAGACAAGGATCTGCGGATTATCAGCCGGAAGTGCCGCCATAATAGAATAGATAACCTTTCCAGTATCATAGGAACCATTGGAAGCTACCTGACTGGTGCCAGTCTTTCCCATGATCTTACATTCCGGTATCTCATAAGACTTGGCGGTACCATCGCTGTCATTCGCAACTCTTGTCAGCAGTGCCTGTATCTCCGTCGCTGTATCAGAAGTAATAGGCGTTCCGGTTGTGGCAGTTTCACCCTGATAGACAACATTGGATGAATCATACGGATCGCGTATGGAATCAACGAAGTATGGCTTCTTCATAGAGCCATCGCCGAAGATGGCGGAATAGGCCTGGAACATCTGCAGCATAGTTACAGTAGAACCCTGTCCATAGGAAAGCGACACCTTGTCTGCAGGCCATGTATAGTTCAATGTACCTGTTTCCTCAGGCAGCCCATCTGTATCAACACTCTGGAAAAAACCGAATGATTTCAGATATTCAAGATATTTTTCAGGAGTAATCACTTCATTTTCTATTGTTGCAGCAACTGTATTCAGAGATTCAATCAGTCCAGTGTCCAAAGTGACAGTTCCATGCTGTCTGTGTCTGGCATTGTAAATACATCCATATGAATCCGACTCGCTGGAACGGACTGGATTATTGTTTGAATCACCAGAGAAACAGTATTCATTTCCATTCGTTGTCTGTGTACCGTCATACAGTCCTTCATTCATTGCAGCAGCCCATGTAAATGTCTTCATTGTGGAACCTGCTTCATAAGGAATCTGTGTGCCGGTATTGGTATAGCTTGTAATCGATGAAAGATTATTTGGATCGAAGGATGGTGTCTGTCCCCAGGCAAGAACCTTGCCTGTAGATATCTCCATAGCACCGCCCCACGCAGAAGTCAGATCGAACTGTGATGCAGATAGCTTAAAGCTGTCTTCCAATGACTGCTGTATACCTGAATCAATGGTCAGATATACATCATCGCCATTGACTGCAGAAACACTTGTTTCCTTCATGCCTGGCAGAACGTAGCCATCCTTATCAACCTGATAGGTCTTGCTCCCATTCTGTCCAGTCAAGTAAGAATCCAGATAAAGTTCCAGACCCATCTTGCCGACGGTAGAACCGCTGTCATCAGTCTGTGCATAGCCAATCAGGTTGGATGCAAACTGTCCATTAGGATAGGATCTTGTAACAGAATCAGTAAATTCAATACCCGGAAGATTGAGATCATCTATCTCATCTTTTATGGTCTCGGTCAGGCCTCTTCCGCCTGTACCGAGTTCCGTCTGATAGACGTCCTGATTCAGATAGTCATAGATCTTCTGTCTGTCAATGCCAAGGACAGCTGAAAGTTTGTCAGCTGTTGTATCCTTATCTTTTACATAGGCGGCATCACCTGTTCCTGTCAGTCTTGAAGAAGATAGGATGCAGACAATGTTATAGGTACGTACATCTTCTGCAATGACATTGCCGTTGCGATCGTAG
>JBFLGD010000030.1:0-11701 GCA_041859965.1 Bulleidia sp. | reverse complement strand
TCCTTGCTTCAATGCAGTAACTTTCCCCTTCTCATCAACAGAGCATGACTTATCCCAGCTGTTTATTGTATAGCGGATTTTTTCATCCTTATGTACGGAATTAAGAGGTTCAAGAAGCGAATTTATCTCACTTGCAAAATCATATGTTTCACTTACCTTGAGCTTCTTGTCAGCTATATTCCATGTCGAGAAACCAGAAGCATAATCCCCATCCAGAACAGTGATTTTAATTGATGCTGTGAGACCATTGTCTGAAGTTAGCACTAGTTTTGTAGTACCAGCTTTTACAGGGCAATAGCTAACTATACCCTGCTGAATATTTACCTGATCAATCAGGTCTGACGGTCCATCAAATGAATAACTGATCTTTGCTGTAAAGGAAGCCGCATAAGGCTCTATAGAGTACGAAAGAGAAGGCACATTATTAGGAGACACACCATTGCTGAGTGCTGTTGTAACCTCAGATTGAGTAAAACTGATCTTTGTAGGCTTAACAGCATCCTTCACAACTACTTTCATTGTTTTGCTTAAGCTCTTATTTGCTGTTGAAGTCACTTTGATTTCAGCTTCGCCAACTGCTTTTGTAATAATACTGATATATGCTGGATTATAATTGTCCTTTGAAATATCAATTACATCACGGCCCTCCGTCACTTCAAAATCAGTATTCATATCCAGAAGTTCCTGGGAGCTGCCATAATATGCACTCAGACTTCCCGTCTGTCCTAAATACAGTTCCATAGAAGAGCCTGATCCAATGCTCAGCATTGTAGGCACTTTACGATCAACAATATGCACAGTAGTACTTGTACTGAAATCTTTATACTTTGCTGTAATTGTAGTATCTCCCTTACCTTTAACCTGCAGATTGCCATATTCATCGCATTGAACAGCGTTAGTATTAGAAGATGTCCACTGTATATCACTTTGAGGTATTGAATACGCAGACTGAAGATTTGTCTGAATATTGCTCAGCATAGAAAGGCTGCCCACATCTGAAACATACGTATACTCGGAATTGCCGAATTGAAATTTGGTAACTTCATTAAGTACATACACTTGGATAAATGTGCAGACACCAGATTCCAAAGTTGCCTTTACAGTAAAATTTTCTTCCTTTGGATCGCTTAAAATACCATTCTTATCTATAACCGCTGAACTGTATGATGAGTTAATGGAATAGGATATCTTTTCCTCTGAAGTATCATCAGGTACAAGATACTGTTTAATAAACTTTTCAAAATCAAATTTTTCTACAGGCTTAATTGTTACTGTATTAGGCATCTCCGACTTAAAACCGGTAGCATACTTTCCACTCACTGCAGTAACAGATATTTCAGCATTTACATTATCTTCTGAAGACAGTGTCAATGTAGTAGTTCCTGCCTTCAGCAGCTCAACGCTAACGCTGTTATCATTCATATAACCAACGGATAAGATACTTGGATCTCCAGAAGTTGTTTTCAATTTAGAATAATCTATATCATTAGGTTCTGCTGTAAATGGAATACTCTCATATAAAGGAAAACTTGAAGCATTTGCTTTGAAAGTGACAGAGTCACTGCTAAAGTTCAGTGATGTTACTTTTTGAGCATCCTTTACCGTTATTGTGGCATTCTTTGTTAAGCTTGGATTAGCCTCGGACGTTACACAGATAACAGCCGTTCCTACTTTTAGACCATGGATTGTAATGCCATTGTCTGTGCAACTGTTGATTTCAATATTCTCATTTCCAGATGTCACATTGAATGTGGTTTTCATATCTATAGATTCTGCATAATTATAATTGGCATATAAATATGCAGTATTCCCTGTAAACACAGAAGTATTCTCCTGCACATCTATTGAAGAAGGTGCATTCAATTTCTCAAGATTTAACTGCTTTCGATTTTCCTCTGCATTTACAGGGCAGCATAAACCAACTACACAAATCATGGATAAAACAATAGTCATAATACAGCGAAAATGTTTTCTTAATTTCATAATAGGCCCCCACCTTTATAATTATTAATTCAATAATAAATTACTGAATTACAAAATCTATAACATATAATCAATTCATTACTGCTGTGGAACCGTCTCGTAATAAGCATCTGCAGCTGGAGCATCTACAACCTTATTTTCTATAGTATGAGTTTCATTTCCATAAACCGGTGCCCCATACTGAGCAACCCCATTATGATGAGAGCATGCTCCTCTTCCAACAGCACATGAAGGAGACATAGTCCCATCGTTGCATAATGTACAAGTGCCAGTTTGAACCTGCTCCGTTACGGTTTGACTCTCAATATGCGATTGTTCAGGAACAGCCGGATGATAAATGTATGTAGAATACATTATTCCATCAACCTCACAGGCAGTTGTTACTGTTGTTCCATCACAGACAGGAACTGGCGTTGCAGTTTTTTCTGGAACAGCAGTTTCTTCTGAAGCTGAATCTGCTGAATACGCGGAATCAGTGTTATCAAAATCCGTAATTTTTGCTCCAACCGCAGAACATCCGCACATGCTCACCGTACATAAATAAATGGCAATACCTCGTGATATATAATGATTTTTCATAATCGTCCCCCAACGTTATTTCAATTTCATTATTATATATCCAGATATAAGTTAAAAACATCCTAACTGCTGTGAATATATATAAATAGAGAAATGTAACCATTGTACTTTGTGCAATTGTATTAGAAACCAGGGCAGACGCATCAAATAAAAACAGTGTATAGTCGGCACTATCAGCCAAATATACACTGTATTCAAACTTAATTAATTCAATTATTTCTTATCTTTTACTGCTACACCAAGTACATCCAGCTGTGCATCATCAACAGTATTCGGTGCTTCAGACATCAGGTCCAGTGAAGAGTTCGTTGTAGGGAATGCTACTACATCTCTGATATTGTCTGTACCAGCCAGTATCATTGTCAGTCTCTCCAGTCCAATGCCTACTCCTCCATGCGGCGGTGTTCCAAACTTGAAGGCATCCAGGAAGAAACCAAATCTGTCTCTAGCCTTCTCTGGTGTTAAACCAATCGCCTCAAAGACCTTCTCCTGCAGTGCCTGATCATGAATACGAATAGATCCTGACAGCAGTTCATAGCCATTGCATACAAGATCATATGCTCTGGAAGAACAATGTTCCGGATCAGTGAGGAGCTTATCAACATCCTCATCCTTAGGAGCAGTGAATGGATGATGTGCAGCTACCCATCTGTGTTCTTCTTCAGACCACTCGAACATAGGGAATTCTGTTACCCACAGGAACTTATAGCAGCTCTCATGCGGGATCAGATCCAGTTCATGTGCCAGCTTAACACGCAGTGCACCAAGAGCTGTTTCTACAATGCGAGGCTGATCTGCTATCACTAATACCAGATCATCGTCCTTCAGATCCAGCTTTGTGATTACTGCCTTCTTCTCTTCTTCACTCAGAGGCTTGGCAATCGAACCGCTCAGTTCCTCCCCTGTCATTTTCAGATAGGCAAGTGCCTTAGCCTTGAATCCCTGTTTCACAAAGTCCTGCAGCTTATCCAATGCCTTGCGGGAATACTTGCCAGCCGCATGTTCGAACTTTACAGCACCAACAATGCCATTGTTATCAATCACATTTCTGAATACCTGAAATTCAGTGTTCTGGAACAGAGGTGTCAGATCCTGAATCTCATTGCCAAAGCGGAGATCAGGCTTATCTGAACCAAATCTTCTCATGCATTCATTCCATGTAATACGGAGAAAATGATCCTCAAGTTTATAATTCTTTACACCTTTGAAGATCTCCTGCATCAGATTCTCAACCGTAGCGAATATTGTCTCTTCATCACCGAATGACATCTCAATATCAATCTGTGTAAATTCAGGCTGACGGTCTGCACGCAGATCCTCATCTCTGAAGCATCTGGCAATCTGGAAATACTTCTCCATGCCGCCGATCATCAGCAGCTGCTTATAGATCTGCGGAGACTGTGGAAGTGCCCAGAATTTACCATTGTAGATACGTGAAGGAACCAGATAGTCACGTGCTCCTTCTGGTGTGGATCTGGCTAATATCGGTGTTTCCACTTCAACAAAGCCTTCCTTGTCCAGTGTATTTCTTGCAATCATGCATACTCTGTGACGCAGGAACAGATTTGCCTGCAGTGAAGGTCTGCGCAGATCCAGATATCTGTACTTCAGTCTTGTATCCTCCGAGGATGTTGAGTTGTCAGAAAGATCAATTGGAAGCGGATCGGAAGCATTGATGATTGTCACTTCCTGTGCATGAATCTCAATCTCTCCGGTAGCCATCTTAGGATTGGCTTCCTTTCTGACACAGACTGTACCCTTTACCTGCAGTACATATTCATTTCTGACATCCTTGACCTTGTCTGCCATTGTCTCATCAAAAGTAACCTGTACAATGCCGCTGCGATCACGCAGATCAATGAATACCAGTGCACCTAAATCTCTGCGTCTGGCCGTCCAGCCGACAAGTGTTACTGTTTTTCCGGCATCTTCCTTACGAAGTGTACCGTTCTCACATGTTCTTTCCATCGCTTACTTTCCTTCCCAGGCATGAATTGTTTCAATCAGTTCATCCTGTTTAATTGTCTTCTGTTCCTTCTCGGAAGACTTCTTAATATTCAGTGTTCCATTCTTTACTTCATCCTCACCCATGATGATAATGAAGTCTGCTTTCTTTCTGTCTGCTGACTTGAACTGTGATTTGAGTGAACGCGGCACAAGATTTCCTTCTGCACACAGTCCCTCATGACGCAGCTGCTGGGTCACCTGCAGTACACTGTCACTGACATCACCTAATCCAATCACATACGCATCCAGAGGTGCTGTTTCACCAAAGTTATGACCTTCCTCTTCTGCTAGAGAAATCAGTCTCTCCAGTCCTATTGCAAAACCTATACCCGACATCTCAGGCCCGCCATAGTACTCAACAAAGTGATCATAGCGTCCCCCGGCAAAGATTGTTGCCTGTGCACCTGATTCAGGTCTTGTGGAAACAACCTCGAATACTGTATGTGTGTAATAGTCCAGTCCTCTGACAAGACGTTCATCGATCTCATATGGAATGCCTAGAGCATCCAATGCCTTCAGGACTCGGTCAAAGTATGTACGTGACTCTTCATTCAGGTAATCAGAGAGCTTCGGTGCATTCTTCAGGCAGTCAAGATCATGGTCTACCTTACAGTCAAGAATACGCAGAGGGTTCTGTTCATATCTTCTATGGCAGTCACCGCACAGTTCATCCAGATGCGGTGCAAAGTGCTTCTTCAGTGCTTCACGGTATGCTTCTCTGGAAGCATCATCTCCCAATGTATTGATACATACCTTTACAGAAGAAATGCCCATCTTCTTAACAATGTCGCATCCCAGTGCAATTGTCTCTGCATCCAGCTCCGGAGACTTTGCACCAATGTTCTCAACACCGAACTGCGTAAACTGTCTCTGTCTGCCTTTCTGCGGACGCTCATGACGGAACATAGCTCCCATATAGTAGAAACGTCCCGGCATTTCCATAGATCCATAGAGTTTATGCTGGTCAAAAGCACGGATAACACCTGCTGTACCTTCCGGTCTCAGGGTGTAGGATCCATCTCCCATGTTAAAGGTATACATTTCCTTGTTTACCATGTCAGATGAATCATTTTCTCTTGCGAACACGTTCGTGCTTTCAAAGTATGGTGTGCGGATCTCGTTATATCTGTAAAGCTGTGTCTCTTCACGGATTACTCTTTCCACATCATGCCACTTGTCCATGTCCTCCGGGAGAATGTCATAAGTTCCTCGCGGTGTCTGATAGTTCATACTGCTTCCTCCTGTCCTCAGAAAATAAAAAACGTCCTTGAATTCCAAGGACGCTGTTATGCGCGGTACCACCTCAGTTTATATTCTCATAAAGAGAATATACTCTCGTCTCCTTAACGCGGTCTGACGGACATCCCTACTGTTGCTTCAGGATATCTTCTCAGGAGTGTCTTTCTTTTTCCGTACAGTCAATGCTTTCACCTTATCACTGTCTCTTTTAAAGAGTACGAATGAAGATTTCTCCTTCACTGAATTTCTTAGATTATAAACTCATTCTGCAGTTCTGACAAGAAATGAGAAATCTTCATTCCTTAGAATATGCAGCCTTTACAGATATTCCTTCCAGATTGCCCAGCTTGCCTGTTAAGGCACTGATGACATCCATCGGTGCATCAATATCAATGCTGATCAGAGAGACATGCTTTTCACGATATGGAAGACCCATTCTGCCAATGATATAGGAACTGTACTCATGCAGCAGTTCATTCATCTTACCGATACTCTCGCCATCTTCTACAATAATAGCAATTACCGCAATTCTTGTTTCCATTTCAGTCCTCCCTGTCTGTCGTTTCCAAAGGAATCATTGAAACATATTCTTTCCCGTCTATGACAGTATGTTCTACATGAATCTTAACACCAAAAGCATGTCCTGTATTCTCAGCAGTCAGTATCTGATCTGTTTTGCCAAACATCGTGCTTCCATCTCTGTTCATTAGAAGTACTTCACTGCACATGGAAGCCGCGTGTTCAGGATAATGGGTTGTAAACAGAACAGAGAGATGCTCATCTCTGCTCAATGATTCAATCAGATTCATTACGATCATCTGATTCCTGTAATCAAGACCTGTTTCAGGTTCATCCATAATAAGCACCTGCGGCCTTGCTGCTAGGGCTCTGGCAATATAGGTCAGCTGCAGCTCACCCCCGGATATTTCATCCGTGGTCTTCTGTGCTAAATACTGAATGCCTGTCTTCTGCATTGCTTCAGCAGCCATCTCTCTGTCCTTATTGGAAGGCTGCTGAAACGCAGAAAGATAAGGTGTTCTTCCCATCAGTACAGTTTCTTCAACCGTATAAGGAAATGTCTGTTTCTTGTTCTGCGGTACATAGGACACTTCCCTGAAAAATTCTGTATCGCCAATCCCTGCTCTGTCTTTCCCATCCACCAGTATTCTTCCTGTCTGCGGTTTCTCAAAACCTAACAGACATTTCAGAAAACTGGTCTTACCAATACCATTAGGTCCAAGAATAGCAGCAGAATGTCCCTGCTCCAGACGCATGGAAAGATCCTTAAATACTGTTGCTTCCTTCATGTAGCTGAAAGAGCAGTTTTCTGCCTCGATCTTCATGAATGAATACCTCCGGTCTTTCTCAGTATCAGAATAAACATAGGTGCTCCCAGTATTGCTGTCAGTATGGATACCGGTATTTCAGAAGCAGTTGCACATCTTGCAATGGTATCCATGATGAGAAGGAACAGACCTCCCATGACAATAGAAGCCGGTACTACTCTGCGATTATCATTGCCCAGCAGCATTCTTGCGATATGCGGTATCAGCAGTCCTACCCAGCCAATCACTCCGCATGTTGAAACAACGGATGCCGTGATCATGGAAGACGCCAGTATCAGAATCATTCTTGCCGGCTTAATGTGTACACCAAGAGAACGGGCCTCCTCTTCTGAAAGTGAGACTGCGTTCAGACGATTGCGGAACAGGAAGATGATCAGAATCCCGGCAAGAATGAACGGTGCAGCGGTTAACAGCTGCGACGTCGTTACCGAAGAGAATCTTCCCATCAGCCAGAAGGTAATAACAGGCAATACATCCTGCGGATCTGCGGTGTACTTTACTAAAGAGATCAGCGCAGAGAACAGTGAACTGATGACTAGACCAGCCAGTATCAATGTCACCATACTGCCGCGCATTCTCTCCTTCATCCCGCCAGTGACTAAGAATACCAGCAGGACTGCTAATATTCCGAACAGCAATCCAGTAAGCTGCAGTCCCAATGTACTGAAACCAAGCAGAATGCCTAGTACGGCCCCAAAACCTGCACCATTTGCAGTACCTAAGGTATCAGGTGAAGCTAATGGATTGGCAAACAGGCTCTGAAAAGCTGCACCTGCCGCTGCCAGTCCTGCCCCTGCAATGATACTCATTGCAACTCTTGGCAGACGAATATTAAAAATCACCGTATGCACAGTCTTCTGATCTGAGAGCTGTCCAAACAGCTCGCCGAAAACCTGTGACGGGGTTATCGGAAAAGCTCCCAGACACAGGGCGGCCAGTACGGCTGCTAATAAAGCAGCAATACAGACAGTCATTAGAATGTGATAACGGTGATTCTTATTCAATTGATTCCTTTCCTGCTCAGTTCATCTGACTGGCATCACTGCTAGGATTATACATCTCTGCAATCTGGTCGTCAGTAATAGTAATACCGTAGACCTTCTTATAGAACTTCTTAACATCCTTAGTCAGATCATTGTCAAAGAGATCCGGGTAGATCTTCTGTGCCATCCACTCCAGTGTCATAGGTGTGTCTGCACCGGGTGTGAATGTACGGTATGTTCCTAACGGCATCTTATATACACGCTTGTTCTGTACAGCTGCTACAGAACTCCAGTCTATACCATTAGCATTGTTATACAGATCATCCGGTACAGTATCTGTAAAGTTTGTAATAAAGATAACATCCGGATTCCAGCTGTATATCTGTTCCATTGTCACAACCGCATTAGTCTTTTCAGCTGTTACATCAGTAGCAACATTCAGTGAACCTGTTGCGTCGCACCACCACTGACCGAAGAAATTCTTGCCGGAAGTGATAATAGAGCCATCCTTCATCTGGTAAAGGAAGAGAACCTTCTGCTTGTCAGCATCCTTCACATCAGCAACCTTGGACTGGATTGTGTCATATGTATTGTTTGCAAATTTCTTAGCTGCTTCCTTTGTTTCACTTCTGCCTGGATAGATCTGATCCAGAAGGTCCATCCACTCATTGTAAGTATCTGTGCAGTTAAATTTGAACTTTGTGCAGGAAACACCGACGGCTGTCAGACCTGCATTTTCCAGCTTAGACTGTTCGTCGGTATTGGAAGCATTGTAATAGACAACATCCGGTTTCAGAGCCGCAACGGATTCAACGTTGAAGCTTTCACCATCCATGATATCTGTATCTGCATTCAGGATTTCAGGATACAGTTCAGAAAGGATGCCATTCTTGGCTGCATTCATGCTTGCCGGTTCCATACCGACAATTGTCTCTGCTGAATTCAGATAGACAGACAGAACAGATGCTAAAGGATAGATGTCCAGAATGACGGCACGCTTTGGGTTTGTCTTCATCTTTACGGTACGATCAGCATGATCTGTGATGGTAACTTCAGTAGAAGTTACTTCAGATGTGCTGGTGGCAGAAGATGCGGACGCTGCGGAAGATGCAGTTTTTGCACTGCAGCCGCACAGCATCGAAGCACTTAGAAAAAGAGAGAGTACTGCTGCTGTAATACGTTTCATTTTACTTTCCTCCAAAATAAAAACCTCTGTCGATCCGGCAGAGGCAACACACTAGTTATACACACGGAAAAGATCCGTATATGCCATGTATGTCACTTTCCGCTCGGAATACTCCTCACGGTCGGATCGCATGGCTATTATAGAACGGTTTCATGGAAAATGGTACTCAATGCATCTCTCTTTCCACTGTAATGACCGACTCAATCTTGCGTATGTTGGCAATCACATTGTTTACATGCTCCACATTATGCACACGCAGTGTCATGCGGATCGTTGAAGTCAGTGTCTCATGATTGATTGCTGCATTGATTGTTTCCATAGGTGCCTTGTACTGAGACACACAGGTCAGTATATCTGTTACAAGGAATGATCTGTCCTCTGCTGTGATCATAATGTCGCATGCATAGGTACGCTCCGGGTTTCCACTGTCCCATTCAACATCAATCAAGTGGGCACCTTCCGCTTTTACATTCGGACAGTCAGCACGGTGCACACGGACACCCTCACCCTTTGTTACAAAGCCTACAATCGGATCTCCGTATACCGGCAGACAGCACTTGGCAATAGCCATTTTCATGGATTCAATGCCAGGCACGATCAGTCCTGTTTCTGAATTAGCCTGCTTCGGCTTCTCACGTGACAGTACCCTCTGCAGGGTTTCATCATCCTGTATTCGTGCCTTCGCATTTGTCAGTTTCTCACATACCGCAACCGGACTGATAGAATGCACAGCAATTCCATACATGAAGTCAGTATAATTTGATACTCTGAATTCATGACTGACACTTTCAATACGCTTCTTCTCTAAGAACTCCTTGGCATCAAAGCCTCTTCTTGTCAGTTCTTCCTTCAGTATCTTTTCACCTTCCGGAACAAGCTCTTCCTTCTTCTCTGTTTCCTTGCGGGTGAGATATGCACGGATTTTATTCTTGGCCTGGTTGGTCTTTACGACCTTCAGCCAGTCTTCCGAAGGACCGGATCCTTTTCTTGTCTTGATCTCTACAACATCGCCAGTATGCAGTTCCGTATTCAGAGGCACCATGACCCCGTTCACTACTGCACCGACACAGGTATGCCCAACATCTGTATGTACACGATAGGCAAAGTCTATCGGTGTTGCCCCGCTGACCAGATCAACAACTCTGCCCTTCGGGGTCATGACATAGACATTGGCCTCAAAGACATCATGCTGCAGAGTGGCCATGTATTCGGAAGCACTGGCTGATGCAGAGCTGCTCTCCTCTTCAGAGTATGTCGCAAAGTTCTTGAACCAAGAAAGCTTATCCTCAATTTCCTTCTGCTCCTTACGGGCATCATAGCGAGTGCCTTCCTTGTATCTCCAATGTGCCGCAACACCTCGCTCTGCTACTTCATCCATTTCCTCAGTTCTGATTTGGACTTCAAAGATACGCCCGTCATCACCGATGATTGTTGTATGAAGAGACTGATACATGTTTGGCTTAGGCACTGCAATATAATCCTTCAGACGGCTTGGAATTGGTTTGTATTTGGCATGAATATAGCCAAGTATTTCATAGCAGCTAAGCTCTGTATTAGTTACAATACGTATCGCAAGCAGATCCAGTATCTGGTCAAAGCGCTTGTGCTTCTTCACCATCTTCTTGTAAATGGAATAAAGGTGCTTTGATCTGCCAAAGATACGGAACTCTATATGATTTTCATTCAGCAGTTCCGTTATTTCTTCAATCATGCGATTGACAGCTGCATCTCTCTCGTCCTTCTTGAAATCAACAAGATGGGCAATACGATAGTATTCCTGTCTGTTCAGGTAATAGAAGCAGAGATCCTCCAGTTCATTCTTAATGGAACTGATACCTAAACGATGGGCAATCGGTGCATATACATCCAGTGTCTCAGAAGCAATTCTCTTCTGAGCTGCCTCCGGCTGATACTGCAGAGTACGCATATTATGCAGACGGTCCACCAGCTTAATGAGAATGACACGTACATCCTTCGCCATGGCAATAAAGATTTTGCGATGATTGGCAGCCTGATATTCAGGATCATCTTTTCCCTTGTACTGCAATGTACCGATCTTAGTGACTGCTTCTACCAGATCTGCAATTTCCTCATCGAAATCAGCTGCGAGCTGATCATGAGAAACACCGCAGTCCTCGATCACGTCATGCAGAAACCCTGCTGCTATCGTAGAAGGCCCTGCCTGCAGTGTTGCCAGTATATAGGCAACATTTGTCAGGTGAATGATATATGGTTCGCCGGATCTTCTGAACTGACCGGCATGATGCTCTGCTGCATAGTTGGCAGCTTTCTCTATTAAAGCAATACTCTTTGGATCATGTATGTATTTCCCTGCTTCCTGAATCACATCATCAATGCCCGGATTCTTTTCTTCTTCC
>JBFLGD010000002.1:0-175113 GCA_041859965.1 Bulleidia sp. | reverse complement strand
TTGATCTCAGACAAGCATACGAAGAGTTTCACTATGGTGTTTTCAACGATCACCAACTATTGTCTTGAACTTAGCGTTGAATAAATATGAAATCTTGATTACATTGAAGATGAATCGAAGCACAGTTATAAGTCCATTCGGCAATTAGAAGAGTTGTTATGAAAAATAAAGAAACAGATAATGAACAGCAGAGTTTATTTGATTTGGCTGATGAAAAGGACATTGATCTTCGTGATCATACATTAAGAATTGTAAATGCAGAAATGACAGGCACTGACAGCAGGACGTGGCAGGAACTGTTTGATGGATATGATGAGCTGTATGTTATAACTTTTTCTTCCGGCATTGATTTTACTGCTCAGCTTATATCTCGTTTTGAATATGCAGAGATAGTCTATGGATGTGAAATTATACTGCCAACAGGGGTTGCGGCTGCTATTTCTGTAGAACAGACAATGGTCAAACTGATTGCAAAATGCAAAGCTGCAGAAACCATAGCAGCTAGAATGTCAGACAGGACACTTTCGTTATATGTGGCTGATGATACGCGATCACATGAAAAGATCTTCTGTCTGAGGTCAAAAAGCGGGCGTACGAGAGTCATTACCGGCAGCGCAAATATGTCCTCCACTGCATTTATGGGTGTTCAGCGAGAAAACATTCTTTGTTTCGATGATGAGAAAGCATTTGCATATTACTTTGATCTTTTTGAAAAATATCGTGATACGTGTGCACAGAGTATAAGTTATAAGCTAATTGCAAAGGCTATTGAAGATCCCTCAGCAGTCACTGATGATATAGAAGAACTTCCCTTTGTAGAAAAAATCAAAAAAGAAAGTATCGTTTACTTAGAACCGCAGAGAACACCATCGGAAGAAGACGAAGCGGAGATTATTGCGGAGATCAAGGGACATGAAGCTGAACTTAGGACAGTGCTCCCGCAGCCCCATAAAGACGGCAATAAAGTTTATCTGACGTCCGAAGATATAAAATATGTAAAACGGAATATTTAGACAGGCATTGCAAGGAAAAAAGAGAAGGAAAGGAAACTGCCAATCCTTCATATTGACTATGTAAATAGAAGCATGACATTCAATAGAAAACCTCTTAATATGAATCCTGATGAAAAGCAGGTTGGCAATGATGTCAAATGCTTCATTAATTATCTTGAAAGTGTCAGCAAATTTAGCGGACATTGGCAGACCGCACAGCAGAGCTATTATCGATTTGCAAATTGGTATTTCTGCAGCGTGTTTATGGCTTATTTAAGATATACTGCCAGTCAGAATAATTATATGATCATCAATTTTCCGGTGGTTGGCATTTTATACGGGAATTCCAATGGCGGCAAATCGACATTTATTAAGCTGCTGACAAAACTTGTCTGCGGAAAAGCAGTTGCTGCAAACAGCAGCAATGATTTTACGGCATCAACAATAGAAGGAATGAAGAGCTTATGCGAGGGAGTTCCGATCTATATTGATGACCTTGCTAAAACACAGTATGCGAATAACTGTGAGAAGGTCATCAAGGATGATAACTGGGGTATTTCAGGCGATACGGCAAAATACCTGAATTATCCTGCACTTGCTATCTCGACGAATAAACTGCCAGCAGTTACTGCGGATATTTCCAAACGCGCAGTGACCTGCAGGATTGATGCCAAGATAAGCAATGAAGATGGAGCTAAGTCAGGTAAAAGAATCAATGAAGCGATCAGACGTGCTGCCGGTGCTTTGTTTTGTGAATATGTTTCTATGATGTTTGACAGAATTGACGCAATGACTGGCAGAATGAAGCAGGGGGATGATACCTATTTTCCTGATATTCTTGCAGAATCATCTGATGTCCTTTACAGCATTATCCAATCTTATGTGAGTCCGATGCCAGCATACGCAGTTAAGCTGAATTACAATTCATATTTTGGTACGACTGTTCTTGCAAGCAAGGCAATATCCAAAATAATAATGGCCTGGGAAACTGAGCCGGCACAATTCAAGACAAATATTAAACATAATACACTGGCATACAGTTTTCCTGATAATGCATATTACGATATGAGGTATATAGCTGAAGAGCTTCCGCCTGTTCTTGAAGCAAATCTTGCTTCAAGAACACTGGTTATGAATTTAAAGGAAGCACAGACATTCTTTGGAATGAAGTTCAAGCGTACGATATTTGGCGTGACAAAATAGCTCTGCTGTTTATCTGACATCGCATCAGCACATAAAAAACCGCATCTAAGCGGTTTTTTAGTACTTATTAAGTGAGCGCTAAGGGACTCGAACCCATGACCCCTTCCACGTCAAGGAAGTGCTCTCCCAACTGAGCTAAGCACTCATCAGTGCTTAAAAACTATAGCATAAGGGAGATGAAAAACCAATAAGTTTATAAAACTGACCGCGAAAGGTTAATTATAATGAATACCGGAGCGTAAATATGAAAGTATTGATGATTGATGGGAGTTCAGAGAAGAATACTGCAGTCTATGCGGGAATGCAGGAATGTGCTTCTGTACTTAAAAAATATGAAATAGAATCAGATATTGTCCGATTGCAGGAAAATGAAGTACATCCTTGTACGGCATGCGGAAAGTGCATAAAAAGAAGAATTTGTATTTTTGAGGATACAGTTAATGTATGTATAAAGAATGCTGATGCATATGATGCATTGATAGCGGGAGGAGAGATTCTGTATGGGGAACCTTGCGAAGAAATACAGAATTTCCTGACCAGACTGATGAACTGTGCATCGGATCATTTCTATATGAAACCGGGAGCTATATTGCTGTCGGCTGGTGAAAATTTTGAACAGAATCACAGTCACAAACTTGAAGAACAGCTTGCTAATGGTGAAATGATGGTACTTACTTCACATATTGGCTTTCAGCTGTATGGCAGCACTGAAGATAAGGAGACTGCTGAGAAACTGGGCAGAAGAATGGCATATGTTCTCAGATGTCAGAGTGCAGGTGAAAACAGCGGAATTGAGAAACCTGAAGAAGAGCTGAAAGTGATAAGTGATTATATGAGATGAAGCTGTTCATCAAAAGAACAGAATGCGTTAGAATACAGGTATTGAAACACTGGAGGAATACATAATGACAAAGTATCAGGAAAGATATGACGAATGGATGGATCATCTGAACAAGGAGGATCCTCTTTATGATCAGCTGCAGGAAATTGCTTCAGATGAGGCAGAGAAAGAAGATAGATTCTATCAGGAACTTTCTTTTGGAACGGCAGGCTTAAGGGGAAAGGTTGGAGCTGGCACGAACCGTATGAATTGCTATACGGTAGGAAAAGCAACGCAGGGTATTGCTGACTATATTGTTTCCCATGGTCAGGAAGCGATGGACAAAGGTGTCATTATTGCACATGATCCCCGTCACTTTTCCAGAGAATTCTCGGAGCTTACAGCAGGCATTCTGGCTGCCAATGGAATCAAGGTATATACATTTCCTGATCTGAGACCTACGCCTGAACTGGCATTTCTGATCAGAAAGCTGCATACAGTTTCCGGTATCAATATCACTGCTTCCCATAATCCTAAGGAATATAACGGATATAAAGCTTACTGGGATGATGGATGCCAGGTATCCTCTGCTGTTGCTGAGGGAATGACGGAAAAGATTAATGCTGTAAATATATGGAATGATGTAAAGAAATCTGATTATGAACAGGGTGTGAAGAATGGGAAGATCACTGTTCTTGGCAGTGAATATGACCGTATGTATCTGGATAGAATAGAAAAACTGGCAGTTCATGAGGGTGAAGAGCTGGATCTCAGCATACCGTTGGTATATACGCCTCTGAATGGATGCGGCAGTATTCCATTCAGACAGATGCTGAAAGATAGAGGCTTCAGCAACTGGAAGATAGTTCCGGAACAGGAAAATCCGGATCCTGATTTCACAACAGTAGGCTATCCAAATCCGGAGGATCCTAAGGCATTCCGTCTTTCTGAAAAGTACGGCAGGGAATTTGGTGCTGAATTATTAATGGCAACGGATCCTGACTCGGACCGTTTCGCAATTGAAATCAGAGATGATAATGGAAACTATATTCCACTGAATGGAAACCAGACGGGGTATCTGCTGGTAAACTATCTTCTTGAAGGCCATAAGAGTGCAGGCACACTTCCGGCGAAGGGAGCGATGGTAAAGTCTATTGTTACTTCTACTCTTTCTACGATTATTGCAAAATCATATGGTGTTGAGATGTTTGAGACACTGACGGGATTTAAGAACATCTGTGGAAAGATTCCTTATCTTCTGGAGAATGGATATACATATCTGTTTGGCTATGAGGAATCAGTAGGATACGCAGCCTGTGAGGATATCCGCGACAAGGATGGCATTTCAGCAGGTATGCTTGTTGCTGAGGCTGCCGCTTATTTTAGGAAACAGGGCAAGACGCTCTGGAATGTTCTGCAGGAGATTTATGGCAAGTATGGATACTTTGCAGAAGATGAACCTAATATTGTATTGGAAGGAATTCCTGGCGCAGAAAGAATACAGAGAATGATGAAGTGGATCAGGGAGAACCTTCCTGCGGAAGTCTGCGGCGTAAAGGTAGATCATATTATTGACTATACAAATGGTTATGAGGATATCCCGCCGCAGAATGCACTGCGTTTCTTCCTCACTAATGGGTCATGGTTTGCAATACGTCCTTCCGGAACCGAACCTAAGATTAAGTTCTATTTCTACTCTAATCAGGAAAGCAGAGAAAAAGCACTGGCTGTAAACAAGGAAATAGAGGATGAAGTACTTGAAAAAGTGAATGCAGTAAAGTGATGGAGAATACGGGAGGTTTCCCGTATTCTTTTTTGGTGTGTTAAAATAGCGTGACATGTATATATTGAAGAACTGGTATTTTGAAAAAGAAAAGAGCAGCTATAGAGTATGGGGCAATGCCTATGGAAATGATCGTTTTCCAGAGGGACAGTGGATTCATACTTCTGCAGTCACAGCCATTTCCTGTGAAAGAGGTTCATTGACAATCAGCACAGAGAACAGCAGCTATACAGCCAGATTCTGTGAACATCAGGCAAATGATCAGCGGGTCCTAAGACAGGCACTTCGTGATTTTACAGCCCCGGATGACGCAGCAATTTATGAGAAAATCGGCAATGCTGTCAGACGCAAGGTCTATCATGAAAAAAAGCTGCCGGATCCTTCTACGGCAGATACATGTGCAGTTCTTTCTTTTTCATCAGATATTATGAATGGATTTGTAGCATTGGATCTGACTAGAAGAAAGAAGCACTATCATACAGTTGCTTACGATGTCAGAAAGGGAATGTTCCAAGACTTGATAGAAATATCTGATTATGAACTGGATTATGATTTTCGTTTCTTTGCATACAGTAAGAATGCGTTTCAGTTCGAACCATGGTCGACTAAATATTCACCTGTATTTCTGAAAAATACGGGGCATGAACCTATCTATGTTTCAACTGTTTATGGTGAATTTGAAATACCGGCAGGAGAGACAAAGCTGCTTGGAACGGAAGATAACAGTGTAAAAGTGCTGTCTGCAGGAAATGAGGATAAGAACTTTGACAGGACCATGGTGATTCATCATGATTCGTATGATAAATAAGAAAGCAGTATTGTTTTTCAAATGCGAAGTTCATCTAGAAGCTCCTGAATCTCATCTATGCTGAGAGGTTCAGATGATTCCGGTGAGCGGAAACAGATTGTGTGTACTGTATGAATAATGAAATCTAAGGCTTCTCTTCAATGCTTTTTCTGATAGAATCATAGCGAATCAACTAATATGGGAGATAAGAGTATGGCAGAAAAGATTGAATTTAAGTTCGATACACAGCTTCTTATAGATGGTCATGATCTCAGCGAAGATGCGATTGACCAGTATATTCGTTCGCATTTTGAAGGTGACAGTCTGCTGGCAGTAGGTGATGACACACTGATCAAGATTCATTTTCATACGAATAAGCCATGGGAAATACTTGAGTATTGTCAGTCAATCGGCGAAATATATGATGTTGTTGTTGAAAATATGCAAAGACAGGCTGACGGACTGCAGGGATAAAGAACTAGGATATCCGAAAAACGGATGTCTTTTTTTTAGCTTGTTTAAGTTGAAAATAGACAGTTTTAAATGGGAATGCAATATCCCGATACTCTTGAATAAGATATTAATAATGCATGTAAATACTGAATAGAATTTTTATGGTTCATCAAAGAATATTCTATGTTCTAAAAACGATGCGCGGGCTAAACTCTATTTAGAAATCGCGGGGGAAACCTCCGTTAAAAAGGAGAATAATTAATTATGAAAAGATTTCTAACTACACTCGCAGTATCAGCAGTATCGCTGAGTATGCTTGCAGGCTGCAGCAGTTCAAGCAGTGCAGCAGCATCCAGCGCATCCGGTTCCGGCAGCTCCGATCTGGCTGACAAAAAAGTCGGTGTCTGCATCTATCAGTTCAACGATAACTTCATGACTCTGTACAGAGCAGAACTCGAAAAGTATCTCGTTGAAAAGGGCTTCTCAAAGGACAACATCGAAATCGTCGATGGTGCCAACGACCAGGCTACTCAGACAAACCAGATCGACAACTTCATTACTGAAGGCGTTGATGTCATGATTGTCAACCCGGTCAACTCTTCATCAGCAGCTACAATTACTGATAAGGTTACAGCAGCAGGAATTCCGCTTGTCTACGTTAACCGTGAACCAGACGATGACGAAGAGAAGAGATGGGAAGATGACAAGATGGATGTTACTTATGTAGGATGCGATGCTTCTCAGTCTGGAACATTCCAGGGCGAGATTATTGCTGATCTGGACAATAAGGGCGACATCAATGGCGATGGCACAGTCAACTATGTCATGATCGAAGGAGATCCTGAAAACGTTGATGCTAAGCTGAGAACTGAATATTCCGTTAAGGCTCTTGAAAAGGCTATCCCTGTCAAGGAACTCGATGATCAGGTAGCTAACTGGGATCAGTCACAGGCTCAGGAAAAGGTTGCTTCTGCACTTGCTAAGTATGGCAAGGATATCGAAGTTATATTCTGCAACAACGATGCAATGGCATTAGGTGCTCTGCAGGCTATCGAAGCTGCTGGTGAAACAGTAGGCAAGGATGTCTATCTGGTTGGTGTTGATGCTCTGACAGAAGCTTGTGAGAACGTTAAGTCCGGCAAGCAGACAGGAACAGTATTCAATGACCACTTCTCTCAGTCACACAGTGCAGTTGATGCAGCTATCAACTTCATCGAAGGCAAGGGCAATGATTATTACATCGGCTGCGATTATGTCAAGGTTACATCAGACAACGTCGATGAGATTCTCGACAAGATCAGCTGAGTTAAAGAAACAAAGTATCTGAACAGTATTACAGGAGTGCGGGTGCATTTCGCACCTGCACTTTCTTCATAAATTGAGTTTAGGAGGACAAGATGGCAGAAGACAATAAAGATTACATTCTTCAACTTAAAAATGTCAGTAAGTCATTTCCGGGCGTTAAAGCTTTGGACCACGTTCAGCTTTCCGTCCGCAGAGGAACAGTACATGCTCTTATGGGAGAGAATGGTGCCGGCAAGTCCACGCTGATGAAATGTCTATTCGGTATTTACACAATGGACGAAGGACAGATCTTCATGGAAGGCAAGGAAACAACTATTACAAGCCCAGATGATGCTATGAAGAAGGGCGTTGCAATGGTTCACCAGGAATTAAATCCTGTACCAGCAAGAAGTATCGCAGAAAATATGTATCTGGGAAGGTTCCCAGTGCATAAGTATGGACCTCTGCAGGTGATTGATCATAAAAAGATGTATGCAGAAACAGGCAAGTGGCTGAAACAGCTTGAATTGGATTTTGATCCAAAGGCCCCTCTAGGAACTCTGTCTGTAGGACAAATGCAGCTAGTTGAAATAGCAAAAGCAGTCTCTCACAATGCAAAAGTTATCATCTTTGATGAACCGACATCTTCACTTTCTGATAACGAGGTTGAATTCCTGTTTGGAATTATGGAAAAGCTTCGTGAAAAGGGCGTATCAATGATTTATATCTCTCACAAGATGGCCGAGATTAAGAGAATTGCGGATGACGTAACAATCATGCGTGACGGTACTTATATCGGAACTTGGGGTGCTAATGAGCTGACTACGGAGGAGATCATCGCAAAGATGGTTGGCCGTGAACTGACAGCAGTGTATCCAGAGCATAACCATACGATAGGAGATGTAATCATGCAGGTTGATGGTTACACATCTATTCATCCGAAATCATTCCGTGATGTTTCGTTCGAACTTCGAAAGGGAGAAATCCTTGGATTTGGCGGACTGGTCGGTGCACAGCGTACCGAACTGATGGAAGGTATCTTCGGAATACGTTCACATGAAAAGGGAACCATAAAAATCAAGGGACAGCAGGTAGCAATTAAGAAACCAGCCGATGCTATGAAAGCCGGCATTGGAATGATTACTGAAGATCGTCGTGGAAACGGAATCTTCGGATGTCTGTCCATCAAAGATAACGTAGGCGTATCCATTTACAATAAACATCTGAAGGCAGGATTTGTTCTGGACCACAAGTCCATTAACAAAATTGTCAATGACAACATTAAGAAGCTTTCTATTAAGACACCGAGCATGTCACAGCAGATCCAGAACCTCTCCGGAGGCAACCAGCAGAAGGTTATCGTTGCAAGATGGCTGGCAAATGATCCGGATGTGCTGATCATGGATGAACCGACAAGAGGTATCGATGTAGGGGCAAAGCATGAAATCTATGAAATCATGGAAAACCTTGCAGCAGAAGGCAAATCCATCATTATGATCTCATCAGAAATGGACGAACTTCTTGGAATGTCTGACAGAATCTGCGTTATGTGTTCAGGCAAACTGACAGGTGTCATCGATAAACCGGAAGATATGACCCAGGAAAAGGTCATGAGCTACGCTACACACTTTGAATAATGGAGGAATAACATGCAAACAGTACAGGTAAGTAAGAACAAATTCGTTAATTTCCTGATCAATTACGGCGTTATTATGATCATGTTCATACTTGTTATCTATACAAGTCTGACAACGAAGAATTTCTTAACAGCTAACAATATTCTCAACACACTGACTAACATGTCGTACCGTCTCGTCATTGCATTAGGTATCGCAGGATGCGTTATCACCGCAGGCTGCGACCTGTCAGCAGGGCGTATGATTGGTTTCGCTGCATGTATCTCAGGCACTCTCTTACAGAAGGTTGATTACGCAGGCAAGTTTCAGTTCACAGGTTTTCTGTCAGGACTGAATGGCATTACTCCGTTGAACCCGTTCGTGGTTCTGCTGATTGTTATGCTGATCACATTCTTATTCGGATGCATCACAGGTTTCTTCATTGCATACCTTGATGTACCGCCGTTCATTGCTACACTGGCCATGATGGATGTTGTATATGGTATTGGCTTGATCTACACTGGCGCTCAGCCTCTTGGTGGATATGTTACATCCTATACAAGCATTGCGACCGGGAAATTCCTAGGGCTATCGTACCTGATATGGATTTCACTGGCAGTTGCTGCGATAACATGGTTCATCTTCAACATGACACGTCATGGAAAGTATATGTATGCAATCGGCGGCAATCCACAGGCTGCTTCGGTTGCAGGTGTTCCTGTTAGAAAGACTCTGCTTCTTATATATGCTAAGGCAGCGGCCTTCTACGGATTGGCAGGATTCATGCTTGGTGCTAAGGCCGGCGGTGCTTCTGTCAATACCGGACTGTCATATGAAATGGAAGCTATTGCCGCATGTACTATCGGCGGTGTATCAGTAACCGGCGGACGTGGCAAAGTATCTTCTGCATTCATAGGTGTTGCCGTATTCGAATTCCTGAAGACTGCTCTGCAGTTCCTTGGTGTCGATGCGAATGCACAGTATATCGCGATTGGTGTTGTTATCTTCATTGCCATCTCTCTCGATATCAGAAAATACGTTGTGCGTAAATAACTGCAGTCTAAACGATGTTATAATAGGGGCTATAACCGTAAGGCTAAGCCCCTTATTTTTATCTTGGAGGATATAGTTTATGTCGACAGACGTTATTCTGGAACGGCTTGGACTGCCGCTTCTGCTCACATTTGTATGTGTGTATTTTGTTGTTAAGCTGTGGGTATTTAAAGATACGTATTCAATTCGTAATAAAAAGACAAGACCGCTTCGCAATGAGAAAGCGGAGGAAGGATACAGACACGATGCTGGCTGGCTGATTCTTGGGTTTGGTATCGTATCAGCAGTCAATGCTGTGCTCTCCTTAGTCAGTCCCGAAGCAGCGATTATTGAGATGATAATTGGCTTCCTCGCTGTTGCAGTACTTTGGAAGAATGTGGAAGAAAAGTATTCCACTCCTTCGACTAGATCTGCAATTCAGCCGAAGGCAAAGAAAAATAAAAAGAAAAAGAAGTGAACTGCTATGAGTGATAAATATTCTGTAATTCTGGTGGATGATGAAGAAGATGTTATTCGTACGATCATTCATAAAATCGACTGGGACAGCCTTGGATTTGAAATGAGGGGCTATGCAATGAATGGCTTTGAGGCAATGGATCTGGCTGATGAAGTTCAGCCGGATGTTGTTATGACAGACATTCAGATGCCTTACATGGATGGATTGGAATTGACAAAGAAACTTAAGGAAAAATACCCTGCAGTCAAGATTATTGTTTTTTCAGGTTTTGATAAGTTTGATTATGCAAAGGAAGCTATTCGACTTGAGGTAGAGGAATATATTCTGAAACCTATTGATGCAGGAGAACTGAGTTCTGTGTTTGAGAGAATCAAAGTAAACCTGGATAAAGAACGTGATGCCAGACAGAATGCTGATCGTCTTGAACATTATTTCAGTGCAAGTCTTCCGATACTGCAGGAGACTTTCTATACGGCACTGATTGAAGGACGTATAAAGAGAGAAGAACTGGATACTCAGATGAAGAATTATCAGATCTCTGATCAGGGACCGTTTTTTACAAGCGTGATTTTTCATGCAAGCGAACATGATCTTCCGGAAGGTATGACACCGCTTCTTGCAATGATGTCCGTACGTAAACTGGCAGAGGAAAAACTGCTGAGTAAGAGAAATCCCCATTTTTTTAACTATAGCGGCAATCTTGTGACTGTAGTTTCTATTGACGATGCTAAACAGCTGACATCGATTACTGATGAAGTAGATACATTCTGCAGATTGGCTAAGACACTGTGTAAGGTTACAGTCTCAGCAGGAATAGGGCCTGTAGTGAAAGATATATATGATCTTCCATCTTCCTGCAAAGGCGCGCGTGAAGCTCTTTCCTATCGTGTCATATATGGTAAGGGAAAGGCAATTAACTTCAGTGAGATAGCTCCGCAGGAACATATTGATCATTCTGTTCCTTTTGGACAGCAATTTATGTATGATATCCTGCGCTCCATTCGCATGAATGATGATGAGGGAAGGCTGCGCAGCAATGTACAGAAGTTTCTGACTCAGCAGATTGTAGGCAATCCATCAATACAGGAATATCATTTCTTCATAATGGAAATAGTAAGTACACTGTATCGGTTTGCAGCTAACAATCAGCTGGACATTGAAAAGATATTTTCAGATGGCGATGACATATACAGTGATGTGGAAACGATGAATCGTCAGGAACTTGAGAACTGGATCGTGAATGTATCTGCACGTATTAAAACACTTGTTTCAGGGATGCGCAGTGACAGTACTAGATCATTTGTTGCTAAGGCAAAGGACTTTATTGCTGAGCACTATGGTGATGACAATCTGAATATAGACATGGTCTGCAGTAAGCTTGGTATCAGTTCGTCATATTTTTCCACTGTGTTCAAAAAGGAGACTGGGAAAACATTTAATACATTCCTGACTGATTTCAGAATGGAACAGGCAGTCAGACTCCTTGTTGAGGAAAATGAGAAGACCTATGTCATAGCACAGACAGTTGGATATCATGATCCGAATTATTTCAGCTATGCATTTAAGAAGAAATATGGAATGTCTCCTTCAAAATACAAGTCATGCAATACAGCAGACGGTAAAGAAAAATGAAACGCAGAAAGAATACCAAAAAGCAAAAGCCTTTGAATAGATTTGCACCGCGGACTATACAGAGCACGATTCTGATTTCGTTTACGGTTCTTTCTATTGTTCTGATGGTATTCCTTTCAGGCACTCTGTTTTCGATTTTTGCGAACAATACAAAGGAGAATGTCATCGAGGCTGACAGCAAATTGGCTGATCAGGCCGCTGTGAATCTTGATAATTATCTGACTAACATGCGCCGTGTTTCCGATGCAATCTATTATGATGCATTGAAGGACATGGATCTGGATGTGGATTCTGTCGATGATGAAATGAAATTGATGTATGAATCCAACAAGGATAACCTTGTATCAATTGCACTTTTTTCTGAAACAGGCGAGCTTATCTCTGCCTCACCTCTCAGTACAGTTAAGAATAATGTAGATGTAACACAGCAGGAATGGTTTCAGTCCGCGATAGGTGAGGTGGAAAATCAGCATTTTTCTACACCGCATGTACAGAATATATTCGTTGATAAAACATACCAGTATCATTGGGTGATTTCATTAAGCCAGGAAGTTGATCTGACAAGGAACGGTGTACCTGAGCAGGCCGTACTTCTTGTTGAAATGAACTATGCCACAATCAATCAGATGATGAATCGTCTGAATGACTCGCAGAATGGGCAGTACTTTTATCTTTGTTCTGCTGACGGAGATATTATTTATCATCCAAGGCAGATGCAGATTGAGTATGGTCTTTCTGAAGAAAACAATATTGTTGATGCACATTTACAGGAAGGTGTAAGTACTGATACGCTCAATGGGACTTCCAGAAGTATCATTGTCAGCAGTATCAGCTATACAGGATGGAAACTTGTGGGCGTGGTGACTGACAGTTCACTGCAGATGAGCGTTGGCAGGCTTCAGTATATTGTTATCATGATCGTTGCGATTGCATTAATTATACTTGTTGTACTGAACAGACTGATTTCTATACGTATTACAAAGCCAATAAAGGACCTTACTAACTCACTTTCATCTCTGGATGAGGGCAGTTTTAATGAAGATGATATATATGTAGGCGGCAGTGAAGAAATACAGCAGCTTGGTATGACAACAAGACGAAGTATGCGCACAATGAACTCACTGATGCAGGGAATTGTTAAAGATGAGGAAGATAAGCGCAAGAATGAGATGGATGCTCTGCAGGCACAGATCAATCCGCATTTTCTTTACAATACATTGGATTCGATTGTATGGATGATTGAAGCAAATCGAAATAAGGATGCTGAATTCATGGTCACGCAGCTTGCTCAGCTTTTCCGAGTGTCTCTCAGTAAAGGCAATAATATCATCCCGATCGAGCAGGAATTGAAGCACGCAAACAGCTATCTGAATATTCAGAAGGTTCGTTATAAGGACAGTTTTGCAGTAAAGATGGAACTTGATCCGGAAGCGGACAAATACTGCACCGTAAAGCTCGTTCTTCAGCCATTGATTGAAAATGCAATTTACTATGGTGTTGAGGGAATGGACGGCGACGGTGTCATAACAATACGATCGGAAAAGAAGGGCAGTGATATTTATCTGTCTGTCATTGACAATGGTTTTGGTATGCCGCAGGAACAGGTTGATGATCTTCTGAAACCTGAAAAGAAACAGGTGAAAAAGAAAAAACACGGATCCGGTGTTGGTCTTGTCAATGTTAACGAAAGAATACGCCTTCGTTTTGGACCAGGATATGGTCTTACTGTAAAATCAGAACTGGATGAGGGAACTGACATTACGATTCATATTCCTGCTGTACTGTACACAGAAGACAACCAGAAGATGCTTGAAAATGGAACAATGCCTTCAGAGGTGACAAAATGAAGAGTCATAAGTATGTAACGGTACTGATCGTAACAGTTCTGATGATTGCTGCGATTGGATCAGCGGTTATGCTGTCTACAAGCAGCAACACCAGTACAGATACTGTATCTGTCATCATCAGCAATTCTTCTTCTGATACATGGACGTCTTTTAAGGCGGGTCTGAATCAGGCGGCGACTGACTACGGAATGAAGCTGAATATTGTCTTAACAGATCATTTTGAAAGTGATGAACAGGAAAACGAACTGATACAGAGAGAAATAAAGAATGGAACTGATGCAGTTGTTATTGAACCGTACAGTTCTGTAGGCATGGAAGATGAAATTGACTCACTTGCAAGAACGATGCCCGTGATTCTGGTAGGCTCAGGTGCAGTGCACGATTCTGCATACGAGGAAAATACTGCAACGGTTCTGGTTGATGATGAAGCGGTAGGAAAAGCTGCAGCTGCAGAAATGCATATATATTTTGGAGATTTCGCGGCAAATATGAAGATCGGTGTTGTCGCAGGCAATCAGGAACAGTCGTCTATGCAGAGCCGATTGACTGGGTTGAAAGAGTCACTGGAGAAGAATCATGGCACAATTGCCTGGGAGATATCAGGTACCGAGGATCTCAGCAGCAAAATAGAAGAGGCGTACAGCAGTGAGAAGGCAGATGTCATTGTTGCGCTGGATAATGAAGGACTGGAGGCTGCCGCTGATTATGTATCAGATAACAGCATAGATATTCCGGTGTTTGGTGTAGGAAACTCTGAGAAATGTGCATATTATGTGGGCAATTCTGTAATAAACAGTATGATTGTTCCAGATTACTACAACATGGGATACCAGAGTATTGCCAATATTTCAGCAAAACTGAATCATTCAGCAAGTGATCTTGGTGATTTCCAATGCAGTTACAGTATTGTTAATGCGGATAATATGTTTACACAGAGGAATCAGGAACTGCTGTTCCCGATTGTGCAGTAATAATGGATGCGGGGGAGACTATGAAAAAGATTGGAAAAAATACAGTCTGGCTTCTTCTATGCACATGTATGTTTCTGGCAGGCTGTGCATCCAGCAGTGAAAATACTAACAGTATAAAAATTGGTATTACTGTCTATGATCAGTACGATGTTTTTATCTCGGAACTGATGGATAATCTGAATAAGGATATTTTAGCGGAGGAAAAGAGCGGTGTTGAAATATCCTCTGATGTATATAATGCTTCAAGATCGCAGACTCAGCAGAATGAACAGGTTGAGGATATGATTGCCAATGGCGTTGACGTGCTCCTCGTCAATCTTGTGGACCGTACATCTCCGACTGAAATCATTGAAATGGCAAAGAATGCGGATATTCCAGTTGTCTTTTTCAACAGAGAACTTGTAGAAGAAGATCTGGACAGATGGAATCGTCTGTATTATGTCGGTGCCAATGCATACCAGTCCGGCGAAATGCAGGGAGATATTGCGGCTGCTGATTATAGTAAGGGACTTCTGGATAAGAATGGAGATGGCAGTGTTCAATATGTCATGATGGAAGGCGAAACTGGACATCAGGATTCTATTATTCGTTCAGAGTATTCTGTAGATGAAATGATCAATCTTGGCGTGAAGCTGGATAAGCTTGGATATGCAATAGGAAACTGGGATCGTTCGCAGGCGCTTTCTCAGATGACGCAGCTGATAACTGAAAATGGAACGAAGATTGAAATGGTGCTTGCCAATAATGATGATATGGCATTGGGCGTAATCGATGCGTATAAGCAGTCGGGCATTCCGCAGGATCAATGGCCGCGCATCTATGGTGTTGATGGAACAAAGGCAGGATTGGCAGCAATGAAGGAAGGAACACTTTCCGGCACGGTATATAACAATAAAGAAAAGCAGGCTGAGTATCTTTGCAAACTTTCAGTGAGACTCGCACAGGGGAGCAGCCTGGATGGACTTGGATTGAAGCAGGGAAAGTTTATCCGCATAGCATATGAAAAAATCACTTCAGATAATCTGGATGATTATCTGAAGTGATCAGAGATTGATATAGGCGCTTCCATTCGGAACAAGATCCAGATACTTACGTATCATAATTGAGCGAAGCGGCTGCAGTGCATCAGAGATTCCTATTTCTTCAGGAATATATAAGGTGGCTTCATTGATCTCTTCGGCCATCTTTTTTGATAGGTTCTTATCTGACATTTTCATCATACCAAAGGCAAGGGAACCATAAGATTTATCAGATGAATTGGCACGTATCAGCAGATCTGCAAAATCATTCCATTCATCAAGAAGGAATCTGTCCGGTTCATTTCCAAGATCGATGCCAAGCTGTATGTAATCATTCATGAATCTCTTTGTCAGGAACTTTTTATTGAAGAAATTGAATGATGTTTTACCGTCAATTACCAGAAACATCCAGGCTTCCATAAAGAAGTCTTTGCGATTTCCTTTCACAGATGGTTCACGATAGCGCTGTCTCAGTATTTCTTTTCGACGCAGATCATCGGGTGATGAAGGATTGTTATTGAGAACTTCATTCAGCAGAGTTTCTCTGTCATCAATGTCCTTGATCTCATAATAGTGCTTTGGCCATTCCTCTTTATAGAAACTGAGTTCGGGCCTGACCTCTTCTTCCTGATTTAATTTCATATGCTGCCTCCTGCATAGCTATTCCAGCCATGTACACAGTATGCTTCTGCTATATCTGCAGCTGCCTGTCTCATTTCATTTTCAAAGTCTTTATCAAAACGATCTGCTATTGGCGAATCGAGATCTATTTCCATGACTGTTGTTTTATTCACCATGACTGGAACACACAGTTCTGAAGCCGTATTCCCATCACATGCAATATGATCCGCTGCAGCATGTACATCAGCTACATTCTGTATTTCTCCATCGCGATAGCATTTTCCGCATACACCTTTGCTGAAGGAAATAGGTGTGCATGCAGGTCCACCTTGAAAAGGTCCAACAGTCAGCTGACCTTTATTGACCAAATAGAATCCTGCCCAGTTAAGGCTGCTGTATGCAAGCATGATAACGGAAGATATATTTGCTAATGAAGCAATCTCGTCCGGATCATTTAGAAAGCCTCGAATCTGATCATTAATAAATGTATTTTTCATATCTCATATTTTAAACGATTCATAACTTCAGTGAAAGAAAAAAACAATAATAGAAAAGACTGTATACGTTTTGCACAGTATATAGTCTTTGATAAACTGATTACTTTTTCTTTTTGTCAGGGAAGGATAGGTCAATTGGCTTATCAATATCTTCTCCTGCATAGTGACCGTTCTTCTTACGCTGCTTTACACATTCAGTCAGAAGATATTCTATCTGTCCATTGACAGAGCGGAAGTCATCTTCGGCCCAGGCGGCGACTGCATCATACAGTTTGGAAGAAAGACGAAGCGGTACCTGCTTCTTCTCACTCATGAATTAATAGAGACTTCCTGAATTGACAATAGGCTGTGCATCATGATTCCCGCAGAGCACTACCATCAGGTTGGATACCATTGCCGCCTTGCGTTCTGCATCCAGCTCAACAACACCATCATTCTTGAGTTTCTCCAGTGCCATTTCAACCATTCCAACAGCACCGTCAACGATCATTTTACGGGCATCGATAATTGCGGATGCCTGCTGTCTCTGCAGCATAACTGCGGCAATTTCCTGCGCGTATGCTAAATAGGTGATTCTTGCATCGACAATTTCAATACCAGCATTGTCTACGGATTTCTGTATTTCATCCTTGATCCTTTTTGCTACCACGCTGCTGGATCCACGCAGACTTCCATCATCTGCTTCGCCGTCACCTGTTGTATCAATATTCGGTGCTACATCATATGGATACAGACGGACAATGTTGCGGACTGCTGTATCGCACATCAGTGACAGATATTCCTTGAAGTTATCAACATTGAATACTGCCTTAGCTGTATCAGTTACACGCCATGTAACAGCGACACCGATTTCAACCGGATTGCCGAGAACATCGTTGATCTTCTGACGTGAATTGCTGAGAGTCATGACCTTTAAGGATATCTTTCGATTGATCGGTGAATTGGCGCCAAGCTTGATTGCTGCCTTTACGTCTCCGCTCTGTCCAAGCTCTGTAGTTGCTGCCGGATTAACTGCAGAAACAAATGGATTGACGAAGTAGAATCCCTCACCCTTGAGAGTGCCAATATACTTGCCAAACAAAGTCATGACAAGTGCTTCCTGCGGCTTCAGTACTTTGAAACCAGGTATCAGAATCCATCCTGTGCACCACCAGATAACTGCGATAACCATGATCCAGTCTGTATCCAGGATGATCCCTGTAACAAACACCGCAATGGATATTGCTGTAACAGCAATCAATGCTAGAAGAACCAGCATCCCATTCTTTTTACCACTGATAATAACTTCATTCATATGTAGACCTCCCGTCTATCAATGTGATATCAAAATAATATCACATATAAAGTTTGTCAAGTAGTTTGCGATGATGGGATTACAATAGTTGCAGTTAGGAGCATTTCTGATGAGCAATATGGCCGGAGCAATGAATGCTTATAGAAATATTTACCGAAATTTGGATCTCAATAGATTTTCGCATGTTTTTGATAACAATACACAGGGCTATAAATACTATTGGCTTGAGGCCATTATTGACGAATGCATCAGAGGACGCATCTCATTCACTTTTGAGGAATTGGCAGAACGCATGATTGCCAATGCCTGGTATACAGTAACTGTCTATCATTTGAATCTAGGGCCGCGTCACGAAAGCGGTGCGCGTATGAATAGACTGGAATTGGCAGTGGAATTGCTGCAGTCTTCCTGCAGCAGAACAGGTGAAATGCCTGAACTGTCAAATACTGCAGGTTCAGATGATATTATCGAAAAAGCAAAGAAATACAGTTCGGTTTTATCTGAATTAATGAATAAACTCACACTGTATGTTCCATACCGTCTGCTTAGCTGCTATCTTCCTGAAGGAGTAGGCAGTATGTCACAGGAAGAAGTTATTGCTGCAATGGAAGCGGTGAACCAGAATATACTTCTTCCTTATATGGTTGAGAAAGATAATAAAAACCGTCTGCAGAGCAGAGTAACTGTTCCTGAAGAATGGAAAGTTTTCTTTCAAAAAGAATCTTTTATGCTGAAGGGCTGGATACAGAACGAAAAAGTGCGTTTTCTGCAGGACCGCAATCCTGATGTGCCTGGCATTATATATAAACTGGAAGCACCTTCCGGCAAACGTGACTATCCAGCAGTTAAAGAGCTGTGGAAAGAAGTACTGCAGATGAGAGAAGTAAAGGATATCTATACCGGTGTATCCCTGCAGGAAGAAAAGTATGACATGGATCACTTTGTGCCGTGGTCATTTGTGGCATCTGACGAGCTTTGGAATCTGACGCCGGCAGAGCATATTCTGAATATTCGAAAGAGCGACAGTCTTCCTGTGTGGGATGATTTCATTACTCCTTATCTTGAACAGCAGTATTCCATATATGAACTTGTTATATCCGAAAAAAATGATAATCTTTCCAAAGCATTTGCTCAGTGCCGCAGCCACAACATACATGCGCCATGGGCATTGAGCGAATTATATGTACCAAGCAATACAGAAGAACAGTTCAAGAATGTTTTGAATCGAAATCTGAAAGCAGTGTATGACAATGCAAGACTGCAGGGATTCACGGATGATTTCAGCCTTCAGAAAATACAGGCGGCAGCATTTTCAACTGATTGACTGTTTATCATCAATAACTGACATTCTGTGCTATACTGATAGCCGTGAACAGGGGTGCACCCAATATGGTGCTGAGAAAAGTCCCTTATCACCTGATCTAGGTTATACTAGCGTAGGGAGTTCCGGATTTTGAGTTTCCTGCGCCTTCAGAAAATGGAGGTGTTTTTTTATGAAAAATGACAAGATCAAAACGGTTGCATACATGGGACTGTATGTAGCTCTGTACGTAGTCCTGAAATGGGTTGGCAATCTCATCCCGTTCCTCAAGATGCCTAACGGCGGATCCATCGAGCTTGAACTGGTAGCAGTATTTATTGCTTCCTATCATCTCGGCTGGCTGAAGGGTATCGCAGTTGCGCTTCTTTCCTGGCTGATTACATTCGTTCTTGGATTTGAAATGTGGTTTGTCTCACCGGTTCAGATTTTCCTTGATTACATTGGACCTCTTGCGGTATGCGGAATAGCATCTCTGCTGTGGCCATTCAAGAAGACCGGTAAAGTGACTTCGGTCATATTGGCTGTAGGTGTAGGCATCGGTGCTTACTTTGGTATTACGATGAGCTGGAACGGCGGTGTGACTACAGTGATTATTGCGGTCATTGCTGCAGCTGCGTCTGCTCTGTTTACGGGCTGGTATGTTGAAACAAAAAAGAAATTTGGAATTGTTATTGCCATGCTGCTGAAGTATGTCATGCAGATGCTGTCTGGTGTATACTTCTGGTTCCCGGAAGGAGCTGCAGCAGGAAGCAGAGAAGCATGGGTGTTCTCTGCAGGTTACAATCTCTGGTACAATCTTGTAACAATGGTTGTCTGCATATTTGTAGTACCTATGCTGATTGACCGTTTAGAGAAAGCAAACGTAAAATTTGTAGCATAATAAAGAAGCTCTCGTTAGAGAGCTTCTTTTACGTATTGCAGGATTAATTACAGATAGTAAAATGGATTACAGAAAAAGAGGAGTTCTATGAGTCCAGAAGCAGGTTCCTACGTATATATACAAAGTTATAAACATGACGGCAGTCTTCATCGTACTTGGTGCCGCGGTTTTGTGCTGGAAGCAGATGAACAGCACATTGTTGCTGTGACTGACCGTGCATGGGTAATAGAATCAGACGGAAGACAGTGGCTTACACGCGAACCAGCTGTATGTTTCTTCTACATGCATAAATGGTTCAATGTTATCAGTATGATCAGACATACCGGCGTCTTCTATTACTGCAACTTGGCATCGCCTTCGATATATGATGGCGAAGCAATCAGAAACATTGACTATGATCTGGATGTGAAACTGTATCCGGATGGAGGCTATTCAATTCTGGATGAGAATGAGTATGCAGAAAATGCGGCCAGCATGCATTACTCAGACATAACAAAGAAGATTGTAGAAAAGCAGATGGATGATTTAATCCATATGATGGAGAAGGGTGAAGACCCATTTAATCAGGACTGTATAGATCATTATTACCAGATGTATTTGAATATGACAGCGGACAGCAAATAAGTTTCCGCTTTTTTTCTGCATAAGTATCAGGATATGCGAACGAATGACGAAAAAAAACGAAATAAATACTTGCACACGCTGAGAAACATGGTATATTAGTTAAGCCACGCAGGGAAATGAGTCAGCACAGACCATTGAAGAGAGGGGTACAGAAGCGAATAGCTTTTGAACTGACCTCACTTCAATGAGATGAAAAAGTTTTGAAAAAAACAGTTGACATCATCTGCATGGAAATGGTAATATCATCAAGCACGCTCGAAGAGAGCGATGCGACAAGCTCTTTGAAAACTGAACAGGAATAAAGAATTACACACACAAACAACGAACGTCAACATTTTATGTAAAAAATCTGATCTAAGGATCAGTAACACTAAAGAGTCAATCAAATGAAGAGTTTGATCCTGGCTCAGGATAAACGCTGGCGGCGTGCCTAATACATGCAAGTCGATCGATTAAAGCCTAGCTTGCTAGGTGGAGATAGAGGCGAACGGGTGAGTAATACATAAGCAACCTGCCCACGAAGACTGGGATAACCCTTGGAAACGAGGACTAATACCGGATAGGTAGCAGAGCCACATGGCACTGCTATTAAAGGTTTAAAACACTGGTGGATGGGCTTATGGTGCATTAGTTAGTTGGTAAGGTAACGGCCTACCAAGACGATGATGCATAGCCGGGCTGAGAGGCTGAACGGCCACATTGGGACTGAGACACGGCCCAGACTCCTACGGGAGGCAGCAGTAGGGAATTTTCGGCAATGGGGGCAACCCTGACCGAGCAACGCCGCGTGAGTGATGAAGGTTTTCGGATTGTAAAGCTCTGTTGTAAGGGAAGAACGATACTGTGAGAAACAGTAAGTGACGGTACCTAACCAGAAAGCCACGGCTAACTACGTGCCAGCAGCCGCGGTAATACGTAGGTGGCAAGCGTTATCCGGAATTATTGGGCGTAAAGCGCGCGTAGGCGGTCTGTAAAGTTCATGGTGAAAGCGTGGGGCTCAACCCCATAAAGCCATGGATACTGGCAGACTAGAGTACTGGAGAGGGTAGTGGAATTCCATGTGTAGCGGTAAAATGCGTAGATATATGGAGGAACACCGGTGGCGAAGGCGGCTACCTAGACAGAGACTGACGCTGATGCACGAAAGCGTGGGGAGCAAATAGGATTAGATACCCTAGTAGTCCACGCTGTAAACGATGAATGCTAAGTATTGGGGCGACTCAGTGCTGCAGCAAACGCAATAAGCATTCCGCCTGTGGAGTATGCACGCAAGTGTGAAACATAAAGGAATTGACGGGGGCCCGCACAAGCGGTGGAGTATGTGGTTTAATTCGACGCAACGCGAAGAACCTTACCAGGCCTTGACATCCCTTGCAAAACTGTAGAGATACAGCAGAGGTTATCAGGGTGACAGGTGGTGCATGGTTGTCGTCAGCTCGTGTCGTGAGATGTTGGGTTAAGTCCCGCAACGAGCGCAACCCTTGTCTTCAGTTACCAGCATTCAGTTGGGGACTCTGGAGAGACTGCCGGTGATAAACCGGAGGAAGGTGGGGATGACGTCAAATCATCATGCCCCTTATGGCCTGGGCTACACACGTACTACAATGGCTGTTACAACGTGGAGCAACACTGCGAAGTGGAGCAAATCACTTAAAGACAGTCTCAGTTCGGATTGAAGTCTGCAACTCGACTTCATGAAGCTGGAATCGCTAGTAATCGCGGATCAGCATGCCGCGGTGAATACGTTCTCGGGCCTTGTACACACCGCCCGTCATACCATGAGAGTTGGTAATACCCGAAGCCGGTGGCCTAACCGCAAGGAAGGAGCCGTCGAAGGTAGGACTAATGATTGGGGTCAAGTCGTAACAAGGTATCCCTACGAGAACGTGGGGATGGATCACCTCCTTTCTAAGGAGAAAGATGTACAAACACGTTCGAGCAAAGAGTGTGGAAACAATATTCCTGGTCAGTTTTGAGGGAGCCTGTAAAGGAAACCTCAAACAGAGTCGAGAGAGACTCGGCTTGGCGGAAGTCAAGCAGCTGTTCTTTGAAAACTGAATAACAAATAGACACAACAACAGAAAAAATAGATATCAGAAATAGGTTTTTCTGAAAAGTTGTAGAAAAAAGATTAACTAAGTCAAAAAAAGACAAAATAGTTAACAGTTCTCAAGCATAAAAAGTGATTAAACGAAGCAGAGCGTACGGTGGATGTCTTGGCATATAGAGCAGAAGAAGGACGCAGTAAACGGCGAAACGCCGCGGGGAGATGTAAACAATCAACGATCCGCGGATATCCGAATGGGGAAACCCGATCAGGTTGAAGAGCCTGATCATCCTTAAGCCAATACATAACTTAAGAGAAGACAACCCAGGGAATTGAAACATCTTAGTACCTGGAGGAGTAGAAAACAAACCAGTGATTCCGAGAGTAGTGGCGAGCGAAATCGGAGAAGCCTAAACCACCCAAGAGGTGGGGTTGCAGGACCGCAACATGTGATTCACAGAGAATAGTCGAATGAGATTGAAAGCTCAGTCAAAGAAGGTGCAAACCCTGTAGACGAAATTCGAAGTGACGCTAGCGGTATCCTAAGTACGGCGGGGCACGAGAAACCCTGTCGGAATCAGCCGGGACCATCCGGCAAGGCTAAATACTCCTATATGACCGATAGTGAACCAGTACCATGAGGGAAAGATGAAAAGAACCGCGGGAGCGGAGTGAAATAGATCCTGAAACCGTATGCTTACAAAAAGTCAGAGCACATTAAGGTGTGATGGCGTGCCTTTTGTAGAATGAACCGGCGAGTTATCTTTGCATGCGAGGTTAAGCAGAAAATGCGGAGCCGCAGCGAAAGCGAATCTGAATAGGGTGAGCAGTATGCAGAGATAGACCCGAAGCCGTTGTGATCTAGTCATGAGCAGGTTGAAGGCTGGGTGAATCCAGCTGGAGGACCGAACCGACCACCGTTGAAAAGTTGGCGGATGACTTGTGATTAGCGGAGAAATTCCAATCGAACACGGCGATAGCTGGTTCTCCCCGAAATAGCTTTAGGGCTAGCGTTGAACGAATCAGCCTGGAGGTAGAGCACTGAAATCATGCGGGTGGCATCTAGCCATACTAATTGATATCAAACTCCGAATGCCAGGATTGAATATTCAGCAGTCAGACTGTGGGTGATAAGGTCCATGGTCAAAAGGGAAACAGCCCAGATCATCAGATAAGGTCCCAAAATCTACGCCAAGTGGGAAAGGATGTGGAGACGCGCAAACAGCTAGGAGGTTGGCTCAGAAGCAGCCATCCTTCAAAGAATGCGTAACAGCTCACTAGTCGAGTATCTCTGCGCCGAAAATTAACCGGGGCTAAGCGTAGTACCGAATCTATGGATTTGTACGAATGTATAAGTGGTAGGGGAGCGTTCCTAACAGCATTGAAGGTATACCGTAAGGAGTGCTGGAGCGTTAGGAAGTGAGAATGCCGGTGTAAGTAGCGAGATGCAGGTGAGAATCCTGCACACCGATAGACCAAGGATTCCAGGGGAAGGTTCGTCCTCCCTGGGTAAGTCGGGACCTAAGGCGAGGCAGAAATGCGTAGTCGATGGAAAACAGGTTGATAATCCTGTACCCGCGGAATCACTGAAGGAGTGACGGAAGAGGTTAGCTCGAGCCCTTAATGGATTGGGCAGGACATGGAGGAGCAGGCAGCGTAAATGCACTGCGGAATGCAAAGCCATGGACCGAGAGAAAGAGCGATCAAGTATCGAAGAGAGCGATACCAATTCCCGAGAAAAGCTTCTAAAGATATGATTCAGCGGCCCGTACCAAAACCGACACAGGTGGTCAAGGCGAGTAGCCTGAGGTGAGCGAGAGAACTGTTGCCAAGGAACTCGGCAAATTGACCCCGTACGTTAGCTATAAGGGGTGCTCGAAAGAGCCGCAGTGAATAGGCCCTAGCAACTGTTTAACTAAAACACAGCTCTCTGCTAAACCGCAAGGTGAAGTATAGGGGGTGACACCTGCCCGGTGCTGGAAGGTCAAGGGAACATGTCAGGAGCAATCCGAAGCATCGAACCGAAGCCCCAGTGAACGGCGGCCGTAACTATAACGGTCCTAAGGTAGCGAAATTCCTTGTCAGGTAAGTTCTGACCCGCACGAAAGGTGTAATGATTTGGGCACTGTCTCTGCAGCAGACTCGGTGAAATCTTAGTACCTGTGAAGATGCAGGTTACCCGCAACTAGACGGAAAGACCCCATGGAGCTTTACTGTAGTCTGCTATTGAGTTTCGGTTAAGTATGCACAGGATAGGTGGGAGGCATTGAGACTGGCACTTCGGTGTCAGAGGAGCCACTGTTGGGATACCACTCTTACTTAACTGAAATTCTAACTTATGGCCATAATCTGGTCAGAGGACCGTGGCAGATGGGCAGTTTGACTGGGGCGGTCGCCTCCCAAAAAGTAACGGAGGCGCGCAAAGGTACTCTCAGAATGGTTGGAAATCATTCATCGAGTGTAAACGCAGAAGAGTGCTTGACTGCGAGACATACAAGTCGAGCAGGTACGAAAGTAGGCGTTAGTGATCCGGCGGTGCAGTATGGAATGGCCGTCGCTTAACGGATAAAAGCTACCCTGGGGATAACAGGCTGATCTCGCCCAAGAGTTCACATCGACGGCGAGGTTTGGCACCTCGATGTCGGCTCATCGCATCCTGGAGGTGAATTCGCTTCCAAGGGTTGGGCTGTCCGCCCATTAAAGCGGTACGCGAGCTGGGTTCAGAACGTCGTGAGACAGTTCGGTCCCTATCTGTTGTGGGCGTTGGAAATTTGAGGAGAGCTGCCCCTAGTACGAGAGGACCAGGGTGGACGTTCCTACGGTGCACCAGTTGTCACGCCAGTGGCATAGCTGGATAGCTGAGAATGGATCGGATAAACGCTGAAGGCATCTAAGCGTGAAACCGGCTCCGAGATTAGATTTCCCATCGTTTTAAACGAATAAGACCCCTTGAAGACGACGAGGTTGATAGGTCAGGGATGTAAGTACAGTGATGTATTGAGTTGACTGATACTAATAGGTCGAAGGTTTATTCACGCGAGAGAACACAACAACGAAGTAAGAGAAACCTGTTAAAGAAGTGTCGAAATGTTATTCAGTTTTGAGAGAACAGTGATGTTTATCTCTAAGATCTGGTGATGATAGCGCAGTGGTTATACCTGTTCCCATCCCGAACACAGAAGTCAAGCACTGCAGCGGCAAAAATAGCCTTCGGGTGAATCAAGCACGTTGCCAGGTTATCGGAAGAGGTTTCTCTTCCGATTTTTTTTATGAATTATGCAGGATTAAGCATAATCTATCCTATGAATTAATATATAATAAACAGGCGTGAGGCTTAGAATATGAAGAATTTAGTATTGAAAACAAACAGCTTAGATGAAACACATGCTCTGGGAGCAAAGCTTGGCAAATATGCTGAAAAGAATATGGTATATCTGTTGGATGGAGATCTCGGTGCAGGCAAGACGGCATTGACACAGGGCATTGCAAAGGGACTTGGTGTGAAGAGAGCAGTTACGAGTCCGACTTTTACAATCCAGAAAATCTACCACGGAAGAATGAATCTTTATCATATTGATGCTTACAGACTGGAAGGAATAACTCAGGATCTAGGCTTTGATGAATACTTTTCTGATGATGGACTTACGGTCATTGAGTGGTCTGAATTTATGCCGTATCTGATACCGGATGAATATCTGAAGGTCTCAATAAAACTTCTTGAGGAGAATTCCAGAGAGTTTACTTTTGTAGCGAAGGGAAAGCAGTATGAGAATCTGCTGGAGGAATTGAAATGATTACATTATGTATGGATACAAGCCACACTTTTCTGGCGCTTGGACTGATCAGAGATGATACGGTTATTGCTAAAATTCAAAAAGAATGCTGGAAGAAACAGTCTGAGGAGATATTTCCTGAGCTGATGAAAATGATGGATGAACAGAATATGCAGCCTGAAGATATTGATCAGATTGTTATATCAAAGGGACCAGGCAGCTACACCGGTGTGAGAATTGCTATGACCGTTGCTAAGGTATTCTGTTCTATGAGCGAGCTTCCACTGTATACGCTTGGAACAATGCAGCTGTATGCAGGTCTGGAGAAGTGCAGAGTGCTTGTTGATGCAAGAGGCAAGCGTGCATATACATGTATGTTTGCAGATGGTGAACCCATTGAGCAGGAGCATGTTGAAGCGTGTGAAGATATCGCATCCGAAATAAATGATGAAAAGATCATTGGAAATGGTGCGCTTATCGGAAAGGCAGATATATGGCCGGATATCATAGACAATTTCTGTGCATTGAAAGATCACTGGGTAAAGGCAGAAAATGTTCATCTGGTAGTACCGGATTATCTAAAGTCTGCTGAATCATATCTGCCTCAGCATCACTGAAATGATCAGAGAGATAGAGGAATCAGAGCTGAAACAGCTGGAGAATCTTGAACAGATCTGTTTCACTGATGATAGCTGGTCATTGGAAAACTTCAGAGCTGAGTTCAGCATGAATCCGTATGCAGCTATCTATGTATTTACAGTGGATGGAGAAATTGCTGGCTATGCAGATCTTTGGATCAAGTATGAAAAGGCGGAAATAGCGAATATTGCTGTACTGCCTGAGTTTAGAAAAAGTGGAATCGGTGCAAAGCTGCTGCAGTTCTGTATTGAACGAGCTGAGGAAGAACACTGTGAGAATATGACTCTTGAAGTCAGACAGGGCAATATTCCTGCTGAAAAACTATATGAAAAGTACGGCTTCACTTATGCTGGCATCAGGAAACATTACTGTGCTAATGGTGATAATGCCGCTGTAATGATTAAACTATTAGGAGGTACCACGAAATATGACAGTACTCTTGGCAATTGAATCAAGCTGTGACGAGACCGCTTGTGCGCTCGTCAGGGATGGAAAAGAAATACTTTCGAATATTGTATCTTCACAGATCAATGTTCATACACTTTATGGAGGCGTGGTACCGGAAGTTGCCAGCCGTATCCATGTAGAAAACATATCTACTGTAGTCACGGAAGCTGTAAAGCAGTCTGGTCTTACAATGGATGATGTTGACGGAATTGCATACACACAGGGTCCTGGCCTGATCGGTTCTCTTCATGTCGGGGTGCAGGCTGCGAAGACACTTGCTTGGGAATTCCACAAGCCGCTTGTACCGATCAATCATATGACAGGACATATTTATGCAAATAGATTTGCAGTAGATCATGACCTCAAGTTCCCTCTGCTCGCTCTTGTTATATCAGGCGGTCATACACAGCTTGTGTGGATGGACAGTGAATGGAACTTTAAGGTTATTGGTACGACGATGGATGACGCTATCGGTGAAGCCTATGACAAGGTGTCCAGAGTACTTGGTACCGGCTATCCTGGCGGACCTGTAATCGATAAGATGGCAAAACTTGGGAAGCCGCATTATAAGCTTCCTACACCTAAAGTACAAGGAAAGTATGACTTCTCTTTCTCAGGTCTGAAGACAGCAGTTACACAGATGATTGCTCGTGAGAAAAAGGCCGGCAAAGAGATCATAAAAGAAGATGTTGCTTATGCATTTCAGGAGACAGCGCTGACTTCCATGGCTGGCAAAACACTTCAGGCAGTGGGCGATCTGCATCCTGCAATGGTAGTTACTGCCGGAGGTGTCGCAGCTAACTCAAGACTGAGAGTTATGCTTGCAGAAGGCATGAAGAAGTATCCAGATATTGAACTATCTCAGCCTCCAATCAAGTACTGTACTGATAATGCATCTATGATTGGTGCGGCTGGATATATTGCATACAAGCATCGGCTGTTTGGAGGATTTGACGCTGCTGCTGATCCGGGTCTGATGATGCCGGGAGAAGAAGAATAAAATCCGAAAAAATTCACAAAGTCTGAATACCGGTGATAGAATGAATACGGTGATAAAAAATGGCGACTGATAAGAAAGTTCCAAAAGCAACACTGCAAAGATATCCCGTATATCTGAAAGCTCTCAGAAAGCTGAGAACCGAAAATGTAACAAGGATTATGTCCCGACAGCTGGCGGATTATGTCGGAATTGAATCGACAACGATCCGACGTGATTTCAGCTTTCTCGGAAATCTGGGCAAACAGGGCTATGGCTACAATGTTGAAAATCTGATTCAGGTATTCTCGGACCAGCTTGGTGTCAACTTCGATGAGAAGATAATTCTTATCGGTGCAGGAAACCTGGGAAAGGCACTGCTGAACTACAACAACTGGAATCATGTTGTTGGCGAGATTGTATGTGCTTTCGATCTGGCTCCGGAGAGAGTGACAGGGGCTTCTGTGCCTGTCTATGATCTGAAGGATATTGATACAAAGATACCTAAGGGATGCCGTATAGCTATCTTATGCATATCTCAGGATACACAGGAAACTGTCAATCTTCTCGTAGAAAATGGTATTAAAGGATTTGTCAGCTTTGCAGTAGACCACTTCAGTGTGCCGCAGGGCGTATATGTAAAACAGGTGGATGTTGTATCATCCATTCAGGAACTTGTCTTTGAGACAAACGCAATCAACGATTAATTTAGGGAGAATAAATATGCCAACAGAAATCAGTATCTGCGAATTATATGAACTTATTGCAAAAGGAACCGAAATGGAAAAGGATCAGACAGAATATGTTCAGCTGCAAGGCTGGATCCGTTCTAACCGTTTCGGTAAGAATGTATCCTTCATTGCATTGAATGATGGTACATATTTTCAGAACGCGCAGATTGTATACTCTGCTGATGCTATTTCCAATTATGCTGAAATTGGAAAATATCTGACAGGAACAGCTGTAACTGTCATTGGAAAGTTTGTCATGACACCGGAAGGAAAACAGCCGTTTGAAATACAGGCAAAGGAAATCGTACTTGAGGGCAGCTGTGATGATTCATATCCGCTTCAGAAGAAGAGACATTCCTTTGAATATCTTAGAGAGATCGGACATCTTCGCCCTAGAACAAATACATTCTCAGCCGTGTTCAGAGTCAGAAGTGCACTTGCTATGGCAATCCATACATTCTTCCAGGAACAGGGATTTGTCTATGTCAATACACCGCTGATTACATCTAATGACGCAGAAGGTGCAGGAGAAACATTCACTGTAACGACCCGAGATGATGACCAGTATGAAAAGGATTTTTTTGGAAAGCATGCTTCACTGACTGTTTCAGGACAGCTGCAGGCTGAAGCCTTCGCACTTGCTTTCCGTGATGTATACACATTCGGTCCAACGTTCAGAGCAGAGAATTCCAACACAACAAACCATCTGAGTGAGTTCTGGATGATAGAGCCTGAAATGGCATTTGCGGATCTGGAATTTGATATGGATATTATCGAAGATATGGTAAAGTTCTGCATCAACTATGTTTATGATGAATGCCCAGAAGAGATGAAATTCTTCAATGAAAGAATAGATACTACTCTGAAGGAAAGACTGGATAAGGTCAAGAACAGTGAGTTCCGCAGAATGCCGTATTCAGAAGGCATTGAACTTCTGAAGAAAGCTGTTGCAGACGGTGTTGAGTTTGAGAACAAGAACATTGAATGGGGCATGGACCTGATGACAGAGCATGAAAGATATCTCTGTGAGAAGATCGCTGACGGACCGTTATTCCTGACAGATTATCCGAGAGATATTAAAGCATTCTATATGAGACAGAATGATGACGGAAAGACAGTAGCAGCGGTTGACTGTCTTGTTCCGGGTGTTGGAGAACTTGTCGGTGGATCGCAGAGAGAAGAAAGACTCGACGTTCTTGAAAAGAGAATGGACGAGCTGGGAATGAACAAGGATCACTATCAGTGGTACCTTGACCTGCGCAGATACGGCGGCTGTCAGCATGCCGGCTTCGGAGTGGGCTTCGAAAGACTTGTTATGTATATTACAGGTATGGAGAATATCCGTGACGTTATTCCTTTCGCTAGAACACCAAGAAATCTTGAATTCTAATAAAACCATTGCCTGGAATGGAAAAGCCTTTTATAAAGGCACCATTCCAGGCTTCTATATTTAAGGGGGAATCATGTTATATTCAGTATCGAAAGCATCTAAATACTTCGGTGCAGACCCTGTGTTTGAAGATGCTACATTTGAAATAAAAGGAACCGAAAAAATAGCACTGGTAGGCCGCAATGGATGCGGAAAGACAACTTTTCTTCGCTGTATGTGCGGTGAGGATAGCTTTGATAAAGGCAATGTCAGTATCCAGAATGGAACTACAATAGGCTATCTTGCGCAGAAGGCACTGCCTCATGATGACTGGACTGTAGAGCAGGAACTTGTCACTATCTACAGGCCTATCTTTGATATGCAGAAAAAGATGAATGAGCTTGAGGAAGTCATGAAGACAGATTCTTCCGAGAAAGTACTTTCTCAGTATGCTGATCTGCAGGATGCCTTTGAAACAGCCGGCGGCTATACATGGCAGTCTGAAATGAATACAGTTTTTACAAAGTTCGGTTTCAGACCGGAGGACCTGCAGCGCAGAATCGGTGAATTCTCCGGCGGCCAGAAGACGAGAATTGCTTTTGTACGTCTGCTTCTATCTAAACCGGAGATCCTTCTGCTGGATGAACCTACCAACCATATGGACATTGAAGCAATTGAATGGCTTGAAGGATATATTAAGAATTACCCAAGAGCAGTTGTAATTGTTTCCCACGACAGAATGTTTCTGGATCATACGGTTGGCTATGTCGTAGACATGGAATTCGGCCGTATGAAAAAGTACACAGGCAACTATTCCAGCTTTGTACTGCAGAGAGAAAATGATATTGAAAACCAGCAGTCAGCCTATGTAAGACAGCAGAAGGATATTGAAAGACTGCAGACACTCATCGAGAAGTTCAGATACAAGAAGAGCAAGGCAGCTTTTGCTCAGTCGAAAATCAAGTATCTTGACCGTATGGAAAGAGTGCAGGTAGAACAGGTCGACAGTAAGAACTTTCATGCACATTTCACACCCAAGGTGAAAGGCGGAGAGCAGGTATTGGAAACAGACCATCTGCAGATTGGCTATGATCATGTGCTGACGGAGATCACCATGAAGATGCGCAGGGGTGACAAGATTGCTGTAATAGGTGCCAATGGCACAGGTAAATCCACCTTTGTAAAAACACTGATGAATATTATCCCCTCTTTAGGAGGGGAGTATCTGTTTGGACATGAGATTGAAAAGGGATATTTTGATCAGCAGCTGGCTCAGTTCTCCTCCGGCAAAACGGTTCTTGAGGAGATCTGGGATGATAATCCTGAATTGGACAGAACCACTGTACGCAGTGTATTGGGACAGTTCCTGTTTTCTGCAGATGATGTATTCAAAACAGTTGATGTGCTGTCTGGAGGTGAAAAGGTACGGCTTTCACTTGCCAAGCTTCTTCTGAAGCATTCCAATCTCTTAATTCTTGATGAACCTACCAACCATCTGGATATCCCAGGCAAGGAAGCTCTTGAGCAGGCACTGCATGGTTTCACGGGTTCACTGCTTCTGGTGTCACATGATCGTTACTTTATTAAGCAGCTGGCAACTGGGATCCTTCATTTTGAGAATGGCTATGCAAAGTTCTATGACTGTGGATATGAAGAGTACATGGAACGTCTATCCGGTCAGGAAGTAAAGAAGAAGGAAGAACAGCAGAAGGAACAGCCAAAGAAGGAACCTGAAAAGAAAAAGATGGCTCCTGAGAATAGAAAACGTGAGATAGCCAAGCTGGAGAAGAAGATCACAGCAAAGGAAGAGGAGCTTGAAGATATGAGATCTCTTCGTTTTGAACCGGAATATTACCAGGATTATCAGAAAATGAATACATTGAATGAAGATATTGATGATATTCATAATGAGCTGGCTCACCTTGAAAAACAGTGGGAGGAACTTCTGGAAGAGGATTCTGCAAAGTAATATTTCCAATACACGATGTTTTGGTATAATAGTGATGCTAAAAGAAGGAGAGAAACTAAATATATGTCAAACTGTATCGTAGCACAGTCAGGCGGACCAAGTTCCGTTATCAACGCAACCGTAGCTGGTGTTGTTAAGGCAAATCAGCTGAACCCGATTTATGAGCATGTTTATGGAGGACTGAACGGCATTGAGGGAATCCTTGATGAACGTTTTGTTGATCTGACAAACATGAGCGAAGAAGAGAACCTCGAGCTTCGTCAGACACCGTCCTCAGCATTAGGTTCATGCCGTTACAAGCTGAAGAGAGAGAACGTTGCAGACTTTGAAAAGATCATTGCGATCATGGATAAGTATGACATTGAGACTCTATTCTATACAGGCGGAAACGACTCCATGGACACAGTTGCCGCACTGTCTGAATATGCTGCTAAGAAGAATATTACAAACCATAGATTTGTTGGCTGCCCTAAGACAATCGATAATGATCTGATGGTTACAGATCACTGCCCTGGATTTGCATCAGCTGCTAAGTTTATTGCAACTACAGCTCTGCAGTGCTGGTATGATGTTAATGTTTATCCAGCTACTCGTAAGGAAGTCTTCATCATGGAAACAATGGGCAGAGATGCCGGATGGCTGGCTGCTTCTTCATGTCTGTCTGGAAAGGTTGATATTCTGATTGTTCCTGAACAGCCATTTGATAAGGATGTATTCCTGAAGAGAGTCAAGGAGATCATTGACGAGCGTTCTAAGTGTTTCGTTGTAGTTTCCGAAGGTGCTCATTACGCTGATGGTTCATATCTAGCAGCTGGTGAAGCTAAGAATGATAAGTTCGGACATGCAGTTCTTGGCGGAGCAGGCAAGGCTCTGGAATCCATGATCCTTGATGCTGGGGTTGCTCCTAGATGCAAGGTACAGGATCTTTCAACAGCACAGCGCTGTCATGCAACAGAACAGTCACTGGTCGATGTAACTGAATCATTCAGACTCGGCATGTCTGCTCATGCAAGAACAGCTGATCCTAAGTTCACAGGCAAGATGGTCGGTGTCAGAAGAAGAGAAGGCGCTGCCGAATATGATGCAGAGTTCTTCGCTGTTGAAGCTGACAAGGTTGCCAACTTTGTGAAGAGCTTCCCAACAGAATGGCTGCTTCCTGAATATAAGGGAATCACAGAAGAGGGCGAGAAGTATCTCAGACCTCTGATTCAGGGTTCACCTGTAATCATCATGAAGAACGGACTGCCTGCTTATGTAACTCCTTATTACATGAGAGGCAAGGAAGCTCTTGTCAGCAGCAAGTAATCAGTAAATCTAACCGCATCGTTATGATGCGGTTTTCTTATGGGTATATAAAAATACGGAAACACTCACTGAGCGTCTCCGTATTTCATATGATTGAATTAATAATTTTCTTTTCTGACTTCGAAGTAGCTCTGCGGATGTCCGCATACAGGGCATACACCAGGAGCCTGCTTGCCCATTACCAGATGTCCGCAGTTTCTGCATTCCCAGATCGTTTCATCAGACTTCTCAAATACTTTCTTCATCTGTACGTTGCTGAGAAGAGCACGGTATCTTTCTTCATGGGTCTTTTCAATCTTAGCAACCATTTCAAACTTGGCTGCTAATTCTGTGAAGCCTTCTTCCTTAGCATCCTTGGCAAAGCCAGCATACATGTCAGTCCACTCATAGTTCTCACCGGCAGCTGCAGCAGCCAGATTGGCAGCTGTGTCTCCCAGTTCACCTAATGCCTTGAACCACATCTTGGCATGTTCCTTTTCATTTCCTGCTGTCTTCTCAAAGATAGCAGAGATCTGCTCATAGCCTTCCTTCTTGGCAACAGAAGCGAAATAAGTGTACTTGTTTCTAGCCTGTGATTCTCCTGCAAAAGCTGTCATCAGATTCTTTTCTGTTTTAGATCCTTTTAATTCCATGTTCTTTTTCTCCTCTTTTCCAGTGTCGTTAACGACAAGCAGATTTAACAATTTATCAGCGATCTCTGTTGGGAAATCGGCATCAGCATTTTTCTTCATATCTTCTAGCAGATCATGTGCATTCTGGCTCTGTGGAAGCATATATCCTGCTTCTCTTAATAAGTCCTCAGCCTGCAGACGATTTGATCTTGCGATTGCAGCAGCGAACTTTCTTTCGGTATCATTCCCGGCTTTTACTTTCAGGGAGAGTGCAATAGATTCCATGTTCATCTTCTGTTTCGCAATTGCTTTGAGAGCAGAAGCAACTTTCTCATTCTTTTTCTGCTGCGGTGGAAGTTCATCCGGCATCATTGACAGCGCACCGGAAGGACATGATTTTGCACATTTGCCGCATCCTATGCATTTATCCCAGTCAATCTGCCCATTTTCGGTATCGGTAGCACCGACAGGGCAGACATACAGGCACAGACAGTCTTTCGTACAAAGTCTGATATTTCTGACGGCATGCATTGTTCTCATGTTATTTCACCTCCAGGATTTTCATACTGGGTACTTTGCAGATTGGACAGACAGTAGGCGGTGTTTCACCGATGTATATAAATCCGCATATATCGCAGACCCATATCTTTTCATTATCAGCCAGATGGAGTCCTTTCTCCTGATAGCTGTTTAGGAGCGACTGCATGATCCTTGTGACCTTTTCACTCCATGTAAGCACACGTGCAGCTCCACGGTCATGAACCTCTGCGGAAGCTGCTTTAGCTGCCGGAATTGATTGATTTAGATCCTTCTCGATTTGTGCTGTGATGCTTCCGGCGCCATATGAATCCGGAAGTACGGTTTTTGAAGCATAGTATTCAGAAAGCTTTGAAAATAAAGCGGCTTCCTCAGCTCGGTACTGCTTTTCACAGCCTCTTGCAAGGTTTGAACATACTGCAGAAAGTTCTGCATTGCCCATTTCGCGCATATCATTCTCTGCTTTCGGCTCAAGTTCGGTGTGAACCTCTTTTTCAGGCTCTGTGTCTCCGGATTTCTTGAACATTGCCTTGGGAGCTCCACATAGAGGACACTTCCAATTTTCAGGCAGTTCATTGAAAGGAACACTTTCCTTTTCATCATCGTAGACATAGCCGCAAATCTGACATACATATCTGCTCATAATCAGGACCTCTCCTTTTCTTCAGATTCTTTCATCTGACATTCATGGCAGATGCCATGAACAATGATGTTCATATCTTCAGCTTTGAATCCTTTATTGTCTGAATCATTCAGCTGCGGCATTCTCTTCAGTCTGTAATCAAAGACCTTTCCGCATCTAGAACAGATGCAATGTGCATGATTGACTGTAGTAAAGTCATATCTGTCCGGTGCATTGGCAATCGATACACGCAGGATTTCTCCCTCTTGTGCGAGAAGATTGAGATTGCGGTAAACGGTACCTTTGCTGATGCCAGGACAGGAGCTGATGACTTTGCCGTAAACCTCATCGGCAGTCGGGTGATCCATCATTGAACGTACGGTCTTGAGGATCATTGTTTTCTGTACTGTATTTCTCATATGGATAATCACTCCTAACTAGTAATAGTTCCTGATAAGAGAATACCATGGATCAGAATATTGTCAACCATGCTGACCTTATTTTAGTATTCATTGATGATAGGACCTGTATTGAAAAGTTTCCGTAACATTCCGTGAATGTTTCATGAAGCATATCTGAACTCTGACAGAATCCTCTCTCTGTCATGAATCCATAGGGATTATTTCGTTATAATGAGTAAAGAAAGAGAGGATTTACTATGTCATTTCCAAAAGGTTTTCTCTGGGGCGGCGCAGTTGCTGCGAACCAGTGTGAAGGCGGCTATCTTGAAGGCGGCAAAGGTCTGTCTGATGCAGATATGCTGAAGGGCGGCAACGTTAAGGAACCAAGAAAGTTCTCACCAGTCATTGAAAAGGGTGCATATTATCCATCTCATCAGGCGATTGATTTCTATCATCATTATAAAGAGGATATCGCTCTGTTTGGTGAAATGGGTTTTACAACTTTCCGTCTTTCCATCAACTGGTCGCGTATCTATCCTAACGGCGACGATGCAGAACCGAATGAAGAAGGTCTGAAGTTCTACGATGAGGTTTTCGATGAATGCAGGAAGAATCATATTGAACCGCTGGTCACGCTATGCCATTATGAGATCCCGTGGGCTATTACTGAGAAATATCAGGGATTTACTAACAGAAAGACAATTGATCTGTTTGTTAAGTATGCTGTTACATGTTTTAAGAGATATAAGAATAAGGTTAAGTACTGGCTGACATTCAATGAGATCAACTGCGGTCTGATGCCTGGCGGAGGAGCATATAACGGTATTGGATATGTTTCTGCAGAGGATCTGAAGAACACTGCACAGCGTCCTGTCAATGAGCTGCAGGATGATCCGCAGAAGAGAATTGAAGCACTGCATAATGAATTTGTCGCATCTGCATTGACTGTTATTGAAGGTCATAAGATCAATCCGGATTTTATGATTGGAAATATGATTGCACATATGGCACTGTATCCTATTTCACCAAAGCCTGAGGATATGCTGCTGATGCAGAAGACAAGCGATTTGATGAACTATCTGTGCTGTGATGTACAGGTCAGAGGTGCTTATCCTGCATTTGCTGAAACATATTATAAGTCAATGGGAGCTGATACTTCCTTTATGCATAATGCCGACGATGAGAAAATCCTGAAGGAGGGCGTTGTAGACATGTCTACATTCTCCTATTACATGTCTAATTGTGTAAGCAGCGATGAAGCAGGAAACGCCGGAGGAAATCTGATGGGCGGTGTTAAGAATCCTTATCTGAAGGCTTCTCCATGGGGCTGGCAGATTGATCCTCAGGGACTTCGCTATACACTGAATGATCTTTCAGACAGATATCCTGGCCTTCCACTGATGGTTGTAGAGAATGGTCTTGGCATGATTGATAAGAAGGAAGCGGATGGCTCTGTTCATGATGACTACCGTATCAATTATCTGAGAGACCATGTCAAGCAGATGAAGAAGGCTGTTGAAGAAGACAATGTCAATCTGATCGGCTATACAACATGGGGACCTATTGATCTGGTATCTGCAGGTACAGGAGAAATGTACAAGAGATATGGTTTCATCTATGTAGATAGAAATGACGATGGAACAGGTGATTTCTCGAGAAGCAGAAAAGACTCGTTCTATTGGTACCAGAAGTGCTGCAGATCTAACGGAGAAAATCTGGACTGAATTATATAAAAACTGTGAGCATATAAGCACACAGTTTTTTAAGTGACATGAATTATGCAATGGAAGCGTCGTAGATCTCCTGAATTGATTCCTTCATGGTATCTGCAAATTCCTGATCCGACTGCTGCGCAGTCAGACCTTCCAAAAGTGCTCTGGAGAAGCTGGCAATCAATCCTGGATTCCTTGCCAGTTTTTCATCTGCTTCACTGCGAGAGTAGCCGCCGCTTAATGCAACAACTCTGACAACATGACTGTCCTTCATCAGATCTGTATAGAACCCATCTTTAGAAGGAATTGTGAGTTTGAACATCAGTTCTGTATTCTGCGGAAGATCCTTCAGATGACGGAAGATTTCTTTCTTCAGGCATTCTTCTGCCTCTTCCTTCTTTTCACAGTGAATATCTACTTCCGGTTCCAGAATTGGAATCAGTCCTTCTGCACAGATCTGCATACCGAATTCAAACTGCTGAGAGACGATCATTTTAATTCCTTTTGGATTGGCTTCCTTGATAACACTGCGCATCTTGGTGCCGAAGATATGATATTTCCCAGCATCTTCCAGTGTTTCCTTCAGTCCTGGAATTGGTTTCATCAGCTGTACACCGTTTTCTTCAGGTGCCAGTCCTTTATCTACTTTCAGAATTGGCAGAATCCCCTTTTCCTCCCAAAGATAGTCGGCAGTGTACTTATTATCTATCTTTCTCTTCATTGTGTTTTCAAACAGAATTGCCGCAAGGATGTGCTCACTTGTAAAGGAAGGGCATGTAATAATACGTGTACGCATTGCATGTACCAGATCAAACATTTCCTCATCATTATGGTAATTTGTTTCATCCAGCCCATAGTTCCTCAATGCTTTCGGTGTACTGCCTCCGCTCTGATCAAGTGCTGCTATAAATCCTTTTCCATTCTTCATGCGTTCCAGCTGTGTGCTGTTCATATTATGATCCTCCTTATCTTTAATCAGCTGTTCTCTAAGCACATTATAGGAGTGTTTATAAAAAATGATATGGAAAAGCAGAATGATGAATACAAAAAAGCGGCCATGTATATGACCGCCGGTTTGAGTGGGAGATATGGGACTCGAACCCATATGCCGTGAAGCATCAGTTCCTAAGACTGACGTGTCTGCCAATTCCACCAATCTCCCGAAGCACATGTGCTATTCTACCAAAGAATTCAAAAAAAAGGAATGGCTAACCATTCCTTCATGATTCAGCATACATAATTCAGGTAGTATGGAAGCTGTTTTCTCCACCATACCCAGTCATGCGCGACATCATTTCCCCAGAAGTCCACCCATGCAGGAATGTTCTTGAATGCAAACAGTTCTCTCATTCTCTGTGCATCCTCCTGCATTGGATGTTCCCAGTTTCCTCTTCCGCAGCAGAGAATGATATCTCTATGACGGTATAGATTAACATATGGATGGTCATACGGCATTCCCTGAATATAATCCACTGGGGAATTGGCATAGACAAGATCATCCGAATAGCCATGGAAGAACAAGGATGCATCATAGGCTCCTGAAAGGGCAATACAGCCGGAGAACAGATCCGGTCTTCTCAGAAGAAAGTTTAATGCATGTGTTCCGCCCATGGAACAGCCAGTCGTCAGTATTCCTTCAAAGTGATAGCCGCCGTTGGCTGTTTCACTGATTTTAAATATCTGCGGTACCAGTTCATCACAGATGTAATGATAATAAGCTTCCTGCTGCTCGATTCTTTTGCGGCTGTCCCATGATTCAGAAGACCATGAATTTTTATCATTGGAATCACAGCAGAACATCTGGATTCTTCCACTGTCAATGTAATCTTCTGCAGCCTGTATCATGCCATTGTCTTCATAGTCATAGAAACGCCCATCCTGAGATGGAAACACAAGAACAGGCTTTCCTGCGTGTCCGTACACCTTGTACTCCATATCTCTTCCTAGACAAGCTGAGTATTCCCTGCAGTACTTAATCTTCATCCTTCACTCCCTTTACCGGTTCTCCGGACACTTCTGCTTCCTTAGGTTTCTCATAAACAAAGTTAACAAAGTCCAATACTTCCTGTTTTGTCTTAAAGCGTGCAATGTAATACTCATTCCCCATGGCGGAAGAGAGCAGTACAGGCATAAAGCCATGCATCATAATATGACTGCCATACTGAGTGAAGATAGATGCCTGATTGTTTGCATAGACATACTGATCTCGCTTGCCAACATAGACACAGTGGAACTGACGGTCCGTTTTGCATATGTTTTTATTATCCATGGCCATGGCAGCGTATATCTCGTATACATCAATGTCGTTGGCATAATTCATCATGTCTGGCGTATAGCCTCCCGGCGGACGCATGTTGACTTCCAGTCCGACAAGATCATTTTTATGACCAAGACCTTCTTTGTCTTCATAAAGACGGAAATATTCGGTGTGAAAGAATCTTCCCTTGATATTGAAGGCATGGATGACAGCGGTACCCATTTTTTCCAGATCCTCAGGTATTTCTCTTTCACTGTAGTACCAGCATTCACCCTTGGAATTGACGATATTCATAATAGGATCAGGGAAACAATGGGATGTCTTGAAGATGATCCTGTTGCCCTGATCAGTGATGCCGTCAAAGGAAACAATCTCTCCTGGAACGAATTCCTCCATGATGTATTCCACATCTGGTTTTCCCTTATAGAATTTATCCAGTTCTGCTTCGTTTGAAATCTTCCATGTCGCATTGGCACCGACACCGTCATTTGGCTTTACAATGACTGGATATCCAACTTCCTCTACGAACTTCTTTCCAGCATCTTCTTCGGTAACAAGATGATACCTTGCTACTGGAACACCCGCCTTTTCATAGAAGGCTTTCATATTGGACTTTGTCTTATACCGCATCACAGATTCTGTTTTGTCTCCAGTAGTGATATTGAAATCTGTTCTGAGTCTGGCATCCTGTTCCAGCCAGAATTCATTATTGGATTCCAGCCAGTCTATCTTTCCATGCTTATGCGCAAACCAGGCAACCGCACGGTACATTTGATCATAATCTTTCATGGAGCGTACTTGATAGTATTCGCTGCAGGCGTCCTTCATTTCCTGCGGCAGAGACTGCCAGCTGTCTTCTCCAATGCACAGTGAGGTTCCTCCCAGCTTTTTCCAGGCCTTGGGGAACTGATAGTAGGTCTTTGGAAACGTCGGTGAGATAAATACAAAGTTTTTAGCCATCGTGTATTACCTCCTTGAATTAACAGGAATTCTAACATAAATGCACATGGCATGCGTGATAAATTCAATGCGCATATAATAAGGATATAAGGAGCTGATTTTTACTATGACACAGCTGGATAGAGATCGTGATGAAATAGATCGCATAGATGCACAGATTGCGGAACTGTTCGAGAAGCGTTTCAGGACAGTGGAGGATGTGATCCAGTACAAGCAGGAGAATCATCTTTCCATACTGAATCAGGGCAGGGAAGACACAATCACGGAGAAGAATGCTGCACGTATACAGAGCAGTGATATTCGCCCCTATTTTATAAAGATGTATAAAGAGATACTGTCGCTTTCAAGAAAGTATCAGCAGGAGATTCTCAATAGAAAAGAGGAGGGTTCATTATGAGTGAACAGGAAAAAGTGCCTGGAAAGAACGGAGACAGATATATTCCCTATGATGAAAGAACTGGCAGTGAGACGTCGATTGTATACTTCACAAGGGATCTTTCCGCAGATGGGCTGGAAAAGGTATATAAGAAGATATCACATGTACTGACAGGCAGAATCGCTGTAAAACTCCATACCGGTGAGAAGCATGGACCGAATATCATTCCGCGTCCATGGGATTCCGCGTCCATGGGTTCGTCAGTTAATGGACAATGATATTCCGGAAGGAACTATCGTTGAAACCAATACGTATTATGAAGGTGACCGCTATACAACCGACCTGCATCGTGGCACACTGAAAGTCAATGGATGGACATTCTGCCCGGTTGATATCATGGATGAAGATGGAGTCGTCACACTCCCTGTAAAAGGCGGCAGATGGCTGAAGGAAATCCATGTCGGCAGTCATGAACTGAACTATGATTCAATGCTTGCATTGACACACTTTAAGGGACACACGCAGGGTGGCTTTGGCGGATCTAATAAGAATCTGGGCATTGACTGTGCGGATGGACGTATGGGTAAGAAGGAAATTCATACAACTCCGGATCAGCCTGATATGTGAGATATTTCCAAAGAAGAGTTCATGGAGAGAATCACCGAATCCACAAGGGGAACAATCGATCACTTCAGGAACCACATGGCATATATCAATGTAATGAGGAATATGTCCGTATCCTGTGACTGTGAAGGAGTGGCAGCACAGCCTGTAGTTACACCGAATGTCGGCATTCTTTCTTCACTTGATATTCTGGCAGCAGATCAGGCATCTGTGGATATGATATATGCCATGAAGGAAAAAGATCATCATGATCTTGTAGAAAGAATGGAAAGCAGACACGGACTGAGACAGCTCAGCTATATGAAGGAAATGGGAATGATAGATATATTCTTGTAGACCTCGATCATAATGAGGCTCATATTACTGCACTGGATGCAGTAAAAGATGTTGCACCGTTTGTACAGCCGAAGACCATAAAAGGCTGAAAGAAGGGCACGGAAACTTCCGTGCCTTTTAGATACACCGATAAAGTATCGAAGGGGGTATAATCATCCATATGCCAGAAAATGCACAGGATATACAGTATAGAAAAATGACTGAGACACCAGTTGGAAAACTGATTCTTTCTTTGACATTGTCAAGTAAACTGTGTAAGTTTCAATTCACACATCAAAAATAGTCAGTCTCATTAATCGATATACCTGTGAGAATGAAGAGAGTAATCACGCCATTATTAAAATAATATCGTGAATACTCTCTTTTGATTAGTAATTTAAGTAATGATTGATCCGTTCAGTGAAACTATCGTTGATCAGCAGCTGATTGAGAACCATTGACCAGTTCTGATGCCTGCCTCCATCCCATTTTCTATCCAGCTCTTTAATTCTGAGATAAAGCAATTTAAAGACTGAATCATGATTTGGAAATGAACCTTTTTTTGTCACTTTCCTAAAGGACGAATTAACTGATTCGATCGCATTAGTCGTATACATGACCTTCCTGACCGCTGAACCGTAATCAAACAGCTGCTCGACATGGATGAAATTGCGTTTCCAAACATCTACAGCACCTGGATACTGTTTCCAGTTATCGTTAAATGATTCAAAAGCTGCCTTTGCATTTTTCAAACTGGAAGCCCCGTATACTCTCTTAAGATCGGCAGTGAACTTCTTATAATCTTTCGAAGGAACATATTTGATTGAATTGCGTATGAGATGGACAATACATCTTTGAACTACAACTCCAGGAAAGATGGCTTTCGCTCCATCCTCCAATCCCGAAACACCGTCCATCGAAATGAAGAAGATATCCTCAACACCTCTCGATTTAATTTCATCGAATATCTGCATCCAATAATTCTTGGATTCACTGGAATCCATCCAAAGCCCAAGTATTTCTTTTTCGCCCTGTAAATCATAGCCGAGGATTGTATAAACAGCTTCCTCTTTAGCTTCATATTCACTGCGAACAGACACATACATACAATCAACAAAAATGAACGGATAACATTTCTTTAATGGTCTTGATCGCCATTCCTCCACATCAGGGAGAATTACATCAGTGATGTTAGAAATCATCTCGTGAGATACTTTAAAGCCATAAATATCTTCAATCGTTGATGAGATGTCTCTTTGTGACATCCCTCTGGCATACATAGCTAAGACCTTTCCTTCGATTTCAGAAACATCAGTAGTTCTTTTGGGAATAATTACCGGTTCAAAAGATCCGTCCCTATCTCTCGGTGCTCTGATTTCTACATCTCCCATAGATGTCTTCAGTGTCTTTCGGGTAGATCCATTTCTTCTGTTAGTGATCTCTTTGGGCTCTTTAGAATTTGATTTATATCCGAGATGATTATTCATCTCGCCTTTGAGCAGTCCTTCAAACAATGGTCCAAAAATATCTTTGAGTGCATTCTGCATATCCGCTACAGATGTGCAATCATATTCGTTGATGATTCGAGCAGCTATTTCTTCAGCGGCAGTATTGTGATTTCTCTTACTCATGTCGTTCATTTTCCTTTTCCTCCTTTAGGATAGCATGAGACATAATAAAACTGTGTTCATTAGCTAAATCGTACGCATTTAACTAACTTACACAGTTTAATTTACACTCTCCTTTCTTTAGGTATACCAACCGTTGTTTCAATGTTAGTAACAAGTATCTACAATATGGCGGATACGTATTTTGTAGGAACCATTGGTACAAGTGCCTCCGGAGCTACAGGTATTGTATTTTCACTGATGGCTATCCTGCAGGCTTTCGGTTTTATGTTCGGACATGGCGCAGGCTCCAATATTGCCAGACAGTTAGGTCATAAGAATGTGGAAAGTGCCCGTGAGTATGCCAGCACTTCCTTTTATCTTTCGATACTGTCAGGCATTATTATCATGGCTCTTGGACTTCTGTTCATGTCTCCTCTGATGCGCTTAATGGGAAGCACAGATACCATTCTTCCCTATGCAAGTACATATGCATTCTTTATTCTGATAGCCGGTCCTGCAATGACATCTTCCTGTGTTATGAATAATATCATGCGCTATGAAGGAAAGGCAGTCTATGCAATGGTTGGACTGACAGCAGGCGGCCTGCTCAATATTGCAGGTGATGCATTGTTTGTACTGGTATTTCACATGGGCATTGCAGGCGCAGGCCTCAGTACAACAATCTCACAGTATATTTCCATGGTCATTCTTCTGATCCCGTTCCTGAGAGGAAAGACAGAATCCTCCTTTAGCCTGCGATATATTACACATTCCTTTACCGTATTAAAAAATATTATTGCAACAGGTTTTCCGTCACTTGTCAGGCAGGGACTCAGCAGTGTTGGAACAATGGTGCTCAATAACAATGCAGCTCTGTATGGAGATGCGGCAGTTGCAGCTATTTCCATTGTTACAAGAATCGTCAATTTCCTATTCTGCATTGCGGTTGGCCTTGGACAGGGATTCCAGCCTGTATCAGCTTTCAACTTCGGAGCCAAAAAGTATTCCAGAGTACGTGAAGGATTCCTGTTTGCATTGAAGGTCGGTACAGCTATGATGGTCATACTGGCCATCGGTTCCTTCTTCTTTGCTTCACCGATTGTATCTTTTTTTCGAAAGGACACGGAAGTTATCAGTATCGGTACTGCCGCTCTGCACTATCAATGTGTGTCGCTTGTCCTGATGCCGGTGTCCATGTATGGAAATATGCTGTTTCAGTCCATTGGAAAGGCAAAGACAGCAACTTTTCTGGCAGCGATCCGTTCCGGTATTTCACTGATCCCCTGCGTTCTGATACTGAATGCGCTTTTTGGCCTGTCGGGCATAGAAATGTCACAGGCGGTTGCAGAGATCATATCCGCTGCTGTTTCCTTCCCGTTTGAAATGATATTCCTGAAGAGCCTTCCAATAGACGGAACAATGATCTCATAAAAAAACTCCTTCACTTCAGTCAGATGAGGGAGTTTTTAGAAGCTAAGACCAATAAACTGCAGAAACATACCTGCTATAAATCCACACAGCCATGTCAGTGCAAAGATCCTCAGGTTGTCTTTCCAGTCTGGATTGACTCTCCAGAGTACCAGCATGCCTGTACCTGCATTGACTAACAGACCGGCACAGACTGAAGCGAATGGAATAACGCTGTCTAGATACATCGTACTGAGGAGTACCGAAGAGGCACAGCTTGGAATCATACCTACCAGAGTGCTTGCAAGGACAGACTGATTTGGGTGAGATGCTATAAATGAAGTCAGTGTATTAACGCCGATCAGCTGTACAGCAAAGTTGAATATAAATGTAATAAGTACAAGCCATACAGTGATTTTTGCAGTATGAAGCAGGGCACTGGCGAAGATGCCATGGCTGTGGTCATCGTGTTCTCTCCTGCACAGAGAATCAACGTCAATATTCCTATTCTGTGAACCAGCAGTGATTGTATAGCCTGCAATCAGACCAACGATCAGTTTTACGGCAAGAATTGGAAGAACTTTAGACATTGGTGTCTGCGCAGAGAGCATGATCGAGAGCATTTCATCACTGGATGCTAGATATACAGCAATCAGTGTACCGGTTGAAATAACGCCGGAAGCATACAGGGAAGATGCAGCACTTGGGAAACCGCATGTTGGCAGCATTCCGAACAGTGTTCCTAAAAGCGGGTTCAGTCTTCTGTGTTTTTCCAGAACATGTTCCATTTTATGTCCGACTTCGTGTTCCATGAATTCAAGGAACAGATAGATCAGGAACAGGAATGGAATGATCTTCAGTACGTCAGAGATGGTATCAATAATAACGTCGATCAGGATGCCCATGTAATTTCTCCTTCAAGACCGTCTGTATAAACAGCATAGTAGCTTCCTACAGTTTTGCCTTCTTCATCCTGTGTCTTGTCAGGATCCATAACCCAGACAGCTTCTGCATCATTGCCTGTTTTTTCTGTATATGTCTTCAGCAGTGTTTTTCCCTCTTCAATAGAAAGAGTAAACAGCGCAGTACTCAGACAGTCGGCAGCGCCTGAATCCTTGGTGATGATGGTGACACTGTGATAGTCATCAGCAGGATAGAGCGTCTGCGGATCAATGATATGCGGGTACTTTTTGCCGTCTGATGCTGTGTAATAGCGTTCGTAATCGCCCGAGGTAACAACGGATACTGGTGATGCGGACGCAATGGACAGCAGACCGCTGGAAGATTTTCCGGAAGGATCTGCAATCCCGATTGACCATGGTGTATCACCAGGCTTGGTGCCGACAAGACGGATATTTCTGCCGACATTCAGGAAACCTGAAGTCATACCGTCATCCTCAAGCGTGGAAGCGGTGAGCTCGGCAGCGTATCCTTTGGCAACACCGCCGACATCGAGAGATTCCTCCGGATCGGCAATGTATACTGTATTCTTTTCCTCATCTATAACAACATTCTCCCAGCCTCTGTGTGAAGCAGCTTTATTCAGTTCCTCATCAGTAGGCAGATTTCCCTGCTTGCCCTCTTCATTCAGCTTGATGCCTTCTTCACGGTATGTGTGCCATACCTTCAGCAGTGCCCCCATGGTGATATCGAACTCACCATTGGAATAGTCATAGAAATCTTTGGCCAGCTTCAGCATCTTAATAATAGAGGGATCTACTTCAACTGGCTGAATGCCGGCATTATCGTTGATCGTCTTCAGGTTGTTCATGCCGTCGTAGGTATTGTAGATATCAAAAAGATCGTTATAGTTCTGCAGAAGAGATTCGCTCTCCTTGAAGTGTTTCTTGGCTGCCGTATTATCCGATGTATATTCCTGATAAGAGTACACAGTATCAAATATGTCTTCCATGGATGTATTGGCGTAGACTGTATCGTCGGATGAGGAGGCAGAGGAATTGCCTGAAGCACATCCGCTGAGCAGCAGCGTTCCTGCCAGTATGCAGGATATTAATGTATTTGCTTTCATCGGGACGCATTATATCATCGTTTCCTCTATCCTCCAAACACTTCGAGCAATGCTCAAATGTTCAATAAAACAGCTGTTTTTTCAAAGGTTTACATACGATCGATTCTGTCGCTGAAAATCATAAACAATATGTGCAAAAAATGTTATAATCGATGCTGATTTGGAGGAGAGGACCATATGTCAATATTAAATGGACCGATGCACTGTCATCTTAATGGACATAAGGATCTGACCATGCACAAAGATGTGCTGAAAACGATCGATCCTGAATTTGTCTGGGTACCGCTGATCAACGGCAATGCGCCATGCACACCGTTAGTCAAGGTTGGAGATGAAGTGAAAGTCGGAACTAAAATCGCAGAAAGAAACGACCATTTCTATCTGCCGATCTTCTCACCGGTATCCGGTAAGGTTACCGCTGTAGAGAAGTTTATGACCTCGGGAATGACCCAGGCCGATCATCTGAAGATTCAGAATGACCATCAAAACACGGCCGAAAGAGCTTTCCCGGAGTTTGATTATGAAAAGTCATCTTGGGAGGATCTGCTTGCTTTCGTAAAAAATGCAGGCATGCTGGGACTCGGAGGTGCTGGATTCCCGACTTATGTGAAATACATGAAACCGGAGAATGTCGATCTCTTCGCGGTCAATGCTGTTGAGTGTGAACCATATCTGACAGCTGATTACAAAAACATTGAGGAAAATCTGGATCTCCTGAAAACAGGCACACTGGCACTGTTTAAGCTTTCCAAGGCTAAGGCGGGCTGTGTAGCTATCAAGGAAGACAAGCTGGACCAGATTGCTGCTTTGAAGAAGACTTTCGAAGGAACACCGATTGAAGTACGCACTGTACCGGATCTGTATCCAATGGGCTGGGAGCGTACGCTGGTATATCAGCTCTCTGGAAAGAGATATGACAAGCTTCCTATTGAAGCTGGTATGATTCTGAACGATGCTTCTACAGCAATTGCTTTAGGAAATGCTATTGATAACGGAATGCCTGTTACCCATAAGTATCTGACCGTATCCGGTGATGCTGTCAAGAATCCGCAGGATGTTTATGTGCCAGTAGGTACAAAGGCATGTGAGATCATTGAGGCTTGCGGCGGATATGCTGACGGCGTAGATGATATTCTGCTGATTTCCGGCGGACCTATGATGGGCAAGACAATTCCAAATGATCAGTTTGTCATTGCTCCTCAGAACAATGGTCTGACTGTTCTTAAGAACTATGTTAAGGATGAGTCACAGTGCCTGCGCTGCGGAAGATGCACGGAGACATGCCCGGCAGGACTTGAGCCTGTCAGAATTGCAGCGGCTTCCAAGGTAAGAGATGAGGAAGCACTGAAGAAACTGAACGTAATGGACTGTATCGAATGCGGTCTATGCACATATATCTGCCCGTCCAAGATCGACGTTACAGAGAATGTAAGAAGAGGAAAGCAGTTCCTTCGTACAAAACAGATGCAGGCGAAGGGAGGAAAAAAGTAATATGAAATTCACATTCAGACCTTCACCAAACTATCGCAAGACCCAGTCTACGACTGATATCATGAGAGATTTGACGTTTGCTTTATGCGCCGTCCTTCTGTTTTCGATCATCTGGTATGGTGAAAGCTACGGTGCTGCATATGCACTGAGAGTATTCCTGATGGCATTATTCGCTGTTATCGCAGCAGTTGGTACAGAGGCGGTATTCTTCAAGATCATGAAGTCAAAGGATATCAAGCATGATGTTCTTCATTCATATGGCTGGGTTACTGCACTGATTCTTGTATTGATTACAAAGATTGATGTCAGCTACTATGCTGTTATCATTGCTACGATTGTCGCAATTGTCTTCGGTAAGTGCGTATTCGGCGGCTTCGGAATGAACATCTTCAATCCGGCAGCCTTCGGAGCAGCAATTATCATGAACACATTCGGTACATCTTCTGCTTCTTCTGTAACTGAAACAGTACTGTCAGGTGCAACACCTATGACAGCGGTAAGCTCCGCTGGCTGGGGTTCATCTGCAAGTGCACTGTCCGATGTTGCGGCAGGATTCGGCGGACTGTGGAATATGTTCATGGGCAACTATGCATCCGTTATCGGCGGATCCTGTGCACTGGTTCTGATCTGTGCAGGCATCTTCCTGATTGCAAGACATGTCATTGACTGGAGACTGACAGTTACATATACAGTGACGATTTTCGTTGTATCTCTGATCGTTGGACTGATGCATGGCTCAGGCATTGAATTTGCAGTACTGAATGTAATCGGCGGCGGTGTTCTGTTTGGAGCAGTGTTCATGATTACAGATCCAGTGACAACACCAGTTACAATTCCTGGCAAATTCCTATTCGCCATCTGTGCAGCATGTCTGACACTTGTTATCAGATGGAAGGCCAGCATTCCTGATGGAGTACTGTTCTCGATTCTTCTGATGAACATGCTGACACCGGCCATTGATAAGGCATTTGACGGCAACCAGATAAAGGATGCCGGAAAGTTTGCCAAGAGAATTGCAATTATTGCCTGTGTAGCAGTATTAACTGCTGTACTGGTAGGCGGATTTACACTTTCTGACGGAACGGATAATTCTACAGCTGCTGCTGCAGAAACAGCTGAGACAGCTGCAGCTATACCGAATAATCCATCAGAAATTCAATAAGGAGGAATGAAGATGAAGAAGAATTCAAGTATATATAAAACAGTCCTCCTGGGTGTTGTGTGTGCTTTGGCAGGTGTATGCCTGGCAGCAGTCAATCAGCTGACTGCGCCAGTCATTGCTGAGAATAACATTGCTACCATCAAGAGCAACCTTGCTGAAATATATCCTGATGTGGATGATTTTACAGATGTAACAGACAAATACATCAAGGAAGATGATTCCGGTCTGATTGACGGTATCTACCAGGCAGGAGACAAGGGATATATCTTTACCCTGCATAACACGGGCTATGATTCAGGCGGATTTACATTCATGATTGGTTTTGATAAGGATGGATCCGTTTCCGGCTACAAGGCTTTGGAACAGAGTGAAACAGCTGGAAAGGGAGCACTCGCTTTCGAAAAGGATTACACAGCTTCTGTTATGAAGCTTACAGCAGATGATGATATGCCTTTGATCTCAGGCGCAACGATTACAACCAGTGCCGTCAGAGATGCAGTCAGTGCTGCAGAAAAAGTATTCAAGTCAATTGAAGGAAGCAATTAAGGGGGTTCGGACATGAGCGAAAATAAAGTAAAGAAACCAAGTTTCTTCTCTAAACTGATTACCGAAAACCCGGTATTCAGTCTGTATCTGGGCATCTGCTCTACGCTGGCTATTTCTACATCGCTGAACAGTGCTCTTGGTATGGGAATTGGTGTCATTGTTGTTCTGGTGCTTTCCAATGTCATTATTTCATTGGTTGCCAAGATCACACCGGATGATATCCATATTCCAGTTTATATTGTCATTATTGCTACACTTGTTACGATTCTAGAAATGTTCATGCATGCATATACTGCACAGCTTTATACAGCATTAGGTGCATTCCTGTCTCTGATCGTTGTTAACTGTATTATTCTTGGACGTGCTGAAGCATTCGCATGCACTCATAATGTCAAGGAGTCCGCTATGGATGGCCTGCAGATGGGTCTTGCCTATACGCTGTCACTAGTATGCATGTCACTGATCAGACAGATTCTTGGAACAGGTATCCTGTCTCTGTCCAATCCGTTCAATAACACAGTTATCTTCTCAATACAGATTCTTCCAAAGGGATTTGAAATTCCTCTGCTTTCCGGAGAGACCGGCGCGTTCTTCACGTTTGCTGTACTGGCTTCCCTTGTAGCTGTGTATAAGAATTCTGTAGCATCAAAGCAGACTAAGGAGGTTAAGTAATTATGAATTTATTTGCGTTATTCATCAGTGCAATGCTGATCAACAACATTGTCTTAACCAAGTTCCTTGGTATGTGTCCATTCATGGGTGTTTCCACAAAGCTGGAATCAGCCATTGGTATGGGTCTTGCGGTAATCTTCGTTATCTTTGGAGCTTCCGTACTCTCATGGCTTCTGTATTACTATGTTCTGGTTCCGCTGGATCTGGCATATATGGAGCTGATTACATTCATTCTTCTGATTGCGGCATTTGTACAGTTCGTTGAACTCTTCGTTAAGAAGTATTCACCGTCTCTGTATAAGTCTCTAGGTATTTACCTGCCTCTGATCACAACTAACTGCACCGTTCTGTACGTTGCACAGGATAACATCACACAGGGCTATACACTGATTCAGACAATGGTCAATTCGATTGCTACACCTGCAGGATTTATGCTGATGCTGGTGATCTTTGCAACAATTCGTGAACGTCTGAATGGCTGCGATATTCCAAAGCCTTTCAAGGGCAACCCAATTGCATTTGTTGTTGCAGGTATTATGGCAATTGCATTCTCTTCCCTTGCAGGTCTTGTATAATCAATGATTGTTAAGGTACTCGTGATTATAGCTCTTGCTGGGGGACTGCTTCTTCTGAACATCGTCCTGATCAGAGCTAATAAAAAGACGCCTGTGCCAGAGGGCTGTGAAAATTTAACTCCAGACTGCAAGTCATGCGGTATCGGTGACTGCACGATGAGAGGAACATTTGAAAGGAAGGAAGACAATGGGAATATTTAATGCCTTGATCCTGATGTTAGTTCTAGGAGCACTGCTCGGAGCAATTCTGGGCTTTGCTTCCAAGAAATTCTATGTCAAGGAAGATACGCGCGTAGCTGATGTACTGGCTATGCTGCCGGGATATAACTGCGGCGGCTGCGGCAATCCTGGATGTTCAGGAATGGCCACAAAGCTGGTAAGCGGTGAATGCAAGATCGAACAGTGCAAGCCGTCCAAGCCTGCTGCCCGTGCGGAGATCCAGAAGTATCTGGATGAGCATAAGGAAGCACCAGCTGACGAACCTGCTGAATAAGTACAATGAACAGAAGGAGAAATCCTCCTGTTTTTTCATGCATTGTTCAAGTAATAATTGAAGGGATTTCACAGAATACGGGTATATATAAAGCAGAAAGAGGTGATAATCATGACAGTTCAGGAGGTACAGGAAATGTGCGGAAGACATGTTCTGGTATATGCAGTTAATCATCAGGTCTGCGCAGGTGATATCACATTCATTCGGAAGGGCGGTATGGCAGGTATTGAGCTAAGGGTGGGAAACAGTACTCGTTTCTTGAACCTTGACTCACTGCTGTATATGATCGAAGTACCTAACTGTATTGCTTCTGCAGAATATTAGAAGAAAAACCTCCTCTCTGCGTAATAGTAAAGGGGAGGTTTTATGCTGAATGGAAAGAAAGTGGTTCTGAAAGTACTGTTCTGTATGATTGCGGCAGGCGGTATTTTGCTTGGAAATGTTATTCTTTTTCAAAATACAGTGGAAAGAAAACTGGATCTTGTCAGTACCTATATAGCGTCAGAGGATATTGCACCGCGTACAGAAATCAGGGAAAAGCATCTGATTGAAGTGACAGTGTCGCGTGCATATCTTCCCGCGCATATCTATATCAGAAAGGAAGACATCATAGGAAAGTACACAGACATTCAGGGCAAGATACCGGCTGGCTCAGTGTTCTATGAGGGTATGCTTGTCAGAGAACAGGATATGCCGGATCATCCTGCTGCACTGCTGAAGGAGGGACAGGTATCCTATGCAGTGCAGACAGATATTGCACAGGGCGGCAGTATTGCAGAAGGAGAAAGAATTGATGTACATGTATCGTTAGAAAGAAGAGATAATTCTCCATTGACTGGCTGTCTGATAGAGAATGCAAGAGTCATAGGGCTGAAGGATCATCAGGGTCTATCAATTAATAATGAAGACAGTTCGGGCGTTCCATATCTTGCGGAGATTGCCGTGAGCGCAGAAGATGTGGATCTGCTGGCTTTAGCAGAATCAGTTGGAGAGATACGTCTGTTTGCTTCGAGCAGGGCATATGACACACAGCTTGAAGCTTCTCGAAAAAATGAGGATGTGATAACGCAGTATCTGGTCAATATGAAGAATAGTATGCCTGCATCATAAAAGACATTCTGTTAAGAATGCCCATGTATGTCTGTTAATGAAATGAAGCATCAATCTCTGCTGCTGCATCACAGCCATCCTTTATGGCAGCTGCTACTGTAGAGGGATTGAGATATGCATCACCGCTGATGTATACATGCTTTGCAGAAGAAAGATGTGTATCTGTTTTTTCGATATTGTCGAAGGCAGTAAAGCTTACCTTCTGTCCAATGGCAGGCACTACCAGTTCGCAGGGAATGTCATAGTCACTGCCTTCTGTTTCAATCGGACGTGCTCTGCCGCTTGCGTCAGGCTCTCCCAGATGCATCTTAATGCAGTGAGCACCTGTTACCTTTCCTTCGGCGTCATGATGCAGCTCCTTGATATTCTCAAGGAAGGCAAAGTGTACGCCTTCCTGTTTAGCTGCTTCTATCTCATCTGCAGCAGCCGGCATTTCCTTTTCACTGCGCCGGTATATAACTGTGACATCATTCAGGATTCTCTTCAGGCTTCTTGCACAGTCCATGGCAACATTTCCACCGCCCCATACAAGGGCACTGTGATATTTTTCTTTGTATTCGTTCTGCTTGTTCAGAATGTTCAGCTGATACAGAAGAGAAAGACCAGCTTCACATCCATCTCCATCCAGCCCATTCTTTCCTTCGATCTGCGCACCGCATGAGATAAGGACACGGTCATAGCTTTGCAGGATCTCATCAAAGGAGATGTCCTTTCCGACTTCGGTCGAGAAATGAAATACAGCGCCTGCGTCAGTCAGTTCCCTCTGAATGTCTGCCAGATACTGCTTATCAAAACGATAGGAAGGAATACCGGACAGTATGGCACCGCCCGCACTTTCAAGTCTGTCATAGATTGTGACAGTGCAGCCTTTGATCAGCAGATATCTTGCTGCTGCAAGATTAGCAGGACCGGCACCTATCATAGCAACAGTATGGTGATTGGAAGTGCCAGGAACAGTAATCCTTTTTTGATTGTCAGAGATATATCTTTCAATGCTTTGTATCTGTACTGGATTTGATTTGATGCCCCTAACGCAATGCCCCTGGCACTGTCTTGCACAGTCACAGAGCCTGCTGGTCAATTCCGGATAAGGATTGACAGCATAGAGAGTGTCACCTGCCTTTTCAAGATCATTGTTCTTGAGAAATGCAATGAAATCACGAATGTGATTGCCTACAGGGCAGCCTTTTTGGCATAGAGGATTGGGGCAGGATAAGCAGTAATCAGTTAGGTCTTTGATATCAGTCATACAGAGTCTCCTTATTGTGTCTATTATAGCGCACCCGTAAAGATCGCCTTTTTCATATGCATAATAATTTTATGCAAACTATATTGCAAAGCATTATACAATGCTGTATATTATAGATGCTGAAAGGAGAAGAGAATGGACGCGCAATACAAAAAGGGAGTACTGGATCTGTGTGTTCTTGCACAGCTTCAGACAAAGGACAAGTATGGATATGAGCTGACAGAGGCAATATCCAAGGAACTGTCAATTACGGCCGGTACGCTGTATCTGATCCTGAAAAGATTGAAGGATGACAAGTATCTGACAACGTACCTTGTGGAATCAAGCGGGGGTCCGGCAAGAAAGTATTATCACTTAACGGACAGCGGCAGAGAGCATTTTATAAAACAGAAATCGGAATGGAATGAATTTGTTAAGAAAGCAGAAAGGCTGATAGAAATATGACAGAGAAGGAATACATTGAGGAACTGAAGAAAAGACTGCAGGATTATCCGCAGTCATTCAGAAATGATATTGTCGATTCATTTGAAGAACATTTTGAAGATGGCGCAGCTGCTGGGCAGAGCGATGCGGAGATTATTGCAGAACTTGGCAGTATTGATGATGTTATGAAGAGCATTGATGATATGGCTGAGAAGAAGGACATGCATACGTCTTCTCATGAAGCGTACAAGGACAGTGATTGGGAGGAAACCCTTTCAAACACGCTGAACGGACTTGGAGACTTCATTACAACTGCTGTTAAGGATGCGGTTAAAGCGACTGCGGACGCAGCACGTGAAGGAAGAGACAGAGAATCACGTGAAATGGAAGACATGAAGAAAACTGCACTGTCTGGAAGCGAGAACGCAGATACACTGATTCTTCGTGCTGATAAGGCATCTCTGCAGGTGCGTATCTGTGGCGGAGAGAACTTTGAATATGCATTTGAGGATTCTTCGAACAGCGTTATCTGCCATGCTTCTGTAAAAGAAAGCAATGCAGTGCTGTTTGTTGAAGGAGATATGGGAAATGTATTCCGCAGAAGTGCAAAGCTGTTTGTACAGATTCCATCCTCAATTACGAAGATTAATTTTGATCTTCCATCAGGCAGCCTGCTGGTACGTGATGTTAACCTTGATGAACTTGCGGGTTCGGCTGTTTCATGCGATCTGGATTTTTCAGGTATTCATGGTGAAAAGACGATTGTAAGTACCGTCAGCGGAGATGTCAGTATTGATGAATGCAGATTTAATGAGATTGGCATCAATACAAAGAGCGGAGATATTTGCATTGAAGATTCTGAAGGTGATCTGAAGTGCCATTCCATTTCAGGAGACATCACTATGAATGACAGTAAGGGAGACCTTCAGGTCTCTTCAACAAGTGGAGATGTGTATGCGGATGGACAGAAGGCCAGTGCTGTATCTGTATCCACTACGTCAGGCGATATTGAAACGAAGATGCATTCACATTGTGAGAGCATCTATCTGAAGTCTGTTTCTGGCGATGTATACTGCAGACCTGCAGATGATAATTTTCAGGCTTCTATTCAGAGCGTCAGCGGTGATTTCAGCAATCGTACTGCTCATCGCAAGGAAAAGTCCGGAAGAGGATCCTGGTATGTCGGGCAAGGAACTGCGAAGATTGAATGCAGAACGATATCCGGCGATGTCAGACTGGATTGCCACTGAAACAGGGAAAATAGGAAATTACAAAAAAGCACCGGATACTGAGATCCGATGCTTTTTACTGTAGGGGCGATTGATGGGACTCGAACCCACGAGTGCTGGAGCCACAATCCAGTGTGTTAACCAACTTCACCACAACCGCCACAAGCTAGTTAATTGTATAGTAATTACTGCTACTGTGCAAGTGGCAATTTCATTGCACTTACTGAGACCGCTGTCGAATACTGCAGATATTCATGCGTGGGTTTCGAAAATGTAAAACAGATGTACTTCATCTGCAGCCATCGTATAATGGAAAGCATTGGAGCAGCGATGAAGATAGAAATTGACGGCATTGAAAGAGAAATACAGATAGAGCGTAAACGGAATAGAAATATGTATCTCAGAGTCAGAGATGACGGAACTCTGCATGTGACATGCCCATCCTACTGCAGTCAGCAGGACATTCTTTGTTTTGTGAATGAAAAGAAGGAATGGATCCGTAAGCAGGGGGCAGTCAACAGAAAAAGAAAGACTGAGGTACTGTGCGGGAAAAACCATAGAGAAGCAGTATGGAGAGGAAAGCATTACCGCGTCAGAGTTGAACATGCTGGACATGATTTTCTTTTCTTTGATGAGGAGAATGACACAATTGTTTTCTACTTAAGAGAGGATACACCCGAATCCATAGAGAAGACATTTTATAAAGAAGGGAACAGATATCTTGCTCTTCTGATACAGGAGAGAAGAAATGATTGGGACAGAGAGATCTGTGTTAGGAACAGCCATCCTATGCCGCATATCACGATTAAGTATATGACGAGCAGATGGGGATCCTGTACACCGGCAAGGAATGCAATCAGTATCTCATCACGTTTGATTCATTTCCCTGATGTCTGTCTGGACTATGTGCTTCTTCATGAATATGCTCATATTCTGGTACCAAATCATCAGAAGGAATTCTATAATGTGGTTCGTACATTTATGCCGGAATATAAGACTTACAGCAATATGCTGAGATAGAAAGGATACAGTATATGGAAACTATTGAAACTGATATCTGGTCATTTGGCTCCAACCTGTTTACCGGAGGACTGCTCGCTTTCATTATTGAAATGTGTATTGCCTTATGTGTTGCAAAGATCATCATGGTCTTTATTAACCGAGCCATAAAGAATGCGGCTGCACATTATCCGGATAAAAGAATTTCTCTTCAGTTCCTGAAGAGGATACTGAGAGCAGCAGTATATATTATTGCGGTGTTTTCCTTTGCCGGCGACTTCAAGCCGCTTTCGGGACTGGGTACTGCGGTACTTGGCGCTACCTCCATTATCACTGTGATAATAGGCTTGGCGGCCCAAGAGACATTTGGAAACTTTATAGCAGGATTCTTTCTTGCCATGTATCAGCCGTTCAAGGTTGGAGACCTTGTTGTACTGCCGGAAAAGAATATTGCCGGCACTGTCAGACAAATTACTTTCAGGCATACGGAGCTGTATTCTATAGAAGGTGCGAGACTGATTGTGCCAAACAGTATTATGTCTTCAGCCATCATTGAAGATAAGGCAGTTGGAAGCAGCAGCTACACAACCTATATTTCATTTGATATTGGTTATGACAGTGATGAAAGAAAGGCAGAGAAACTGATTTATGAAGCCTTCCTTTCCACACCTAATACAGTAGATACGCGTTCTGCAGATCAGAAGGCAAAGAAAATGGATCCCTTTCAGATTCGGGTGGAGTCATTTGCGGCAAGCGGTATTACACTGAAATTTCCGCTTGTAACAACAAGCTACGGTACATCATTTGCGGCTGCATCTGATCTTCGTAAGAAGCTTCTTGTGTCATTCAGGGAAAACGGCATCGAAATTCCGTATCAGAAAGTAGAAATATTAAAGCATGATAATGATGCCTGAAAATGTTTTCAAGTCTTAATCAGCGATTCTGAATCATTCACGGAATATTCACACCTGTACACTTGAACTTCGTCTTGAATGCGGTATGATGAAGTCAGTTAGAAAGACGGCTTCTTTACACCGGAGTGGACAATCATGAATTCATATGAAATTGTTTTTGTGATACAGGCTGACAGGAAAATTGAAGATATGCGCGGTCCTTACAGCGGGGCCGTGTCTGAATATGAATATGGGTTTTAGGATGGATATGTTATGTCCATCTTTTTTATAGCCTTTCTGTTTTGACCATATACCATATAGGAGGTAACCATAATGGATCAGACAAATCAGGAGTTCTTCGACGCAGCTGCTGCAGGCGATTTTGCCAAGGTATGCGCACAGGTATCAAAGGGTGCTGACGTGAACATCACAAATGGTGATGGGCGTACTGCACTCATGCGCAGTGCTAAACGCGGGTATACGGATATTGTCCGTTTCCTGCTCGACAGCGATGCAGACACGGGAGCAAGAGACAAGTATAACAAGACGGCATTGATGGGTGCTGCCAAGAAAGGACACACAGAGATCTGCCGGATGCTGGTGCATGCTGGTGCGGACGTAAATGCACATGATAACAATGGAAGAACAGCGCTGATGAGAGCTGCACTTCTGGGACAGACAGAAACAGTCGAATATCTGCTTTCAAAAAATGCTGAAGCAGATGCTGTTGATGAACAGGGACGCACTGCATTGATGGAAGCGGTCAATGCATACAAGATGGACGTCATTGCACTGCTTCTGGAGCATGGAGCTGATGTGAATAAAGCTGATCAGAAAGGATGCACCGCCCTGATGAGAGCAGCTTACATAGGCATACCTGATATGGTAAAGTTCCTTCTTGACCATGGTGCTGACAAGAGTATCGCAGACTATAAGGAAAGCATGGCAATTCATTATGTACGCAAGGAATGCCTTGAAGATCTGAAGGATCTTCTAAAATAGGAGGCATGAACAATGAGAGACTATTTGGCGAATGAAGTTAGAAACGTAGCTGTCATGGGACACAGCGGAGCTGGTAAAAGTTCACTGATTGAAGCCTGTCTGTACCATGCGAAGCAGATTGACCGGTTTGGGACTGCCAATGATGGAACAACAGTACTGAACTATGATCCTGAAGAAGGCAAGAGAAGAACTTCCGTTTATGCACATCTAGCACCTCTTGAATGGAAAGACAGAAAGATCAATTTTATTGATACACCGGGCTATATGGATTATGAAGGTGAAGAGAATACCGGTGTAGCAATTGGAGACAATGCACTGATTGTTGTTTCAGCAAAGAATAGTGTTGAAGCAGGTACTGAAAGAGCATGGCGCAAGGCTGTCACAATGCAGAAGCTGCCGACCATCTTCTTCATTAACAAACTGGACGATGAAGATGCTGATTTCTCACAGGTTATTGATGACCTGCGTGCAAAGTTCGGCAAGTCGGTATTCCTGTTTGAACTGCCGATCATTGAAGGAAGAAAGGTTATCGGTTCTGTCAATATTCTTCGCAATAAGGCTTGGTATTATGACAAGCCTAATGAACCGCAGGAAGTACCTGAATCAATCCGTACAAAGGTAGAGGAATACTATCAGGAAATAGCTGAAGCGATTGCTATGACAGATGACAAGCTGATGGAAAAGTTTTTCACTGGTGAGAGATTCGATGAACATGAAATTGCCAAGGGACTGCGTATCGGCGTCCGTTCCGGTGAGATCCATCCAGTTTACTGCGGTGCTGCAATCAATCAGACAGGTATCGAAAGACTTCTTGATCTGATCACTGAATTCTTCCCTTCCTATGCAGAAAAGGGAAGAGTGCAGGCACTGAATCAGAAGAATGAACTCATTGATATGGAGACCAATGAGGAGGAAGCATTGAGCGTATTTGTATTTAAAACAGTGATTGATCCGTTTGTTGGAAGAATCTCCTATCTGAAAGTTATGTCAGGTGTCCTGAACAGTGATTCACAGGTATACAACTCTAAGAAGGATATTACCGAAAAGGTGAATCAGATCTATGTTATCAACGGCAAATACCAGATTGGTGTAGGCAAATTGTTTACCGGTGATATCGGTGCAGTTGTAAAACTGCAGAATACCGAAACAAACGATACACTCTGCACAAGAAGCAGAGTTGTCCATTATCCTGATATCATCTATCCTGAACCAATGCTTGGGTACGCAATACGTCCTAAGACAAAAGCGGATGAAGATAAAATGTCCGTGGCTATTAGAAACATGATGCAGGAAGATAAGACGATCCGTCTGGTAAACAATGAGGAAACACACGAGCAGGTTCTATATGGACTGGGAGACCAGCATATCTCTCTGATACTGTCTAAGCTGAAATCCAAATATAAAGTGGATGTTGAGACAGCGGTGCCTACCGTACAGTATCGTGAGACAATTACGGGTAAAGCCGAGGCACAGGGCCGCTATAAGAAACAGAATGGCGGTGCAGGTCAGTATGGAGATGTCTGGGTCAGATTTGAACCGAGTGATGATCCGGATGGGGATATGGTCTTCGAGGAAGATGTCTTCGGCGGTGCTGTACCGAAGCAGTACTTCCCGCCAACAGAGCAGGGACTTCGTGAGTGCATGAATCATGGTGTGCTGGCAGGTTTCAAGGTTGTAGGTGTAAAGGCGACTCTGTATGACGGATCCTATCATCCGGTCGATTCCAAGGAAGTAGCATTCAAAGAAGCAGCAAGACTGGCATATAATGCCGCAATGCCTAAGGCAGGACCGGTCCTTCTTGAACCGATAGGCAAAGTCCGTGTAACTGCACCGGAAGAGTATACCGGTGTCTTGATGGGTGACTTTACGAAGAGACGCGGTATGATCATTGATATGACAACGGATGAAAATGGCGATCAGGTAATTGAAGCGGAAGCACCGATGGCAGAGATGCTGACATATGCAAATGATCTGCGCGCAATGACGCAGGGCAGAGGAAGCTATGTCATTCACTTTGACAGATATCAGACGGCACCGCAGGAAGTAGCTGACGAGGTTATTGTGGAAGCTAAGAAAAAAGACTGAAATTTTGCATGAATGAGTAACTTATGAAGACCGGAGGGTGCTCCGGTTTTCATTTGTAATTCATGCAGTGCTGAGATACAATAAAAAAGCACTTTATCTGCCCTTGTGATGGAATTGGTAGACGTAGGGGACTCAAAATCCCCCGGTAGTGATACCGTGCCGGTTCGAGTCCGGCCAAGGGCACTGAATAAAAACATGGCTATGATTCAGCCATGTTTTTTAATGCAAAAGAAGAAAATTCCTTCATTTGAGTAAAAAAGTGAAAAATAATTGGATAAAATCGATCAAAACTTAGAAAATGAAAGCGTTTTTCAATAAAATTGACCGTTATTCTGAAAAAAGATCAGGACATGTTTCATTCATGGTGTAGAATAGGGACATATTTTAGAGAGGAAGCGTGTGGATAGATGGCAAATGACAGAGTATTCAACTTCTCGGCAGGACCAAGCATGCTATCGGAAGAGGTTCTTCTGACAGCACAGAAAGAAATCATGAATTATCACGGATCAGGAATGTCTGTGATGGAGATGAGTCATCGATCCAGTGTTTTTCAGGAAATCTTCAATCATACAAAAGCACAGTTCATAAAACTGATGCATGTTCCGGATAACTATGAGGTTCTCTTTCTTCAGGGCGGAGGATCTGCCCAGTTTTCAATGATACCTTTGAACTTTATATCCAGCACTGGAAAAGCAGATTATGCAGTAACTGGTAATTTTTCAAATATTGCATATAAGGAAGCAAAGAAATACGGTGATATTTCTGCAGCATATGACGGCAGTGGAGAGGGATTTACTTTGATACCTAAGCAGTCCCAGCTGAAGCTGAATCAGGATGCTTCGTATTTCTATTACTGTGCGAATAATACGATCTATGGAACTGAGTGGCAGTATATTCCGGATACAGGAAATGTTCCACTGGTATGCGATATGTCCAGTGATATTACTTCCAGAGTGGTTGATATCAGCAAATATGGACTGATCTATGCAGGTGCACAGAAGAATATGGCGCCAGCTGGTGTTACAGTGGTAATTATCCGAAAGGATCTTGCTGGGCATGAACTTCCATATACACCATTGATGATGAATTATAAAACAATGATCGATAAGGATTCCATGTACAACACACCGCCGTGCTGGTGCATTTATATGCTTGGCTTAACAATGGATTGGCTGGAAACACAGGGCGGTGTAGAAGGTATGGAGAAGATCAAACATGCCAAGGCAGAGCTTCTGTATGATGTTCTGGATCAGTCGTTCTTCTATAAAGCACATGCCGCAAAAGATTCACGTTCAGATATGAATGTCACATTCCGTACAGGAAGTGATGAATTGGATAAGAAATTTGTGGCAGAAGCAGCAGATCTTGGTCTTGTGAATGTGAAGGGGCATCGTCTGATTGGCGGTATGAGAGCTTCTATCTATAATGCAATGCCAGCTGAAGGTGTAGAGAAACTGAGAGATTTTATGATTGACTTTGAAAGGAAGAATGGGTGAATAAAATGTACAAGGTAAAAACACTGAATAACATCAGCCCTTCGGCTAAGAGCGTTATGAAGGCACCGGATTATGAAATGAGCGACAGCGAGGAACACCCTGATGCTCTATTTGTAAGAGCTACGGATCTTCATGAATATTCTTTTGATAAGAATACGAAATGTATTGGCAGAGCCGGCATTGGCTTTAATACAATTCCGCTGGATATATGTTCAGAAAAGGGAATTGCAGTATTCAATACACCGGGCGGAAACGCAAATGGTGTAAAGGAACTCTTTCTGTTTGCTTTAATGATGTCTGGCAGAAATCTGTTTGATGCAGTGAAGTGGGTCTATACATATGATGGTTCAGAAGGTCCAATCGAAAAGCGTATGGAGAAGATCAAGAAGCAGTTCGTTGGTCCTGAAGTTGCTGGAAAGACATTGGGTGTTATCGGTACAGGAAATGTTGGCTCAGCAGTAGCTAATATTGCTTTGGCACTGGATATGAAGGTGTATGGATATGATCCATTCCTTTCAGTCGATCAGGCATGGCACATCAGCAGACATGTCTTCCATGTTTCAAATATTGAAGATTTGTATAAACACTGCGACTATATAACAGTTCATGTTCCTCTGGACGAAAAGACAAAGGGTATGATTGACGCAAAAGCTATCGCACAGATGAAGGATGGAGTTCGTATCATCAACTATGCAAGAGGCGGTATTGTTGATGAGGATGCTATCGTAAACGGACTGGAAAGCGGCAAGGTTGCTAAGTTCGTAGCCGATTTTCCTACAGATCGTCTGATCCATACTAAGAACTGTATCCTGACACCTCATTTAGGCGGTACAACATACGAAGCGGAATCCAACTGTGCAAGAATGGCTGCTGAAGAAATTGATGATTATCTCCGCAACGGCAATATTCGCAATTCAGTCAACTTCCCGAACCTTTCAATGCCGAGAAGCGGAGAATCCCGTATCTGTATCATTCATAAAAATCTTCCTGGCATGCTGACAAATATCATGCCGGTGTTCTCTTCTGATAATATCAATATTGAGAACATGACGAATAAGTCGCGCGGTGACTATGCATATTCTATGTTCGATGTTAACAGCAAAGTTGATCGCAAAGCTGTAAAGGAACTGGAGAAAATTGAAGGTGTTGTCCGCGTCAGAGTACTCTGATGTAAAATGAACACAGGACTGATAAAGCCCTGTGTTTTCTGTAGAGAGGGACTGTTATGAAAATTGAAATTAAAAAAGGAAATGAAGTGCTTTTAGCTGAAATAGCTGCTGAAAATCTAATTGCTGTATTGAACCCGCAGTCTCTTCCTGAGAATACAAACGGTGAAGAAATAGTACAGATGGCTATGAAGAATCCCATTGCGTCTTCACTTTTAAAAGATGCTGTACATAAGGGAGAAAAGATTGCGATTATTGCCAGTGACAATACAAGACCGGTTCCTACCTATCAGATCCTTCCATCTATATTGAAGGAATTATATGAAGCTGGCATTGATAAGGAAGATATTACACTATACTTTGCAAGAGGGTCTCATCGAGCGATGACAGATGCAGAAAGAGAAGCACTTGCTGGTTCAAAAGCGTTTCATGAAATAGCCTGCGTGGATTCTGATACAGAGCATACTTCCTATGTCGGCACCACAAAGAGAGGTACTGAAGTTGAAATTGACAGCAGGGTGGTAAAGGCTGACAGACGTATTTGCATCGGCAATGTTGAGTATCATTATTTTGCCGGATATTCCGGCGGCGCTAAGGCTATTATGCCGGGTATGTCCACACCGCGTTCTATTGCAATGAATCATAGACTGATGATAGATATGCATGCATGTGCTGGCGTGATTCAAGGAAATCCTGTGAGGGAGGATCTTGAGGAAGCATGTGCAATGGTCGGCGTGGATTTTATTGTCAATGTTGTTTTGAATACCCATAAAGAAATCATCTATGCTGCGGCGGGAGATGTGACAGAAGCACACAGAGACGCATGCCGCTATCTTGACTCTGTTTACAGAAGTCCAATTCCTGCCAGAGCGGATATTGTGATTGTTTCGCAGGGCGGAGCACCGAAGGACAGGAATTTGTATCAGACACAGAAGGCACTGGATAATGCAAAGCATGCGGTGAAGGATGGCGGAACAATCATTGTTGTGGGATCATGCAGTGAGGGATTTGGACAGGATAAGTTTGCCGAGTGGATGCTGAAGTACAGGAATCCTGATGATATGCTGCAGGCACTGCATGAGCATTTTGTGCTGGGCGGGCATAAGGCGGCGGCTATAGGGCTTGTCAGAAAGAAAGCACAGCTGTTCTTAGTCAGTGATATGGATCCCGAGACAGTTAAGAAAACATTTTTTATTCCATTTAAAACACTGCAGGAAGCTTATAACTGTGCAGCTGAAAAATATGGAAAGAACGCCAGTGTTATTGTGATGCCCTATGGCGGCAGTACACTGCCATGTGTAAAAGAGGATATTCATCATGAAGAAAAAGAAGGATGAACTGAAGCAACTGAATCATGAAATGCATGATAAAGCAGCGAGAACAAATAAGAAAACCATGGCAGTGTTTGTTATTCTGCGTGCATTGATTATTGTGACAATGATTATCAGTATTCTGCAGAGAGATGCATTCAATGTCATGATGTGCATTGCAGCACTTCTGCTGTTTACAATTCCGGCATTCTTAAGAGAAACACTCAAGATAGAACTGCCTGGATTGATGGAAGGCATTATCTACTGTTTTATCTATGCAGCAGCTATCATGGGGGAAATACAGAACTTTTACAATGTTATTCCTTTCTGGGATACGATGCTGCATACAATGAATGGATTTATCTGTGCAGGTATTGGTTTCTCACTTGTGGATCTTCTGAATAAGCATTCTCATCGTCTTTCTCTGAGTCCGATTTATCTAGCGATTGTATCATTTTGTTTTTCAATGACGGTTGGAGTCTGCTGGGAATTCATTGAAAGAGGCATGGACCTTGTTTTTCTGACAGATGGACAGAAAGATGCAAAGATCACCCAGATATCTTCTGTTGATCTGAATCCGTCAGGAAAGAATGTTCCGGTAGTATTGAAGAATATTACAGAAACAGATATTCATTATGACAATGGCAGCAAGGTCTATGTATATGAAGGTGGCTATCTGGATATAGGTTTGGATGATACAATGAGCGATCTTTTCGTGAATATGATTGGGGCAGTGGTATTCAGCACATTTGGCTATTTCTATGTTGTGAACAGAGGAAAGAAAAGGTCGATAGCGACAAAATTCATTCCGACTAAAGTAACGACTCAAGAAGAAAATGAAAAAGCTTGAAAATATGAGTCTGGAGGAACTTTGGCAGCTGTTTCCTATTATTTTAGAGGAACATAATGACGATTGGAACATCTGGTATGAAGATGAAAGAAAGATACTGAGCAGTCTATTGGGAAATGAGATCATTAGAATCAGCCATATTGGCAGTACTGCAATCAACAGGATATGGGCTAAGCCCACGGTAGATATCATGATTGAAACAGAGTCATCGGAAACACTCGTACAGGTATGCAGCAAACTGAAGGAAGCGGGATACTTATGCATGTGGCAGGAAAAACTGCGTGCATGTCTGAACAAAGGATATACACCGGAAGGATTTGCTGAAAGAGTATTTCATATTCATATTCGGATTATTGGAGATAATGATGAACTTTATTTCCGTGATTATATGAATGATCAGCCAGATAAGGCTCGTGAGTATGAATCATTGAAAAAAGAACTCTGGAAAAAATTTGAACATGATCGTGATGCATATACAGATAGTAAAACATCTTTTGTCAGGAAATATACCGAAGAAGCGAAACAGCTGTATGGAGACAGATACGGTGCTGTACATAAGAAATAATATTGAAAAACAGCCTATGTATGCATGTATTACATATCCGCGGATATGTATAACGGAAGTGTGGTAAATCGTTGGACTTGGCGGTGCATATGGTGGTACATTACTCATGTTCAAGAGGATTGAACATAAGGGGGTTACATATTATATGGCAGTTGTAGAAAATGCAAAGCATGCAGCAGAGAGAGCTGCGGTATCGGCAGTTGTTGATCAGTTGCTGAAAAAGATCAATAAAGCAGAAAACTATGATGAAAGAACTAAGACTTATCTGTCAATTGTAGATTGGGCAGAAAAGTTCTATACGGATGCTAAGCCGGAGACATTCCAGAAGGTAAGAGAGTACGTTTCCGATCCTAACCACAGATGGATGAGAATGATCAATCATATTCTGGATGATGCTGATCCGCACTATGCAAAGATGATGCTGCTGAATCTGGGCTATGAGTCCTTCTTCAGAGGTACAAAGATGATTCGTGAGAATCGTAAAAAGTACAACTGCAATATTCCTTGGCTGATTCTGTTCGATCCAACGTCTGCATGCAATATGCACTGTGTAGGATGCTGGTCTGGAACATATGGACATAAGGATTCGTTAACATTTGATGAAATGGATAAGATTGTCACTGAGGGCAAGGCTCTTGGCGCACATCTGTATATGATGACAGGCGGAGAGCCAATGGTACGTAAGGAAGATGTACTGAAGCTCTGTGAAAAGCATCAGGACTGTTTCTTCGCTGCATATTCCAACTCAACACTGATTGATGAAGAAGTCTGCAAGCGTGTACAGAAGTTAGGAAACCTTTCCTTCTTCTTGTCAATTGAAGGCTCTGAGGAAACAAATGATGCACGCCGTGGTACTGGACATTATGATGCTGCTATGAAGGCTATGGATCTTCTGAAGAAGTATGGAATTGTCTTTGGAACTTCTATCTGCTATACAAGTCAGAACTATAAGGCTGTTACTTCAGATGACTTCTATAAGCTCCTTGTAAGCAAGGGTGCTCATTATGGATTCTATTTCCATCTGATGCCGGTAGGAAACAATGCTGCTCCGGATCTGATGCCTACGCCGGAAGAAAGAGAATACATGATCAACCGTATTCGTTCTATCCGTACAGAGGAATCTGATATTGAATTCTTCCCTATGGACTTCCAGAATGATGGTGAGTTTGTTGGCGGATGTATTGCCGGCGGCCGTAACTATTTTCATATCAATGCAAGCGGAGATGCTGAACCATGTGTATTCATTCACTTCTCTAATACAAATATCAAGAACAATACAATTCTTGAAATGCTTCAGAGTCCTCTGTTCATGGCTTACCATGAAGGTCAGCCATTCAATAGAAACCATCTGAGACCATGCCCAATGCTTGAAAATCCAGATCTGTTAGTAGAGATGGTACACAAGACTGGCGCACATCAGACAAATGAGGAGTCTCCTGAAGAAGTTGAACATCTGGTTGCCAAGACAAAGCCATATGCTGAAAAGTGGCAGCCGGTAGCTGATCGTATCTGGGCTGAAGAAACGCATAAGAAGCCTTCCTATGAGAACTTCACTAAGGAAAAGAGAGAGCATCCTGAGCTGGCTGCTTTCGAACATGCTGATGGAACAAGCACAATTGATACAAGTATTGATGCACCTCAGCAGGCAAATAAATAATTGATCAAAGGCGGAAAAATGATTCCGTCTTTTTTGTATTTGGCTGAGGTATTTCATTTCATCCCGTGAATAATTAATCAGGGCCAAGAAGAGCCGGGAGGAAATTATGCAGGATAAAAACGAAATTACAATTACGGGTACTGTTTACAATGAACCAAGATGTTCACACACAAAGTCTGGAGTGGCTATGGCACAGTTTACGGCTGCCGTACATAGACCGGATCCTTCTCAGTCCAGTGATCTGATCAATGTGACTGCTTTTGAATCTTCTGCTGAGAAAGTAGAGGAGGGCTTTCATGTGAAGGATCGCATTACTGTTAAGGGAAGAATGCAAAGACAGTATTTTGTGGGAAAGGATGGTCAGAGCAGAAACTATTTTAGAGTTCTTGCGAATGAAGTAGAAAGACCGGAAGAAGAGGTGCAGGAGGTTCAGGCATGAAAAGACTGCTGCTTGCGGCAGCCTTTTCTTTCCTTTTCGTAACAGCAGGAAGTTCTCTTTCGTCTGATAATGTGACTGCAGGAATACATCTGCGGCTTAAGCAGCCTGTTAAAGGGATGGTATATGGTGTGTATAAGGATGCTTCATATACGGAACTTCTGAAGAATGAAAAGAATGAAGAGTTGAGGCTGGTCACTGATGAAAAAGGGGAAGCGGAAGTATCGGTTTCCGCTGATTCTTACTATATTCATCAGATTAAAAGTGCACCGGGATATTATCTTGATACAGAATCATATACGGAAGATGACAGTCTTGAAGACCTGTCAGTGTTTACTATTGATCTCCTCTTTGATATGAAGGGCTTTGAAAATAGTCATCTGCAGATCATGGATGCTAATGATCATAAGGTACTGGCCGACTGGAATAAGGGAAAGACAGCCTTGCATGCAGGAATACCCTATCTGTTTGAGGGTGGTGAGACATATCTGCTGCATGCTCCGGATGCAGGTGAATTGACTGTATGCAATGATCTGATATTTACAGTATCAGAATATTGGAAAGAAACGCCTGTGTATTCTTTAGAGAAAAAAGAGTATGGCATGCTGTCTGTTTTAAACAAAGACAGTGAAGAAAAATTGCTTCAAGGTTCTGCTTTTGGATTGTACAAGGATGCTGAGACAGCAGAACTGGCACTGCAGATGAATGAGGAGAAGGCACAAGGTATATGCGATGATCAGGCATCTATCAGTTTTGCGGTTGCACCGGGCACTTATTATTTAAAACAGCTGAAAGTCAATTCGTTTTTCTATGCAGAGGAAGAAGTAAGGAAGATTGAGGTACAGGCAGGAAAGACAATAGAGACGATATGGAAAAATGAAGACATTCAAGGTATATTTTCAATCAAGGATTCTGCAACCGGTAAGGATCTTCCAGGAGAACTGATACTTACGGATGGAAAAGAAAAAAAGATGCTGCATCTTCTGCGGGAGACTGCTCTGGAAAGAGGAAAGACATATACACTGAAGGAAACAGGTCATCCTAATGATTACTTTCATGGTAAGGATATAGTCTTTACAGTTCCGCAGACAAATGAAGGAAGAATAGAACAGGCTGTTATGTGTACACCTTTTCAAGTACAGATGGAGTATTTGAATAAAAGAACAATGCGCAGAGCGGATACAGGAAAATTTGAAGTGATTGATACATTGGATGATTCTGCTGTTATGCATTTTGATACGCACGGAGAGATCAATGCGATGAGTGATCTGAAGAGCGGTCACAGCTATCGTATTCATCAGCTTTCTTCATCGCCGGGATACTTGCTGAGTGAAGACAGTATGATTGATATTCCATTGGAAACAGATGGAACGGGGCTTCAAATTATTCCTGCACAGATGTGCAGTGATACATATGCGGTATTGAAAGCAGGTTCATTTGATGATGGCGGCAATGTTCTGAAGAGTACTGAAATTACATTGTACAGAGATCAGATGGGAAAGGAAATTCTGAAGGATACTGCCGGCAGAAATGCTGTGATCCATACAGACCAGAATCATGCTGAAACATTGAATTTGAATAATGGAACGTATTACTGGAAGGTGACAAAATTTCCGGAAGGATATTATCGTGATGAAACGATGCATACTGTGATTGCAGATCATGAAGAAAGACCGGTTGGTGTTCTTCGTTCCGTTCTCCAGCATGCCGGCATGCGTATTCAGTGTACGGACAGACAGAATCAGGATATTGCGAATGCCTGTATAGAAATATTCCATGATGGCAGAAGTGAGGGCATCGCTGAAGTATCTGGAAATGCTTTCATGATGAAACTGCCTTCTGGGAAAGAGATCATACCTGGAGAAACTTATGGAATTAAGATCGCTGAGGCGCCAGGACTTTATACATATTCAAGAGATGTACAAACTTTAATGATTCCAGAGACTGTTCCGGAGGAGATACCGCATTTAACTGCAGTGATGGATCCTTACATAACGGTATCTGCTTTTGAAGGAAATGAAAAACAGATGATAAAGGGCAGCTCTTATTCTTTGTTTACGGATGCATACTGTACAGAAATTGCTTATGACATTCAGGGCAGAACTGCTAGTGGAATGACAGATAAAAATGGGAAAGCAAGCTGGGCCGTCCGAGAGGGAAGATACTGGCTGAAACAGACGGATACAGCAGGACATACATATCGTAATCAGACTGTTGTACAGTTTACAGCCGATTCAGCTAAGCAATGGGAACAAAAATTTCATTTTACTTCTATGCCGGTGACTCTGTCATTGCGTCTCAATGACGAAAATGGAAATCAGATCAGAAGTGGATCATATGATGTTTTCTCTCAAGATGGGAAACTTCTGTATCGCTGGGATTCCGGATTAAGAGCACCGATGGAAGGAAACTGGCTCAAGGCGGGAGGCACTTATCGTTTTCATGAGAAGACTGCTCCAGAAGGATATAAATCAAACAGCACGGATCTGGTGTATACACTTTCTCAGGAACAGCCGGAAGAGGCACCTGTTATTGTGATCGCCTATGAAAAAACGGAACATAGAAATGCATCTGCTATTGAGGAGAATAATAGTACAGGCAGTCTGCAGCCAATCAGCTGGCATCTTCCAGTATTTTGCTTTGGAGCAATGCTTATGTTTGTTATTGCTGTAAAAGTTTTCATAAATATGAAAAACAGCGCAAAAACAGATTGACATCTTTCACAACCGTGTTATTATTTTGACAACAAAAGTGTAGAAGAGAAAAAGTAGCTGGAGAAGGATTTCAAGAGAGCTTCCGATGGATGAGAAGGAAGTAATGAATTCCCAGTGAAACACATCTCTGAGCCGGTTTCCGGAACAGCAGTATGGAAACACGTAAGTGCCCGTTAAAGCACAGGAGTATGTTAGTACTTCATGAGGCTGCCGTCGCAAGGCGTCAGTGAAATCAGGTGGAACCACGTTAAAGACGTCCTTGATATAAGGACGTCTTTTTGTTTAATAAGGAGGAAGAAATGGAAACAATCAGACTGCCGCAGGGCATGAGAGACTTAATGAGCAGTGAATGCAGGAAGAAAGAACTTCTGCAGAAGCGTATTGAACATGTATTCAGTTCATTTGGGTACAAGGCAGTCAGTACGCCGGCAATTGAATATTATGAAACATATCAGAATGGATTTTCTGCAGCTGATGGAAGAGAAATGTATAAGTTCTTCGATCAGGAAGGCAGGATCCTGACATTGCGTGTAGATATGACAGTGCCGATTGCACGCGTGTGTGCATCGAAATTTGCAAATGAGAGGCCTCCATTCCGCTTCCAGTATTCCTCTGATGTATTCAAGGTCAGACATACATTTGCGGGAAAGCGGAGCGAAGTTACTGACTGCGGTATTGAATTAATAGGACTGGATGAAGCTTCCGATATAGAAATTCTGTATACAGCGGTACAGGTAATGAATACGCTAGGTGTTTCCGTCTGGAAACTGGATCTTGGCAATTCACGTTTCTTCTCAAAAGCCTGTGAAGAACTTGGACTTGAAAAGGAAGAGACAGGAATTCTTGCTGATCTGATCGATCGAAAGTCGCTGGTGGACCTGGACTCGTATGTTAAACAGCTTTCACTGTCAGAAAGTGCTGAGAGGTTCTTTACTGAGATACCAATGCTGACAGGAGAACAGGATGCACTGAAAGAGGCCGGAAGGATCAGTTTTACAAAGGAACTCGAAGATGAAGTAAAAAGGATGCAGCAGCTTTATAAAGATTTGGATAAACTTGGGGCGGCGGCGAATGTTTCATTTGATTTCGGTAAGGTTCCGCATCTTGATTACTATACGGGCATCATCTTTGAGGGGTATGCGGATGGTGTAGGTACATCAGTGCTGAGCGGTGGAAGATATGACAGTCTTCTGGCGAGGTTTGGCAGAGATCTGCCAGCCTGCGGATTCTCTGTGAAGCTGGATCTTCTGCTGGATGTTTTGAACATACCTGAAGAGAATACTGTTCAGCTTATGTATCCTTACAGTCAGGAGACAGATGCAATTCTGAAGTCTGCTGAACTGAGAAAAAATGGATATGCTGTAGAGATGATTCCATGGGATAAGGACAGCATGGAGGTGAAGAAATGAGCTTAGCAATAGCATTGACTAAGGGAAGACTGGAAAAATCCGCATCTGAACTTCTGGAAGCAACGGGATATGGTGTTGAAGGACTGAAAGATAAAGGCAGAGCTCTTGTATTCAAGGATACTAAGAAAGATATTTCTTACTTTCTGGCAAAGCCAAATGATGTCATTACTTATGTTGAACATGGAGTTGCGGATATCGGTATCGTTGGAAAGGATACACTTCTTGAGGGAAGCAGTGACTGCTATGAACTGCTTGACTTGAAAACAGGTATATGCAAATTCATTTTAGCGGGAAAACCGGATCATAATCCTTTGAACAAAGGCGGCCATGTGAAGATTGGTACGAAGTATCCACATGTTGCAGCGAAATACTTCAATGAGAAAGGCATGGAGGTAGAAATCATAAAGATTGACGGATCAGTAGAGCTTGGACCGGTATTAGGACTGTGTGACGGAATTGTAGATATTATGGAAACCGGAACAACTCTCAAAGAGAATGGTCTGACTGTTTTTGATACAGTGTGTGATATCAGTGCAAGAGCAATTGTTAATAAAGCAAGTTTCAAGATGAAAAATCAGGAAGTTATGCAGGTGATAAAGGATCTAGGAGAGGCGGTTGAAAGAAATGCTGACAGAGATAAATAAGAACAATCAGAACGAACTGAGAGAATATCTTGATTCGCGCACACAGGAAATCGACAGCGATGTACTGGTGAAGGTATCAGGCATACTGAATGATGTCAGAAAGAATAAGGATGCTGCATGCCGGAAATATACTTTGCAGTTTGACGGTGTAGATATTGAATGCTTCCGTGTCAGTGATGAAGAGATTGAGACCGGTATTGCAAAGTGTGATGATGCATTTATGGATGCGATGCGCAGGGCGGCTGTGAACATCGAAGCATTTCATAAGGCACAGCTCCAGAACTCCTATCTGATGGAAAAAGAGATGGGCATCTACCTTGGAGAACGAGTACTGCCCCTTACATCCTGCGGTATTTATGTACCTGGAGGCAGAGCACAGTATCCTTCTTCAGTTCTGATGAATACAATCCCTGCAAAGGTGGCAGGGGTCAAGAAGATAGTCATGGTAACTCCGCCGAATAAGGAAGGCACTATCAATCCCAATATAGCTTTTGCTGCTAAGCTTGCAGGTGTTGATGAGATCTATAAGATAGGCGGTGCACAGGCTATCGGTGCACTTGCATACGGAACAGAAACAATACCATCTGTAGATAAGATTGTAGGACCTGGAAATATATTTGTTGCAGCAGCGAAGAAGCTTGTTTACGGAAAGACCGCAATCGATATGATCGCTGGTCCATCCGAGATACTGGTAATTGCAGATGAAGGAGCAGATCCTGCCTTTGTGGCTGCTGATCTTCTGTCGCAGGCAGAGCATGATCCGATGGCATCGGCAATTCTCCTTACCATTTCTCAGGAAAAAAGGATGGAAATAGAAAAGGAACTGGAGAAGCAGACGGCGGTTCTTCCTAGACGTGAAATAGTGGAAAAATCTCTGACTGATTACGGACGTGCTATTGTCTGTGATTCAATTGATGAATGTATATCATTCGCAAATGCAATTGCACCGGAGCATCTGGAGCTTTGTGTCAAAGATCCAATGACCTATCTGAATCAGGTGGTTAATGCAGGCTCAGTATTCCTTGGCTATTATACTTGTGAATCGATAGGAGACTATTTTGGCGGTACTAATCATGTTCTTCCTACAAGCGGTACAGCAAGATTCTCATCAGCACTGGGGGTAGATGCATTTATAAAGAAGTCATGCTATCTGCATTACACAAGAGAAGCTCTTGATGCATATGGTGAATATATTATTCGCATGGCGGATGAGGAGAGTCTGCAGGGGCATGCGGAAGCAGTCAAAGTGAGGATGAAGAAATGAAGTACAGGACGGAACAGAAAGAGGGAATACTGCTGAATGCAAATGAAGCAGACTGGAATCTGAGCAGTCAGATAATTGAAGAAATAAAAGAGTCAGTTGGTCATATATCATTCAACAGATATCCAGATAATTCAATGAAGGATCTTCTGAATGCATATGGCAGAGTTGTGGATCTTGACGAGAAACAGCTGCTGGCTGGAAATGGATCGGATCAGATGCTTGGTATGATGATAGGCTCATTCCTTGGTAAGGGAAAAGTATTGTATACGCTGCAGCCGGATTTTTCCATGTATGACTATTACGCAGATTCCTATGAGGCTGTGGTGCGAAAGTACGAAACCAAAGAAGATGGAGAGATAGATATTCCTTCATTCATAGAACAGGGAAAGAAAGTTAAGGCAGATATGGTCCTGTTCTCCAATCCGAACAATCCAACCGGGCATTGTTTAAATATTGAAAGCATTGAACAGATCCTGAATGGATTTAAGGATATTCCCGTAGCAGTTGATGAAGCTTATATTGAATTCGCCAATCAGAAAAGTGCTCTTTCACTTCTTAGCAGATACAGCAATCTTTATGTGACCAGAACACTTTCCAAGGCATATGGCATAGCTGGAGTCAGAATTGGATTTCTAGCTTCATCAAAAGAAAATATGAAACCATTGAAAGATAATGCAGTCCCATATGCGTTGAATTCGCTATCAATGGAGGCAGGCAGAATTGTAATCTCTCATGCGGAGGAGATACAGGCTAGGAGAGAAGAGACTGTCAGTGAACGTGAGCGTATGTACAATGAAGTCAAAGATATGAAGACAGTTCACTTTTTTCCAAGTCAAGCAAATTTTCTATATGCCTCATGCGAAGTTAAAGAAGAGCTGCTGAAGGCTTTCAAAAATGCAGAAATTACAGTTAGAAATTATGATGACCGCTGCCATTTTCGTCTCACTGTAGGCAGTCGAGAGAATAATGAAAAAGTACAGAGTGTATTGAAAACATTCGAGGAGACACACTTATGAGGAATGGAATTGTTGATCGCAGTACAAAGGAAACAGAAATTCACGTCGAGTGGAATCTGGATGGAGAAGGCAATGCGGATATTTCGACTGGCATTGGATTTTTTGATCATATGCTTGAACTGATGACTTTTCATTCTTCTACTGATCTGACCGTACGTGCAAATGGGGACCTGGATGTGGATGACCATCACACGGTCGAAGATACGGGCATAGCTATGGGTACGGCATTTAAGGAAGCACTTGGCGACAGAAATGGAATCAATCGGTATGGTTTCTTTGTTCTGCCAATGGATGAATGCTTAGCCGAAACGGCAATTGATATCAGTGGAAGACCGTATCTTGTATTCAACTGCCCTTTTACAAGAGATCAGATTGGTATGCTTTCATCTGAAATGATTGAAGAATTCTTCCGCGCATTTGCTGTTGCATCAGGTGTTACACTGCATGTGAATTTGAGATATGGACAGAATGATCATCATAAGGCAGAGGCAGTGTTCAAGTCATTCGGCAGGAGTGTAATGCAGGCAGTTCAGGTGAATGGAGATCGGGTTCCCAGTACAAAGGGGATGCTGGAATGATAGGAATTATTGATTATGGAATGGGGAATCTTGCCAGTGTACATAATGCATTTAATGAACTGAATATTGAATCCATGATCAGCGGAGAACCTGAAGTTCTCAGCAAATGCGACAAACTTGTATTGCCGGGCGTAGGTGCATTTGAAGACTGCATGGGCAATATACATAGAAGAGGATTGTATGATGCAGTGAATGATATTGTACTGGGTAAGAAGAAACCTCTTCTTGGAATCTGCCTTGGTATGCAGATGCTGTTTGATGAAAGTGAGGAAAAAGGAATCACTAGGGGATTTGGTTTTCTCAAAGGCAGAGTTGTCGAGATGAAGACAGATTTACCGGTTCCTGAAATAGGGTGGAATGAACTTGTTTTTACAGAGAATAGACCAAAGGATCTGATTCTCTCTGCTCATCCATATGTTTATTATGTACATTCTTACATTGCATCAGAATATAACGCCGAGGATCTGGCTGCCTATTCTCAGTACGGTGATATCAGAGTTCCTGGTATTGCAATACATGACAATGTAATTGGATGTCAGTTCCATCCCGAGAAGAGTTCAGCAGATGGATTGAAAATACTGAAATGGTTTGAGGAGAAATTTATATGATCGTATTTCCAGCAATTGATCTGATGTCAGGCAGACCTGTACGACTGTATAAGGGAGATTATGATAGAAAAGAAATTGTCGCTTCGTCTGCAGTAGAGACAGCGCTGTCTTTTGAAAAGGCTGGTGCAGAATGGATCCACGTTGTGGATCTTGATGGTGCAAAAAGCGGGACAAAGCTTAATGCAGCACTGATAACAAAGATTGCTTCTGAGGTTTCAATTCCAATTGAAGTTGGCGGTGGAATACGTACATTTGATGATGTGTCCTATTATCTGAAACATGGTGTTAAAAGGGTGATTCTTGGAACTGCGGCAATTGAAGACGAAGAGCTATTGCAGCTGTGCATTAAGGAATATAGGAATCGAATTGCTGTTGGTATTGACTGTAAGGATGGATATGTATGTGGTAATGGATGGTTGGAGAAGAGCAGACTGTACTATCTGAACTTTGCGAGGCATCTTGAAAAAATAGGTGTTCAGACAATTATCTTTACTGATATTTCAAAAGATGGAACATTGAATGGACCGAATTTGGAAATGCTTGATCATCTGAGAAATACTGTTGAAATGAATATCACAGCTTCAGGAGGTATCCGTGATCTTGAGAATATAAGAAGCCTTGCTTCACGTCATCTGTATGGAGCTATTACTGGCAAAGCAGTATATGCAGGAACGCTGGATCTGAAACAGGCCATTGAGGCCGGAAAGGAATAGCGTATATGCTGGCAAAAAGAATCATTCCCTGTCTTGATGTTAAAGATGGAAAAGTTGTGAAGGGTATAAATTTTGAAGGATTGAAAGAAATAGGAGATCCGGTCGCACTTGCCAAAAAGTATGATAAGCAGGGAGCTGATGAACTTGTCTTTCTTGATATCACGGCAACAAGCAGTCATAGAAAAACAATGGTTGATGTTGTTGAAAGTGTAGCTAGGAATATCTTTATTCCATATACCGTAGGCGGTGGTATTCGAACAGCTGAAGATATCAGAAATATACTGCTGGCAGGTGCCGATAAGTGTTCCTTGAATTCGGCTGCAGTCAGAGATCCATTGCTGATCAGCCGCAGTGCTGCTCTGTTTGGTAATCAGTGCATTGTTCTGGCAGTGGATGGCCGTATGAGAAAAGACCGATCCGGATGGAATGTTGTAATTGATGGCGGAAGAACTGATACAGGAATTGATGCATTAGAATGGATTAGTGACGGTGCTGCGAATGGTGCTGGAGAAATACTTCTGACAAGTATGGATGCTGATGGTACAGAAAAGGGGTATGATATTCCCTTTTTAAAGGCGGTGCGTGCTAGGGTACATGTTCCAGTTGTTGCCAGCGGCGGATGCGGCTCATTGAATGATTTCTATAAACTGTTCAATGAGAATGCTGCAGATGCTGCACTTGCTGCTTCACTGTTTCATTATGATACACTGACCGTAGCACAGGTAAAACAGTATCTGCAGGAGAAAGGAATTCCAGTAAGAATATGATTGCCATTGATTTTGATAAGGGTGATGGACTTGTACCCTGCGTGGTACAGGATGAGAATAAAAACGTACTCATGCTTGCATATATGAATCGTGAGAGTTTGCAGAAGACAGTTGATACAGGTCTTGCAACATATTGGTCACGCTCACGCGATGAACTATGGACAAAGGGAGAAACCAGCGGACATTACCAGCACGTCAAAGATATCCGTGTAGACTGTGATGCAGATACTTTGCTTATTACGGTCATACAGGAGGGGGCTGCCTGCCATACAGGACATTACAGCTGTTTCTATAGGAATCTTGAAGGAGAAAAGATTGATGAATGAATTAGAAAAACAGTATGAAACTGCACTTGAAAGGAAAAAGAATCCTGAGAAGGGAAGCTATACTGCATACCTTTACGATAAGGGACTTGAGAAAATCTGCAAGAAGATTGGTGAAGAAAGCACAGAGGTAGTGATCGCTGCAATGTCTCAGTCAAATGAAGAACTGATCGGAGAAATCAATGATCTTGCATATCATGTTATTGTTCTGATGGTAGAAAAGGGAATCTCCTTAGAAGACATCGAAGAAGAGATGCGTAAGAGGTCTGAGAAACAGCATAATCTGAAGGCCGAAAGAAAGCCTGTAACAAATTTGTAAGTCTAACGGAAATACGCATACATATGCATGTTTCTGTTTTTTTGTATTAGTATATAATTAGTTGAAAATCGGAGGTGCTTATGCCACAGGAATATCCTACTGAAGTTAATCGCTGGGATGTGTTCGAGGCGGTCCTGCAGGGACCTGCAGAAGGGAACCCCTTCAAGGATCAGAAGCTGACGGGCATATTTGTCAGCAGCAGTGAATCAGTGCAAGTAGAAGGTTTTTATGATGGTGAAGGTATTTATAAGATACGTTTTATGCCATCATTTGAAGGCAGATATCAGTTTATACTGCGTGCTACATTCATCGATGAAAGTCTGAACGGATCTTTCTTTGTCAAACCGGCAGCCTTGGAAAACCATGGCCCTGTAAGAACAGCAAATACATTTCATTTTGCGTATGAAGATGGAACATCATTCTATCCGGTAGGAACTACCGCATATGTATGGGATCTGCAGGATGATGGAACAATTGCTGAGACATTGGATACACTGTCTCACGCATATTTCAATAAGATTCGTTTCTGCATCTTTCCAAAACATTATGCGTACAATTTGAAAGAACCGCGGTCTTATCCTTACGAAGGAACACCAATGGATTCCTCTGTTCTTACTGAGGATAACTATATGGAATATACGGGAAAAACGGAAGGAAATCATTTTGATTTCAGCCGTTTTAATCCTTCTCATTTCCGCCATATAGAGTATTGCATTAAGGAGCTTGGAAAACGAGGAATTGAAGCGGATATTATCCTGTTCCATCCATATGATAGATGGGGATTTTCCAGTATGACTGCAGAACAGGATGCTTTCTATCTGAAGTATGTGATGCGCAGATTTTCAGCATATCATAATGTGTGGTGGGCAATCGCAAATGAGTGGGATCTATTTAATACTAAATCTGTTGAGGACTGGGAAAGAATTGCTTCTGTGATCGTGAAATCAGATCCATATCATCATCTTCGTTCAATTCATAACTGCCGCGAAATGTATGACCACTCAAAACCATGGATTACACACTGTTCAGTACAGAGAGTGGATTTGTATAAAGGAGCTGAAGACACGGATAGTCTTCGTATTCGATATCAGAAACCGGTTGTTATGGATGAGATTGGCTATGAAGGAAATCTTCCGTATGGCTGGGGCTGCCTGACTGCGCAGGAGATGGTCAGAAGATTCTGGGAAACAGCAATCAGAGGAGGCTACCCAGGTCACGGTGAAACTTATCTGACTAAGAATGCAGGTATATGGTGGGCACATGGAGGAAACTTAAATGGTGATTCCTGGAAACGCGCTGGTTTTCTTCTTGATGTATTGAGGGATGTTCCTGGCAATGGACTGACATTCATTCCGATGGAATGGGATGGAGTAACGGCTGTTCCTGAAACTGAATGGTATATGCCGGTCAAGTCGCAGTATATTTTCTATTATTCATTTATGCGTCCGTCTTACCGTGACTACTACATAGATGACGATACTGATTATGTAGCAGAGGTACTTGATACGTGGAACATGACACTGGAAAGATCCGGAATATTTCATGGGCATTTCCGTGTACAGCTTCCTGGCTGTCAGTATATTGCGGTCAGACTGAGAAAAGCTTCAGTATCTGATTATGATTCTTCTTTAAAGGAAGAAGCAGAACAGACTGCAGAACCGGAAATTCAGGATGAATATCTTGAAGCTGATGTTAATGAAGAACCTGCTGTATCTGAAACAGCAGAAGAATCAGAAGTGATTGCTGAACCAGCTGAAGATACACCATTTGATGCAGACAGAGCGGCAGTTGAAAAAGAAAACACTGCTGATGATGAAACACTGTCACAGAACGATTCTTCTGAAGAAGCTGATGCGGAGGGAAATTTGGATGATGAAGAAATACCGGATATCGTAAATATTCCTCAGACTGATTTTGGAAAGCATGCTCGCAAAGAAGATACACTGAGTATACCGCCTGTCGATTTCACACGTTCCATTAATGAAGAACCTAAGAAGTAAATACTGAAAAGTGGCTGTATATATAGCCGCTTTTTTAGCTTAGAAAAGCACTGTAACGAAATATGCGCTGTCGGTTCTGACTGTTTGTAGCTTTTAATGCATCAATGATTTCTATTAACCGATTTGAAGCATTGCGAATAATTTCCAGAGAATCATGAAGTTCATGCATATCCTTTGACGATGACCAGCCTGCTATATACGGGAATGAGTAGGCACTGGTGTCTATCCCATAATGCGCACTGACACAGTATGCAATGCTTTCTGCCTGTATTTCGCGTTCTTCCTTTGAAATGGATGTGCGATCTTTACTGTCTCCATGAAGCACGGCATGTGCTATTTCGTGAATCAGTGTTTTGATTGTCTGCTTATCAGACATTCCAGATTGAATGACGATCTGCTTATCAGTGATTCTGTAATACCCATGCAGAGATGAATCTTGAAAAGTTTCGAAGTGAATTGGCACAGGTGAAGCCATAATCAATGTCTTCTTCATGAATGAAAAGTCATGGACACTTCCTTCGATTGTTGAATTCATGTATGTAGGAAGTGGCTCTCCAGTGGTTTGAGAAATATCAAATACATGAGCACATCTAAAACCGCCGATGCGATAAAAATTTTCACTATTATCCTGTTTGTCTTCTTCGATTTGTATCTGATATTTAACTGGTATTAGAATTCGTATTCCTTTTTCTCCCTTTTTGACATTTCGATGGAAGTTTCTTTGCCATGAACTGTACCCTGCTACATAAGTAGCATTGGGTTTTTGGCTGAAGATGAGAATGTTATTGTTCAGGCTGTAATGATGAAAATGTGACATGGTCTTGAGATAGCTGAGATAGGAGTTGCTGCTGAATATAGCTTCTGTGCCTGTTTTCAGACGCTCTGTGATATCATCCATTGCTGTACTGTCTTTCATATATGATTCCTCCGATATATATTTACCTGATAAAAGAGGAACCCCTTAAGAAAAGAATCTCCATTGACTGGAGAATCAGTATCCGTGTTTTTTAAACAGTCTGTCCATGATGGATGGATAATCTTCGATAGGAAAGTTCTGAATGGAATGATCTTTTAGACCGATATCAGCCAGATAGCCATGCAGCCAGACTGCCATGCATACTGCACGATATACATCCGCAGTAGCTGTAAGAATGCCAGCAATCATACCAGTGAGCAGATCACCGCTTCCAGCCTGTGCAAGAGCTTGATTGCCGGATTGGTTGATATAGCACTCTCCCTTAGGAGAAATCACAACAGTATTAGGTCCTTTCAGTACGATATAGACTTTGTTCTTTATTGCAAAGTCTGAAGCATATTCAATCTTATGATCGATTACTGCCGATACAGGCTGATTGATCATATAAGCGAATTCTCCAATATGCGGTGTTAGAATGACAGGACACTTAATGAAGTGGAATATATATGTGTTGTACTGGAGCATACGCAGAGCTTCAGCATCTAGTACAACCGGTGCTTTGCTGTGCTGAAGTATGAAATCCATACATTCATTTTTTTCTTCCATGTTGCCTGTTCCGGATCCGAAAGAGATGGAGCGGGCATCATGAATTAATGGTCCCAATACTGAGGACATTGTATCCTTACCAAAAGGATGGAAGACGGGTGTTACATTTCTGGACGCAACTATTTGATAGATGTCATGCGGAAGAGCAACATTAATATATGAAGAACCTACAGTCTTGGCTCCTAGTATATTAAGACATACAGCTCCTGACATGCCATAGCTTCCTCCAACCAGAAGTGTTTTGCCATATGTCCCTTTGTAGGCATTCTCTGGTTTTCTTGGATAGCTGTGGAAAAATAATTCTTCATTCATTTCAGTGTATTTAATATCTGTTGGATGAGGAAGGTTCAGGTCCAGTGTTTCACACTGTTCAAACATGTGATGTTCTTTCCGCAGCATGTGAAATGGCTTGCGGCAGTCAAGAGCCAAAGTAATTGAAGAATGGATGGCATCATCAGCACAGTATCCTGTATCTGCTTCACATCCGCTATTTATATCAATAGATATGACGGGTTTATGTGATTCATTGATGATTTGGAATACTGTACTTATATTTGCTGAAAGTTCACCTTTATATCCAAAGCCGTAAACACCATCAAGTATGATATCGGACCAATCAGCAGCCTGCTTTATTTTATTTTTGCTGAGGAATACACTGTGTTTCAATAAGTCGTGATTAAGTTTTGCTTCCCTGCTTTTAGGGCTTCCATCAACGTCGCATATCTTGATCGACCAGTCTTTAAGATAGCGTGCTGCAACAAATGCATCTCCGCCATTATTTCCTTTGCCAGCAAGAACCAGAAGTTTTGTATCAGAAGGGTATAGATCCCTGAGCTTTTCAGCAACTTTTTTCCCTGAGTTTTCCATTAGTTCAAGTGTTGAGAGACCTGAGTTTTTCTCTATTGATTTCATGCCCTCTGTATTGATGATCATTGCATTCCTGCTTTCCGGTTTTAATCTTATCACGCATGCATGGATATTGTAAAAAAAGGTGTTGTTAAGCCTTATTGTGCTATAATGAAAATATATTCAAGGGAGGTATTATACGATGCCAGCTAAGAAGACAGTAAAGACTAACGAGACAGCAGTAAAGAAGGAACCAGTCAAGAAGATGACTGCTTCTGGAAAGAAGTCAGCTCCAAAGAAGACTGCAGCTACGAAAGCACCTGTTGAGAAAGCTCCTGTAGAGAAAGTTTCTGCGAAGAAAGCTCCTGCAAAGAAAGTCGCTGCAACTAAAGCCCCTGTGAAGAAGACCGCTCCTAAGAAAGCTGCTTCAAAGAAGACAGTAAAGAAATCAGCAGCTAATCTAAAGACAGTTAAGGATTATGAGGACATCATCAACTGGAAGAAAGGCGAAGCGCATGCAATGGATTGGCTCTATATTGAGATCAATGCAGGCGATCTGTTGACTGAAGTTGAGGCTGGTGCTGATAACCTTACATCTGCATGCAATGCTATTCTGAATTGTATGCTCGAAGGAGATGGTTTCATTAATGAGCCAAAGGAAGCTGATAAAGTCAGCAGTATCCTGACAGTTCGCTATTACTGTGACAATCTCTCTGAAGATCGCAAAAAGTATTTTGATCGCTAATACCGAAAATCATTTATAGAAAGTCATACGTAAATGCGTATGGCTTTTTCTAATTCTTTAGTATACAAAGTACAGCGCTGCACATGCATGCATATATTACTTCTGAAATTCCAGTTATCTGTCCTTCAGTGAAACATATAAGAAAACATAATACTGACACGGACAGATATAGTGTAAATACATGAGCATGCGATGCTATTCTTGGAAATAGAATTATATTGAATACTGCAAATGCTGAGTAGGATGACAGAAGATGCAGACTGGAAAGTATGCTTTCACTCGACGAATAAGGAATGAACACTGCTGCTATATAGAGAAGATCAAATGATATGCATAGAATGTCATCCCTGCTTTTGAATGATGGCCATAATAGAAAGTTTATCCATACCAAAATTACGCACGCAGAAATCTTTGTGATGATGCGATAGTGTGGACTGTTCAGCAGACCTGTAAAGTTATATTCTGACCATCCTGCTGAGCTCATAAAAAAGATCAGAACAGCAGGAATCAGAATGAATGAGATCAGCATGATGACTTTGCTGTGATGTTGAAGAAAGTTATTTCGCATACTAGAATTATAGCATTGAAATGAGGAGCTCAATATGAAGGTCGGATATCAGGGCAGTCATGGTACATTCAGTGAAATTGCAGCTTTGGAATATTTTAAGGGACAGTCTATCGAGCAGATTGGATATCGCAATTTTCCATCCATTCTGAAAGATACGGAATGTGGTGCAATTGCATATGCTTTGCTTCCTGTCGAAAATACTACAACGGGTATTATCTCACGTACCTATGATTTGTTTAAGGACTACGCCATTCATGCCATAGGAGAGATCAATGTTCCTATACGTGAAAATTTAATCACGGTCAAAGGAACGTCACTTTCACAGATTAAGCAGGTATATTCACACCCGGAAGCACTGGCACAGTGTCAGGGATTTTTTGATCAGCATCCTGATATTGAACCTGTAACTTATCAGGATACTGCGAAAAGCGTTGAGTATATCCGTTCCTGCAATGATCCGTCCAAGGCGGCTTTAGCATCATGGCGTGCTGCAGAATACTATGGGATGGAGTCATTGATTGAAAATGTGCAGGATTCGGAAACGAATATGACAAGATTTTTAGCAATCAGTGCCAAAGATACAGTATCTGATTCTGCAAATAAGATTTCTATGATGCTGGTACTGAAGCATCATCCAGGATCTCTGTATAACACTCTTGGTATTCTTTCAAAGAATGGTATTAATATCAATCGGCTTGAAAGCAGACCTATTCCCGGAAAGGTATTCCAGTATCAGTTCTATATTGACTTTGAGGGAAATACAAATGATTCCGAAATGAAGAGCGTGCTTAAGGAATTGGAGATGCGCTGTGAAGAATGCCATTTGTTTGGCTGCTATAAGGCTGCTGAAAATATTAGTGAATGATCAGTGAAATAAGCTGATTATTATGGACGAATTCAATGATAGGTATTATGATAATAATCGTTATGAAGATACAGATACAGCACACATTTTATTATTTTTACTTTAGATAGTGAGGGCGATGGATAATTGCCCGTTTCATGATGAGAACAGGCATTATCTAATGGAAAGCAGTGAACGAGCCATATGGATAAATGCCATATGGCTTTATTGTTAGAAGGGAGATCTTAGATATGGAAATCAATGTACATGCAGAGTCAAAGGAGTATTCAATATACCTTGAGAGGGGACTGCTCAGCAGAGCTAAGGAGCTGATTGGAAGAGAAGGACATGTCTTTATGGTTTCGGATGATGGCGTGCCGGAAGTATGGAGGGGCATGCTGACGAAACAATATCCTGACAGCGTAATGTATATTTTTAAAAATGGTGAAGCTTCTAAGAATTTCAATACACTGCAGGATATATTGAAGGCAATGCAGAATGCACATATATCTAGGAAGGACACTGTCATTGCTCTAGGCGGTGGAGTTGTTGGAGATATGGCGGGGTTTGCTGCGGCTATTTATATGCGCGGCATTCATTATATCAACATTCCTACAACTACATTGTCACAGATAGATTCTTCTATTGGAGGAAAGACTGCGATCGATTTCAATGGCATTAAAAATTCTGTTGGATCATTTCTGCAGCCTGATATGGTATTGGTTGACCCGGATACTTTGACAACTCTGCCCGGCCGTCACTTTCACAATGGTCTGGCTGAAGCAGTAAAGGAAGGTTTGATTAGAAGCGAAGCACTGTTTGAAATATTTGAAAGAGATGATCCGGAAGCTCATATTGATGAAATCATTGAAAGATGTCTTCGCATAAAGAAAGAAATAGTTGAGAAAGATGAAAAAGAACAGGGTGAAAGAAAGCTTCTTAACTTTGGTCATACATTTGGACATGCATATGAATCATATTATGGAATGAATGGTTATTATCACGGTGAATGTGTTGGTATGGGGATGATCACAGTTTTGGACAATGAAGATATTAAGGAAAGATTGAAAACAATACTTATCAGACTTGATCTGCCAGTATCCTGCAATCCTGATAAGAAAAAGATAATGAATCTGATTCAATCAGATAAAAAAGCAGATCATGATCATATAACTGTAGTTCAGGTAGATAGAATCGGTCATGGATATCTAGAGGAATGGGACATGAAAAAGATTGGAGAGAAACTTGGTATATGAAAAATACGATAGGGAACAGTCTGACAGTAACTCTATTTGGAGAGTCACATGGTAAGGCAATTGGAGCCGTCATTGATGGTATTCCGGCAGGAGTGAAGATTGATTATGAATTAATGGCTGACATGATGGAAAAGAGAAAAGCAGTCGGCACTATATCTACCGTAAGAAGAGAAGATGATATACCGCAGTTTCTTTCTGGTATCAAGGATGGATATTCCGAAGGTACATCAATCGCATTTATCATTCCTAATGAGAATGTGCATAAGGATGATTATGTATCATTGCAGAATATTGCCAGACCGTCTCATGCGGACTATACCGCACATATCAAATACAGAGGATATGAAGATGCTTCCGGAGGCGGACATTTCTCTGGCAGACTGACTGCACCGCTTACTGCAGCAGGGGCTATCTGTATGTCGATGCTGAATGAGAAGGGAATCCAGATAGGAACTCATATTGCTTCTCTTCATGGGCTGTCGGACAGACCATTTGATGAGCAGCATCTGGAAGATGATATCAGCATGCTGAATGAAAGAAAATTTGCTGTGCTGGATGAAAAGATCGGCGGTGCTATGGTTGCATTGATCAATGAAGCACGTAAGTCTCAGGATTCGATTGGCGGCGTACTGGATACGGCTGTTATTGGCCTTGAAGCAGGTGTCGGAGAACCGGAGTTTGATTCAATTGAAAGTGAACTGTCTCGTGCAGTGTTCTCGATACCGGCTGTAAAAGGAATTGAGTTCGGTGCAGGATTTGGCTTTGCTGATATGTATGGTTCTGAAGCAAATGATCCATTCTGTATGAAGAATGGAAAAGTATGCACAGAGACAAATTATAACGGCGGTATAAACGGCGGCATTTCAAATGGTATGCCGATTCGTTTTAGAACTGTCATCAAGCCAACACCTTCTATTGCAAAGAAGCAGAAGAGCGTGGACTATGAAACCGGAGAAGAAAAGGATATTGAGATTGTTGGAAGACATGATCCTGCAATTATCCATCGAGCAAGAATAGTAGTTGATGCAATGACAGCGATAACACTGTGCGACCTCCTGATGCAGGTACATGGATCACTCTGGTTTGCAGGAGAAAAGAAATGAAGCTGGAGCTGATAGGCAATCCACTGGGACATAGCTGGTCGCCGGAAATACATCACTTCTTTTTGAAACAGGATTATCATCTTCATCCACTGGAAGAAGACGAATTGAATGAGTATTTTTGCAGACGTGATTTTGATGGTATTAATGTAACAATTCCGTATAAGGAAAAGGTTATTCCATTCTTGGATGAAACTGATGAGGCAGTTGAAGAAATCGGTGCGGTTAACTGTATTGTAAATAATAACGGAAAACTAACTGGACATAATACTGACTGGGAAGGTTTTCGTGACATGATACATGCACATGGTATTGAAGTAAAGGGAAGAAAGATTGCAGTGCTGGGATCAGGAGGTGCTTCAAAAGCTGTATATCATGCATTGAAGACAATGGGAGCATATCCACAGATAGTATCCAGAACTGTCGGCGATGGAAGAATCTCCTACGATGATCTATATAAAAACGAAAGTGAGTATTCACTGCTGGTTAATGCAACACCTGTAGGTATGTTTCCAAATACAGAGAAATCACCGATAGATCTAAGCGGATTTACTTCACTGGAAGCTGTTGTTGATATTATTGCAAATCCTCTGCGTACAAAGCTTATGTTTCAGGCAGAAACGCAGCATATTGCATATGCGGGTGGATTTGAAATGCTGGTACGTCAGGCGTTTATCGCCGATCAGTATTTTACCGGAAAAGAATTGAATGCTGGAATGATTGAACCATGCATGAATACATTGCTGACAGGAAAGAGAAATATCGTTTTGATTGGTATGCCTACGTCAGGGAAGACCACAGTGGCGTCTCTTCTGTCAGAAAAAACTGGAATGCCTGTTTGTGAGATGGATGATGAGATAGTTAAGCGAATTGGTACTTCTATTGCCGACTGCTTTAAAGAAAAAGGAGAAGCATATTTCAGAAGTGAGGAAACAAAGACGGCTTCAGAGCATCGTATTGGCAAAGGTGAAATCATTTCCTGCGGAGGCGGTGCAGTCATGACACCTGAAACAATGCGGTATCTTTCAGAAAATGGAATTGTTGTCTGGATACGAAGAGAACTGTCACAGCTCTATCCAACTGAATCCAGACCATTAAGTACAGATACAGACGCGATTGCACGTATGTACAGAGAAAGGACACCGCTGTACGAAATGTACAGCGATATAACCGTAGATAACAGCGCAGCGATTGAAGATACAGCTGCAGAAATCATTCAGAAAACAGGAATAAAGGAAAAGAGGAGAATACAATGATCGTTACATTGAAAAAGGATGCGACAAAGGATGAAATTGAGAAGCTTCATGACGGTTTCATTAAACGTGGGCTGAGAGTCAATGTCATTGAGGGAGATGAATTCAATGTATGGGGACTTGTTGGAGATACAGCACATATTGATGAAAGAGATGTACTTGCAAATCGCTGTGTAGAAAATGTTCAGAGAGTATCTGCACCGTATAAATTGGCTAATCGTATGTTTCATCCGGAAGACACGATAGTTGATGTAAATGGTGTGAAGATTGGCGGTAAAGAACCAGTTGTAGTAATGGCAGGACCCTGTTCGGTAGAAGGTGAAGATCAGATATGCCGTATTGGCGAGGAAGTAAAGGAAGCAGGTGCGAAGATCATCAGAGGCGGCGCATATAAGCCGCGTACTTCTCCATATTCTTTTCAGGGACTTGGCTATGAAGGAATTCTGGATATGGTCAGTGCTGAGAAAAAAACTGGACTGCCGATTGTTTCAGAACTGATGAGTGCAGATAAAATTGATGAATTTGTTGAAAATGTAGATCTTGTTCAGATTGGCGCTCGCAATATGCAGAATTTCGACCTTTTGAAAGCGGTAGGACATATTCAAAAGCCTGTTCTTTTGAAGAGGGGAATGTCTGCAACAATTGAAGACTGGATCATGAGTGCTGAATATATTATGGCTTCAGGAAACCCAAATGTTATTCTCTGTGAAAGGGGAATCAGAACATTTGAAACTTACACAAGGAATACGATGGATCTAGCTGTTGTGCCTATAATCAAGCAGAGAACACATCTGCCTATTGTGATTGATCCATCTCATGCAACTGGTGACTGGAAATTGATTGAACCTGTTTCACTGGCTGCTGTGGTTGCGGGTGCTGATGGTCTGATTATAGAAGTGCATGATCATCCAGAAGAAGCATGGTCTGACGGAGCACAGTCTCTGAAACCTGAAAAGTTCGCACAGCTTGTTGCAGACTGCAGGAAAGTAGCTAAGGCAGTTGGAAGAGACATGTAATGAAGACCAGAATTAGCAGATCTGATCCTACAGATCATGCATGTGTGAGTATTCCTTCCAGCAAGTCTCTCTCTCATCGTGCGTTAATAGCAGCTTCTCTAGCGGAAGGAGATTCTGTGATTCATTTCCCTGCAATCAATAATGATACCGAGGCAACAATGTGTGTAATGAGGGAACTTGGTGCTTCCTTTACAAGAAATGGAAATGATATTTTGGTTCATGGAACAGGCGGAGTATTTCATTACAGCGGCAAATTGGCTGACTGTGGAGAATCAGGAAGTACATTGAGATTTCTGATACCAGTATTTGCATTGATGAATCAAAAAACAGTTTTTACGGGACATGGGAAATTGATGCAGAGACCGCAGACGGTGTATGAATCACTGTTTGCTGAAAAGGGTCTTTTATTTAAAAGGGACAGCAGCAGTCTTACTGTACATGGACCGCTGACGGGAGGCAGATATACTGTTGATGGCAATGTATCGTCGCAGTTTATTTCCGGCCTTCTGTTTGCACTGCCGCTTTGCAGAGAAAACAGCATTCTTCAGATAAGAGAACCATTTGAATCATCTTCCTATGTCAATCTGACACTGCAGACTCTGAAGCATGCTGGTATCACCGTTGAAAGAAACGGGCTGACTTTTTGTATTCCAGGAAATCAAAAGTATAAACCTGTGGATACTGTCGTGGAAGGCGATTTTTCACAGGCGGCTTTCTTTGCAGAACTTTCGCTGATTTCAGGTAAGGCAGTTGATGTTCATAACCTGACGCATGATTCTCAGCAGGGTGACGCTGTAATTCTGGACATTGTCAGAAGAATGGGTGGACATGCTGATGAAATAAATTATGGATATCGTTTCAGTGGAAAAGATATCCATGGTATTGAAATTGATCTTGGTGACTGTCCTGACCTAGGACCGGCATTGTTTGCTTTGTCGGCATGCATTAACGGAAAAACGGTGTTCAGTAATTGCGGAAGACTTCGTATTAAGGAAAGTGACAGAATTGCATGTATGCAGGAGGAACTGGGAAAACTTGGCTGCTCTATGACATGCATTGATAACACGGTCACGGTAAATGGAACTGAAGATCTCTGCAGCAATGCTGTATTAGACGGACATAATGATCATCGTATTGTGATGGCATTGAGTGTTCTTGCTTCGCAGACTGACAATACTGTCATTGAGGGCTGTGAAGCAGTTCAGAAAAGCTACACGGAATTCTTTGATGATTTAAAAAAGACAGGAGTGAAATGCGATGCTGAACAGTAATAAAAAAATTGCAATCATTGGTCTTGGCTTGCTTGGCGGCAGTTATGCTAAGGGACTGCACGATGCTGGATTGCAGGTTACAGGAATAGATATTGATCCATCTGCTGTTGCATATGCAAAGCAGATGGGATGGATAGAAGAAGGCGGAGATGATCCTTCTTTGATAGCTGACTGTGATATTGTAATCAGTGCTCTATATCCGAGAACATTTGTTGAATGGGTTCACAGAAATCAGAAGTGCTTTAAAAGCGGTGCATTGCTAAGTGATGTAACGGGTGTAAAGAGAAAAGTGATTGAAGAGATCAACTCATTTCTGCGGAAAGATATAGAGTATATCTCCTGCCATCCAATGGCTGGAAGAGAATACAAAGGTATCCGCTATGCAGATACGGATCGATTTATCGCGGCTAATTTTATCGTAGTACCTACATCTGAAAATACAGAAGCTGCCATTCAGACAGCGCATGACATTGGTGAAGCACTGCACTTTGGACATATATCGGTACTGACTCCTGAAGCACATGATCGCATGATAGGCTTTGTATCGCAGCTGACACATGTTATTGCTGTATCTCTGATGAATGTGAGCGACAACACACATCTTGTTGATTATACAGGGGACTCTTTCAGGGATCTGACTAGAATTGCGAAGATAAATGAATCGCTTTGGCCTGAACTTTTTATATTGAATAAAGATAACCTGATTCGTGAAATAGATGATTTCACAGTGGAAATGCAGAGGTTCAAACAGATGATATCAGATGAAGATATAGATGGTATGAGGGCAAAGCTTATACAGTCAACAGAACGTCGTGGAAAGTTTGACAGAAAGGATTGAACAATGAATAAAATAATGATCATCAACGGACCGAATCTGAATATGGTTGGAATCCGTGAAAAGAGTATCTATGGAGAGGAATCATTTGATGATCTGATTCAGATGATTCAGGAAGCTGCTAAAGAAAGAAATATTGAAGTTGACTGCAGACAGTCAAATCATGAGGGTGATCTTGTTGACTGGATACAGGAAGCATACTTTAAGAAGTTTGATGGCATAGTAATCAATCCAGGTGCCTACACACATACAAGCATCGCCCTGGCGGATGCTGTTAAGGCAATTACTCCTGTGCCTGTAGTAGAGGTTCATATCAGTGATATCAACACACGTGAGAAGTTCAGACAGATATCCTTTGAAGGACCATACTGCCTGACACAGATTATAGGTCATGGATTTCAGGGCTACATTGAAGGTATAGATTCGATTTTAACAGCATTGAAATGCAGGTCACATTCCTGAAGCATGCTATAATGCCGTGGTATGAAAAAGAAAGAATGGATTATACTTTGCGTGATTGCAGCGATAGCTGCGGCCGCAATACTGATTATGACCGTTATGAAAAATACGTCTTCTGCTGATTCTCAGAATTCAGCTTCTTCAGTAGAAAACAGTTCTTCATCAGGTGAATCATCTTCAAAAGACAGCGGAGATGAACCGCCTTCTGAAACACCAAAAGGACAGTGGATCGCAATTGTGCATGGAAAACATGTAGCACAGTGGTTTGACTCGGGTGTTGATGGTGAATATACAGTGAAAGGTGATTACGGAACAATGGTTGTACAGTGTCTGAATGGCAAATGGCATGTGGAATCAGTTGACTGCCCGAATCATACCTGCGAAAAAATGGGCTGGGATGATGGTACCAACTTTATGCCAATTACATGTATACCGAATAATATCTTTATCGGTACTGAAACATGGGTGAAGAACTATTTGAGTGAAAATGAATAACCTGGAAAAGAACAGACGATTTACATATCTGGCATTGCTGAGTGCAATGGCCATTACACTGAATATTCTGGAGACAACTTTGATCCCTGCTTTCTTCGGAGTTTTCAGAATAGGACTGGCAAATATAATTTCCTTAGTGACCATACGCATTATGGGAGTAAAGGAAATGATTATTGTGAATATTATGCGTGTGGTTATCGGGAATTTGATGACTGGCCGTATCTTTGGAAGCACTTTTTGGATTTCTGCGGGAGGCGTGCTTATCTCAAGTATTATTCTCGTTATTATGGACAAGCTTCATACTTCGCTGATGTTTACATCGGTCATGAGTGCTATCGGTCACAGCGCAGGACAGGTTTTGGTGGTTATGGCTTTCTATATGCAGCCGATGATAGCAGTGATCCTTCCATACTTCCTGCTGATCTCGATACCGACAGGATTGTTTACAGGTTTTATTGCAAAGATCACTTCAGATAGGATCAAGCCATTGCGGAACAGTAAAGAAAATGAGAAGACCATTATTTGATATGATCACTCCAAGTAGATTCTGTGTATTTCACTTGTCTGCTTTGGAGGGATCATATCAATTGCTACTTGGTCCTCTCGTTTTTTCTTTGCTGTAATTTCCAATTTTCAATTTCATTTTTGCGAATCATGACACGTTTCTCAACACCTTGATCTGAAGGATTGTAATAATGTTTACCTTCAAGAGAATCAGGAAGGCATTGCATCGCTGTAATGTGCCCCTTATAGTCATGTGCATATTGATAGTTTTTGCCATAGCCAAGATCTTCCATCAGTTTGGTTGGCGCATTTCTGATCTGCAGTGGAACTGGTTCATCCAGCATGCTGCGTGCATCTTCTGCAGCGGTATTGTATGCGACTTCCAAAGAGTTGGACTTCGGTGCAAGAGAACAGAATACAACCGCATGTGTCAGATTGACGTTGCATTCAGGCATGCCGATAAACTGACAGGCCTGATAGGCTGCCACTGCTATTTCAAATGCTCTGGAATCAGCCATGCCAATATCTTCCGAAGCAAATCTAACTACACGTCTTGCAATATAAAGGGGGTCTTCTCCGGCTTCAAGCATTCTTGCAAGCCAATATACTGCTGCATCTGCATCTGAATTGCGCATGGACTTATGAAGGGCACTGATGAGGTTGTAATGCTCTTCACCATCCTTATCATAAAGCAGTGATTTTCCCTGAATGCACTGATCCACTATTTCCTTTGTGACCGTGGAACGGACGCTGTCGCCCTGACCGTTCATAACAGCCAGTTCAAGAGTATTCAGAGCTGTACGCGCATCTCCATTAGCATAAACAGCAATCAGTGAGAGAAGACTGTCGTCAATTGTGACTTCCCACTTTCCAAAGCCGCGTTCATCCTTCAGTGATGTTCTGAGAAGAGAAACAATTTCCTCCTCCTTAAGAGGTTCCAGTGTAAATACTTTGCAGCGGGAAAGAAGGGCGTTGTTGATTTCAAAGGATGGATTTTCCGTTGTTGCACCAATCAAAATGATGGATCCTTTTTCTACAAAAGGAAGAAAGGCATCCTGCTGGGCCTTGTTGAAACGATGAATTTCATCCACAAAGAGAATTGTTTTCTGACCAGTGCGCCTTGTTTCCTCGGCCTCGTTCATAACTGCTTTTATGTCCTTAATGCCAGAAGTGACTGCTGAAAAGTTTACAAAAGCGGCTTTTGTACTGCGCGCAATGATTCTGGCAAGAGTTGTTTTTCCTACACCTGGAGGTCCCCATAGGATCATTGACTGTACTTCATCACGGTCAATCATTCTTCGCAGAATTCTGCCTTCACCAAGCAGATGTTTCTGACCTAGATAATCGTCAAGTGATACAGGCCGCATTCTGTCTGCTAAAGGTCCTGTTATGCTTCTGTCATCAAATAAAGAATTCTGTTCCATCGCTGTGCTCCTTATGAGTATTATACGCTACTCGTAAATATACACAGAAAAATAGGAATAGTTTATATACAATTATTCTTATCGGAAATCGGAAATTTAAAATACTGAAAACATCCTTTATAACTGCATTTTTTAATGGCTTTAACGCCAGGAGGAAAAAATAAAAGTATAAAATTCTTGCGCTGACTTGGGTTGTATGGTACTATCTTTAAGCATCACATGGCGAGTTGGTGAAGCGGCTTAACACACCGCCCTTTCACGGCGGCATTCACGGGTCCGAATCCCGTACTCGTCACTTTTTTAATAGGGGTATCGTACAATGGTAGTACATCGGTCTCCAAAACCGCTGATGGGAGTTCGATTCTCTCTACCCCTGCCATACAGCATAATGCTGCAGACGACTTATCATCGCCGCAGCTTTTTTTTACCTTGAGGGTATGCGGCAGTGGCATCACGTTTTTATTTTTAAGAAGATGTAATATAATAACTGCGTTATAAGATGCAATGTATGCTTCCGTCTGACATACCATATCGGGGATATTCTTATGTGCATTACGGAATCCGCATCTCAGAATACAGTGTTATTTATATATTTCTGCTTATGCAGATGTTTAGAAAGGTCTTTTATTATGTTAAAACAGCCGGTCAGAATAAGTTTATCCGACTTTATCAAAACAACGATGGGATCACAGTTTGTAATCCCTGTCTATCAGCGTATTTATACGTGGTCTCCTGAAAAGGAAACAGCGCGCTTTATGAATGATATTCAGGATCTTCTTGAAAAGAGAACTGACAATCATTTCCTTGGCATCATTATTTATCTGGATGCAGAGATCTCTGCAATGTTTAGACAGCTTCAGATTGTGGATGGTCAGCAGAGGCTGACAACATCTTTTATTTTCCTGCTTGCTCTGAAGAAGGAGGCAGAAGAAAAGAAGGATCTCAATACTGCTGGTATGATTGATGATTATTATTTATACAATAAACATGCTTCAGAGGAAGGCAGTATTCGTCTGAAACCGGCAGTTGCAGCAGATGATGTATTTGCTCGGCTTGTGTATGGCAATGAAAAGGATCTGACGCACAAGGAAATGGAATCTGCAGTCTATCGCAACTATGACTATATACGACGCAGAATCAGGAGTATGGAGAAGTCACATTCACTGATAGAGATCCTCGATGTACTTTCCAGAATAGATATTCTGGAATTTCCGCTTTCCGAGAAGGATAATACACAGCAGATATTTGAATCTATCAATTCAACAGGAGCGCCTCTTACCTCTGCTGATCTGATCCGCAACTATGTGCTGATGAACCATACAAATGAAGTACAGGAACGCTATTACAGTATGTATTGGCAGCCTATGGAGGAAGCTTATCCTGAGTCTAGAAAGCTGGAGGAATTCTTCCGTTTCTATCTTGCAGTAAAGACATATGATCTCCTGAATCGCAGAGATGTTTATGAAGGATTCAAGAAGTTTTGGAATGAGAATACAAGTGATACCGAAGATAAGCTGAAGGAAATCACAAGATACTGCAGGTATTATCAAGTTATATATGAGGGACCCTCAGAGGATGCAGAAATTGAAAAATGTCTCTATGATTTCCGTCTTTCAGACACTAAAACTGCTGCACCGTTTCTGATGGAAATATTTCATCTTCTGGATGAAGGAGAGATTTCTTCGAATGATACATGTGCAGAGATCAGACTGATTGATTCCTATCTAATGAGAAGATCTTTATGCGGTATGGACAGTGCTTCATTGAGCAGATATTTCCCATCTCTGCTGAGATCAGTTCTCTCAGCACATCGTAAGAATGAAAAGCAGGATATTCTGTCTTTGACTAAGCTGAATCTGATTACTTATAATCGCGGTAAATCTCTTGCAATGCCGACCGATGAACAGCTTCGTACAAGTATGTGTGAAGCAAATGCCTATGCAATGATGAATATCAGAACAGTACTGGAGAGAATTGAACATCATGGTGCGACAGCCAGAGTGGATACATCCAATCTGAATATTGAACATATTATGCCGCAGCATCCAAATGATTGGTGGAAGAAGAACGGCGGTGCACGTGATGATGAAGAATACACATTCCTTTCCAATCTGATTGGCAATCTGACATTGTGTGCTTCCTATGACAATACGCGTATGGGAAATGAAGATTTTGCCTTTAAGAAACAGATACTTTCCAAGACACTCCATATTCGTATGAATACAGAGATATTGAAAAAGAATATATGGAACAAGCAGGAGATACTCAAGCGCTGTCAGACATTGGCCAATGAGATTATCCGTATTTATCCATACAATGGTGCAAATGCATTGAAGACAGAAAATGTTGCATCTGTAAAATCCAGTGAGGATATATATGTTCTGAGTGCTCCGACAGTCAATGCCCGTGCAATTCTTCATAATGACAGTGATGTTGAAGTGCTGTCAGGATCTACGATGAAGGCATATGGATCACGTGAGATGAAGAAGATGAGAGTTCTCTTCCAGGAAATGGATGAAAAAGGCGTGTTCCATGAAATCGATCAGGGCAGAATACAGTTTACGCAAGGCTATCATTTTGACAGTCTGAACAGTGCTGCTCAGTTCCTGATGCATAGAGGCGGAGAGAATTCTTCCGCTTGGAAGAAGGAACAGCCTTCCGATACATGGGAGAATAAGAAACCTTCGCAGCCGCAATCCAAAAAGAAACCAAACAGAAAACCGGCACGTTCTGCCGAGGCTCATTCCGCCTCACAGCTGTCGGCCAAGAAACCTGTGAATAAGAACAAGAGCCATTCAGCATCCAGAACTTCAAGTACAGGCAGACCAGAGCAGAAGAAAAAAACAGGACCTGTTTCCCATAAGGGGAATACAGGCCGCAGACCTTCCCGAGGAAGAAATCAGAGAAATGCTAGAGGCATTGTTCCTCAGAAGCAGGCACCAGTAAAGGATATGCCGCACATTGTCAGATTTGCCGGAATGGGACAGGGAAAGAAAGATTAATCTCTTAATTCATACCAGTCTAAATATTTTTTGAAAGCGGAAGGGACTGCCATTTTCGACAGTTCCTTTTTATCTGCACAGATGTATTCATGATTCATAAGCGATTCAATCTGTGCAGATGTAATCTCATAGGCAGTCATATGCCATTCGAGATGTGTAAATATATGCTTTGAAGAAGGAAGAGCCTTAATGCGAACTGCATGAATGCCGTGCTTTTCTATTTCGGCAATAGCTTCACTGCGGCTGAGTTTTCTTTCGATTCCCGGGAATTCATACAGACTTGCAAGAAGACCTGTATCCGGTCTTTTATGCAGAAGAAAAGTATCTCCATCTCTAATAATAAAAAGCGTTCTTTCTATGATCTTCCTTTTCTTAAGCGGACTTCGATATGGTATACGGTCATATGATTTATTTCTGCAGCAGGAACATACATCTTTCCAAGGACATAGCATGCAGTGCGGGGCTCCGTTAGGAACACATACAGTTTCACCGAGTTCCATCAGTCCCTGGTTGAAGCATCGCACAAAGTCGGGATCATGTCTCTGTTCAAATACAGAGCGAATATCTTTTTCAAATTCTTTCCTTAAGGAAGGATCTCTGACATCTTTACTGATGGCAAAATATCTAGTCAGAACTCTGAGAACATTTCCATCGACTGCAGGCACAGGTTTTCCATAGGCGATAGAGGAAACTGCGCCTGCTGTATATGGACCGATACCTGGAAGAGAGCATAGAGTTTTATAATCTTCAGGAAGTTTTCCGTTATACTTGTTCACAAGAGTCTGCGCGCATTTTTGAAGATTTACAGCTCTGGAGTAATAGCCAAGTCCTTCCCAAAGACGCATGAGATGATCTCTGTCACACTGTGCCAAGGACGGTATGTCAGGAATATCTTTTTTGAAGAGAAGAAATTTAGGTTTTACTGCTTCAATACGAGTCTGCTGCAGCATAATCTCCGAGAGCCATACATCATATGGCATTCCTGTATCACGCCATGGAAGTGAACGTTTATTGTTGATATACCAACCAGTAAGTGCTTCGGCTGTGTTCGTTGAAATAGTATTCATATGTCTAGTGTATCAGTTTTGAGAATAAGTGATAATGATGTACAATAAACGGGCAGATGCGATCGTAGTTCAATGGCAGAACAACAGCTTCCCAAGCTGTGGACGCGGGTCCGATTCCCGTCGATCGCTCTTGGCGCATATTTATGCGCTTTTTCTTTGCTTTAATCAGCATTTTTCAAGAATCTGTATTCAATATTGTATCATGGCGAACTAGAACATTTAAAAACTGCCTGAATAATTTCGCTGACGGTCCTTTATACAGTTGAGAATACTTATTACAGCAGTGTTATTTGCAAAGCAGCCATCATATAAAATTGAAACCGCTAACAGAAGCAATATGTTGAAACCGGTTCTTATCGTTATGCTATAATCCTTCATATTAAAGGGGGTTCAATCACATGAATAACAGTAAATTCAGCACAAAAACGATTGTCGCTACAGGCCTTGGCGCTGCACTGTTCATGGTTCTCTTCATGTTTGTAAAGATTCCTTCACCGGTACCTGAAACAAACCTGCAGATTGCTTATGGTGTATCAGGATTCTTTGGCGCACTCTTCGGGCCGGTATGCGGTCTTGCAGTTGCGTTCATCGGGCATGCACTGTCTGACTTCATCAGTTATGGTTCACCTTGGTGGAGCTGGGTCGTTGCTTCGGGTATCTGTGCAATGCTCACAGGTTTTTCCTATAAAAAAGTCTCTGCTTCCGTAGAAGAGGGGGTCTTCGGGAAGAAAGAGATGATCAATTATTCGATTTGGAGTATCATAGGTAACGCAGTGGCTTGGATTGCTGTTGCACCGATACTTGATGTTGTTATGTATGCAGAACCAGCAAATAAAGTATTTGTTCAGGGTGCCATTGCATTTGTATTTGATGCAATCTGCACGATTGCAGTCGGCGGAATACTTTTGGCAGCATATGCTAAGTCTAAGACCGGCAAGGGCACACTTACAAAGAAGTCTTCGTAAGAGGCTGAACTCAATAACGGGGAGAGCTTTGGCTCTTCCTGTTTTATTTCGGGAGGGATTCAATGGCAGAAACAGTAATATCTTTCAGACATTTCGGCTTTCAGTATTATTCTCAGGCAGAACCGACACTGTATGACATCAATCTGGACATACATAAAGGAGAAAAGATCCTGATTGCAGGACCTTCCGGTTCTGGGAAAAGTACATTGGGCAACTGTATTAATGGACTGATTCCAAATGCCTACCGCGGAACGATGACAGGAGAACTGACAGTTGATGGGATCAATACAAAAGATGCCAGTCTTTTTGACTTATCAAAGAAAGTTGGAACTGTACTGCAGGATTCTGATGGTCAGTTCATTGGACTGAATGTTGGTGAAGATATTGCTTTCGCTCTTGAAAACGATAATGTATCACAGGAAGAAATGAAGAAACGTGTCAGTGAAATAGCTGACACAGTAGGTATGGAAAAGCTGCTTGCTTCAAATCCGCATGAACTTTCCGGAGGACAGAAACAGAGAGTATCTCTGGCCGGAGTTATGGTCGATAAGGCGGATACACTTCTATTTGATGAACCGCTTGCCAATCTGGATCCTAAAACAGGAAAGGTAGCTATTGAACTGATTGACAGTATACAGAGACAGGGAAAGACAGTCATCATTATTGAACATCGACTGGAGGATGTTCTGTATTGTCCTGTTGATCGAATTGTTGTAGTGAATGATGGACGTATCATTATGGATGATACATCAGACGAGGTGCTTGCCAGCGGCATACTGGTCAGCCACGGTATTCGTGAACCGCTTTACCTGACTGCCTGCAGATATGCAGGCGCAGATGTCACACCTGAAATGAAACCATCCAGTTTGAATACAATGGATCTTTCTTCATGCAGAGAACAGCTTCACTCATGGTTCCAAAATAATGAAGCAGTGAAGAAAGATGAAGCGATGGATCCATTGCTGACAATTGAAGATGTATCTTTCAGCTATGATGGTGTGCAGCCCATATTGAGCCATGTGAATGCAGTAATTCATAAAGGCGAGATGCTGTCTCTTGTTGGAAAGAACGGTGCTGGAAAATCCACACTGGCAAAGGTGATGACAGGGTTCATTAAGCCTGACAGTGGCAGAATCATGATGAATGGTGAGGATCTTTCTAAGTATTCCATAGCTGAGAGAGCGGCATTTGTAGGCATTGTTCTGCAGAATCCGAATCAGATGATCTCCAAGACACTGATCTATGATGAGATTGCCTTTGGACTGCGAATCAGAAAAGTTGCCGAAGAGGAAATCAAGGAACGTGTACGTAAGGTTATGGGCATATGCGGACTTTCTGAATTTGAGGATTGGCCAATCAGTGCATTGAGCTATGGACAGAAGAAGCGTGTCACGATAGCTTCTATTCTTGTGCTGAGTCCGCAGATACTGATTCTGGATGAACCGACAGCCGGTCAGGATTACTATCATTATTCAGAAATTATGGAATTTCTGAAGCAGCTGAATGAAAAGGGACAGACAATCCTTCTGATTACACATGATATGCATCTGATGCTGGAATATACAGAACGCGCTATCGTTCTTGTGGACAGTAAGAAAATAGCGGATGAGAAGGCTTATCAGATCTTATGTGACTCTGAACTTTCTGAACGTGCGAACTTAAAGGAAACTTCTTTGTTCGAACTTGCGCAGAAGGTCAATATTGAGGATTCATTGAAGTTTGTAGAAAGCTTCATTGAATATGACAGAAAGGTAAGAGAACATGAAGATTAAAGTATTTTCATACAGTCAGCTGAATACCTTTGTACATCGTCTCAGCGGTCTGACAAAATTGATCTGTTTTCTGCTTCTGACGACGTCTGTCATGGTTACATATGATATTCGTGTTATTTTCTGTATCATGGCTATATCTCTTGTTTTGATGAAGACAGCAAAAATTAAGTTCAGGCAGATTCGCACAATGATGATCTATGTATTCATCTTCCTAATTACAAATTTTGTCCTGACATTTATTTTTGATCCAGGATATGGTCCTCGTGTCTACGGAACTTCGCATATACTGTTTACATTTGGCGGCCCATATGAAGTTACCATAGAGGAATTATTCTACCTGACGACAAAATTATTCAAGTATCTGTCAGTTATACCGATTGGGGTTGTCTTCATTCTGACAACAAATCCAAGTGAGTTTGCTTCTTCACTGAATGGCATAGGTGTCAGTTATAAAGCATGTACTTCTCTGTCATTGACACTGAGATACTTTCCTGATGTGGCAAGGGACTATGAAACAATCTCTATTGCACAGCAGGCAAGAGGTCTTGAATTGTCAAAAAAAGCAAAGATGAGAGATCGTATCAAGAGTGTAGCTGCTATTCTAACGCCAATGATATTCACAACAATGGATCGTATTAATTCAATTTCCAACGCAATGGATTTAAGGGGCTTTGGAAAGAGCAGAACCAGAACATGGTATTCAAAACGTTCCATGTCCAGAAATGATTACTTATCAATAGTGTTATGTGCAATTGTACTGATTGCAACACTCTATGTCAGAATTCAGATCAATCATAGTTTTTTCTTCAATCCATTTCATTAATATAAGCAAGGAGGCAGTATGAAACCAATTATAGTATTGCAGACAGATTTCTCACTGAGCTGGGGCGCTGTTTCCAGCATGAAAGGTGTTATCGCAATCGTTGATCCTGAACTGCGTGTTGAGGATCTGTGCCACGAAATCAAGAATTATGATCCATGGGAAGCAAGCCTTTCATTAAATACTGCAGAGGCTTACTGGCCAAAAGGAACAGTATTTGTTTCTGTTGTAGATCCGGGTGTAGGAACATCACGCCGAGCATCTGTGGCTTTGCTGAAAGATGGATGCTATGTTGTAACGCCAGATAATGGGGCGTTGACACATTTGATGCATACAGTGGGAATTCAGTCTATCCGTGAAATTAACGAAACTGTAAACAGATATCATAACAATGAATCTGTTTCTGTATTTCATGGCAGAGATCTGTTTGGATATTGTGCAGCAAAGCTTGCTTCTGGGAAAATCTCATTTGAAGAAGTAGGACCGGAATATCCTGTAAATGAAATTGTAGAATGCGAAGAATACAATATGAAGCCGATACTGCGAGCGAAAAAAGCATCAGGCTTTATTATGACTGGTTTGAAACACTTTGGCGGCATTGAGGTTAACATTACAAATGAAGAATGGAAGTCCTGCGGTTTTGAAATAGGGAATCCTGTTCATGTTGTCATTAAGCATAATGGAGAAACAGTCGTTGATAGAAATGTGCAGTATGAAAAGTCTTTTGGATTTGTTAAGAAGGGAGATCCGGTACTGTACTGCGGTTCGTCACTGTATTTGAGTCTCGACTGCAATCAGGATAACTTTATGAGCATCTATGGTGTTGATACTGGCAAGGATTGGACGATATCATTTGAAGAAGCTGAGTAATAAAAAGCGGAAGAACATGCTTGCATGCTCTTCCGCTTATGTATTCAAAAGAGCCGAACGGCCTGTCTTTGACCATTATTCAAAAGGATGTTTCTCACAAAGCCTGATAACTTCTCCACGAACTTTTTCTTTCAGTTCAGTATCTTCTCTGTTCTTCAGTACTTCAGCGATCCATCTGCCGACTTGAGCAAAATCATCTTCCTTAAACCCTCTAGTAGTCATTGCTGCAGTGCCGATACGGATGCCGCTTGTAACAGATGGTTTCAGGGTATCGTATGGAATTGCATTCTTATTTACTGTGATATTTACTTCATCCAGTGCATTCTCTGCTTCAAGTCCAGTGATGCCCATAGACATTGTATCCAGAAGAATCAGATGATTGTCTGTTCCGTCAGAAACCAGACGGAATCCTTCATCCTTCAATGTTTTCGCAAGTACCTGACAGTTGTCAATAAGCTGTTTGATATAGACTTTAAATGAAGGCTGCAGTGCTTCATAGAGACATACTGCTTTTGCCGCTACGATGTGGCAGAGAGGACCGCCCTGAATGCATGGGAATACAGCTTTATCAATCACTTTTGAATATTCATCTTTACAGAGGATCATTCCGCCTCGCGGGCCTCTGAGTGTTTTGTGTGTGGTAGTTGTAACAAAGTCAGCATATGGAACAGGTGACATATGATAGCCTGCTGCAACGAGTCCGGCAATATGTGCCATATCGACCATCAGCAGTGCTCCTGAATCATCAGCGATACGTCTGAATTCCTTGAAGTCTATTTCTCTTGAATAGGCAGAAGCACCTGCAATGATCAGCTTAGGCTGCACCTCCATTGCCTGCTTTCGTACAGCATCATAGTCGATTTTTTCAGTGTTCTTATCTACGCCATAAGAGTGGACTTCAAAGAGTTTCCCCGAGAATGATACCTTAGCACCATGTGTCAAATGTCCTCCAGAGGCCAGATCCATGCCCATGATTCTGTCGCCGGGTTTTAATACACTGAAGTAGACAGCCATATTTGCCTGAGAACCGGAATGAGGCTGAACATTGGCATGTTCAGCATGGAATAGTTCTGTTGCTCTGTCTCTAGCCAGATTTTCAACAGCATCAACGTTGACACAGCCGCCATAGTATCTATGCCCTGGATATCCTTCAGCGTATTTATTTGTGAGAATAGAGCCTGCTGCTTCTCTGACTTCTTTTGAACAGTAGTTTTCTGAAGCAATCAGTTCGATATTATGATTCTGTCTTTCACGTTCACTAACGATCATTTCTTCAATTGCCGTATCCTGCATATTCAGATCTCCTTTTTTATTATGAATAGAATAACAGCAGATTTCAAAAATGTTGAAAGAGATTTTGATATTCCTGTGAAAACTGACATAATGATTAGGCGGAGGTGGCTGTCATGAATATTCGAAGGGCACAGGAAAGGGATCTTTCCAGAATTGCTGAGATATTTGTTTATAATAACAGACTGAATTATCTTCCGATATTTAAGGATGTAGAGTATTCTTTTAATTTTCTGCAGGTTGTAGATATGGCAGATGGCATTTTTAGGAAAAGACTTCCGCATATGTATGTTTATGATGATGGTATCGTAAGAGGTTTTATTGATATTGAGGAAACTGAGATCTGTAAACTATATGTGGATTCCTTCTTTCAGGGACACGGATACGGTGCAGATCTTCTGGACTATGCAATCAAAGAACATAGTGCTGACTTCCTCTGGGCACTGGAGAAGAATACGCGTGCCATTCTTTTTTATGAGAACCATGGCTTTCATGAAAATGGGGAGAGGAAAAAAGAAGTGGATACAGAGGAGTATCTTCTGAAGCTCACTAGATAAAGGGATGCCTGCCAGTCAGGCATTGAATATGGAATTACTGAAATGAATATGAAACAGATAATGCTGAAAAGTGAAATAGGAATCTTTCGGGTTCAGCGTCTGCTGGACCTGCTTTTCTGTGAATGGGGCATTTGCATATGAACAGGTATTATGGAATTGATGCGGGAAACTGTGAATGCAGAATAACAGTACTGAGCGAAGAAAAAGATTGTAAGCCTAGACCCGTATTGATAAAAAATCAGGAAATGATAGATTCTGCATATGCCTTGCTGAAAAATGGAAATATGATTTTGGGCGAGCAGGCATTCAAGGCAAATAATGCACTTCTTTTGAGAAGCAGATATAAGCATAGGTTTCCCACAGATATGGAAGCTGTTCGTGACGTAAGAGGTTTTGCGGCTGCGATCTTTCATGATTTGCAAATCAATGGACTGCTGAATGATATGGAACATTCTTATTTCAGTATAAGCTGTCCGGATGATTGGAGCAGGAATACATGTGAACAGTACTGCAACGTGTTTGAACAGTGCGGCTTTATGAACGTAAATGCTGTCAGAGATTCGCATGCAGTGTTTGCCGACCTGTGCAGCTCTTCCTATATGCAGAATGCATATGGGATTCTTGATGGAAAAACACTTGCTGTAGATATTGGTGCTTCAAAGATTATCTGCGCTTCCTTGAGTAATGGCAGAGTAATATCCGCTGAGGATTCTGTATTTGAAGCAGGACTGGAATGGCTGGATGAAGAAATACTGCGAGCTGCTGTAGGACATTCGGATGACTCAAATCGTATTCAAAGATATATCAGGACATCAAAGGCGTGGCATGAACGCTGTCTTTATGTATGCAGAAAATTGAAGGAAGAATATCTTAACAATACAGATGACGGGATATATGGTGACTGTTCTATTTCACTCCCAATAGAGGGGGACAGGCATCTTATTTTGCATATTAATAATGCTTGTATTGAGGAGGCACTGAAAAGTACAATATACAATCATTCCGATGCTGGGGTTGAAAGGGGCTTTAAACAATGCCTGCTTTCAGCAGGATATCATACGGGTGAAGATACACCCGACCTCATCATACTGACAGGTGGGGGCTCACAGATCTCACAGTTCAGAAAATGGTGCAGAGATGTATATCCAAAGGCCACCGTAAAAACTGCTGAAAGATCATCCTTTACGATTTCTGAAGGACTTGCATATCAATGCAGAAAGAAATATAAAACAGAATTATTCAAAAAGCTGATCCTTTCTAATGCTGATAACGGAACTGTTAGGAAGACAGTGATTAAGAATATGAGTTCTCTTCTGAATCAGTGCACGGCGGCTATTGCAGGACCTGCGCTGCAGGACATAATTCTGCCTATTATCAGAAGATGGAGAGATGGAAGCATTGAAAAACTTTCTGATATTGACGCTGTGATGATTAGGGAAATGTCTGGATGGTTCGGCAGTGACGCAATGAAACAGCTATTAGAAGAATCAGTGAGGAATTGGTTTATTCAGATTGAAGAACAGCTGAGCCGATATACAGATCCATTATGCAGTGAATATGGATGCCGGAAAGATGCACTGCGTATGGAAAAAACAGACAGAGTTATTACAATTACAGCTGCTGTACTTCATGATATCTTTATTGTCTGTACTGAAGAAACAGCACTGCCTCTTAATAGACAGCTGAGAACACATGGGGCTATGTCATCAATGAACATTGCTAAACCACTGCGCAGAGTGATAGCTGCTGAATGGTCTGATAATAAGACTGCCAATGTTACAGAACAGCTTAAAAACAGGATTGATGATAGGATAATTTATGAAAACAGCAGAATTATGCATGCATGCGAACCTATAGAAGATGCAGTTATAGACAGCTTCAAGGACAGATTAAATTATGTTACTGCTGTGATGAATACCTTATATAAAAATCAGCGATAATGAGCCGCTGATTTTTCTAGAACCAGATGATATTGATAACAATGAACATAAGAATTGTTATCAATGAATAGAAGGAAGCCTGTGTTGATACTAGTTCCTTGTCTTTCATATTCTTTATATACATTGGAGCAACAAACTGAACTGGAAGAGAGAAGTATAGAATCAGTGCAACAAGATGTTCCTGTGTGACAAAGTAGCTATGAAATATAAGGAATAGGATAAGCACAGCAGCTGAATTAAGGACAATGCGAACAGCACTGACTTTCAATACGGAAGGAATTATTTCCTTGTTTATCTTAAGCCCATATCCTACCGAGAGAAGAATCAGCGCAGTAATAGGACCAGTGATCATTGCTTCAAGAGAAGAATACAGATTTCCAAACTGTGTATCCATTGTCAGGTATTTGCCTAATCCTGTCAGCGACATGAGCAGACCTGCAATCAACGCGACGACTATCGGATTATGAAGAAGATCTTTCAGAGTACTCTTTATATCAATATTTCCTGCTGATTGAACAGTAATGAGAAAATAATAGATGGAGAACGCAAAGATTATATTTGCTAGATCAAAGGTCATAATATTGGACAGCGCTGCAGTACCATAAAGAACAGTATAAAGCGGATAGCCAAGCATACCGCCTTCCATAGAGCTGACCATGTAGGGGAGATATTTTATATGCGGTTTAAGCATGTTTCTAAGGAAGAAACCCGCAAGCATAATCAAACAGAGAAGAAGCAGAGTTGCAAGCATCACAGCGGCAGTTTCACCTGTGAATGAAGTGGCAGCTATTGCATTAAAAATTACGACTGGAAGCATAACTTTTGTAATCAGTGTCTCGATACCATTCATGCCTTCTGTACTGATAACGTTCCTGCGCTTAAGAAATAGTCCGAGAATGAGCATGAACAGCACTGGAAAGACCTTGGTTATTATCTGCATGAGAGATCTCCTTATATCTCATCATTGTACACTTAAAACATATGAGGCTGAGAAACTGCATCAGTTGATAGATAATGTTATTCGATTGCCGAAGACTAAAACAGCTGATTATGCTTTTCCGGCGAGGTGTTCAAGGAAACCTTCAGAAACGCCGCTTGCCATCAGTATAATAGCAACGATGATTATAATGATCAGCATGCAGAAATAGGAGCGGGCGAAGTTCTTTAGATTCTTGTTCCTGTTTTTGCCGAAGCTGAATACAATTAGAAAGATCAAGCCTATGATCGGGATGTTAAAAAGAAATTCATAGCCAAAATAGCCCCACATAGAGATTGGACGGTATTGTTCCGGAATCGATGAAATATCATTTTCGTTCATACGAAAATCCCCCTTATTTTCACTGCTTATAAATACTTTAGTCTCCAATCCTGTCACATACAATATGAATTAAATTCTGACAGTCTCTTTTTTCACTGTGAAGAAGATGCTATGGTTATTTGCATAGGGAGAATAGAATGTTTCGATTATTGAAAAGAGAGAATCAGCAGATTGACAGTGCCAAATGCAGGCTGATACTGGGAAATGAGAAAAGGGGTGTTCTTGCCTTGGAAGGGCGGGATGGGTATCCATATGCACTGCCTATTGACTATGTATATGATGAACAGAAGAATGCACTGTATTTCCATTCGGCAAGAGAAGGCCATAAGATGGACGCAATCATGCACAATGATCATGCATCATTCTGCGTTATGGGACCGGACACATTCAAGGACAGCTGGGCACCATTTGTAGACAGTGTTATTGTCTTTGGAAAGATCCATATTGTTACTGACCGGAATGCAGCATTGAAGCAGCTGAAGGCTATCGGAAAGAAGTATTTTCCAATTGATGAGTATCCTGAAGGATCTGCTGAAAAGAATGTTGGAAGAGTATACATTCTATGTATGGAAATCGATCATATGACTGGCAAGACAGTTCATGAAAAATGATGAGGACCTGTTAAAAACAGGTTTTTTTCATGCGTTTTCAAAAGTTCAGAATAAATTGTGAAGATTCTCTCAAATAGTATCGCATTTTCTAAATTAGTATTTTAGAATAAAGCTAATGTTGAGTTTATAAAGAATATCAGAGGTGAAAATCATGGTAAAGAAACTCAGCCCTGCTGCTTTGCAGAAGATTGATGAAATTGTAGCGAAACATAGGAATCAGCCAGGTCCAACGATTGAAATGCTGCACGAAGTGCAGAATGAACTTGGCTACATTCCTTTTCAGGCAATGGAAAAAATCTCAGAGGCTACGGGCACAAGCGTTGCAGAAGTGTATGGCGTGGTTATGTTTTATGGTGCTTTCACAACTGAACCAAAGGGAAAGCATGTTGTCAATGTATGTCTTGGCACCGCCTGCTATGTAAAAGGATCCCAGCAGCTGGTTGACAAGGTATCGGCTGAAACCGGTGCACAGGTCAATAAGACCTCGGCAGATGGTGTTTTCTCACTGGATGCTACGAGATGCCTCGGTGCCTGCGGACTTGCTCCAGTATGTGTTATTGACGGCAAAGTATACGGAAATGCACTGCAGGATGTAAGAGCCCTCGATCGTATTCGTGAAATCCGTAAGGAAGAAGAGGAGAAGAAGGCATGAGTGAGAAGATAATGACACCGGAGCAGCTGCAGAAAACAGCTGAGAAGTCAAAGAAGAGAGTGCAGCTGCGCCTTGATGGAGAGAATATCAAGCTGACAGATGATTCAGTAAAGATGAATATTCTCTGCTGTGCAGGGACGGGATGCACAGCCGGCGGTTCAGCTGATAACATGCAGAAATTTAATGCACTGATCAAGGAACATCATCTTGAGAACAAGGTGAAGGTTGTGAAGACAGGATGTTTCGGCCTCTGTCAGAAAGGTCCAATTGTTGCTATCTACCCTGATCATGTTTTTTATACGCACGTGGATGAAGCTGCTGTAGAGAAAATTTTCAATGAACATGTTCTTGGTGGAAATATAGTTAAGGATCTGGAAATGTCGGATATTGATCCGGAGACACAGCAGAAGATAACGGATATTGACAAGATTACCTTCTACAAAAAGCAGCAGCGTATTGCATTGAGAAACTGCGGCAGAATTGATCCGACACAGATAGATGAATATATCGCTATGGGCGGTTATTCTTCATTAGGTAAGGTATTGACATCAATGACCTCACAGGAAGTCATTGATGTAGTAAAGGCTTCCGGCCTTAGAGGAAGAGGCGGTGCTGGTTTTTCTACCGGCATGAAATGGCAGTTTGAAAAAAATGAACCTGGGAATGAGAAATACGTAATATGCAACGCTGATGAAGGAGACCCAGGAGCTTTCATGGACCGTTCCATACTGGAAGGCGATCCGCATGCAGTGCTTGAAGGTCTTGCTATTATGGCATACGCAGTCGGTGCACATTATGGATATATTTATGTACGTGCAGAGTATCCAATTGCGGTTGAAAGATTGAAGATAGCAATTGCTCAGGCACAGGAATATGGATTCCTTGGAGACAATATCTTTGATTCAGGATTCCACTTCAATATTGAAATAAGACTTGGTGCAGGCGCATTTGTCTGCGGCGAGGAGACTGCTCTGATTGCTTCTATTGAAGGAAAGAGAGGCATGCCTTCACCAAAGCCTCCATTCCCTGCTAAGTGCGGTGTATGGGGCAAGCCTACTTCCATCAACAATGTTGAAACACTGGCAAATGTTGCTCAGATCATTGAGAATGGTGCTGAATGGTATGAATCTATCGGTACTGAAAAGTCAAAGGGCACTAAGGTATTTGCTCTGGGTGGAAAGATTGTCAATACAGGACTTGTAGAAATTCCTATGGGAACAACGCTTCGGGAAATTATCTATGACATTGGCGGTGGCTGCCCGAATGGAAAGAAGTTCAAAGCAGTGCAGACTGGCGGTCCTTCCGGCGGCTGTCTGACAGAAAAGGAACTGGATACACCGATAGACTATGACAACCTGATAAAGGCTGGTTCAATGATGGGATCCGGCGGAATGATCGTTCTGGATGAAGACAACTGTATGGTCGATGTTGCTAGATTCTACATGGAGTTTATCTGTGATGAATCATGCGGGAAGTGTACACCGTGCAGAGTTGGTACAAAGCGTCTTCTGGAAATGCTGACAAAGATTACAGAAGGTGAAGGAACAATGGATATGCTCGACGAGATGGAGGAGCTATGCTATGAGATCAAGGATACTGCATTATGCGGTCTTGGTCAGACAGCACCGAATCCGATTCTGTCTACACTGAAGCATTTCCGCAATGAATACATTGCTCATATCGTTGATAAGAAATGTCCTGCACATGTATGCAAGAATCTGCTTACTTATTCTATTGATCCGGATAAATGCAGAGCCTGCTCACTTTGTGCGAGAAACTGTCCTGCTGAAGCTATCACAGGTACACCTGGTAAGTCGGCATTCAAGATCGATACAGCTAAGTGCATCAAGTGCGGTACATGTCTGACAAACTGCAGATTCGGTGCAGTAACGAGAGGATGAAGGGAGAACGGATATGACTGAAATGCATATTAAGATCAACAATCGTTCCATCACTGCTGATTCCGGTGATACGATCCTGACTGCTGCCAACCGTGCAGGCATTCAGATCCCGACTCTCTGCTATCTGAAGGATGTTATTAAAAGCGGTGCATGCCGTGTGTGTCTAGTTGAAGTAAAAGGCGCAAGAGCACTCCTGTCAGCCTGTACGACACCTGTATCTGAAGGAATGGAAGTTTGGACAAACTCGGAACGTGCTATCAAGGGACGCAAAACAACTGTTGAACTGATTATGTCCAATCACAATAAGAATTGTCTGTCCTGCAAGCGCAATCAGAACTGTGAACTGCAGAGACTGTGCCAGGAGCTTGGTATTCGAGAAAATCGTTTTGAAGGTGAGCATACAAAACCTACCTTTGAGGATGCCAGCTGGGGCATTGTCAGGGATACATCCAAATGCGTTCTTTGTGAAAGATGTATTGGTACCTGTGCAAATGTACAGGGAATTGGCATTCTGGGACTGGAGAACAGAGGATTCAAAACTGTCTGCGGTCCGATATACAATGGTTCCTTCAATGATGTCAACTGCATGCAGTGCGGACAGTGTGTTATCGCATGTCCGGTCGGTGCATTGACAGAGAAGGAAAATATTCATGATGTAATTGAAGCAATCAATGATCCGGATAAGGTAGTTATCTGTCAGACGGCTCCTGCTATTCGTGCAGCTCTAGGAGAAGAATTCGGACTCCCAATTGGCACAAGAGTAACCGGCAAGATGGTAGCAGCTTTAAAGAGATGCGGTTTCGATCGTGTCTATGATACGAATTTCGGTGCTGATCTTACCATTATGGAAGAAGGCAATGAACTGATTGACAGACTGAATGGAAAAGGATCCCTGCCGATGTTCACATCCTGTTCTCCAGGATGGGTCAGATATATTGAATATCAGTATCCTGAACTTCTTCCGCATTTATCAACAGCTAAGTCTCCGCATATGATGTTTGGCGCTATATGCAAGACATACTGGGCTAAGAAGCATAATGTGGATCCTTCCCGTATTTATGTGGTATCCATTATGCCTTGTACAGCAAAGAAGTCTGAGATTCATCGCCCTGAGAATCTGACGGGTGAATATCAAGATGTTGATGCTGTTCTTACAACAAGAGAGGCCAGCCGTCTGATCAAGATGTATGGCATGGATGATCTCGAAGCTCTGGAAGATGAAGAATTTGATCAGGATCTGCTTGGGGAATATACAGGCGGCGGAGTTATCTTCGGTGCATCCGGCGGTGTTATGGAAGCTGCTCTGCGTACAGTTAAGCAGAAGCTGGAAGGCAGTAAACTCGAAAAAGTGGATTTTCTGGAATGCCGTGGTATGGCTGGTGTAAAGGAAGCTCAGATAGAAATTGCAGGAAAGAAGATATGGATTGCAATTACTTCCTCAATGACATGTGCTAAGCCGCTTCTGGAAGATGTACGTGCCGGAGTTTCCAAGTATACATTTATAGAGATCATGGGATGCCCAGGCGGCTGTATCAATGGCGGTGGGCAGCCAATTATCTCAGCAAGAAAGAAGCATGGCCGTTTAGGCTATTCCTACAAGGATAAGAGAATGCAGGCACTGTATGAGGAGGATAGCTATAAAGAGCTGCGTGTATCCAGTGACAATCCGCAGATACAGAAACTGTACAGTGATTTTCTTGGAAAACCAGGCAGTGAAATGAGTGAAAAGCTGCTGCATACTTCTTATTCAGCAAAGAAGAAATTTAATATTTAAGCAGTATAAAAGGACTTCAGCTTGAAGTCCTTTTCATTGCATTCAAAATAGTTGACTTGTCAACAAACATTCATATAATGGATAAAGTATTGCTGTAGAAATATGAATCAATGAAAGGAGTCTGTTCATGAGTGAGCAGGATATTGGAAGGCAGATCTGCAATCTTTCGAATAAGCTTCGAAGAATGATACATCTGTATGCATCAAAGGATATTGAAAATGCTGAACATCAGCAGCCTGTAAGAGGGTTCAATGGCGCAATTATTGCTTATATCGGACGTCATCAGCAGGCTGGAAAGACTGTATATCAGAAAGATATCGGTCTTGCCTTCGGTCTGACGAGATCGGGTACATCAAGAATGATTTCACGTCTTGAAGAACAGGGTCATATTGAGCGCTGTTCAGTTGAATCGGATGCTAGAAAAACACAGATTGTTCTGAGCAAAGGTACAAATCGTTTTCATCTTGAATGCGAACGGAAATCCGAGGAAATAGAAAAACAGCTCAGCGCATGCTTTACAGCGGTGGAATTAAGTCAGTTTCAGGAATATCTGAATCGATTTGAAGACCACCTGAATGATATGTATAGGAAGGAAAGCAATCAATGATACAGATATTTAAAACACTTGGGAAATCTATTCGCGAATATAAGAAAGCTTCAATTCAGACACCGGTATTTGTAGCATGTGAAGTTGTTATGGAAACAGTTATTCCGCTTGTCATGGCAAGTCTGATTGATGAGATGACAGGCAATTCAATGACACCAATACTGAAGTACGGTGCCATTCTGCTGGTGCTTGCTATGACTTCACTCTTCTTTGGAAGAGCAAGTGCCATCAAAGCAGCTACAGCATCTACAGGTTTCTCAAAGAATCTGAGAAATGATATGTATGCACGCATACAGGATTTTGCATTTGCAGATGTTGATAAGTTCTCAACATCTTCACTGATTACAAGAATGACTACAGACGTCAACAATGTACAGAATGCATATGGAATGATAATCCGGATTGCTGTCAGGACTCCATTGATGATGATCTTCAGTATTATTATGGCATTTACGATCAATGCAAAGATGGCATGGATATTTATTGGTATTATTCCGATCGTTATACTTGCCTTGTTTCTAATCAATTATAAGGTCATGCCTTTATTCAGACGGATTTTCAAAAAATACGATATCTTTAATGAATCAGTTGAAGAAAATATCTCAGGTATCCGTGTTGTAAAATCCTTTGTCAGAGAAGATTATGAGCAGGATAAGTTCAATGAGACAGCCGAGAATCTGGAGAAGGATTTTGTACATGCTGAGAAGATCATGGCATTGAATAATCCGGTCATGATGGCTGCAACATTCACAGCAATGCTTCTGCTATGCATTCTTGGTGCACAGCTGATTGTGAATACCGGAGCTACACAGCTGACAACCGGGCAGCTTTCCTCACTGATGAGCTACGGCATGCAGATACTGATGTCATTGATGATGCTTTCAATGGTTATCATCATGATCATTCTTTCAGAGGAATCTGCTAGACGTATTGCAGAAGTTCTTGAATATAAGTCAACACTGATATCGCCTGAGAATGGTCTGATGAAGGTTGAAGATGGCAGTATTGACTTCAATCAGGTTTCCTTTAAATATAACTCTCAGAGCAAACGCGATGCACTCTCTGATGTGAATCTGTATATTCCTTCCGGCAGTACACTTGGGATTATCGGCGGTACAGGTTCTTCTAAGAGTTCAATGGTCATGCTGATACCGAGACTGTATGATGTCACTTCAGGTGAACTGAAGGTAGGTGGAAGAAACGTAAAGGATTATGATCTGCAGACATTGCGTGACAATGTTGCCATGGTACTGCAGAAAAATCAGCTGTTCTCCGGAACTATCAATGAGAATATGCGCTGGGGCAATCCGGACGCTACTGATGAGGAAATCGTTGAAGCATGCAAGGCAGCACAGGCAGACGAATTTATTCAGGAAAGAGATGGCGGCTATGAATCTATCGTAACCCAGGGCGGTACGAATGTTTCAGGAGGACAGAAGCAGAGACTCTGTATTGCAAGAGCACTTTTAAAGAAACCTAAGATACTGATTCTTGACGATTCAACAAGTGCAGTTGATACAAGAACGGATGCAATCATACGTGAAAATATGAAAACAGCGCTTCCGGATACAACAAAGATCATCATTGCACAGAGAGTTACTTCTGTAGAGAATGCTGATCAGATCATTGTGCTTGATAATGGAAGAATTGTTGAATCCGGCACTTCTGCAGAACTGATTGCACAGAAGGGCCTGTACGCTGAGATTTATGCGCTGCAGACTAAGAACAGCGGAAAGGAGGAGAACTGACATGCCTAGAATGAATCCTAATGCAGGAAGGGGTATGAAGATGGATACTTCCTCTCTGAAGAGACTGCTGTCCTATCTCTTTCATTACTATAAGAAACAGCTGATACTGGTTGTATGCTGTGTACTGCTGACTTCTCTGGCTTCTGTATCGAGTTCCATATATATGCAGAAGATAATTGATGAAGTTATTACACCAGGCCTAGGCCAGGGAATGGCTTCTGTTATGGGAGCACTGACAGCGATAGGAATACAGATGCTTGTAATATATCTTGTCGGGATCACTGCTTCTTTCTTTCAGAATCGAACAATGGCTGTCGTTACACAGGGCACTCTCCGTCACTTAAGAGAGGATATGTTCGATCATATGGAGACACTTCCTATCCGCTACTTTGACACAAATGCACATGGAGACATTATGTCAATGTATACAAATGATACAGATGCACTGAGACAGCTGATATCACAGTCTTTGACTGCATTTGTATCTTCAAGTCTGACATTGGTATTCATTGTCTTCATGATGCTGTACTACAGCATCTGGATGTCTCTTGTTACAGTCGTGTTTGTCATTGTACTGATGACTGTTACAAAGAAGGTCGGCGGTGCATCTGCCAAGTACATGGTCGCACAGCAGAAGTCCCTAGGTAAGGAAGAGGGATATATTGAAGAAATGATGGAGGGTCAGAAGGTTGTTAAAGTCTTCAATCATGAACAGAAATCCAATGCGAATTTTGTGAAATTGAATGAACAGCTTTTTTCTGATTCTGAGAAAGCGAATAGATATGGAAATGTACTGATGCCTGTACTCTCTAACATCGGCAACATCTTCTATGTGATCCTAGCTGTCATTGGCGGACTGCTTGTTACTTTCGGAGCATGGAATCTTTCTCTTTCAGGGACAGGTATCCTGACAATCGGTGCAGTAGTATCTTTCCTGAATATGTCGAGACAGCTTTCCCAGACTATTTCTCAAGTTTCTATGCAGGTGGCTTCCATTGCAATGGCAATGGCAGGTGCTAACCGTATCTTTACTCTGATCGATGAAAAGTCAGAACAGGACAGCGGCTATGTAACACTTGTAAATGCTGAAAAAGATGAGAATGGTGAGATAAGAGAAGCAGATCATAAGACAGGTCTTTGGGCTTGGAAACATTTTCATAAGGCTGACAGCACTACCACCTATATTGAACTGAAGGGCGATATACAGATGGAGGATGTAGACTTTGGATATGTGGAAGGGAAACAGGTTCTGTATGATGTTTCTCTGTATGCACATCCTGGACAGAAGATTGCCTTCGTCGGAGCTACTGGTGCGGGCAAAACTACAATTACAAATCTGATCAACCGTTTCTATGACATACCGGATGGAAAGATCCGTTATGATGGCATCAATATTAATAAGATTGCAAAACCGGATCTGAGAAGATCGCTTGGTGTTGTTCTTCAGGATGTTAATCTGTTTACAGGAACCGTAATGGATAACATTCGTTATGGAAAACTGGATGCAACGGATGAGGAATGTATTGCTGCAGCTAAGCTTGCCAACGCAGATGGCTTTATATCCAGACTGCCTGAAGGGTATCAGACAATGCTGACAGGCAATGGAGCAGGTCTGTCTCAGGGACAGAGTCAGCTGATCTCAATTGCAAGAGCAGCTGTAGCCGATCCTCCGGTAATGATTCTGGACGAAGCTACTTCTTCCATCGATACACGTACTGAGGCACTGGTACAGGAAGGTATGGATAATCTGATGCAGGGAAGAACGGTATTTGTTATTGCCCATCGTCTTTCTACAGTTAGAAATTCCGATGCAATCATGGTACTGGATCACGGTCATATTATTGAACGCGGTACACATGATCAGCTGATTGCACAGAAGGGTGTCTACTATCAGCTCTATACTGGAGCATTTGAACTAGAGTAAAAAACAGTACTTCTGAATACAATTCAGGAGTACTGTTTTTGCAAATATAAGATAATCCGTTATAATAATTGACAGTGACCAGAAGTCATTTATGTGGGAGTGAATGATGTCGGATATAACTAAGAAGGCGATGGAAGCATCGCTCATAAAATTACTGAATCAAAAGCCGCTTAATAAGATCACCGTAAGCAATATTACAGATGACTGCGGTATCAGCCGTATGACTTTTTATTATCACTTTTCAGATATTTATGAATTGCTGGAATGGTCGTTTGATGATATTGGAAAAACTGTTCTTAAAACTGATGATAAAGAAAAGTCATGGCGGGACTGTCTCCTTGATATGTTTTCGAAAATGAGAGAAAACAGAACGCTTATTATGAATGTATTCAGATCTGTCAACAAAGTGAAACTTGATGGATTTCTTTTTCAGAGTCTTTATGGCTATATTAACAGTTTTGTTGAAAGCAGTGCTGAAGGTATGCGTGTCAGTAAAAGCGACTGCGATTTTATTGCCAACACAGTTAAGTACGCTTTGATTGGTACTGTAGAGAACTGGATCAATGCCGGTATGAAGGAAGATCCGCAGTATATCGTCGACAAGCTTGCGGAACTGTACGCAGACAGTATTCCAAATGCATTGAAAAATGCACAGCGGGCTAGATTAAAAGCCGCATAAAATAAAGATGCAGTAAGCAGAATTATTTTCCGCTTGCTGCATCTTTTTGAAACTGTGCCTTGATTTTCTCGAAGGTCTCATCACTGAGATCATGTTCTACCTTGCATGCATCCGCTGCTGCTGTATCAGGCGATACACCTAACTGAACAAAATACTCAGACAGTATTCTATGCCGTTCATAAATGTGTTCAGCGATTTTTCTGCCTGGCTTCAGCAGCTTCAAAGTTCCATCTTTCTCCATGGAAATGTAGCCGTTTTCACGCAGCTTTTTCATAGCTACAGAAACACTTGCTTTCGAAAAATTGAGCCGCTCAGCAATATCTATGGAATGCACGGTTCCCTTTTCTTCCTGGATCATCAGGATCGATTCCAGATAGTCTTCGGCAGATTCATAGATTGTCATACTCATGCAAAAACGCCTCCTGCTTTCTTAATTCTAGCCTATTTGTCAAAAAAAGGAAAAAGGAAGCTCCATCCGTTGTACAATAGAGCCGGTATGAACGACACTGAGAATAAGACAATATGCATTATAGGCGGTGCCAATATTGACATATGCGGCTCCTCCATTGGGAAACTTAGAAACTATGATTCCAATCCCGGTACGATTTCAATCAGCTATGGCGGCGTAGGCAGAAATATTGCCCAGATCTGTGCACTTCTGTCAGAGAATGTCCGTTTTGTAACATGCTTCTCCGATGACAGTTATGGAAAGATGATGAAAGAGGACTGTGAGAAGCTAGGAATGAATACTCGAGGAAGCACAATCCTTCATGATCTTCCAAGCTCTATGTACATTGCTATTCTTGATGAGAATAGAGATATGAAGATTGCAATGAGCGATATGCGAATTTTAAGAAGAATGGATGCCGCAATGCTGGCTCCCGTTCTTAAGGAACTCAGCAGTGATGATATGATTATCATCGATGCAAATCTGGATCTGGAAAGCGTGCAGTTTATTCTGAAACATGCGCTTTGTCCGGTAGCTGCGGATCCAGTCAGTACAGCAAAGGCTGGAAGACTGAAAGAGGATCTTGGAAAGATTGATATCTTCAAACCTAATCAGTTTGAAGCGGCAGAACTGACAGGCATTCAGATAACGGATGACAGGAGTGCTTCTGAAAGCATACATTGGTTCTTGGATCATGGTGTGAAGGAAGTTCTGATATCAATGGCCGACCGGGGAATCCTTCTTGGAACTGAAAAGGGAAGTCTCTGGTATACACATCGTGTTATCAAGCTTGAGAATGCAACAGGCGGCGGTGATTCGCTGCTTGGCGCCTATGTTTCAAGAAGAGTACTGAAAGAAGAACCGGAACAGGCAATACAATTTGCTATCAGTACGGCAGTGACCGTCATAGAAGAAGATGCAGTACGCAGAAAGAGCCTATGTGCGGAAGCTGTTATAAACAATATAGAAAGTATGGAAATCAAGGAGAGAAAGATATGAACTTTAAAGTAAACCCGGAAGTAGAGAAAGCATTAAAAGAAGGAAAACCGGTCATTGCACTGGAATCAACAATCATTTCACATGGTATGCCTTATCCTCAGAATGTTGAAACGGCTATGAAAGTTGAATCAATCATCCGTGAACATGGCGGCATTCCAGCTACGATAGGAATTGTTGCTGGTGTTCCAACTGTAGGACTGAACAAGGATGAGATTGAAGAACTTGGAAAGCGTGGACACTCTGTACCAAAAGTTTCCAGAAGAGATCTGCCGATGGTCATGGCCGAAGGATCGTGGGGAGCTACAACAGTTACAACAACAATGATTATAGCTTCTAAGGCTGGTGTTGAGTTCTTTGTTACAGGTGGCATTGGCGGTGTTCACAGAGGAGCAGAAAAGACATTTGATGTTTCTGCTGATCTGGAGGAACTTGGACATACTAATATGACAGTTATCTGTGCAGGAGCCAAGGCCATCCTGGATCTTGCTAAGACACTGGAAGTACTGGAAACAAAGGGTGTACCTGTACTTGGATACCAGACAAGCGAACTGCCTGCCTTCTATACAAGAACAAGCGGTCTGAAGGTAGACTATGCAATTAAGGACCCGCAGGATGCTGCACGTATTGTTAAGGCAAAGCGCGACTTTGGTCTGCAGGGCGGTATTCTGATCACTAATCCGATTCCGGAAAAGTATTCCATGTACCCTGATGCAATCAATAAGGTTATTGATGAGGCTATTGTTGAAATGGATGAAAAGGGGATTAAGGGGAAAGAGTGCACCCCGTTCCTTCTTGCAAAGGTTGCTGAGATCACCAAGGGCAAGTCTCTTGATGCTAATATTCAGCTTGTGTTTAACAATGCTGCAGTAGGCACTGAAATAGCTAAGGAGTATGCAAAACTATAATGCAGGAAGAAGCATTCCCACAGGAAATCACTGATCCCGTTACAAAGAAGCAGCTGATTGATACATTCCATCAGCTGGGGATTGGCAAATCAGCCATTCTGGAAGTGCACTCAAAATTAAGTTCGTTTCATTATGTTATTGGCGGAGCAAGAACAGTTGTTGATGCATTGATGGAAACAGTAGGTGAAGGAGGAACGCTCCTGATGCCTATGCAGTGCGGCGACAATAGTGAACCAAGCGACTGGAGCAATCCTCCAATTGCTCCCGAAATCTATAAGGAGATAAGAGAGAGCATTCCTCCCTTTGATGCGAAAACATCGGATCTTAGAAAAATGGGAGCTGTTGTTGAAAACTTTGTTCATCGCCCGGGTGTTGTTGTTTCCAATCATCCTTCTGTCAGCTATGCGGCATGGGGAAGATATGCAAAACTGCTGTGCAACAGGCAGTCAATGCATTTTCCATTAGCAGAGGAAAGTCCAACAGCCAGACTCTATGAGCTTAAAGGAAACGTTCTTCTGATTGGTACAGATTTTGATACATGTACATGCATGCATCTGGCGGAGTATAAGTGTGATGCTAGGCCAATTGAAGTGATGGGGGCATGTGTTGCCGGAGAGAATGGCAATGAATGGAAGAAGTATCTGGATCTTGCTTTGGACAGTGATGAATTTTTGAAGATAAAGCCGCTGCTGTCACGCAGGAGAAAACTTCATGAAGCATCCCTTGGAGGCAGCCGTATCATGTATTTCTCCAGTGCGGATGCAGTAGATGAAGCCTGCAGGTATTTTGAAAAGACATGTGTTTATGATTTATACAGATGAGAGTGCGAAAGCATTCTCTTCTTTTATACAGATTGATGGATGTGTTACGGAACTCTTCTATTTATTCTTTATTTTGCATAAAATAAGCAGGTATTAAAAGAAAGCGAGGAAAGATACATATGAAGATTGGTGTGATAGATGTTGGCGGCGGAACCAGAGGTTCCTATGGGGCCGGAGTATTTGATTACTGTATGAATAATCACATTACCTTTAATTACGGTATCGGGGTCTCTGCAGGTGCAGCAAATCTTTCTTCGCTCTGGGGCGGTCAGCAGGGAAGAAATTATAAGTTCTATACAGAATACTACAAGAGAAAATCCTATATGAGTCTTTACAATCTATTGAAGACAGGATCCTACATTGGACTTGAGTATATCTATGGAGATCTTTCTGACTCATGGGGTGAGTATCCACTGAACTATGAAAAGATGATGCAGTATCCTGCGCCTATGTATATTGTCTGTACAGATGGTCTGACTGGTCAGCCGCGCTATTTCAGCAAGGAAGAAATGAGTCAGGACTGCTATGATCCAATAAAGGCATCATGCTGTGTGCCGGTTATTAACAAGCCATGGATGATCGATGATACGCCGTATTATGATGGCGGTATTTCTGATCCGGTTCCTCTGAAGAAGGCTTTTGCAGATGGGTGCGATAAGCTGGTTCTGGTACTGACTAGACCTAAGGAATACAGAAGAATTCCAAAGAATGATGGTATCTTTGCAGACATGCTTGAAAAGACATATCCTGGGGCTTCTGATGCAATGAGAACACGTTCCTATGTATACAATGCATGTGTTGATGAAGCGGAAGCTTTGGAAAAGCAGGGAAAGGTACTGATTATTGCACCGGATGATATTGGTGAAATGAAGACACTGACGAAGGATGATCAGGCAATTAAAAATCTGTACGTAAAAGGATATCTTGATGCCGCAAAGATCAGTGAGTTTGTGAAGAAGTAACATAGACAGATTGAACTACTTCTGTTTTTTATAGATGTGCTGCATGGCGGTGTATGATTGTTACATGGAAAAATCATACTATCTTTCTTTTACAGAGTACTGTCAGAAAATTTTTGGCAGAAAACTATACCGTACTGCCCTGAATGCAGGAATGACATGTCCTAATCGAGATGGAACACTTGGCAGCAGAGGCTGTATTTTCTGCGATGCTGGCGGATCAGGTGATTTTGCGATTCCTTATCATGGGCAGAAACTGACAGAGGATGATCTGAAATACAATCGTATAAAAGCGGGAGCGGGCAATTATATTGCCTATTTTCAGTCTTATACAAATACTTATGCATCACCGGAAAAACTGGAGATGCTGTTTGCTTCTGCACTGCAGGATCCTCTGTTTGCGGGCATATCCATTGCAACAAGACCTGACTGTATGCAGGAGAAAGTATTGCAGATCCTCAGCAGACTGAAGCAGACATATCCAAATAAGTTCATCTGGGTGGAACTTGGACTGCAGAGTATCAATGAACACAGTGCACTGTGGATGCGAAGAGGCTACGCACTCCCTGTTTTTACGGACTGTGTACATCGTCTGCATACTTTGGGTATTCCTGTCATCGCACATGTTATTATTGGTCTTCCTTCCGAAACCGACAGCAGTATCTACGCGACAATTGCCTATTTGAATCAGCAGAATATAGAAGGTGTGAAGCTGCAGCTTTTACATTATCTGAAAGACTGTGATCTTGGAAAAATGTATGAAGAAAATCCCGAAAGCTTTTCAGTGCTTAGTGAAGAAAAATATACCGATATCATTGTGCACTGTATCGGGCTGCTTGATCCAAGTACAGTGATTCATAGACTGACGGGCGATGGGAACAGAGATCTGCTCCTGGCTCCGCTGTGGAGCCTTGATAAGAGGCATGTACTGAATGCAATACATAAAAAGTTAAAGGAAAAAGGAATTGTACAGGGATGCCTGTCCGGTACCTTATAAGGGGATATATATGAGTGAAATGAAAATGATGTTTTCAAATGCACAGCTTAAGAAACTGATTGCTCCACTGTTAGTGGAACAGCTGCTTGTCATGCTTGTAGGAATGATGGATACCGTAATGGTCTCATCAGTTGGAGAAGCTGCTATATCGGGCGTATCTATAGTAAATGAGGTGAATTTTCTCGCTATTACAATACTTTCTGCTTTGGCTGCGGGCGGTGCTGTTATTGTTTCACAGTATTTCGGCAACAGAGATGAGAAGAATGCAAATCTGGCTGCTTCACAGCTGGTCATGATATCATTTCTGATTTCGCTCCTATTTGCGGTTGTGTGTCTGGTGTTCTGCAGACAGATATTGGCAGCTCTCTATGGAAGTGTTGACACAGATGTCATGAAAGCAGCGGTCACATACTTTTGGATAACCTCACTGTCATTTCCGTTCCTTGGCATCTACAACGCATCATCCGCACTTTTCCGGTCTATGAATATGACAAAAGCTACGATGTGGGTATCTATTCTGATGAACTCAATTAATATCATTGGCAACTATCTTGGTGTATATGTTTTTCATCTTGGTGTAGCGGGCGTTGCATGGCCTACATTGATTTCCAGAATGACAGCAGCAGCTGTACTGTGCAGTTTTGCCTTTACTAAAACAAATCCAATTCATATAGCCTGGGAAGGCATCCTTGTGTGGAAAGAAAACATTGTCGGTAAGATCCTGAAGATTGCAGTGCCGAATTCTATTGAAAATGGTCTGTTCCAGGTTGGCAGAATTGTCGTAACTGCAATCGTTGCAACATATGGTACTTCGCAGACAGCTGCTAACGGTGTTGCCAATTCTTTGGCAACACTTGCGATTATTGCAAGTTCTGCTATGCAGCTGGCCAGTGTGACAGTTATCGGACAGTGTGTAGGTGCACAGGCATATGATCAGGCAAAATATTATTTTATTAAACTTTTGAAGATTGCCTATGTACTTGGTTTTATTAACTGTGCAGCAGTACTTGCTTTGCTGCCATTGACGATCAGTCTTTATACGCTGACACCTGAAACGGCTCAGATTGTAACAGCTGTAGGTATATGGAATGGTGCAGTCACGGCCATCCTTCATCCGGTAGCTTTTGTTCTTCCAAATGGTCTGCGAGCAGCAGGCGATGCGAAATATACAATGATCATTGGTGTGCTTAGTATGTTCCTGGTAAGAATTGTTGGGGCTTATGTGCTGGGAACAGTGCTGCAGCTGTATGTTTTAGGAACATACTTTGCAATGTTTCTGGACTGGGGCGTCAGGACGATATTTTTTGTTCGCCGCTACCGTTCCGACAAGTGGATGAATTACCGTGCAATTTGAGCATTATCATGGCGATGGTTTGTTCGGATGTTTATAATTATTCCAAAGGAGCGTACTGAATATGCTTGATGATGAGTTTGTGAAGTCTATGCCGAAACTGGGGTTCGGTCTGATGCGTCTTCCTAGATCCGATAAGGAAAAGGATATCATTGACACAGATGAAACTGCAGAAATGGCTAACATGTTTCTTGATGCCGGTTTAAAGTATTTTGATTCTGCGTATGTTTATAATGGATCTGAAGCGGCTGCGAAGGTTTCGATTACTTCCAGGCATCCACGCGATTCCTACTACATCACTTCTAAACTGAATGTAAATGCACAGGGCGTACATGATGAGGCAGGTGCCAAAGCTGAACTGCAGGAGTCCCTTTCCAGAGAGGGAGTTGACTATCTCGATTTCTATCTGCTGCATGCTCTTGGAAAGGGAAATCTTCAGAAATACAATGACTGGCACATCTGGGAGTTTGTGAAGGAAGCCAAGAAAAAGGGATTGATCAGACACTGGGGATTCTCTTTCCATGATACACCGGAGCTTCTTGATCAAATCCTGACGGATCACCCGGATGCGGAATTTGTACAGCTGCAGATTAATTATGCAGACTGGGATAATCCAAGCATTCAGTCGCATGCATGTTATGAAGTAGCACGTAAGCATAACAAACCGATTATTGTTATGGAACCAGTAAAGGGAGGGACACTGGCAAATCCTCCAAAGCCTGTAGCAGATATATTAAGCAAGGCAGATCCAAAGGCTTCCTATGCTTCATGGGCAATTCGCTTTGTAGCATCTCTGCCGGGCATTATGGTTGTTCTTTCCGGTATGTCCAATACTGATCAGATGGCTGATAATATTTCCTTCATGAGAGATTTTAAGCCATTGAGTGGTGAAGAGCAGGAAGTGATCAAGCAGGCACAGAAGGCCTTGGCTGGAATTAATCAGATTCCATGTACAGCATGCCATTACTGTACGGGCGGCTGTCCTAAGAAGATTAATATTCCTGACATTTTCAGTGCAATGAATCTGAATCTGATCTATGGCAAGAAGGAATCTGCTGTTGAGCATTATCAATGGTGCACGGACGAAGAACATGGCAAAGCATCTGACTGTATAAAGTGCGGACAGTGTGAAAACCAGTGTCCACAGCATATTCATATCCGTGACTGGCTGAACAGAATTGCAGACGAACTTGAGCAATAAGACAATTGATAGCAGAGACAGCATAGAAAGCTGTCTCTTTCGTTACCTGAAAGAAAGTGGGGAACAGCAGTATGAAGACACTGTATCTTGAATGCAGAATGGGCGCCGCAGGAGATATGCTGATGGGAGCTCTGAGTGAACTGACGGATCAGGATGCATTTATTGAAAGAATGAATCACATCGGACTTCAGAATGTAGTATTTAGGGCGGTGCCCTCGGAAAAATGCGGCATTATTGGAACACACGCAGAAGTGAAAATAAACGGTGAAGAGGAAAAGAGCTTCGATGTGCACAAGCATGATGAACACACAGCTGAATTCTCTTTTCAGCTGAATGGAATTTCTTCTGCAGGGGAGAGAGAAAGAATAGAACACAGTCTTCAGGATATTGATCACCTGGAACACGCCCATGTTTCAGATGAAGGACTGCTGACATATTTTTATAATCATGACCTTGGATATGAGGCCGAGAATGCTGTACGCAGTGCAATACATGACGAGAATGCTTCAATTGAAATAGTGTCAAAGGGGCATGCGCATCATCATGATCATGGTCATACACATGGTATGCAAATGGATGACATCAAACATATACTGTGCCACTTGGACATTTCTGAGAAAGTCAGAAAGGATGCGCTGGAAGTATATGACCTGATTGCGGAAGCAGAGAGTCATGCCCATGGCATACCTGTTGAAGAAATACACTTTCATGAAGTTGGTACTATGGATGCGATAGCGGATGTTGTAGGAGACTGCATTCTGTTTGAAGAGATAGGTGCGGAGAGAATCTATGCTTCTTCAGTAGCAGTAGGAAATGGAATGGTGAAGTGTGCACATGGCATTCTTCCAGTACCTGCACCAGCAACAGCATATCTTCTGCAGGGCATTCCTTCTTATGCAGGGATGATACAGGGAGAACTTTGTACGCCAACGGGAGCAGCGCTGCTGAAGCATTTTGTTCAGTCTTTTGAAGTGCAGCCGACAATGGTTACAGAAAAGATTGGATATGGTATGGGTACAAAGGACTTTGAAGCAGCCAACTGTCTCAGAGCCTTCCTTGGAGAAACAGAAGATGATGGAGAAGTATGTGAATTGACCTGCAATCTGGATGATATGAGTCCGGAGGATATTGGTCATGCATATGATGTTCTGTTCAGGGAAGGTGCACTGGATGTTTATGTAACACCAGTCAGTATGAAGAAAAACAGGCCAGGATGGGTATTTACATGTATGTGCCGAGTGACAGATAAGGACAGAATGATGCCACTGATGTTTAAACATCTATCTACACTTGGCATACGTGAAAGTACATGCAGAAGACATGCATTAATGCGTACGGTAGAAGAAAGAATGACTTCCTTTGGCATGGTTCACGTCAAGCATAGTGAGGGATATGGTACGATACGCGAGAAGGCAGAATATGAAGATCTTGTATCTATTGCTGCAAAGACGGGCAGAAGCACTGCAGAGATCAGAAGACAGATAGAAGAGGAACTCGCTAAGTGAACAGAACAAGAAGCATTGTAGAAACAGGACTGATGATAGGAATCGGACTTGCCATCGTGACAGTACTGCGCAGCTTTGGCGGTTAGCCGATTCTTCAGCTGTTTTCTCCTATGCATATCACAGTATTGATTGCAGGTCTTGCAATTGGACCTGTGGAGGGACTTACAGCAGGCGTAATAACACCGGCTTTGTCCTATATGATCAGTGGCCTGCCGCCACAGGGACCATGGGCAATGATGGCGGAGCTTGGCATGTATGGTCTTATCACAGGACTGGTAATGAGATGCACAAAAAGGATTCATAATGATACAGCTAGAATTTATATGGCACTGGTCATTGCAATGATTGCTGGAAGAATTGCCGGAGGTCTTGTACAGGGACTGATACTGAGCCCAATGTCTTCACAGACTTATACAATTGCAATCTGGTTTTCTGCATATATTGCTGGAACTTTACCGGCAATCGTGCTGGATCTGATTCTGGTACCTGTTCTGATAAAGGCATTGATGAAAGCAGGTCTTAATCAGAACAGGGTTGGAAAATCAGCAATCAAATAATGGTTCAAGCACTTCCTTAATAAAAGGAATGCGATCTTTTGCATGAATGTTATAAAGCGAATTGATGGCAATGACCATTTTTCGCTTTTTATTAACATAAATAATATTTCCACAGTCTCCAACAGCCATGAAACCATTGGCATGAATCCACCAGAGGTAGCCATAATCCAGTCCCGCTTCTTTCCAATGTGCATGAATAGATGTGCTTTCCCTGATCCATTTAGAAGAGATGATCCGTTGATTGTTCCATATGCCTTCATTTAAGCACAGCTGACCTATCTTCGCCATTTCACGAGCAGACAGTTCCAGTCCCCACGCAGCAGTATTGTTGCCGAGACGGTCTGATACCCATCCATTGGAATAATTTTGATGATACCAAGCCATCTGATCATCCTTGGATGTGAATAGAATATTCTTTCTGACATCAATCTGAAGAGGCGAGAAGAGGTATTTCTGTGCAAATTCCAGCACAGTAATACCTGCGGCACTTCTTAAGATACCGCTGAGAATATCGGGACCGATTAGTGGGGCATAGCGGAAATCTCCGATTGCTCCTCTGCCTCCAGCAAGATCAAGAGATGACTTTACCCAGTCTTCAGATGAGAAATATTTTGTATATGGAGCTGATTTATATTTATAGGGAACCGTCATTGTCAGCATGTCTTTTAAAGTGATTTTCTGTATGGTGTGCTCGCCGCGTTTTACCTGATAGTCTGGAAAGAAGGAGAGAATGGGCTGATCTGTACTCTTAATTATTCCCTGGTCTGCTGCTATCCCAATTAATAAAGACATAATGCTCTTTGTACATGAATAGATATGAACCTGACTGCTGCGATTGCTGTTATTACCATAGTATTCATATACCTGTTTTCCATTCTTTAAGATGTTAATACCGGCAATATTGCTGTATTCAGTTTCAATGAGATTTCTCAGTTTGCTTTCGTTCATTGCTGTTTCCTCCTGAAAAGAGGGTAATTTGATTAAAAATGTTTTTCAAGCATTGTTTTAAATGTGAAATATGATTATGGAAATACTGAAATATGGCTAAATAAGGCGCATAAAGTGTTTGACTATTAATCCCGTATCTACTAGAATGATAACCGGCACTTCATGCCAAATGTAGCCCCGGAAACTACATATGGAGGATAGTAAAATGCGTCAGACAACGATGTTAAAGCCAAGCGAAGTCGTTCGTACGTGGTATGTCATAGATGGCACAGACTGCACACTCGGACGTCTTGCAACAGCAGCAGCAACAGTATTAAGAGGCAAGAATAAGCCTGCCTACACACCTAATGTTGATTGCGGAGACTACGTAATCGTAGTTAATGCCGACAAGATCACAGTTACTGGAGATCAGGATTATAAGAAGAACTACTTCTCACATTCCATGTATCCAGGCGGACTGCGTGTAAGAACAACTAAGACAATGCGCGAACAGTACACTGTTGAATGGGTTGAAAAGGCAATTAAGGGTATGCTTCCGCATACTAAGCTGGGTGATGTTCAGCGTGGACATTTATTTGTTTACGAAGGACCGGATCATCCGCATGCAGCTCAGAAGCCAGTTGAGCTGAAGATTAAGAAATAAGGAGGAAGAAGACAAATGCCAACAAAGAAGAAAGCAGTTAGCTACGTTGGAACAGGACGTAGAAAGAATTCTGTTGCCCGTGTCTTTATGACTCCGGGTACAGGTACAATCACCGTTAACGGATCCACACTGGAGGATTATCTCCCACAGGCAACACTGCGTATGGAAGTTAATTCACCACTGGTTCTGACTGAAACAAAAGGTCAGTTCGATATTAAGATCAATGTTTACGGCGGCGGTTATGCAGGACAGGCCGGAGCTATGCGTCACGGAATTTCCCGTGCATTGCTTGAGGCAAGTGCTGATTACAGACCTGCATTGAAGCAGGCTGGTTTCCTGACACGTGATTCACGTGAGAAGGAAAGAAAGAAGTATGGTTTAAAGGGTGCCCGTCGTGCACCGCAGTTCTCTAAGCGTTAATTCGTTTCAGAACCGAACAATACAACAGGAAACAAGTTCTCTGTATGGTCGCAGAGAACTTTTCTTTTGGCCGGTAATATTTAAGCAGGAGGACTGCTATATGACGGCAATTAATCAATTATTAAGAAAACAGGCGGCAGATATGCCGAAAAGAAAAGAAGGACTGACAGATATCCTTATATGGATTTTTGCAGTCCTTCTTTTTATTGTTATCAATACTGTACTCATTGTGTCAATCCATTCAATTGGACAGCCTTTTTATCTCACTTTGACACAGGAAACTGCAGAACTGCATATAGGTCAGACATTCGACCCTATGAAGTATATTGAAGACTATGCCAGCAGTGATGGCAGTCTGATTCTGCCCGGTGCTGTCAATACTTCAATGCCCGGAAGATATGCTGCTGTATACTGTCTTGATAATGGAACAAAGGTATTGACAAGAATACTTCTTCTGACAGTAGAAGAGAAATCCTCAGTGGAGTGACTGATAGGATTTCAGATCATAGGCAGGTGCCGTATTTCTGACGGCATTGGAAATGGCTTCTGAAACAGCCTTGGCGGAGAGTGTGCCGACAACATTGAGATCTGCTTTTACATTTCCATTGGTCATGGCATAGAGGGAATCGCCATCATATTCGGTATGCACAGGATTGATGCTTCTAGCCATGCCATCATGTGCCATGCCTGCAATCTTTGTGAGCTGTGTCTTATTAAAGGCAGCGTTGGTAATGATTGCACCTATTGTAGTATTGGTGTGGAAGAGATCTGTATTATTCTGCATTCTATAAAGACCCTCTTCAGCGTTCATAAAGGTATCTGAATCATAGTTCAGACATCCGGCGAGTCTTTGCCCGGTCTTCCAGTCAAACACATCGCCGGAGCAGTTTACAGCGACTACAGCACCAACTTTCAGTTCACCGCAGGAGAAGGCAGCAGAGCCAATTCCTGATTTCATCATATGTGCACTGCCAAATATCTTTCCGCATGTAGCACCGCATCCAGCACCATAGCTGCCATCCCGGTAATTGCCTTTCTCTGCATTCAGGCATACCTGATATCCAAGCTTAGCATCTGGTCTGACATGGGCATTCTTCAGTTCAAGATCGAAAAGACAGGAGGCTGTCACGATTGGAACAACACCGCTGTCTGTAGGAAAACCTATATTTCTTTCTTCGAGATATTGAACAACTCCTGCTGATGCATTGAGACCAAAGGCACTGCCTCCAGAAAGAAGCACTGCATTGACACAGTCATTGGCAGCTAATGGATTCAGAAGGGCGGATTCTCTTGAAGCAGGCCCTCCACCTCTGATATCCACACCGGTGACAGCGCCGTTTATCGGCAGGATGACTGTGCATCCTGTAGCAGCATCGGCATATTCATCCTGTCCGATCCTGTATCCTTCAATGTCTGTAACAGAAATATTCTTCAGTATTGATTCATTCATGTTTTTATTCCTCTTCCATATAATCATAAACGGCAGAGGAAATACTTACAATCTGACTGATAGCAGTTTCTGTATCTGTAATGTCCTGTGACATAACAACCAAGACGTAATCACATGTATCACCATAGACAATAGCAGAGTCATTCTGCACTGTATCCAGTTCACCTGTTTTATTAGCTGTAATGACACCATCCGGAACACCGGCTGGTATTTTTTCGGTCCAATACTGATCCTTCATCAATTCCAGTATTCTGGCGGAAGCATCTGCACTGACATAGGTTCCATTATAGATTGCTTCAAGAACTTTACCGACATCCGATACGCTAGTATAGTTATTCCCATTTTCTGCATCCCAGGTTCCATCTTCTAGGATCTGTCTGCCTGTACTTGAGTATCCATTATCACGCGCCCATTGCGTAACACTTTGATAGCCGGTTCTGTAACTTCCCATTCCTATGGCCATCTCCAGAGCAGTCCAAGCATCATTGTCACTTATTGAAATCATATTCTCCAGATTTGTTTCATTTGTCTCGGAAGCTTCAAGTTCACCGCTTTCGACCATTGACTCATATTTGCCTGCAACAAATAACTTGATCAGACTTGCAGAGATACTCATATGATCATTCACGGTGACTGTCTCGCCAGTTGAGAGGTTCTCAACATAGACAGACCAGTCTCCATCATATGTGCTCAGAGTTTCAGTCAGTTCTGATTCAAGATCATCCATTTGCGCAGTTGCTGCAGCTGCTTCAGCAGTCTCTTCGTATTCTTTATCCTCTATGGAAGCAGATACTGCGAAGCCAGTGTCCTTTTCTTCATCATTTGTAGAATGAAGCTTCCAGTATACAGCGGATCCGCTTACTCCCAGAATTGCTATCAATACAACAATCAAAGCTCTCTTATGTCTTAATTTTCTTTTTTTATGACCGTTTTTAGTCTTTCCTGTTTTCATAACTTCGGAATTATAAAATGCATGGCATGTGTTTGTAAGCGATATGTTCGAATCTTCAGGTAAAGTTCAGCAAAATGTCACTTCCAAAAAGAGAACACTGCGTTCTGAATTAAACACTTTGTTCATAATTTCATTGCATTTTTCATAGGAATCTACTTATAATGATTTTGAATACTGGGAGATGTAAATTGAGGATAAACAAGCGAGAAAAGGTAAAGATAGGAGTTATCGTCATATTATTGATAGCAATCACTGCAGGAACTGTGTTTTTGTTTCAGAATCAGAAAGAACAGGCATCCTCAGACTCTGCAGAAGCAACACCCGGAGCCAGCGGTCCTTCTATAACTGTCACTTCCTATCAAGCCTATAAACTGGATTCTCTTGATTTCACTTACGTAATTGCTTCTATACATGTAGAAACAGAGGGAGAATTGAATATCAGTCTTGATCATTTCACTACAGATGAAGGAATCAGTCTGGATGATACTGCAGACTATCGTAAGAAAATGTCTGAAAATTCTCTGTCACTTGACGGTCAGAATGTTGTGGACAGTTTAAAGAGCAATCAGTCATTGCTGGATGCAAATGTTTTTATACCGATAAAGAAGAAGGATGCTTCTTCTGTCACAGTTTCCTGTGATATTGAGGGAGTAAGCAAGATGGTATTTGACCTGTCATCTGCTTCTTCTGATGCGACTGGATTTGCGGCAACGGCACAGGCCTCATCTACAGCAGATATGCAAGCAGAAACAAATAGTACTGTAGAAGCTTCTGCTTCTTTTGAAATCACGGGAGAATCACTTTTACAGAAAGGCAGTGAAATGATGCTGCCGAGCACAGCAAGAGTCTTTGCTTTCAAGGTGACTGTGAATGGTTCTGCAGATAGCCCCATTACACTTTCATCGGCAGAGTATGATGCTGGGTCGGCTGGAGTCTTTGCTGCAGAAGATTCGTCAGTATACAGTGAAAATTATCCGGTGATTATTGGTAAAAAAGTAACAGATAGACAAACAGGATATGTCTTTGTAATTCTTTTAGATCAAGATCGATCAATCAGCTCTTATTCGGGAACATTGAAACTGTATCTAGAAGGCAGCAATAATCCTGTTGAGATAAATGCGGTACTACAGTAAAAATTATGAAAAACTATAGAAGATTTATAAAACTTATGCTTGCTTTGACACTTTCACTGACGTTACTTCCATTTATGTCAGATGATGTTTTTTCGAGCATTCATGCAGAAACATCCTATTATCCAATGGGCTGCAATGCATATGAGGTAGATACAGTCAATGATTCAGGTACCTTTGACAATCAGGGCTGCTACAGTTCGTTTTCTACTGCCAAAAGTGTGATGTCTTCACTTGGAAATGATGCGGTAGTCAGACATGCTTCAAGCTATTCTCCAACTAAGATTATTGCCATGAACGCAGGTGTTGTATACTCTTATGCAAAAAGAGCTGATGGTGGAAGCTCAATATTAAATATTGCTCAGTATAACGGAACAAAAACGACATATATCTCAAACTACAGGGAAATGATATATGTAGATACACTTTCCTATGATGGTGATGGAACAGGCTCAGTGCGTACTTATACATCGGGATTTGATGGCACTGCCGAGCTGAAGTATATGGATCTCATTCCTTATAAGTTTATTACAAATAATCTGTCTGTCTATTTAGGAGGCAATGACAATACAAATGCTCACGAGTCCGCATATTCTACAAAGGTACTTCAGTCCTACTATACAGTAGAGCAGAATGGCAGTTACAAAGATCTGGTATTCCATGCTTTTTCAAGTGAATTTACTAACGGTGGTACATCAGCTTCAATATTTAATGCAGCAGTATGCCCTGCGGCCGACTGGATGACAGTAGGAAGTACATACTACAGCTGGAATGATACAGATTTTTATACAGACAGGTATTATCAGAATAAGGCTGGAACAAGTTATAACTATTATCAGTTCCTTCAGCTGAGAACAAAGACGAATATTTCTGCAGATACTTTCAATACGTTTCTTTCTGCATTGGGCTATGGCTCCGGCAGTAAATTATGGAATACAGGTCAGACATTTATTGATGCACAGAATACATATGGCATCAACGCTATGATGGTATTTGCACAGGCATGCTGTGAGTCAAAATATGGTACAAGTGATTATGCTGTTAACAGAAATAATCTGTTTGGTATAGCTGCCTTTGACAGCGATCCAGGACAGGCATATTCTTTTGATTCTATAAGCTCCTGTATTTCTTTACAGATGGGATACTATCTAAAAGATTATCTTTCGACAAGTGATTACAGATTCTTTGGCGGATACTTTGGCAATAAAGGATCAGGAATCAATGTAAAATATGCTTCTACTCCTTACTATGGATTGACAATAGCTTCCATTGCATACAGGCTTGATAAGATTGCTTCTGGCAGCAATGGTTCATTAACAGATTACGACAGTACTTCCAACGCTATTATTACAGATACAAATTATAAAACTGCAGTTACATCCGCTGCTGGCGGCGGAGATACTTTGTATACATCGGAATATGGTTCTACTTATCAGAAGAATCATGTCGTGACAATTCTTGGTGAAGAGGGCAATTACTATAAAATACAGTCAACAAACTATACGGGAAATGTTTCTGAGGCAGGGACGATTGGTACTAAGACACTATACGCATATAACTGGGACTCTATGATTGGCTACGTTGAAAAGAGCAAAGTTCAGGTTCTGAATACATCAACAAACTCAATTATTGGTTCAGTTAAGATCAATGTTACGCAATTGAGAATACGTACCGGTCACGGGACGAGTTATAGCAGTTTGGGTCTCGCGACCTATAACAAAACTTATTCTGTATATGAGACATTCAATGATGGAACTTATACTTGGTATCGCATTGGGACAAAACAGTGGATTGCAGACAATGGAACGTGGGTGACATATACAAAGACAAATGTGACACCAACAGCAACACCAACAGCAACACCAACAGCAACACCTGTATCTACGTCAGTATCTTATCAGACACACGTAGAGAATATTGGCTGGCAGGACTATGTTTCTGATGGCTCACTTGCTGGAACAACTGGGCAATCATTACGGCTTGAAGGGATTAAGATCAAAGTCAATTCAAATGTCAGCGGAAGTATTCAATACAGAACACATGTAGAGAACATAGGTTGGCAGGATTGGACGTCAGATGATTCATTAAGTGGTACAACAGGAAAATCGCTGAGGCTTGAAGGAATCCAGATACGCTTAACAGGAGAACTTGCCGAGCAGTATGATGTGTATTATCAAGTTCATTGCGAAAACATTGGCTGGATGGACTGGGCTATGAATGGACAGGCGGCAGGTTCAGAGGGCTATTCCTACCGTTTGGAGGGAATCAGAATCTGCCTTGTCAGTAAGGGCAGTGCTGCTCCAGGTTCAACATCAAATCCTTTTGCGTCTGTATATTCAACAGGCAACGTACGCTATCGTACACACGTGCAGAATGTTGGTTGGCAAAGTTATGTGAGCGACGGAACTATGAGTGGAACGCAAGGGCAGTCACTGAGACTGGAAGGTATCAACATAAGCCTGTCACCGAACATTGATGGTGGCATTGAATACTGCACGCACGTACAGAACATTGGTTGGCAGAACTATGTCAGCAATGGAGCTATGAGTGGAACAGAGGGATGTGCGCTGCGGTTGGAAGCTATCAAAATCCAATTGACTGGAGAGGCAGCCAATCAGTATGACATCTATTATCAGGTACACAGTCAGAATTTTGGCTGGATGGGCTGGGCCAAAAATGGAGAAAGCGCAGGCACGGCAGGATATGGCTACCGATTGGAAGGTATCAGAATTGTATTGGTCGCGAAGGGCGGCAGTGCACCGGGATCAACAGATAATGCATTCGTACAGTCATCCTGATGTATTAACATAAAGTAATCTGAAGCGATATCATAATGCTTCAGATTTTTTATGCCATTTTTTTCAGAATACAAATTCACTAATGCAATGGGATTTGCATTTTGATTTGTTAGATAGCACTGTTTTTTTTTTGAAGAAGATTAAGACATTCATGTATGTCTTTATTATGAATAAAAAAGGTCTGCATTCAATGCAGACCTTAATCAGTGGAGCTAAGGAGGATCGAACTCCTGACCCCCTGCTTGCAAAGCAGGTGCTCTCCCAGCTGAGCTATAACCCCAAATGCATTGGTTGTGAGAATAAATGGTGGGCCTGAATGGATTTGAACCAACGACCTCACCCTTATCAGGGGTGCGCTCTAACCAACTGAGCTACAGGCCCATATCCTCACCGAATGCTTTACTATTCTATCAACCGACTACTTCAAAGTCAACAAAAACTGTTCAGTAAAATACGATGTATGTTAATATTTCCCATATTTATGCGGATAACTTTTTATAAAAAATTTGTGAGATTGAAGGAGAATGCTTCCTGTGTTACAGTTTACAGCGTTAGCGATAGGAGAATTATTCTATGGAAGGTTTTGTTACTTGGTGGTTTGCACATGTGATGCTGCCTAAGTGGGCATCAGTATTTTTGGTATCTATGATTCCATTGGTTGAAGAAAGAGGCGGACTGATACTTGCCAAACTTTTGCAGATGCCAATGTGGGAAGGAATATTCTGGTGTGTACTGGGGAATATTATTCCAATCCCATTTATATTGATTGGCATAAAAAAGTTTCTGCACTTTCTCAGCGATCATCATTTCTCAAAGCTGGCTGAATGGGTGGAAGCAAAGGCAGTCAAAAATAAACCAAAAATTGATAAGTATGGATTCTGGGGACTGACACTGTTTGTAGGTATCCCTTTACCAGGCACTGGTGCGTGGACTGGATCGCTTGTGGCTGCATTGTTTGATATGGACTTAAAGAAAGCATCGCTGTCTATTCTTCTTGGTGTATTCTTGGCAGCAGTGATCATGTCAATCTTCTCATATGGATTATTGGGAGCTCTAGTAGGCTGAAAGCCTGCAGGAAGCTCTTTTTCTTTTCTCTCTATTGTGTTTAAATGGGAACAAGAAATCAGGTGAATGTATGAAATACAGTGCACTGGTTGTAGCTGCGGGAAAGGGAAACCGCATGCATCTGGGGTTCAACAAGGTATATGCACGTTTGGAAAATGGGAAGACTATTCTGGAAACAGCTATAGCAGTGTTTCTTATGGATCCTGATTGTATTCAGGTTGTAATTGTTACAAATCCAGAAGAATACAGAACACGAGTGATTGGCCGTATGCCGGGGCGTATTACGTTATGTGAAGGCGGCAGTACAAGACAGGAAAGCGTTCGCAATGGACTTCTTGCAGTACTGGCGGATACTGTTTTTATTCATGATGGAGCAAGACCATTTCTGGATAAAAACCATCTTTCATTATTGAAAAAGGCAATGGAAACAGAGGATGCTGCGCTTCTCTGCGTGCCCTGCAAGGACACCATAAAGAAAGTTCAGGACGGTTATATAGAAACGACATATGATCGCAGCACATTGATTGCTGCACAGACACCGCAGGCATTCCGTACGGATTTGATCATTTCCTGTATCGAACAGGCTGAAATGGACGGATATACAGGTACCGATGACTGTTCTCTTGTTGAAAAGTACAGCAAGGTCAGAATTAAGGCTGTTGAAGGAAATTATGCTAATCGTAAGATCACTACTGCAGATGATCTGAACTTTCAAAAAGAGCGGTAGACTTCACTAAAAAACGGATATATAGTGATAACATAAGTTAAATAGTTATTGGCAAAACAGTCAAAAGGCTGTGACGCAAAGCTATAGGGCCTCAAACGGCAGCCAGCTGCAGTTTCAAAGCGTCATCAGCCTATTTTGTTTTGCCCGGTTATTATTTATGTGCTATTGGTGGGAAGCAGGAATCGGGTCATGGACTATTCGTATTATTACATGGAGTCGAATCTTTTCTGTATTGCTATCCTGACTATTTTATTCTATAAGGTCAGTACAGCAGTAGACAGACAGCTGAAGCAGATCGTATATAGGGACGTGCTTCTGCTTTTTATGCTGTATTTTGTTGCCGATATATTTAGTGTAATGTGTGAATCAGAAGGTTTTCTTCCAACCACAAATTTCAGTCTTACAGTTACTGGCATTATTACGCATTCAATCGGATCTTTCTGTGCATATGGTCTGTTTCTGTATCTGGAGTTCTTTCAGGAGAACAAATGGACAATCTCCCGAGAGAAGAAGATACTGGCATCTATTCCATGTGTATTCAATACAATAATGATCATCCTCACACCGGCAACGCATCTGTACTTTCATGCAGAAAATGCAGTCATAGTAAGAGATGAATTCTATATGATCATGGTGCTTATTTCTGCTGGATATCTAATTATTTCAGGTATACATGCGGCCATCAAGCTGTTTCAGAATAAGGAGATTGAAAAACATGATCTATTCCGCACGGCTGCAATCTTTCCGATTCTTCCTGTTGCAAGTATTCTTCTGCAGATCATTAATGCACAGGTGCCATTTGTGTGCTATGGCATGACACTTGCACTGCTGCTGGCTTATATTGGTTTTGCAGACAATGCGATATCTCAGGATGCTTTAACACATGTTAATAATCGCAGTGAACTGAGACGATTTTTAGCGGCAGCGGTGAAGACTGCAGACAGTTCACATCCTCTTGGCCTGATGATGATTGATGTTGATCAGTTTAAGAATATCAATGACCGCTTTGGTCATATTGAAGGAGATCAGGCACTGAAAAAAGTGGCTGAGGTACTGAAGAAGTGCTGCTCCAATGAGAATGGTATGATGGTTGCAAGATATGGCGGCGATGAGTTTGTTGTTGCGGGAAGCAGAAATGGTGACGGGCTCAGACGTATAGAGAAAAAAATAACGGATGCATTTAAAGATATCAATGAGAGCCAGCAGTTTTCATATGAGATTGCTGTAAGCATTGGTATAGCTGTTTATAAGAAAGGAACATCGTCGGAAACGCTGCCGGGATTGATAAAAGAAGCAGATGAAAATATGTACCAATGCAAGAATAGCAAATACAATTAGGGTATTCTGTGTGAATAATAGGTAGAAGCTTTGCATGCAACTGTTCGGGGCGTTATAATACCTAATGCCGCGGGGAGGTAGGAGAAACATGAAAAACAAACATGCATACTGGATTCACCACGCCGTTAAGGACGAAAATGAGGTTTCCGGCTATAAATATCTGACAGCCTGTGACTGTTCTGAATGCGGATATACAGCAAACATGGAAAAGAAGATCTGTCCGTCATGCGGAGCAATTATGGATGTATCTTCACCTAAAGATGCCAAAGTTGTTAGGGCAGAGGAAAAGTAAGGGATTCATAGAAAAAAGTGAATATTGCAGATGGAGGGGAGAATGTCCATCTGCTTTTTTCTTGGCCTGTGATAGAAATATGAAATGCAATCGATGCGGGAATGAAGACCCTAGCTGGTTCTATCATGGATCAGCGGGCTGGTACTGTCGTAAGTGTATCAGTTTTGGAAGAGTACTGATTGAAGAAGAGTTAAAACCAGTATCTCTTCATAAAACAAAGAATGGTTCGGATGAGTATATGCTGCAGTTCCCCTTGACTTCACTGCAGAAGGAAGTGGCTCTTTCCTGTATGAATCTGATTGATAGCACAGATGTTCTTCTGCAATGCGTATGCGGTGCAGGAAAGACAGAGATGGTCGTAGCTTCCATTGTGAAGATGCTTTCAAGGGGTAAAAAGGTCTGTTTCGCAATTGCAAGACGGCAGGTAGTTCTTGAGGTATCTGAAAGACTGCGCACCTACTTTAAGAATGCAAAGATTACTGCTGTATGCGGTGGACATACTTTTGAAACAGATGGCGATCTGATTGTATGTACAACACATCAGCTTTATAGATATCATCAGTCATTTGATCTTCTGATCCTAGATGAACCGGATGCATTTCCCTATCGTGGAAATGATGTACTGCATGGTATAGCTATGAGTTCCTGCCGTGGACATATCATCTATCTGACTGCTACCCCAGACAGAGAACTTCTAGGGAGAGTGAATGATGGTTCTCTGCATCGTCTGACACTGAATCAGAGACCGCATGGACAGCCGATACCTGTTCCGGAAATCATAACACTGCCATCTATTTGTCTTTCTATATTGCTGCTGCATTGGCTTAGAAAAAACAGCAGCCATCCACGTATGGTGTTTGTGCCAACTGTTGCAATGGCGCATCGTCTCTACCGCTTTTTAAAAGTGTTTGTTATACATCTTTATGTATGTACTTCAAAAAATAAGAACAGAGATGAAGTGATAAGCAGATTCAGGAAAGAAAAACATGCTGTGATTGTTGCAACGACCATTTTGGAAAGAGGCGTTACGATACCGCACGCAGATATATGTGTGTATCGTGCGGATCATCCTGTATTTGATGAAGCAGGACTTGTACAGATGGCAGGCAGAGCCGGAAGATCATTTTCAGATCCATATGGAGATGTTCTGTTTCTGTGCGGGGAGAAGAGCAATCTGGCTGTAAAGTGCAGAAATGCACTGAAGGAGGCAAATCGCAGATGAGGTGTCTTTTATGCGGCAGGGAGCTAGGAAAAGGAAGTCTCAGGGATGTAATGATTGGTGATGATCCTATATGCGAAGCATGCCGCAAACAATGGAAAAAACGAAAAATACATTTCTTATTAAATGGAATCAGAGTGGATTCTGATTATGTTTATAATGAGGCTTTTGCTTCATGCCTGATCCAGTACAAGGAAAGCAGGGATGAAGCATTGAAGGATACCTTTTTATATGAGGTCAAAAGAAAACTGAAGATAAGATACAGAGGATACACATTGCTGATGATGCCTAGTTCTACGGAAAAGCAAAAGGAAAGAGGGTTCTCGCATCTGAAAAGAATGTATGAATGCATAGGACTGCCTATTATGGAACCTTTTGAAAAGATGGAGAATCTTTCTCAGAAGGGAATGAACAAAGAAGAAAGGAAAAAAATGAGCAGCGAAATACGTCTGGTTAATTCGCATGCAGTACCCGAGAAGATTGTTCTTTGCGATGACACGGTCACTACTGGTGCAACTCTGGAAGGAGCATTGTCCTGCTTGAATAGAAAGGAACACAGCATCCGTATATATGCGGTATCTGCTAATGAAAGATGGCTGAAGGGAAGACCGCTTCATCGATAATTGATCATCTCTTTACACTTCCATGATAGTGCGCAGCCGCTCTGTTCCTGTAAAGTGACTGCGGATGGAGGATATCGATAAAAAGGGGGAAGCAAAATGAAGAGAAGACTATTAACACTGTCTGCTGTAGCACTTTCTGCAGGCATGAGCATTATGCCGATATGTGCAGAGGGTGAAGCACCTGCAGATTCAGGAGAAACACAGATCACTATGTATGAAGCGGAAGATCCTTCGTATACAATTACAATTCCGTCCGCAGTAGCCTTGGATACCAAAAAGAATACCCAGGTTCCGGTTACTGCAAGCGGGGTAAAGAATCTGCCTGAGGGAAAGAAGATATCCGTTACGTTTGCCAAGGGCAGCGGAACATATGGAAGACTGTATCTTGAAGGCAAGAATCCTAACGGAGGAAATAACTATCTGATGACTCTGATGATCAGCGGCACATCAAAGGATTTCAAATGCGGTGCCCTGGAAAATCAGATTGTCGGTATGGAACTTGCATCATTCACAGCCGACGGTACAGAAGATTTTGAAATGTATCCATGTGCATTTGATTACCCTGATGCCAATACTGACAATCTGAAGATCCAAAAGGGCGTCAATTACACTGGCTCCATGACATATGGCATTCAGGTAACAGATATTCAGTAAGCAATTCAAATAATAGGTATTCATCCATCTAAAGAAAGAAGAACTTCATATGAAACGTTTGTTTACAGAAATCATGAAAAGTAAAAAACGGAAGTTCCTCATCTGCTTAACAATAATGCTTGCTGTTCTTACAGCAGGTATTTTATATGGAAGGTACAGCAGGGGGGAATCCGCAGGCAATGCAGAAGGACTTACAATAGCAGAGGATACAGAGAAAGCATCCAGCAGTCCTGACACTTCTTCACAGGGAATTCAGATCCCGGGCTATTCAGAAATCAAAGTTGATCACTCTACTGGTACCGCACAGATTGATCTGCTGAACCCGGAAGGAAATGCTTGTCTTTTTCAGTATACACTGCAGTATACGGACAGCAGTGAGACAATCTATTCTTCTGATTTGATCGAACCTGGCAGAGCAGTCAGCGGATTTCAGCTGGAAAAGATGCCTGATAAAGGAAAGTATAATATCACGATATCCGTTCATACATATTCGAATGATAAAAAGAGAGCTTCGATGAACGGAGCCGAGATTCAGGCTGTTATGCTGGTGGCTTAGGCATTGAACAATAAGAATCAGTAAGGAAACATGAGGCTGGTGTCTGTCAGGACACCAGCCTCGTTGCAGCTATGTTCATTATGAGTATAAACATGCGGTTTCAGAGATTTTCATCACTCTGTATGAGCATTGCCAAGCAGGGCTCTGGACGGTATAATAACACTGCTGTTTTATGGTAAAAACGGAGGGTAATCCATGGCAAATTTCATATCCAGACTGTTCAATGAAGACAGTCGCAGAGTGAAGCAGATTGAAAAGCAGATTCAGCCAATCCTGAATCTTGAAGAAAAATACAAGAATATGTCAGATGATGAACTGAAGGGCATGACACCGAAGTTCAGGGAACGGCTGTCAAATGGAGAAACACTTGATGATATCTATGTAGAGGCTTTTGCGACAGCGAGAGAAGCCTGCCGCAGAGTCATTGGTGAGTATCCATATCCTGTTCAGCTGATGGGTGCTACAGTGATGCAGAGCGGCGATATTGCTGAAATGAAGACAGGCGAAGGAAAAACACTGACATCTGTTATGGCAGTATATCTGAATGCACTGTCAGGCAAAGGTGTTCACGTTGTTACAGTAAACGAATATCTTTCCAAGCGTGACTCCGAATGGATGGGAGCGATTCACCAGTGGCTTGGACTGACAGTAGGTCTGAACCTCAGACAGCTGTCCAAAGCACAGAAGAGAGCTGCATATGCATGTGATATTACGTATACGACAAACTCTGAACTTGGTTTTGACTATCTGAGAGACAACATGGTTACAGACGTGCATGACAGAGTTCTGCGCGGACTTAATTTTGCGCTGGTGGATGAGGTTGACTCAATCCTGATTGATGAATCAAGAACACCTTTGATTATTTCCGGAGGACAGAAGCAGACAGCTAATCTTTATCTGCAGGCTGATCGTTTTGCTAAGAATTTGAAGGCTGACGCTGATTACGAAATTGATGTCAGAGCAAAATCTATTCTGCTGACTGAACAGGGCGTAGATAAGGCTGAACAGGCATTCCGTATCGATAATCTTTACAACTTGAGTCATACTCAGCTTCTGCATCATATCAATCAGGCTCTGCGTGCGAATTACATCATGCAGAAGGATATTGACTATGTAGTAGATGATAAGGAAGACGAGATTGTCATTGTCGATCCGAATACAGGACGTCTGATGAAGGGAAGACAGTGGTCAGACGGTCTTCATCAGGCCATTGAGGCAAAGGAAGGAATTTCCATCAAGCAGGAGACAACGACTCTTGCAACGATCACATATCAGAATTTCTTCCGCCTTTACAGCAAGCTTGCCGGTATGACAGGTACTGCCAAGACTGAAGAAGAGGAATTCCTAGAAATCTATAACATGTATGTTGTTGAGATCCCTACTAATAAACCAGTTGCACGTATCGATTATCCGGACGCTATCTACGGAACGCAGAAGGCTAAGTTCACAGCACTTGTTGATGAAGTTGCTGAAAGACATGCAAAGGGACAGCCGATTCTGGTTGGTACAATTGCTGTTGAGACTTCTGAACTGATCTCCAAGTATCTAAAGGAAAGACATATTCCTCATAATGTACTGAATGCAAAGAACAATGAGCGTGAAGCAGACATCATTGCCAACGCCGGCCATCAGGGTGCTGTTACGATTGCAACTAATATGGCTGGAAGAGGAACAGATATTAAGCTGGGTGATGGTGTCAGAGAACTTGGCGGACTCTGTGTTCTTGGCTCTGAGAGGCATGAGTCAAGACGTATTGATAATCAGCTGAGAGGACGTGCTGGCCGTCAGGGCGATCCAGGTATGTCCAGATTCTTTGTTTCTGTTCAGGATGATCTGATGGTACGTTTTGGCAGTGAAAGAATGGAAGGACTGTTTGCTTCTCTTGGAGATACAGCAGTTGAGTCAAAGGCTGTAACAAAGTCCATCTCCTCTGCCCAGAAACGTGTTGAAGGTGTTAACTATGATGCCAGAAAGCAGCTTCTGCAGTATGACGATGTCATGAGACAGCAGAGAGAGACAATGTATGAACAGAGAGACTATATTCTGGAAAATGATGATGTACATGTTGTTATTCAGGATATGTTCAAGAGGGTGATTTCCGATACAGTAGCTTCGCATATTGATCCTGAATCAAAATCACAGGATGTAGATACAGAAGGTCTTGTAAAAGCATTGAATGATATTGGATTCAAGGATCTGATCAAAGCAGAGGATCTGCAGGGTATGTCCAAGGATGATGTCATAGCCAAGGTCAATGAACTTGCATGGAAGTATTATGAAGATAAGATTCAGCCGGTCAAGGAAAAGATCAGACCAATTGAGAAGGAAGTATCACTGCGTACGATTGACCGTGCATGGTCCAACCACATTGATACGATGGATAAACTGAGAAATGGTATTGGTTTAAGAGGATATGCACAGTCGAATCCCCTGCAGGCATATGTACAGGAAGGCTATCAGCTGTTTGAGGATATGATGCGCACGATCTCACAGGAAATCGTATCCTTCTGCATGAATGTAAAGGTAGTACCGTCAAGTCAGGCACCAAAGGAGGCATAATGGAACTATACGAAATGAAGCAGGGAATTGCCAAGAACCAGGATAAACTGGCATCAATGAACAAATCTCTGCATTTAGAGGAAAAGAGAGCACAGCTGGCTGAGAACAGCAAAAAGATGGAAGCAGCTGATTTCTGGAATGATCAGAAGGCTGCACAGCGTCTGATCAAGGAAAGCAACCAGATGAAGAGTCTGGTAGATACACATGATAAGCTGAAGAGTGCACTGGATGATCTGAGCGATTCCATTGCTTCTCTGCAGACTACCTTTGACAGTGATATGAATGAACTTGTACAGGAAGAATACGCCGATACAATGAAACAGTTCAGCGACTTCGAAATACAGGTACTTCTTTCGGGTCAGTATGACAACCATAATGCAATTCTTGAAATACATCCTGGTGCAGGCGGAACAGAAGCAATGGACTGGGCCGGAATGCTGTACCGTATGTATATGCGCTACGCAGAAAAGAAGGGCTACAAGGTAACTCTGATGGATTATCAGGAAGGTGAGGAAGCAGGTATGAAATCCTGTTCCGTACTTCTTGAAGGACCAATGGTATATGGATATCTGAAAGCTGAGAATGGCGTACACCGGCTTGTCCGTATTTCACCTTTTGATGCCAATGCAAGAAGACATACTTCATTTGCTTCTGTAGAAGTAGTGCCGCAGTTTGATGATGATATGGAGATTGATATTGACCCGCAGGATCTGGAAGTTCTTACAATGCGTTCTTCCGGTGCAGGCGGACAGCATATTAATAAGACTGACAGTGCTGTACGTATGACACATAAGCCGACTGGCATTACAGTTTTCTGTCAGACGCAGAGGTCACAGCTGCAGAACCGTGAACAGTGCATGACAATGCTGAAGAGCAAGCTCCTGAAACTGAAGATTCAGGAACAGGAACAGCGTATGAAGGACATCAAGGGCGAAGTAAAGGCCAATGAGTGGGGATCACAGATCCGCTCCTATGTTTTTGCACCATATACAATGGTCAAGGATCTTCGTACTGGCTATGAAGTAGGCAATATTCAGAGTGTTATGGATGGTGATCTGGACGGCTTTATTGACAGCTATCTCCGTTCGCAGATAAAGGACAGCGATGAATAAGGAAATCCGCTTTCAGGTGAAAGAGGAAATGAACGGTCTTCCAGTGAAGACCGTTTTATCCAGATACGTGCATCTTTCCAGAAGAGAAATATCACGTCTTAAATTCACAGGCGGGCTTCTTCTCAATGGTGAGAGCTGCCGTGTCACTCAGCCTGTCATTGCAGGTGATGAACTTCATTTGATTTTTACTGAAAAAGATACTGCGCATGCTGAGAGAATTCTTGCAAAGCCTGAAATACTCTATGAGGATGAGGATCTTGTTATCGTCAATAAACCCGCTGGTATGCCATGCCATCCAAGCCATGAGCATCTGGATGATGATATGGGCACACTTCTGCAGAATTACTATGGAGGACATTTCACCGTACGTGCTGTTGGCAGACTGGATAAAGATGTGACTGGAATTATGATCTATGGAAAGAATCAGCCTGCGGCTGCACGTCTTTCCAAAGAGAGACAGGAACTGAAGCTGCATAAGGAATATCTAGCGATAGCAGCAGGTGTTTTTAAAGAGAAGAAAGGTACACTTCGCTATTCTCTGCATAAGGAACCTGGCAGAAGAACAAGAATGATCGGCGGAGAAGGAAGTCTCTGTATTACAGATTATGAAGTGATCGAAGAAAAGAACGGGAACTCTCTGCTGAGAATATCTATACGTACGGGAAGAACGCACCAGATACGTGCTGGCATGGCTGACTTTGGACATCCGCTGCTTGGTGACAAGATGTATGGCGGTGATGATACACTGCTTTGGAGACCGGCACTGCACTGCACACATGTGCATCTGTTTCAGCCGTTCAATCATAAGGAAATCGATGTTGTACAGGAAATGCCGGAAGATATGAAATCACTGCTGAAGTGATGCATATCTTCTTTTTATAAGAAAAGAGCGCGGAGCGCTCTGAAGTGAACCCCATTATTTGGACAAAGTAATTCAATGATTTAATGATAAGGCTTGATTCCTGTATTCACAAGGAGTCAGGCCTTTCAATTTGACCTGTATTCTCTCTGTATTGTAGTAGAGAATGTATTCATCCATCGCTTCTTTCAGCTCATTCAGCGTCTTGAACTCAAATTCATGTCCGTAGAACATCTCGTTTTTCATCTTCCCAAAGAAGTTCTCCATGACACAGTTATCCAGACAGTTCCCTTTGCGGGACATGGATTGAATGATTCCCTTATCCATCAGTACTTTATGATATTGCACCATCTGATACTGCCATCCTTGGTCTGAATGCAGGATCAGTCCGGTCAGATCCGGATACTTTTCAAATGCCTTATTGAGCATCTCCTGGGTCTGCGCATAGTTGGGACTTTCGGAAATGGAATATGATACGATCTCGGAATTCTTCATATCCAGAATAGGAGACAGATACAGTTTCCCATCTGCGATATGGAACTCCGATACATCCGTTGTCCATTTCTCATTCACTGCTGCCGTACTGAAATTTCGCTTGTAATAAGTCTTGTGATTCTCTTCGTCCACTACTTTATTCAGCAGCTGTGACTTTACGGTTCCGTTAAGATCCCCTTTATAGGATTTGTATTTTGCTTTAGGCGTGATGCCCTGAAGCTCCATTCTTTGAAGAAGACGATGTACCATCTTGTGATTTGTGTGGAAGCCTTCCCTATGAAGCTGAAGGGTAATACGGCGATAGCCATATCTTCCTTTATTCGCATAGTAAATATGAATGATTTTGTTCATTACTTCGTCATTCTTTTCATCATTGTCTATGTGATTAGAAGACCAGTAGTAATAGTCAGAGCGTGTTATCTGAGGAAGATCAGGATTCATCTGTATTGTTTCCAGAATGAATCTCAGACTGCATTTCAGTTCCTGCCTTAGTTCTGTTACTGCTTGTGCGATTTCTTGTTTTCTCGGTCTTCTCTTTCCTGAACTAAGGCACTTAATTTTTTTACATATTCGTTCTCGATGGTAAGTCTCAAGTTCTTCTGGCGAAGCTCCGCATTCTCTTTCTCCAGCTCTTCCAATGATTTTTTCTTCTTTACCGGCATGGGCTTTACGTCCTTTCTTTCTCTTGATGACATTATACCCATTTGCCTTATATTCTTTTATCCATCTCGCTAGAGTTCCCGTATTTGATAATCCGAGCCGAATGGATACCTCAGTGATTGTTTCTCCGCCTATCAAGACACAATCAATCGCTTCCTTTTTATACTCATTTGAAAACTCTGTCCATGTATGTTTGACGGATTCAATTCCATGCCGATCAATGAGGCGAACCATATACTCCAAATTTCTAATACAAATCCCCCATTTTTTTGATAACATCGACCATGTGTAATAATCTTCTTTTCGTTCTCTGTATATTTCTACTTTCTGTTCATATGCCCGCTTCATAAGAAAACCCCTCCAGTTGTTGTCCAACTTTCGGGGTTCACTTCACTCTTAAGCTTTTGTATAGAAGAAGAATGCACTTTTAGCAGGGAGATTAAATCCTTCTGAAAAGTCAGTCTTCTTTTTGGTAAGCATATCAGTTCCAGATTCAATGTCTGTATGAAAGCTGCAGTGTACCTGTTCATCAGCAATGTTTATGGCGAAGGTGAGCAGGCCATGATCATCCTTTCTCTGGAAGATCAGCTGCTGATTCTGAATGTACACCTGTGTATAATCGCCATCTGTGAATACTGTATATTTCTTTCTCAGCGTATCTAGGGAAGAAATATAATCACAGAGTGAATTCCACTCAGGCTTATCAAAACATGGTCTTAATGCATCATCCGACCAGTCTGTTCTCTTTCCTTCAGTACCCCATTCGCTTCCATAATAGATGCACGGAATGCCAGGCATTGCATACATCAATGCGTAGGTGAGCGGAAGATCCTTAGGATCGCTCAGTTCTGAGGCAAGACGGTTTACATCATGATTGTCAGTGAAGGAAAGAAGATGCTTTCCTTCGTAGAGAGACCACTGATCATTGCTGAACTGACGGTTAAGAGAATAGCCAATTTCAAATAGATTGCTTGAATTCATGGAAGAATAGAGACCCTTTCTGCATTCATAGTTTGTAACAGAATCTAGAAGACCGTCTTTCATAATCTCGTTATAGTCACCGCTGATCATTTCACCTAGAAAGAAGAAGTCAGGATGAGATGAACGTACATGATCGCAGAGTTCGTGCATGAAGTTTCTGTCAACCATGTAGGCAACATCCAGCCGCAGACCATCAATGCCGAACTCATCGATCCATTGATCCGTACGTTCCAGCAGATAGTTTCTGACATCTGCGCAATCCATATTCAGTCTGACCAGTTCCTGATGCCCTTCCCATCCTTCATAGGAGAACCCATCCTGATTGTTCTGATCATCAAAGTTAATGTGGAACCAATTGCAGTAAGCAGAGCTCTGCTTCTTTTTCTGCACATCTTTAAAGTATATAAATCCTCTGCCAACATGATTGAAGACACCGTCAAGTATGACTTTGATGTCTTCCTTATGCAGTGCTTTGCATACTTTAACAAAATCTTCATTTGTACCCAGACGGCAGTCGATCTTTGCATAATCACGTGTATCGTATCCATGTCGGTCGCTTTCAAGGATTGGATTGAATAGAACTGCAGTGATGCCCAGCTTCTTAAAATGCGGAATCCAATCAATCACTTTCAAAATACGATGCACAGTGATGCCGTCATTATTTTTTGGTGCTTCGCAGAAACCCAGTGGATAGATCTGATAAACTGTCTGATTGTAGTTCATGATTCTCTCCTTTCATATATAGATGGATCATTTCAGCGGTAAGTGAAATACCGTCACTGATATCAATATCGGTATTGCTGCGATCAGCCCAGAAGGCTTCTTTCAGTTCATTTTGCTGAAGAATAATCTTCTGTTCTCCATGTGCTCTGCACCAGAACCCAAACAGAAGAGAACCGGAGAATGACCATGGCTGTGATTTATAGTAGTGAAGGCTGTCTACGGTGATCCCTGTTTCTTCCTTAACTTCTCTGATTACTGTTTCTTCGATGGTTTCACCGATCTCGGCATATCCGGCAACCAGTGCATAGTTATGATAGCTTCCGTATGCATACTTCGTAACAAGAATCTGATCATCATCATTAATAACAGCTGCTATGACTGCAGGCATGATTTTTGGATAGATAAGATTGCCGCATTCTGTACAGCGCAGTGCACGTTCTTTATCATCCAGCTGCATCTCTGCACCGCATCTTCCGCAGTATCTGTTATCACGGTACCATAGGTAAAGCTGATAGGCAGTTATGCAAGCATAGCCAAGCCACGATGGATTCCAGTTTCTCATTTCATTTGTACTGTGTGGAACTGTATTCATATCATGCATGTCGGTAAGAAAGAATGATGTATGGTCAATAGAAAAAAGATATACAAACTGATGATCATCAGGAATATCGTCATAATGAAAAAAAGAATTCGAAGTATCTGTCAGGATTTCATTTCCATGGTATCCAAAAATAATATCTCCCTGAACAGGCTTTGAAGAAAACCAATCATTTGAATATACGTGCGGTAGAATATCCTGCAGCATGGCGCACCTCCCTGATATACAGAAAAGGACCCTGCGGCCCAACATATATATTATAGTGTTAAAAATTTGCTTTGAATAGACTGTTTCTTTTTATCAAGACTGGTATATTGAAAGTAGAAAAAGAGTATCACTGAAAGGATAAAAAGAAAGAAGGTACTCGATATGAAGAAGGTGCTTCTAAATTATTAGTTCTGTTCTTTCGGTACAATCATAAGAGAATCAGCCGGAAGAACATACAGTTGGATTCATTCCTCATGATTTAGGGAATAAGGAAAGCGTGAGGCTAGACCGATGGACAATCGAAGCTGACAATTGAATAGCAGTAAATGATCCGGATTAATCCGGTGATAAAAACAGAAACCAAAATCTGAATGACGGCAGTATTTATACCGTACTTGAATAAGGATTTCCCTCGATGTAGAAGAGGGAAATCCTTTTATGCGTGCATGTGCGGGTGCAAACGGCATCGATATCTTCTATAATATATCGGCGAGGTAAAGAAGAATATGAAAACAGTGAAGCAGAGAATCACAGAATTAAGAAAACTGATGAAGGAAAGAGGAATAGCAGTTTACTATATTCCAAATGAGGATGATCATCTTTCAGAGGAGTATACAGCAGCATATTATCAGTGCAAATCATATATTTCCGGTTTCTCGGGAGATGCCGGATGCACAATTGTCACTAAGGATTTTGCGGGTTTATGGACAGATGGACGCTACTTTACACAGGCGGAAGGTGAACTGAAGGGAACCGGTGTTAAACTGATGAGAATGCGTCAGCCAGGTGTTCCGACACCGCTTCAGTTTGTTGTAGATCATACTCCAGAGAAGGGAACAGTTGGATTTGACGGTTCTGTTGTTTCTGCATCTGCATCGCTTTGGCTTTCCGCAAAGCTGAAAGAGAAGAAAGCAAAGATGCATATTTCAGAAGATCTTGCCGGAATGGTCTGGGATAATGACAGACCCGATATGCCACAGGAGATGCTGTATTTGCTTCCAAAGAAGTACACAGGTGAAAGTGCTGCCCAGCGTATTGATACAGTACGCGCAGAGATGAAGGAAAATGGTGCTGATGTACTTGTACTCAGTGCACTTGAGGATCCCTGCTGGCTCTTGAATATCAGAGGCAATGATATTCCATATACACCGGTTGCGTATGCATTTGCTATGATCACAATGCGCAGAGTATATTACTATATCAGCCTGAAGAAGGTCGATAAGAAGGTCAGAAAGTATCTGAAGGAAAGCGGTGTGACTGTAAAGTCTTATGATGCGCTGGCAAAGGATATTTCTGCTTACCATGACAAGAGCATCTGGGCTGATCTTTCAACAATGAATACGAACCTGTATGCAAATATTGCATCAGACAATACAATCCTGAATAAGAAATCTCCAATCGAACTACACAGAGCTATCAAGAACAGAACAGAGATCCGCAATTCTGCTGCTGCTCAGATCAAGGATGGAACTGCTATGGTGAAGTTCATCAGATGGGTAAAGGACAATGCACCTAAGGGAAAGATGACAGAACTTTCTGCGCAGGATCGTCTGTATGCATTAAGAGCAGAGCAGAAGGATTACATTGAACCATCCTTTGAGACAATTGCGGCATATCAGGCAAATGGTGCAATGATGCACTATACAGCAACCAAGGATAATTACAGTGCTGTTAAGCCGCATGGCTTTCTGCTTGTCGATTCCGGCGGAACATATCGCGATGGCTCAACAGATATTACTAGAACAATCGCTGTCGGTCCGCTGACTGCAGAGGAGAAGAAATATTACACACTGGTTCTGAAGGGACATCTGGATCTTGCTAATGCAGTATTCCTGGAAGGTACTTATGGCAATAATCTTGATATTCTTGCAAGAGAGCCATTATGGAATCTCGGCATTGATTATCAATGTGGTACAGGACATGGTGTCGGCCATGTACTTGGTGTTCATGAGGGTCCTCATGGAATACGCTGGGGAATGCGCGGATGTGACAATCCTGAGGCAGTTCTCAGACCTGGTATGATTGTGACAGATGAGCCTGGTGTCTATCTGCCGCATAAACTGGGCATCCGTATTGAGAATGATCTGCTTGTCGTGAAGGATGCATCCAACTTCTATGGACAGTTCCTTAAGTTCGAGTCCATGACTTTATGCCCATATGATCTTGATGCAATTGATGTGAAATATCTGACAGATGAGAATATTAATGAGATCAATGAGTACCATAAGAATGTATACAGGATGCTGTCACCGAATCTGAACAATACTGAGAAGAGATGGCTGAAGAAAGCTACTGCTGCTCTGAAAAGATGAAGATAATATCATGGAATGTAAACGGCCTGCGCGCATGTATGAAAAAGGGATTCGCTGATTTCTTCAATCAGCAGAATGCGGATATCTTTGCTATACAGGAGACTAAGATGCAGGAAGACCAGCTGGATGAAACAATGAAGCATGAAGGCTGGCATATGTATATGAACAGCGCAGAGAAGAAGGGATATTCAGGCACATTGGTCTATGCAAAGAAGGAACCTCTTCATGTCAGCTATGATATTGAAGGAGACACAGTAAAAGAGGGAAGAGTCATTACTCTTGAATATCCTGATTTCTATTTTGTTACAGCATATGTTCCAAATTCAAAGGAAGGACTTATACGTCTTCCATACAGAATGGAATGGGAGAATATGCTGAAGAAGCATCTCCAGAACCTGGATCAGAAGAAACCGGTTATCTACACAGGTGATCTGAATGTTGCCCATGAGGAGATCGATATCCGCAATCCGAAAACGAATCATAAGAATGCTGGTTTCTCGGATGAAGAAAGAGCGAAAATGACAGAGCTGCTGTCGGCAGGATTTACAGATACATACAGAAAACTGTATCCGGAAAGTGTGAAATATTCCTGGTGGAGCTATCGTTTCCATGCAAGAGAAAAAAATGCCGGCTGGCGCATTGACTATTTCCTAGTCTCAGACCGTCTGATGGATAAAGTGGAAGACAGTGAAATCTATGATGACATACAGGGTTCGGATCATTGCCCGATAGGGCTGAAAGTAACGCTGTAAAGGTGCTTTTTTCGCATATTGGTATATAATGAAATGGTTTTTTAAGGGAGGCAGAATCATGGATGTAAAATCTTTAGCAGCAGGATATCGCGGCGAGATGGTGGAAAAACTGGGGAAGCTTGTTTCCATTAACAGTGAACGCGGCGAGACGGCTGCTGATGCACCATTTGGAGAAGGACCTAAAAAGGCACTTGATACTGCTCTTGCAATGATGCAGGCTGATGGATTCAAGGTCAGGAATCTTGACAATTATGCCGGCTATGCAGAGATGGGTGAAGGAGATGGAAGAATTGATATCATCGCTCACCTTGATGTTGTACCTGCGTCTATGGAAGATGGCTGGGACAGCGATCCTTTTCAGATGATTGAAAAGGATGGTATCCTTTATGGAAGAGGTGTTTCCGATGATAAGGGTGCTGCAGTTGCTTCAATGATTGCTATGAAGATTCTCAGAGATCTGAATGTTCCTCTGACAAAGCGTATCCGTCTTGTTCTTGGAACAAATGAGGAAACTGGATCCAAGGGTCTTGAGTACTATGCCTCTAAGGAAGGTGCACCGGACTATGGCTTTACGCCGGACGGTGACTTCCCGTGTATATGCGGTGAAAAGGGAATGATCGGTGCTGTCTATCGTTCCAAGAAGACTGCAATTCATGAGATAAAGGGTGGAACTGCAGGAAACATCGTATGCAAAAAATGCTACGCAGTTGTTGATAAGTGCTCCTTCTCAAAGAAGACACTGGAAGACTATTTCAACAATCACAATATTGAATTTGAACTTGAAGAGAATGATGCCAATACTGTAAAGCTTACAGTGCATGGTGTGGCTGCACATGCTTCAACACCTGAACTTGGCGTGAATGCAATATCCTATCTGTTCTCAGGACTGAAGGAAGCAGGCTTTCAGGATCCGTTCGTGGATTTCTTCTGTGACCGTATTGGACTTCATACTGATGGGGAAGGATTGGGACTGAATGTTTCTGATGATTATGGTGCTCTTACGCTGAATTGCGGTGTCATTGGAATGAAGGATGGTGTTATCGAAGGAACAATCGATACACGTTTCCCTGTCACAATGAATGCCCGTCAGGTTATGAAGGGAACTGAGGGACGTCTTGAAGATGATGGCGGAATCATTGTTCTGAATCCGGATGGACGTAAGCCTGTTGAACCTCTGTTTTTCTCGGCTGAGTCTCCATTGGTATCGTGTCTGACAGATGCATATCGTGAAGTGACCGGTGATACAGAAAGTCAGCCGCTGGTCATTGGCGGCGGAACATATGCCAAGGAAATCGACAATACGATTGCCTTCGGCTGTGCTTTCCCTGGCAAGGATTACAAGATTCATAATGCAAATGAGTGGTGTCCTGTGGATGATCTTCTGAAACAGGTTGAAATCTATGTTGCAGGTATCGAAAAACTTCTGCAGCAGAAATAAGAATGAATGCGGCTGCTCAGTACTGAACAGCTGTTTTCTTTTGTATTAATGCAGAACTGTCCAGTTAAGATAAATTCAATGGTATGCTGGTGGTATGAAAAAGAGGACGGGAAATATGCTTTTCCGCAGTCATGGATTCACACTGGGTGAACTTCTGATTGTTGTAGCAATTATCGGTGTTTTAGTATCTATTTCAATACCGGTTTTTTCAGGGAGGATAGAAGAGGCAAAGCGTGTTACCTGTCTGGCAGAAAGAAGAACATTGAAGTCAGAGGTGCTGACTGCATTTCTATCAGGAGAATATGATTCGTGTAAAGAAGCGTTTGATTCACTTTATAAAAAAGAAGGAACAGGCTGCCCTCAGGAAGGCGAATATACAGCAGTCTACAGCAATGATCTTCTGGTAGATATTATCTGCTCGAAACATCAGTCTGATGATGAATTGAATAATAATGGGACTGTGAATTTCATGGATGATTTCTATGATGCTTACAGCTATGCACTGAATGGAAATGTGATAAAGGGCGGTGACAGCTATCGTGAGTATTTCAATGACACAGTATTTAAGAATAGGACAGTGACATTTCCATCTGATGTGAATACCTACAGTTTCTCATTCAACAGCAATTATTCCGGCGACTGCGGTCTGTTCTTTGCCAACACGTATACAGACTGGCACTATAAGCAGTATGCGCAGTACATTTATAATCCAACTGATAAGACATGGTATCACTATGCCAAGGAGGAAGGATACTCTACGGGAACACTGGTAAACAATAAGGATGCATACAGTCAATTTGTTGCAGGACTTTCTTCCAGCAGTGATTGGACAGCGATATCAGGAAGCCCTGAAATAAAGACAGTTTCGTGAATCAGCTATTATGGAATTCTTTTGGTATGTTTAGGTATGAATGGAATGCTATAATGTGAACATGATAAAAGCGGCGATCGTATATGATTTTGACAAAACACTCTGCACGAAAGATATGCAGGAGTACAGTTTAATTCCAGAACTTGGATATAATAATCCAAAGGATTTCTGGGATGAGGTCACTGAGGTAACAATACGCAATAAGATGGATCCGACCAGTGCATATCTTTATCTTCTTCAGAAAAAGTATGAGGAACAGAATGAACCTCTGACAAAGGAACTGTTTGAAAAGCTGGGCCGTGGCATTGTGCTGTATCCGGGAGTTGAGTCATGGTTCAAAAGAATTAACAAGTATGGACGTGAGGCAGGATTCCTAATTGAGCATTATGTCATTTCGTCAGGTATGTATGAGATACTCTCGCATACATCAATTGCTGATGAATTTACGAAGATCTATGCATGCAGATATTTTTATGATGATAATAAGCAGGCAAGATGGCCTGCTCAGATTGTGAACTATACAACGAAAACACAATATATTTTCCGTATTAATAAACAGGTGCTGGATGTAAATGAAGAAAAACAGCTGAATGATTACGTAACACCTGCTGAAAGACCGATACCATTCAATAGAATGGTATATGTAGCAGATGGTCTGACGGATGTTCCATGTATGAAATTAGTAAAGGAATATGGCGGAAAATCTATAGCTGTGTACAGCCAGAGTCCGGATATCGCAAAGAAGCTGATTCATGACGGACGTGTGAATTTCATGATGAAAGCAGATTATTCAGAGGAAAGCGATATGGAAAAGACAATGAAGAAAATCATTGACCATATGAAAGCGGATGCTGCTCTGGAGGAAATAGAGGGGAAGACTGATTGATGAGTCGAATTAAGAAATTAAAGTTTCGTGATCCAATGATTGCAGTGCTGTGTGCACTTCTTGTATTTCTGATGATGGGTACAGCATGGGCAGGATGCATTGGAAAGAAAACAATAAAAATAGAACTGGATGCTGCATATGGGGGAGATAATACTGGATATGCAGGAATAATAAATGAATCAGATTTTACGCAGGCACAGGTTGATGCACTGACAGAAGTATTGAATGAAGATGGACACTTTGCTGTTCTTCTGACACATGAATCAGGCAAGTCAGCTTCTGTAGCGGAAAGAGCAGAGAAGATTAAGACAGATAAGCCCGCTGCTGTTCTCAGTATTCATGCAGGCGGAACACCGGATGCCTCTATTACTGGAATGTCCGTTTATGCAGATATTCCAACGATGAAAACGAACAGTGATTCTCTGAATACGGGGACGGCTGTACAGAAGGCATTTACTTCAGACAGCTGGACACCGACGCTTGGCTATCTGTACTATACTCCGCTGGGCGATGATTATCAGCTGACCAAAGTGGATGCGAAAGATACAAAGGATTATAAGCTTGATACATGGGAAATGATGGAGAAGATTGATGATATTCCTGTGGTGATTGTAGATCAGATCCATGTATCCAATCAAAGTGATGTTGATACATGGGCAAATAAGAAGGGCTATAAGAAAGCTGCCAAGCTGTACTGCCAGGCACTGAAGGATGCATATGGAATCAACGACTGAGAAACTGACAAATGCAGAACGATTTCTGAATGCATATGCAGAAATCGAAAGAAAACTGAACGAGATGGCCAGAGAATCAAGGTATATTCCATTTGGTCAGCTGCTTTCAAGATGTGCAAAGATAAATCGTGCCGTATCTATCAATGAAGCATCTCTTCGTCAATACAATGAACTGAGAAATGCGATTGTACATGAAAGAGGTAAGGATTCTGAGATCATTGCAGAGCCTACTGACAGTGCAACGGAAGATATTGAGAGAATCTCTGAACTGCTGACACAGGATGAAAATATTATGGAATTTGCCAGCAAACCAGTTCGAACAGTAAAACCGCAAACAGAGATTATTGATGCTTTTCGTGAAATGGATAAACTTGGGACTTCAAAGATACCTGTGTATGAGAGCGGAAGGTACTGTGGGGTACTGACAATTGAGGAGATTGCCAGATGGGGTTTGGAAGGTGACCGCCGCAGTAGCCAAGTGACAGATATTCTGAAGGAAAAGCGCAATGAACGGGTACTTTTCCTGAAAAAGAATACGGATGTTGATGTAGCTATCAGAGGATTTGAAAGTTCTATGAATCATGGTATTTCGCTTCTTGCAGTAATCATTACTGAGAAGGGAAACAAGGATGAACAGCCTATTGGCATTATTACAGTGGCGGATCTTCCTAAGATCCTTGCAAGACTTTCTTGAACATGGCAGAGGAAACTCTGCCTTTTTCGTTCGGTCTACTTTATAATTAGAGTCAGGACGTATATATGTTTCTAAATGACATATTTGAAAAAGAGACTGATGAAGTCATAGAAGGACCGGAAGTGGACCTTCGTTTTGAAAATTCATCCGAAGCATGTGCTAGAACGAGCTGGGTACAGGTCGAATATTTTGCTATATGCAAACATGGATCAAAAAAGAAGATAGGAGAAACCGATCTTCGCCTTGGCATGAACAAGGAAGTGTACTATGCCGGCAATCTCGGCTATCGAATCTTTGAACCGTTCCGCGGACATCATTATGCATATGAAGCATGCCGTCTTTTGTTCAATACTGCAAGGAATAAATACGGCATGGATGAACTGATCATTACATGTTCTCCAGAGAATACAGCTTCCAGAAAAACACTTGAGGAGCTTGGCGGTGAGCTGCTGGAAGTGGTAAATGTACCGGAAGAACATTTTCTATATAGACGCGGTGAAAAGGTAAAGAATATCTATCGTTTTAAACTTTGATATAATGAGAACATGCGCAGATTAATTAAAATCCTAACAAGCCGTTTATTGATTGTCGCACCTTTGGTCATTCTGCAGCTTGCTTTCTTTATAGCTTTGTTTATGCAGGTGGTGTTTGCAACAAGCATTCTTCCGCTGGTGTACTGTCTGGCGGCGGTATTTGTTATCTATATCATAAATCGTGATGAGGATCCTGCTTATATTATTGCCTGGGTCGTCATAGTACTTGCGATTCCAACGCTTGGCATTCCGCTGTATTTACTGGCTGGAAACAGACACGTTCCTTCCAAGCTGAGCAATGGTACAATCCGTGTTAACAAAGCAATGAACGGTCTGCTGAAAACAGATCCATCTGTACAGGATGCCTGTGAAAAGGTAGAGCCTGCCCTGAGAAATATTATGTATTACGGTGCTGCGACAAATGGATTTCCGGTATATAGGAATACAGAGAGCACCTATTATAAAAGCGGTGAGGAATGGATTGCTGATTATCTTGAGGAGTTGAAGAAGGCCAAGCATTTTATCTTTATGGAGTTCTTTATCATTGATTATGGAACACTGTGGAATGAAGTGCTGGATATACTGAAGCAGAAGGCATCGCAGGGTGTTGAAGTGAAGATTGTTTATGATGACTTCGGTTCCATTACACTGCCTCAGCATTATGATAAGAAACTGCGTGATATCGGTATTGAAGCATATCGCTTCAATCATGTAAGACCTGCATTTATTGTGCAGATGAATAACAGAGATCATAGAAAAATTACGGTCATTGATAACAACGTTGCCTTTACAGGCGGTGTCAATTTGGCTGATGAGTATGCAAACCGCATTACTAGATTTGGATACTGGAAAGACAGTGCGGTAAAGATCAAGGGAGAAGCAGTCTGGTCATTTACTGTCATGTTCATGGGCATGTTCAGCTACTGCCGCCATAAGGATGCGGATGCATTGGATTATCAGAAGTATAAGCTAGCACCGGAGAAGGTAAATGATGGAGGTTTCTATCAGCCATTTTCTGATACGCCAACGGATTCAGAATCCATTTGCCTCAATCTGCATCTGGACATTATCAATCATGCGAAGCATTATGTTTATATCGATACGCCATATCTGATTCCAACGCACTCGGTGATTCAGTCGCTCTGTGTGGCAGCCAAGAGCGGTGTCGATGTTCGTATTCTTACACCCCATATTCCGGATAAGAAAGCTGTTTTTCAGATTACGAGAGGCAATTATCTGAAACTGCTGAAGGCCGGTGTTAGAATTTATGAGTATACACCCGGCTTCAATCATGCAAAGAACTTTGTCAGTGATGACAGTATAGCACTGGTAGGATCTGTAAATATGGACTATCGCAGCTATTTCCTGCACTTTGAAAATGGTGTACTGCAGTATCACACACCGGAGATTGCCAGAATCAAACAGGATTTCCTGTCCTCAATTGAAGCATCACAGGAAATATCTCTGATTGAAGAAGAAAAGAAACCTCTGATTGTTAAACTTGTACGTGATGTATTGAATCTCTTTATTCCTCTTGTATGAAGGAAAGGTTGGAAAATATGGAAAAATACGGTTTGGTTCTGGAAGGCGGAGGCATGCGCGGTGCCTATACTGCAGGTGCACTTGCCTGGCTGAATGATCATGACATTTCATTTGACTACAATGTCGGTATCTCAAGCGGTGCGGTATATCTGTCATGCTACATGGTGAAGGATAAGCACACACCATATAATATGTCTGTTTATTATGCAGCAGAAAAGGATACAGTCGGTTTGAAGGCATTTAAGGAAGAAGGCTACTATGTTGCTTACAAGAAGATCTTCAAGGATGATCTTCTCGGCAAGGAGCACATGGATATTTCTCCGATCATTAAAGAAAATATGCCTATTGAAGTAGGTGCCTATGTTCTTGAAGACGGAAAGACAGAATTCTTCGGTCCAAAGGATATGGATACAGAACTTGATCTCTTAAGAGGTACCTGTGCATTGCCGGTAGCCTCTGCAGTTGTTGAATACAAGGGTATGCATCTGCTGGATGGCGGCATTACCAAGATGATTCCAATTGAGAGAGCACAGGAGAAGGGATGCACAAAGTTCTTTATCATTACTACCAAGCCGGCTGACTTTGTTCGAAAGCCTTCCTCCAAGCTGATACGTTTCTTGATGAAGAGGATCTATAAACAGTATCCGCAGGTCGAGAAGGACTATGCTGTCCGTCATCTGAATTACTATCATCAGATTGATATTATCAATAAGCTTATTGAAGCTAAGAATGCTATTATGATTCGTCCAACAAAGGATATAGCTGTTTCCAGATTCCATGGCGACGTTGAGAATACAAAGAAACTGTATGATCTGGCTTACGCAGACATGGAAGAGAGAAAAGATGAAATCTTTTCCTTTCTGGGAATGGAAAAATGATCAGACTGATTGCAAGCGATCTGGATGGAACAATCATTGATGCGCATGGTCAATGCAGCCCCAAAGTGGCTGCGGCAATCAAACGTATCAGAAAACTTGGCATCCGTTTCGCAATTGTATCCGGACGTCCTGTATCCTCTGTACTTCCATTGATCAAAGAGTGGGGACTGTCAGACTGCTGTGATTATATTGTCGGCTCCAATGGCGGTGAGGTACTTGAGACTGCGACTGGCAAGACGGCACTTGCCTATACACTGACACCTGCATTGATCTGTGAAATACTGGATCTTTATGAACCAATGGGTCTGATCCCGACTTTGTATGGTGAAGGAAAGAAACTCTATGTACAGAAGATCACACCGCAGGCTGAAATTGTCGGAAAGCGTCTTGGTATGGAACTGATTGAGGCAGATATCAGAAAGATCACTGTAACACCTCAGGTGAAGGAGATGATGATCCTGTCTCCTGAATTGATGACGATGGCTGAGGAATATGCGAAGAATCATCCAGATCCCCGTTATATCGCTTTCAAAACTGCAGTGGATCTCTTTGAGTTTAATGATCCGCATCTTGCCAAGGATGTGGGAGTACAGATTATCGGATCTATGATGCATATTGCCAGAGATCAAATGATGGCTTTTGGTGATACAACAAATGACATTGATATGCTCAAGTATGTGGGGCATGGCATTGTTATGGAAAATGGAACAGCGGATGCTAAGGCAATCGCTGATGATATCGCGCCATCTGTAAATGATGCTGGATTTGCCTGCTATCTTGATCGCCATCTGCGTACGGCAGAATATGAATAAAACAGTCCTCCCATGAGTGATATGGGAAGACTGTTATTTCGTTTTGGAAGATACTGGATTGGCTTCAGCAATAATGTGACTTGCCGGTTTAAAGGATGTGTCATTCCAGCCGGCTAGATACAGTTCATAGAATTCATCATAGGTCAGATTGGAATCCTGCACTGCTTCAGCAATATCCTTGCCGACATATCTGTAGTGATTTGATTCTCCGCTCATATGTGTAATGTAAGATTTGCTCTCTGGATAGCGTTCAATGAACCCGTAGGAAGCGGCGTTGTCCTGCATCCATTTATAGACTTCTGTCTGTGTGAAGTCATCCGCCTTTTCATAAGTCGGAGAGATATTCACAGCCAGTGCAGTCTGATGCTCGGAATGGCCTGCTCTTGTACATTCTGTATCCGCATTGTCAGAACCGACCTGTGCGGAACATGCAGTATACGAGGTATTCTGATCTGCATAGGAACGATAGCCGGAACTTGCATAGAAGTTGTGAGATGCAGTGAGCGCACTGGATGCCATACTGACAAATGCTTTTTCAGCTTCTTTGCGGAGCTGTATACCGCTGACTGCATACTGTGTATCAACGTCAGTCAGATCACTTGGTACATAATCACTTGTCAGTCCATTGCTGAGGTTGACGAGTATGTCTGCACTGTCGGTATTATCAATATCCTGCGTCAGTTTATATGGGGTGATATACGTGCCGCTAAGAGAGAATGAGGTATCTGAATTTGTGTCCTTATTATTCTCACAGTCATCAATATACTTCTGTTCATCCCATTGATAGTCAAAGACCAGCAGCGGAGTGATCTCATAGAACTTCAGGTTCTTGAACAGATTCTCCAGCTGATCTTTTTCATATCCTTTATCTTCCAGTCTGCAATAGAGAAGAAAATCTGAAGCAGTCAGTCCGCGGTCATCAGAGACAGCCGTATACAGTGAGATAAAGTCCTCCTCAAGACTGCCGTTATCAATCGATTTAGCTAAATAGGAGGAGTAATAGGAATTTGTAAGAATCTTATCTGTAAGACCGTCACTGCGTATCTTCTTGATTGTTTCATCATCATATCCGAGTGTACGCAGCTTGGAATTATCCATCCAGATCGGCACATTAAAAGCAAGAAACGCAGCAGCCATCGCTGCGGCTAGAATAATGACCAGACTCTTGCGAAGATGTCTTCGCGGTCCTTTTTTCTGCACAGATGATTTCCTAACAGGAACCCGGAGATGTCTGTGCGGTTTCACTCTTTTCCTGTTCATAACTATCTTTCATTATATAGGCAATTCTGCATAAAGTCCCTGAACTCTGTCCATGGATCTTCCATAGGAGGAAGACTTTCTACAGTAACAGGTTCCTTCAATGTTGGATGCGGGAAAGTCAGTCTGCATGCATACAGTGCAATCTGTCCTTTTCCTGGACGGGGATTGTAGCGCTGATCATATACTAATGGCAGGCCTCTTGATGCGAATTGAACCCTTATCTGGTGGGATCTTCCTGTGTTCAGAAAGATATGCACCAAGGATTTCCTGTTCTTAACAGCCAGAACTTCATATGACAAGGAACACTTCTTTCCATGCTGTGCATCGGTAACAGTGACCATATTGGTTCTAGTATCCTTGCTTAGATAATCTTCAAGGGTACCTTTTTCTTTTGTACAAATCCCGTCAAGTACAGCAAAATACTCTTTCTTCATTTCATGCTTTCGCACGGAATCACAAAGACGTGATGCTGCTTTTGAAGTGCGTGCAAAGACCATAACTCCGCCCACAGGTCTATCAAGGCGATGTATCAGACCGAGGAATACATTCCCTGGTTTATGATATTTATCTTTTAGATATTCTTTTCCCATACTGAGAAGATCCTCGTCATGTGAGGAATCCTCCTGCACTGGAACATTGACTGGTTTTTCTACACAGAGAACATGATTGTCTTCATAGAGGACCCTTATCATTTTCTTTCCCATCTTCCATAAATGCCGCAAGGCAGGAGAAGATCTCTGTTCTGCAGAGGAATTGCAATTTCTCCAGTGCTGACTTTCCCGTCGCTGTGGTCTGGAAGGATCATTGTTCGCATCAGGTTGTCCAGTACGATTGAAGAGAAACCTGTTGTATAGGAGTTGATCAGAAAGAACAGTGCATGTTCATCCAGTATCTCTGCACAGGAGCGGATCAGCTCAGTGATCTCACGGTCGAATTTCCACATCTCACCATTAGGACCTCTGCCGTAGCTCGGCGGATCCATGATGATACCGTGGTAGGTATGTCCTCTTCTCTTTTCTCTTTCAACGAACTTAAGACAGTCATCGACAATAAAGCGGATCTTGTGATCGGTCAGACCGCTGAGGTCTCTATTCTCCTTGGCCCACTGTACCATGCCCTTGGAGGCATCCACATGGACAACTTCCTCTGCACCAGCCTGTGAACAGGCCATCGTAGCACCGCCGGTATAGGCAAAAAGATTCAGTATTCTGATTTCCTCATCCTTATGACTGCGGATCAGATCTGCCATCCAGTCCCAGTTGACTGCCTGTTCAGGAAATATGCCTGTATGTTTAAAACCAGTAGGAGAAACCTTGAAGGTCAGTTCTCGATACTGTATTGTCCAGGCTTCAGGAAGTTTCTTTTTATACTCCCAGCTTCCGCCGCCTTTATCTGAGCGGTGATATACCGCATCTGCCTTTTTCCACTCTGTACGGTCTTTGACAGGCCATACTGCCTGTGGATCCGGTCTTCTCAGTGTAACGTCATTCCATTTCTCAAGTTTTTCACCGTTTCCTGCATCAAGCAGGGCGTAGTCTTTCCATTTATCAGCTAGTAATGTCATGCATGAATTATACCATGCGTCGGCGAAAAGAAGTGCACAGTACAGTATAAGGGACAGTGAATCCGAGCAGGCAATGGTATAATGATGGCTGAAAAGAAAGATGAAGATAAAAAATGATAGATGTTTCGAAATTGAATCCTCAGCAGAAGGAAGCTGTACTTTCAGATGATTCCTATCTGCGTATTATTGCTGGAGCTGGTTCCGGCAAGACAAGAGTCCTGACAATGAGAATTGCACATCTGATTGATGATGAAGATGTGCGTCCGTATAAGATCCTTGCACTTACTTTTACCAATAAGGCTGCCAAGGAGATGCAGACACGTGTAGGAAAGATGCTTGGTGAAATAAAGAGATCGCCATGGATCTCGACGATTCACTCTCTCTGCGTACGTATTCTGCGCGAAGATATTTCTGTGGAAGGATATCCTAAGAATTTTACAATCATGGATACGGATGATCAGAAGTCGATTGTAAAGGCAGCTGTAAAAGCTTTGAATATTGGGGATAATGGCATTGCACCGAATGCCTATATAGATTACATTTCAAATAATAAGACAGCAGGCATTACGGCAGAACGTGCACATGCTCTGGCCCCGAAGTATTCTGATGATCAGGATAAGGCAGATGTATATGAACGCTATCTGACGAGACAGAGAGAGATGTTCGCCCTTGATTTTGACGATCTGATCCTCTGGACAGTTCGTATTTTTCATGCGCACAGAGATGTTCTGGAGAAGTGGCAGAGACGCTTTGAGTATATTCTGGTAGATGAGTTTCAGGACATCGATGAAACGCAGTATAAGCTGATTCGCAGTCTGACTGGAAAAGAGAATTCCCTTTATGTAGTTGGAGATCCGGATCAGACTATCTATACGTGGAGAGGTGCGGATGTGAATATCATCATGCACTTTGAAAAAGACTATCCCGGTGCCAAGACGATTATCCTGAATGAGAACTATCGTTCTTCATCCGCAATTCTAGAAGCAGCCAACTCAGTTATTCAGAATAACGCTGATCGTATGAAGAAGGATCTGTTTACTACCCGCAGTGCCGACAGCAAGGTCGTTCATTTTGCGGCACCGTCTGATGAAGCAGAGGCGGAATGGATCGCAGATACTGTATCTTCTCTTCATGCAAAGGGAGAAAAGTACAGCGACATGGCTGTACTGTACCGTTCCAACTATCTTTCAAGAATGCTTGAGCAGAAACTGATGGCAGGCCGTATTCCATATGTTATTTATGGAGGCCTTCGCTTCTATGAAAGACAGGAAGTCAAGGATTCCCTCTGCTATCTGAGAATGGTAACAGCTGCTGATGATCTTGCTTTAAGAAGGATACTGAATCGTCCGCGCAGAGGCATCGGTGATAAGACTATGGATACAATTTCCATAAAGGCAGAGCAGGATGGCACGACTATGTATGAAGCCATCAAGGGTGATACGCTGTTCTCTGGAAAGATTAAGCATACACTGGAAGATTTTGTGAGCATGGTCGAGAAGTGGCGTCAGGAAGAAAAGGACGGCAAGGATGTTGTTTCACTGTTTTCGGATATCATTCAGGATACCGGCTATGAAAAAATGCTGAATGAAGACAAGGAAAAGGGTGAGGAACGGCTTGCCAACATCAAGGAACTGATTGATTCTCTTCGTCAGTTCATGGAACAGAATCCAGACAGTACACTGGACGAATATCTTCAGCTGACCGCTTTGTATGGAGATCATGATGAAACAGTCACTTCCGACTATCTGCAGCTTATGACAGTGCATGCTGCCAAGGGACTGGAATTCAATACAGTTTTTGTTTCAGATCTGAATGATGGTATTTTCCCAAATGAAAGAGCGATGAATGAGGGAAGAAGAGGCGTTGAAGAGGAAAGAAGACTGGCTTACGTTGCCTTTACAAGAGCACGCAATCAGCTGTATCTGACGGAGGCATCCGGCTATTCGTATGTATTGCAGAGAATGCGCACACCGTCAAGATTTATTGATGAAATCGATTCTTCGGTTATTGTTCATAAGGGCTATGCGGAAAACCGCTCTGAAAATGTCAGAGATAAAGTAACATCTTCATTATTTGAAGAACATGGTGACAGTTTCTCTGCAGTCAGAAAACCGCAGACAAAGGCTGCAAAGCTGAAGGCTGGAGATCATGTTACACATATCAAATTCGGAGACGGCGTTGTTGTCAGCTGTGCAGGCGGTATTGCACAGATAGCCTTCCCATATCCCTATGGTATTAAGAAGATTGCTGCAGGACATCCTAGTCTGCAGAAAAAGAAATAAGCAGAAAGAGGTACTCCATTCATGGAAGAAACAGAGAAGCAGGAAAAACTGACATTGATGCGGTCGCTGGTAAAAAAGCTGAATGATGCAGGGGATGCTTACTATAACGGCCGCGGTGAAAAGATGACAGACTTTGAATGGGATGCCATGTTTGACCGTGTTAAAAAACTGGAAGAGGAGACCGGAACGATTCTTTCCGATTCTCCAACTCATCAGGTATCTGCTGATTCCATTGCAGGGGAAAAGGAACCGCATGAATTTCCAGCGCTGTCTCTTGCCAAGACCAAGAAGATCGATGACCTTGCCAAGTGGGCGGAGGGAAAGCCTATCTGGATGTCATGGAAACTGGATGGGCTGACTCTGGTCGTAACATATGATCATGGCAGACTGACGAAAATTGTTACGAGAGGCGATGGTCATATCGGTACAAATATCACGCATCTAGCAGATGCATTGAATGGTGTGCTTAAGACAGTCAGCGAGAAGGGACATCTTGTTATCAGAGGCGAAGCAGTGATTTCCTATGCAGACTTTGATAAGTTTGTAATGGAATCAGGAGAAGACTATGCCAATCCAAGAAATCTGGCTTCCGGTTCTCTAACACTGAAGGATATAGATGAAGTAAGAAAAAGACAGATACAATGGATCCCATTTACACTTGTCCATACTGAAAAGCAGCTGGATTCCTGGGGAGCACAGATGGATTATTTAAATGATATGGGATTCAGGACGGTCGATCATGAACTGCTGGAAAAACCGGATCTTGCAGGTATCACAGATGCAGTGTCCAAATGGACAGCAAAAGTAACAGAAGGTATCAATCCATATCCGGTGGACGGTCTTGTTATTGCCTATGATGACGTAAAGTATGCAGCAACTGGTTCTGTAACAGGACATCATGCGACTAGAGCCGGCTACGCTTTTAAATGGGCAGATGAGTCAGTGGAATCACAGCTGGATCATATTGAATGGTCCTGTGCAGCTTCTACTATTACACCTGTAGCCGTATTTGAACCCGTGCAGCTGGAAGGTACCACAGTGAAGAGAGCAAGTCTCTGCAACATATCCGAATGTGAACGTCTTGGCATTGGCGGCAAAGGAACTGTTCTTTCAGTGATCAAGGCAAACAAGATCATACCTAAGGTAATACAGGTAAGAAAGATTGAAGGCACTCTTGAAATACCTGGATCATGTCCTGTATGCGGAGCACCTACAGCAGTGCATGTGTCCAGTATCAGTGGGACTAAGACACTGCGATGCTCCAATCCTGACTGTGCGGCAAAGAAACTGAGAAAGTTTACCCGTTTTGTATCAAAACAAGGCATGGATATTGATGGCATCTCGGAACAGACCCTTTCAAGATTCATTAATGAAGGCTGGATCCGCAGCAATGCGGATATATTCCGTCTGAAGGATCACCATGACGAAATTGCACAGCTGGATGGCTTTGGTGAAAAGTCGGCAGATAACATTTCTGCTTCTCTTGATAAAGCCAGTACTGTAACCGATGAGAAGCTTCTCTATGCATTGAATATACCTTTAGCAGCCCAGGACGTATCCAGAAAGCTGCTGCAGGCATATCCGCTGCAGGAACTCGTAAGGACTGCTGAAGAAAGCAGCGATGCGGAAGTATTCTCATCAATTGACGGTATTGGACCGGAAAAGAGCACGGCATTTGTGAAGTGGTTTCATGATTCTGAGAACAGAGCGGGCTACGAGGAACTGCTGAACATGATTACGGTAGAAAGCAGTGACAGAGACGCAAAGGGGAATTTCTGTGAGGGACTCACTTTTGTTGTGACTGGCGATGTGCATCATTATCAGAACCGCAATGAATTGAAGTCTTATATCGAATCACAGGGCGGCAAGGTGACTGGATCTGTTACTTCCAAAACAAGTTTTTTAATTAACAATGATATTGAAAGTACCTCCTCCAAGAACACAAAGGCAAAGTCATTGAATGTCCCGATTATTTCGGAGGATGATTTTATTGCGCATTTTACAGCGGAGAATCAGTAAATGAAAGTGCTGGCTGCCCTGGATTCCTTTAAGGGATGTATGACATCACTGCAGGCTGCTGAAGCAGCGGCTGCAGGCATTCATGCGGCTGACAGTGATATTGAAGTTATTATCAAGCCTTTAGCTGACGGCGGCGAAGGAACGCTGGATGCATTGCTGGAAGGCACACATGGCAGGAGAATATGCATGCATGTGCAGGGACCGTTAGGAACAGCAGTCACAGCTTCCTATGGAATCATTGAAAAAACAGGTACGGCTATCATTGAAGCTGCACAGGCAGTCGGTCTCAATCTGATTTCTTCTTCGGAGAGAAATCCTTTGCTGGCTTCTACGTATGGCCTTGGTGAATTGATTCGCGAGGCGGCTGAAAAAGGATGCCGTCATTTTATCGTTGGAATCGGCGGAAGCTGTACGAATGATGGCGGGAAGGGCATGCTGGAAGCGCTTGGATATCGTTTCCTGAATAAGGAAGGCAAACCGACAGCTGCGGGTGCGGCAGGATTGAAGGAAGTTTCTGCTATTGATGATACACGAACTCTGCCGATACTGAAGGACTGTGACTTCCGGATTGCCTGTGATGTTGATAATCCGCTCTGTGGAGAAAGAGGATGCAGTGCAGTGTTTGGAGGGCAGAAGGGTGCGGATAAAGCAATGATTGCAGAGATGGACAGCAGTTTAAAACAGTATGCTGATGCTGTACAGGAGAAGTATTCCGCTGCTGATCAAAGAAGAGCAGGAACTGGAGCGGCAGGAGGCCTGGGTTTTGCATTTGATTCATTTCTGCATGGCTCTCTGGAATCCGGTACAGCAATAGTAGCAGATGCACTGCATATGGAAGAAGCAGTCAGAGGCTGTGATTTCGTGGTGACTGGTGAAGGCAGAATCGATGGTCAGACAGCTATGGGCAAGGCTCCTTCAGGCATTGCCAGGCTTGCGGAAAAATATGAGAAACCAGTTATTGTATTTGCCGGAAGTGAAGGAAACAATGCAGAAAATTGCCTTCAGAACGGTATTACAGCATGGTTTCCAATCCAGAGAGAACCTGTTTCTCTGGAAAAAGCAATGGATACACAGTATGCCGAGAAATGTCTTAGCAGAACTGCTGAGCAGGTATTCAGAATGATTGAAGCTGTAAATGGAAAATGCGGTCGAATATCCTGAGGAATTGTTATAAGATTGTTACATGAAAAGAGGAGACTTTAGATGAGCTTACAGAAGGACTTTTTATGGGGCGGAGCTACCGCTGCCAATCAGTATGAAGGTGGTGTCTTTGAGGGAGGCGCAGGTCTTGCTACAGCAGATGTAATGACTAACGGTTCTCATACAGTCAGAAGACAGGTGACATGGAAGAAGGAAGATGGCACAACAGGATCAACGCCTCTCTGCTTCGGCAGCGACGTCAGAGATCTTCCTGAAGGAGCGGTACCGGCACTTCTGGATGATGATAAGTATTATTATCCAAGCCATATTGCGTCAGATTTCTACCATCATTACAAGGAAGATATCCGTATGTGTGCAGAGGAGGGATTCAAGTCTTTCCGTATCTCTGTAAAGTGGTCAAGAATATTTCCGAATGGCGATGATGCTGAAGTTAACAGAGCTGGAATTGATTTTTATAAGTCTGTATTTGAAGAGTGCAGAAAATATAATATTGAACCTTTGATCACTCTTTCTCACTATGAAACGCCTCTGGCACTTTCTGCAAAGTACAATGGCTGGAATGACAGATATCTTGTCGACCAGTTTGTGAGATATGCAACGACATGCTTTAGAGAATTCAGCGGATTAGTTAAGTACTATCTTACTTTCAATGAGATCAACTGCATTGATGCGGCTCCATTTGTTACAGCAGGTCTGATCCATGCAAGTGAGCAGAATGTTGCAAATGCTACATTCCATCAGTTCCTGGCTTCTGCTAAGACAGTACAGGCAGCTCATGAAAGCTATCCGGATGTCAAGGTAGGTATGATGCTTGCTTTTGGCCCAGTGTATGGACTGACGGCAGATCCTGCTGATCAGCTGCTTGCTAAGCAGGAGGAAAATGAAACACTGTTCTTCTCTGATGTACAGATGCTTGGCTTCTATCCAAACTATAAACTGGCTGAATATAAGAGAAAGGGCATTACAATTCCTGCCAAGGATAATGACTTTGATATTCTGAAGAAATATACATGCGACTTCATGAGCTTCTCCTGCTATGGCTCTCATGTTGTAACTCTGCACGAGGATGGCAATATGGAGGAAGGCGGCGGAAACGGTGCGATGAAGAGCACTGTAGCCAACCCGTATCTGAAGACAAATGCATGGGGATGGGCTACTGATCCTCAGTGCCTGAGAATTGCACTTAATACTTTCTATAACAGATATCACTGCCCTCTGTGGTGTGTTGAGAACGGTATTGGCTGGAATGACAAGTTTGAAGAAAATACAGTTCATGATGACTATCGTATTGATTACATGCGTGCGAATATCCAGTCGCTGAAGGATGCTGCTGAAATTGATGGCATTCCGGTTATGGGATATCTGTACTGGGGCTGTGTTGATATGGTGTCCAATGGCGAGGGTGAGATGGCTAAGCGCTATGGACAGATTTATGTAGACGCTGACAACTATGGTCAGGGATCTATGAAGAGAACACCTAAGGATTCCTATTACTGGTATCAGAAGTGCATCAGATCCAATGGGGAAGATTTAAAATAAGTGAAATACTGACAGCTGTACGGAAACAGGAAATACAGCTGCCTTTTTTATTGGAAACAAGCAGAGCTATGCGGTTGAAAAGAAGCATAGTAAACGGTAAAATAGGTAAACGTGAAAGAAGGCCCTGAAATGGAAGAAAAGAAGGACAGAGAGTATTTTAAGAAGCTGGCACATCAGCTTATGTTTGATCTTTCCGATGAAGAAGCAGACGGTATTGTGAAGGAGTTTGGCACTCTGCAGTCGCAGATGTCTCTTCTTGATGCAGTAAATACGGATGGTGTAGAGGAGATGATCTATCCTTTTGATGAGGATACTCATTTTCTGCGCAGTGATAAGGTCTCCAATGTGATTTCCCAGGAAGACGCAATGGCAAATGTAGACAAGAATCTGGAGGGACACTTTGTTCTTCCTAAGGTGGTGAAATAATGATTGCAGAGATGGTAAAAGACAGGGATGGCGTTGAAAAGAACGTCACTGAGGCATATGAGAAGGTACAGAAGCTGCAGAACAGCCTGCATGCTGCAATTACTTTTGTTGACCCTGCAGAACAGCTGAAGGATCTTCCTGAGGAAGGACTGATGAGAGGTGTTCCAATCGTACTGAAGGACAATGTATGTACAAAGGGAATACTGACTACAGCAGGTTCCAGAATACTGTCCAATTATGTTCCAATCTATGATGCTGAGATTGTTACAAAGCTGAAGAAGGCAGGTGCAGTTGTTGTTGCCAAGAGTTCTATGGATGAACTCGCAATGGGCGGTACGAACCTGACTTGCTTTAAGGGACCGGCATATAACCCATGGGATGTTAAGAGAATGACAGGCGGATCATCCGGAGGATCCGCAGCTTTAGTAGCTGCAGGTGCAGTGCCGATGGCAATTGGCTCTGATACCGGAGACTCGGTTAGAAAACCGGCTTCCTTCTGCGGAGTAACAGGTGTTAAGCCTACCTATGGAAGAATTTCCAGATATGGAATTATTCCTTACGCTTCTTCACTGGATCATGTCGGCTACTTTACCCGCAGTATTGAAGATGCGGCAGTGTCATTAAAAGTACTTGCCGGAAGAGATGAAAGAGATATGACTTCCTCTGACCGCGAAGTACCTGACTATGCAGCACTCCTGAACAGCGATATGCATGGTAAGAAGATTGCTGTCTTGGGCAATGTTGTTGATAATATGTCTAATAAGAAGACCGTTGAAGCATTTAATGATCTGATGGATAAGCTGAAGGACAGAGGTGCACAGGTGGATGTGTACCAGTTTGATGAAGATATGATGAAGGCTATTCTGCCGGCTTACTTTATTATTGCCAACTGTGAAGCTACCTCGAATGACTCCAATCTTGATGGTATCCGCTTCGGGGTACGTGAACCGGGTGAGGATATGGCAGAGATTATGACAAATTCCAGAACAAAGGGATTCGGACCTCTGATCAGAAGAAGATTTGTCATAGGTTCCTATGGCTTGTTTGAAGAGAATCAGGAAAGAGTTTTCCGCAAGGCACAGAAGGTCAGAAGAGTTGTTGTGAATGCTATGAATGAATGTCTGAAGGATTATGATGCAATTGCGGCACCTGCATCAGGCAATATTGCACCGCTGATTGAAAGCAGTACAGATCAGGATCAGCTTTCAAGCGACTATATGATCTCGGAGAACTATATGGCTATGGCTAACTTCTCCGGCTATCCTTCTATGACTGTTCCAATGTGCTTTGAGGACAAATGTCCGATTGGCATCAATATCACCTGCAGAGCATGGGATGAAGCTGGCATGTTTGATATTGGCAAAGCTATTGAAGAAGTTACAGGATAT
>JBFLGD010000029.1:0-13713 GCA_041859965.1 Bulleidia sp. | reverse complement strand
GTTCCGATGATCAGCACAATAGGACCGGAGGCTGTGTTTATATACAATCAAATGACTCCTGATATGGATCAGCTGAAAGAAGATCTATGCAGATACATACCGCAGGAATATCTTCCGGATTTCATCTATCTGGAAGAAATCACAGAATACATGATGACAGGCATCTACCTTCGTACTATATGGAAGATTCAGGATGCACAGAGAATGGCTGAAGGAATAGAAACCTTTTATGATAAGAACACAGGAGAACTAAACTGAAAATTGTTCATATACTGTTCACAGAAATTGCATACTTAATTCACACATTGCTTGTATCTTAATAACTGTCAGATGAGAAAAAAGAAGTCTGACAAACAATAATCAATTCATAAACTTTCCCCCCAAAAAATTTTATGAACAGAAAGGCATCAGTCGAATGACTGGTGTTTTTCTATGGGCGGATCTTAACAGAACTTTAACATGGAGCCGAAAACTCTAACGCCGTCATTACGATGATCTCTCTATGATACGTATGAAAAGAGGGATAGTTATGGATGAAGAATTGAATCAGGCAATTGTAGAAGCTAGGCATCTGATTGAAAAAAAGGAATTCAAGGACTGTGAAAGTCTTCTTAGAAAGTTAATGTCTGAATTCCCGGACAATGCAGTTCCGCACAATCTGATGGGTCTTTTATACGAAAAGAAGAATGATCATATTGGTGCAATGAAGCACTTCCGTGCTGCATGGGCACTTGATCCTACCTATCGTCCAGCGTTGATGAATCTTGATAATTTTGGGCAGATGTTTGCAGATAAGACGTTCATATTTGGGGAGGATACGGAAGAACCGCAGGAAAAGAAAAGAAAACAAGGAAGACGTGAAAAGGGGACGTGCTGAGGTATGTACATTATTATTGCAGGCTGCGGCAGATTGGGGAAGGAACTTGCGGTGAGACTTTCAAATGATGGAAATGACATTGTAGTGATCGATGCTGATACTGATAATCTTGATACACTGGGTGAAGGATTTAACGGATTGACTGTAACTGGAATGCCCTTTGACGAAGATGTTCTTCTTGAAGCAGGAATACGCAATGCGCAGGCTGTTGCAGCAGTTACAGATGATGACAATGTGAATTTGATGACATCTGAAATAGCAGACCGTCTTTATCATGTCAAAGAAATACTGACAAGAATTTCAGAACCTGCAAAGGTCGATACATTTAGAAATTTGGGATTCCATATTATATGTCCAACCGGAGTTGCATCAGAGTGCGCTGCTGAAATGCTGAATGGAGATAAACAGCAATGATGAGAATAGTTGTAGCCGGAGGGGGCAATATTGGGTACTATCTGGTAAAAACATTAATGTCTGGTGATTACCATATCAGCATTATAGACAGGAACAGAAAACGGTGCCTGCTTCTCGCTGATATGCTTCATACACATCGCGGAGAAGTAATATGCGGAGATGCTACGGATGAGCAGATACTTCGCGATGCCGGTATGGAGAAGGCAGATGTATTTATTGCAGTTACAGGACAGGATCAGAACAATTTGGTAGCATGCATGCTTGCAAAGAGGTGCTTTCATGCAGGAAAGATCGTTACAAGAGTAAATAATCCTAAGAACATAAGGATCTTTCAAGCAGAAGGAGTTGATTCAGTGATTTCCTCAGCATCAAGAATAGCAGGAGTCATAGAGCAGGAACTTGGATGGGGAGATATTGACTCTATTCTTGCTACGAAGACAGAGGATGCACGCATCCATCAGTTTATTGTGAGTCCCGATTCCTTTGCCGCAGGAAGGACAGTATCTGGAATGAAATTGCCGCAGGGAAGCATTATTGTCGTAGCAGTGCGAGGAAACCATGCGTACATCCCTAATGGAGACTTCAGACTCGAAGCCTCTGATGAAGTGATGATTATGGGACCGCAGCAGGATTTTGGAGAAATCGAGAGAAAGTTCTATGAGGAAAACTATGCAAATTGACATTCTGAAAACTGCAGAAGGAATCGCTGCAGAATTAATATACTGTTCAATCGTTCTCACAATTGCACTTGTGATTACAGCAGGGTTTACGCAAATCTTATGACTTCAGATACAAAAAGAAGAACTTTGTCGATACTATACTATATTGGCGTTGTTCTTTTAGTGCTTGCAGGATGTGAGCTGATTCCGCTGATTACATCTCTGATTGCAGGAGAGACAAGATTCGTATTCGTTTTTATTGCTTCTGCTTCTGTAATGGTGTCTGCCGCCATGGGACTGATGGTTATTGGCTTAAAGCACAGAAAAGCAGCCTTGGGAGCCGGAGACGGTATGATCATTGCTTCGGGATCGTGGCTGATAGGAATGCTTCTGTGCGCTCTGCCATATTACATCTCTGGCAATTACTTATCATATTTGGATTGCTGCTTTGATGTAATGAGCGGTCTTACTACAACGGGTTTTACGATGATACAGAACTTAGATCATTTGTCTGCAGGATTGAATATGTGGAGATTCCTGCTGACATATATCGGCGGTCAGGGAATGGTTGTGCTGGCTCTTTCTTTTCTGACAAAAGATACGGGATGTACATATATGATGTACGTTGGTGAAGCAAAAGATGAGCATCTGAGACCAGGTGCTGTTTCAACATCCAGAGAAATATGGAAGATCAGTCTTCTGTATCTTGCACTCGGATGGATTGTAATGACGATTGCTGGATTGATTGCTGGACTTCCATTAATGAAAGCAATACTGAATGGCGTCTGGATCTTTATGTCAGGCTGGAGTACGGGCGGTTTTGCTCCGTATTCACAGAATATTCTTTATTATCACAGTATTTGGTATGAAGTAGCAACAGTGCTGTTCTTTACAATCGGTTCCTTTAACTTCGCACTTCATTACGCAGTTCTGAAAGGGAATCATAAGGAATTGAAGCAAAATGTAGAGATAATCTCTTTTACGATTACTGTGACGATTACTTTTCTTTTAGTTGCATATGGATTAATGAAGAATGGAATCTATACAGATGCAGTGTCATTGTTAAGAAAGGGATTCTATCAGCTGATATCCGGGCATACCACAACTGGTTTTATGACGGTATACGCCCGACAGTTTTATCTGCAGTGGGGAGATATAGCATTGGCTGCTATGACCGTGGCTATGCTGATAGGCGGAAGTGCGTGTTCTACCGCAGGTGGCTTTAAGGGAATCCGAATGGGAATCATTTTCAAAGCAATTAAGGCTCAGATCAATCAATATGTGTATCCATCGTCCAAGGTACAGGTAACGCGTATGCATCATATTCATGATGTTACTGTTACCCATGAGATGGTAAGAAGTGCATTTGTTATTGTTGCACTGTATCTTGTTACATTTCTTATAGGTACTTTTGCGGGTATGAGTGCAGGATTCAGCTACATGGAATCTGCGTTTGAATCTGCATCAGCAACAGGAAATGTAGGTCTTTCTATCGGTGTTATAACAACGGCCTCTCCCGTGTATCTGAAGATTATTTACATTGTTATTATGTGGATGGCCAGACTTGAATTTATATCTGTATTGACGCTGATTGTCAGAGTATTCAGGAGGTTTGCCAGAAGATGAGAAAGAGAGTTCTGATGAGTATACTGACAGCGGTGCTTTTAATGACAGCTGCAGAATATGCTATATGTGGTATTCACGCAGATGAGGAAACCGTATCCTGTTCTGAATTGATTGATCATTCAAAGAAATATGATGATAAAAAGATTGTGTTTGAAGGTGAGGCAATCGGTGATATTCTATATCGCGGTTCATATGCATGGGTCAATGTATCCGATGGAAATAACTCCGCTATTGGAATCTGGATGACTAAGGAACAGGCTCAGTTGATAAAGACTACAGGTGCATATGAAATAACCGGTGACACAGTTGAAATAGCCGGTATATTTCATGCAGCATGCAGTGAGCATGGCGGAGATATGGATATCCATGCCACAGCAGTGACCGTTATGAAACAAGGATATATGATGAAGGAGAAAACACCTGTTTGGCTGAAGATGCTCTCGGCAGCCGCATTGACAGCTGCGGCAGCATTAGGCGGACTGTTTGTATATAGGAAGAAACAGTTCTGATAGAACTTTTAGGGGGATTGAGTATGGAAAACGGGAAGAAAAGGATACTTGTCTGTATTACTTCAGCTTATACAGGGAAAAAGCTGATAAAGATTGCTTCAAAACAGGCATCGTTTTATCACGCGGAACTGCTGGCAGTATATGTAAAAGAAAAAATCAGAAGAAATCAGGATGATGATTCTCTGCAGAGTAATTTTGAGTATGCAAAATCACTGCATGCTGAAACAGAGATACTCGAGGGGAGAAATGCTGCAGGAACAATTGCACAATATGCAAAGAAGCATCACGTTGATGTTGTTATATGCGGCAGAAGCAGAAAAAAAGGACTGTCAGATAAGTATTTTTATTTGAAGCTGCACAGGCTTCTCCCGAATGCAGAGGTATTGATGATACCGCAGGCACAGCCGGAATACGATCCTTCCTACAAAGACAATGTATTGAAGGTGACATGGAAAGATATAGGGATTATATGCGGTATTATGATTCTTTCCACATTGATTTGCTATTGGTTCCATATGCTTGGATTTACAGATGCTACATTGATCACTGTATATATCTTAGGAGTACTGATGGTGTCATTTCTTACTAATGGATATGTATGCAGTATGATATCCTCTATTATCAGCGTCTCTCTTTTTAACTTTCTATTTACGGTTCCGGTATTTTCTCTGCAGTCATATGGGATTGGATATCCGGTAACACTCGTTGTTATGTTTTTAGCTGCTTTTCTGACAAGCTCATTGACAGCACAGGTAAAGCGTCAGGCACAGCAGCATGCACAGAATGCATACCGTACAGAAATGCTGCTGAATGCAAACAGAAGAATGGAACTGGCTTCAGGTGAGAATGCAATTATGAAGGAAGCTGCGGATCAGATACAGAAACTGCTGCTGAGATCGGTAATGATTTATCCGGTAGTTGATGGTGTACTGGAAAAACCTCTTTATGCAGCAGCAGGTGAGAATGAGAAACAGCTGGCACAGGAGGCTTCTTCTGATAAAGAGAAGACGGCAGCTGAATGGGTGGTTGAAAACAATACTCAAGCCGGGGCAGGAACTGGAATATTTGATGATTCTCTTTTCTGGTATTTAGCAGTCAGACTGAATGATGGCAGTATCTGTGCAGTTACAGCGATCCGTGTTGATCGTGATGAAAGTATAGATGACTTTGACAAGAATCTTCTTCTTGCCATGCTTGCTGAATGCTCTGTTGTTATTGAAAAGGAAAGACTGAATCATAAGAATGCAGAATATGCATTTCGTATGAAGCAGGAACACCTGCGATCAAACCTGCTCCGCTCAATATCGCATGATCTTAGAACTCCACTGACAACTATTTCAGGAAATGCTTCTTTACTCATAGAAGGAACAGTGAAGGATGAAGTGGAAAGGCGCAGAGTGTATCAGGATATTTATGATGATTCAGTTTGGCTGACTGGATTGGTTGAGAATCTTCTTTCTATTACCAAAATGGATGGCGGAACACTGAATATGAATATGCAGGCACAGGACCTTGGAGATATCGTAGATGCTGCTGTTGCACATGCAGAGCCTAGACTGAAGCAGGCAATCATAAGTGTTGATAAGGGAAAAGAAATATCTATTGTGAATGGAGACAGTTCTTTGCTGGTTCAGCTTGCAGTGAATCTGATAGATAATGCTGTCAAGTATGCCGGAGAGAACTGTCATATACATATTTCTTTGCGTAACAGTAATGGGCAATGCCGACTTAGCGTTGCCGACAATGGTAAAGGTATTTCAGATACTGACAAAAAGAAAATATTTGATATGTTTTATACAGCACAGAAAAACACGACAATAGACGGAAGAAGAGGACTAGGCTTAGGTCTGTCATTATGTAAGTCGATCGCGCAGGCACATGGCGGAACAATCAATGTTGCTGATGCATATCCACATGGTGCTATATTCACAGTCTCCCTTCCGGAGATGAAAGGAAACATTATATGAACAACAGTACATCAGTATTAGTTGTTGAGGATGATCGCCCGATACGTTCATTGATATCAACAGCTTTAAAATCAAGAGATTATAAAATAGAAACCGTTGCGACAGGCAATGAAGCTCTGATGGTAGTGACCGGACATGCACCGGATATTATTATTCTTGATCTTGGACTGCCGGATATTGACGGAGTGAATATTATTCGTAAGGTGAGAGAATGGTCGCAGCTTCCAATTATTGTTGTGAGTGCACGCTGCAATGATGAGGATAAGATCAATGCTTTGGATGCAGGTGCAGACGATTATCTAACGAAGCCTTTCAGTGTCGACGAACTCCTTGCTAGAATCAGAGTCGCAGCGAGACGTCTTCAGTACTTACATGATATGTCGGATGAAAAAAACTCACCTGTATTTGTAAATGGCGGTCTTCAGATAGATTACAGTTCTGCCTGTGTTACGGTGAATGGTCAGGATATTCATCTTACGCCAATAGAATTTAAACTTCTGTCACTGCTGTCTGAGAATATTGGAAGAGTACTGACACATAACTTCATTTTGAAGGAAGTATGGAATCAGTCACTTCCAAATGATACACAGTCACTGCGTGTGTACATTGCTTCACTGAGAGAAAAAGTAGAGGAACCTCTGGGTGAAAAAGTAATTCAGACACATATTGGAATTGGCTATCGTATGATTCGTCTTTAGGATGATATTGAATTCTTTCGTATTCAGCGTAGAATAAACGACAATGAATCGGGAGATTGATTATGAATCCAGCAATCGATATATCAAATGTGACATTGAAAACAAAAAGAATGATATTAAGACCATGGTGTGAATCTGATCTGGATGATTTTTATGAATATGCAAGTGTGGACGGCGTTGGTCAGATGGCTGGCTGGCAGCCTCATGAGAATAAGCAGAAGTCGCAGGATATTCTGACTTTGTTCATCAATGGCAAGAAAACATTTGCGATGGAATATAACGGCAAGGCAATTGGATCTATAGGAGTGGAAGAGTATAAAGAAACTGAAGCGGAACAGTTTGCAGATCAAAAATGCAGAGAGCTGGGTTTTGTTCTTTCAAAGGATTACTGGGGAATGGGTCTGATGCCTGAGGCTGTGAATGAAGTACTTCGCTATCTGTTTGAAGATGTAAAGCTGGATGCGGTATTCTGCGGATACTTCGTCAGGAACAAGCAGTCTGCACGTGTACAGGAAAAATGCGGATTTAAGTTTCTGAAGTGCTATCTTTATCAAACCCAAGTCAATACTTTGGAACTTACGAATTACAATGTGCTGAAATACAGTGAATGGAAAAGAAACCATGATGAATAAAAAGTGAAGGAGCAGTCATACTTCTATGACTTCGATTCCTTCACTTTTCATTTTGTTTTGAATGCCCGCAGATAGATTGCAGTCAGTGATAACAGAAATAGGAAGATCTTTAATGTTGATTGGAACAGTACCTATATCATCGAACTTATTGCTTTCAGTCAAGACTGTTACATGTTCGCATGAATGTGCCATATCTCTGACTGCCTGCGCACGCAGCTGGTCCTTATTTGTAAACCCGGTACGCATGCTCCAGCCGTCTGTGCCGATGAAAAAATGATGGACGCTGTAACCGGAAGCAGTGTCACGGATCATAGGTCCTACAAGGCATTGCGTATTCTTCTGGTAAATTCCGCCTAATAGAATGATCTGCACATTAGGCGATTCTTTAATATAATCTGCAATGAATGCACTGTTTGTAATGATCGTTATATTCTTTCTTGTTTCAGATAAAAGATCTGCAAGTATTGCACAGCTGCTTCCGCTTTCAATCATAATAGTGTCACCATCATGAACAAGTTTAGAAGCTCTGGACGCAATTCTTTTCTTAACTTCATAGTGAAAAGCGAGTCTGCCGTTGATATTGTCTGGACTGTTAAGTTTGGCATAGCCATGCACTCTTTGGATTAATCCTTTGCTTTCAAGAGCATCAAGATCTTTTCGTACTGTGACCTCGGATACTTTCAGCATATCGGCAAGAACTGATACTTCTTCTTTTTGTGTCTTTGTCAGTGTTTCCAGTATTTTTGCGGCCCTGTTTTCTTTTTTACTGTTCATATGCTGTCCTCAGAAGAAAGCACGAATGCCATTTTCTTCAAATTGCTGTCTGTATCTTTCAAGTTCTTCTTTGTGAAGTGCTGGGGTATTGCTGTATGCATAGGAATGCTCCAGAAGACTGTATTTATTTTCACCGAATTGATGGAATGGAAGAATCTGGCATTCCTGACCGCCTGCATTTTTAATCATACGTGCAAGTTCTGCGGCATCATCCAGTGAATCATTGAACTGAGGGATCACAGGAATACGTGGAAGTACGTGTTTCCCTGATGAAATTGCATACTTCAGATTTGCGTAAGGAAGAGAATTGCTGATACCTGTCCCTTTCATATGCTGTTCTGGATTCCAGTGCTTTACATCTATAAGAATAAAATCGACATTTTCAATCACTCTGGCGAATATATCTTCCGATGCAAAACCTGAGGTTTCACAGCATGTATTGAGACCCTCTTCTTTTGAGGCAAGATAGAGTTCACAGGCAAAGTCAGGCTGTGATAGCATTTCGCCGCCAGTCAGAGTAATGCCGCCTCCGCTTTCCTCATAAAAGACTTTATCCTGAAGGACGGTATCCATCACCTTTTGAACGGACATAATACTTCCTTCTTCTTCAAGCGCTTCAGCGGGGCATTCGTCGATGCATTTCATACACATAGTACATAGAGAAGGATTCATGCTGATATGATCGCTTTCATAGTATATTGATCCTGTAGGACAGACCTGTGTACAGTGAAGACATTTGATGCATTTCTTCCTGTCGTGGAGGATCTGCGGTCTTGCGTATTGACTTTCTGGGTTTGAACACCAACGGCAGTGAAGAGGACAGCCCTTTAAAAAGACAGCGGTACGAATACCTGGGCCGTCATTAACACTGAATTTCTGTATGTTGAATACAATGCCAGTTTTGCTGCGATCTGCTTTTCTCATGAGCAAATCGTAACATAAAAATTACGAATCCGGAATAAAAAGTTACGAATGAAACACAATGAATGCATATTATATTGTTCAATTGACGAATATCAAGATAATTGCTATAACATCTTCAGAACGAAACACAATAAAGTTTCAAATGAAAGCAAAGGAGACACTATGGATAATTATTCACATTTCGGACTTCTGTCTGGCAGAATGCAGTCATTTCGTGAAGAAGTACTGGATGAAAAACCATATATTGATGCTGAAAGAGCCGTTCTTTGCACAAAGGCATATCAGAAAAATATGAATCAGCCGCGTGTCATGATGCGTGCACTTATGCTGAAAGAAATTCTTTCACATATGAGTATTTATATCGAGGACAAATCATTGCTTGCAGGAAACCAGGCGAAAAAGAATAGAAACGCTCCTGTTTTTCCTGAATACACAATGGAATTCATAATGGACGAACTTGATCTTTTTGAAAAAAGAGATGGCGATGTTTTTTATATCACAGAAGAAACAAAACAGCAGTTAAGAGAAATTGCACCATTTTGGAAAAACAACACACTGCGTGACAGAGGGGAGGCAATGCTGCCTGACGAAGTGCAGGTGTTTATGGAGACAGGTGTCTTCGGTATGGAAGGAAAACTAAATGCTGGCGATGCACATCTTTCTGTGAATTATGAAAGAGTTCTGAAAGAAGGACTGAAGGGCTATGAGGAGAGAACTCGAAGGCTGAAGGAATCACTTGATTTGACGGAACCGTCCTCGATTGATAAGAATGTTTTCTATCAAGCTGTTCTGACTGCAATTCGGTCTGTGCAGAATTTTGCTATGCGCTATTCCTTATTGGCTGCGGACATGGCTGAAAAGGAATCTGATCCTGTCCGTCAGAAAGAATTGCAGGAGATGAGCCGAATCTGTGCAAAGGTTCCTTATGAACCGGCTTCTTCTTTTCATGAAGCAGTACAGTCAGTATGGTTCATTCAGCTTGTTCTGCAGATTGAATCGAATGGTCACTCGCTGAGTTACGGACGTTTTGATCAGTATATGTATCCTTACTATCATCAGGATATACAGAATAGGGAAATCAGTGAAGAAGATGTACAGGAACTGTTGGCATGCCTGTGGATAAAGACATTGACAGTAAATAAGGTCAGATCACAGGCACACACACTTAGCTCTGCTGGGTCTCCTATGTATCAGAATGTTACTATCGGCGGTCAGACTGCAGAGGGAAAAGATGCAGTAAATGAGCTGAGCTATGCGGTGTTGAAATCTGTAGCCAGAACAAGGCTGACGCAGCCCAATCTGACAGTGCGCTATCATCATGCAATTGATCCGCATTTCTTTGATGAGTGCATTGAGGTTATGAAACTCGGTTTTGGCATGCCTGCATTGAATAATGATGAAGTGATCATTCCTTCCTTTATTAACTGGGGAGTGAAAAAAGAGGATGCGTATAACTACAGTGCAATAGGATGTGTAGAAACAGCTGTTCCTGGGGAATGGGGATATCGCTGTACGGGCATGTCCTATATAAATTTCCCTAGAATTCTGCTGTGTGCAATGAATAATGGAATTGATTTAACAAGCGGAAAGAGATTCACTAAGGGATATGGCTATTTCAAGGATATGAAGAGCTATGAGGAACTTATGCATGCATGGGATCTTACCGTCAGAGAGATAACTAGATACAGTGTGATTGTAGAGAATGCGATTGATCTGGCATCGGAAAGAGATGTACCGGATGTACTGTGCTCTGCATTGACAGATGACTGCATTGGCAGAGGAAAGACAATCAAGGAAGGCGGGGCCGTATATGATTTCATATCCGGGCTGCAGGTTGGCATAGCAAACATGGCGGATTCACTTGCGGCAATAAAGAAACTTGTATTTGATGAAAAGAGAATTTCACCCGAACAGCTATGGAATGCAATTTTAGATGACTATGCATCAGAAGAAAATCAGAAGATCAGAGAAATGCTGATTAATGATGCCCCGAAATATGGCAATGATGATGACAGTGTGGATATGCTTGCAGTAGATGCATATGATTCATATCTTGATGAAATCAAGAAGTATCCAAATACAAGATATCATCGCGGGCCGATTGGCGGTATACGCTATGGCGGCACTTCTTCTATCAGCGCAAATGTCGGTCAGGGTATGGGAACAATGGCAACACCGGATGGAAGAAAAGCATATGAACCGCTTGCTGAAGGATGTTCGCCAGCTCATAATGCTGATCGAAACGGTCCAACGGCAGTATTCAAATCTGTGTCTAAACTGCCGACTGAGAAAATTACAGGCGGTGTGCTGCTGAATCAAAAGATGACACCGCAGATGCTTTCAACTGAAGAAAACATGAAAAAACTGGAAATGATGATCAGTGCATTTTTCAATCGTCTTCACGGCTATCATGTTCAGTACAATATTGTTTCAAGGGAAACACTGCTGGATGCGCAGGTACATCCCGAAAAGCATAAGGATCTGATTGTCAGAGTCGCAGGGTACAGTGCATTCTTCAATGTACTCTCAAAGAAAACGCAGGATGATATTATTGGAAGAACAGAACAGAGTCTTTGAAAAGAAGGAGAATAAAAATGGAACTGTTTATTGATGATGCAGATATTTCAGAGATTAAGAGGATCAATGATCTATATCCAGTGGATGGAGTAACTACCAATCCAACGATTCTGTTTAAGGCAGGCAGAGATCCTCGTATTACGCTGCAGGAGGTACGCAATGCTGTAGGAAATGACAGAATCGTCTTTGCACAGACAGTGGCTTCCAGCGCAGAAGGAATGGTTAAGGATGCACATATGATCGTGGAACTGCTTGGTGCTAATACAGTGGTTAAGATTCCAGCCGCAGAGGAAGGTTTCAAAGCAATCAGAATTCTTGCCAAAGAGGGAATCAGGACATGCGGTACTGTTGTCTATACGCCTATGCAGGGCTATCTGGCAGCGAAAGCAGGAGCTTCTTATGTGGCTCCATATGTTAATCGTATAGATAATATGGGATATGACGGTATCGGAACAGTTATGAAGATACAGGATATCCTGAATGGATGCAGTTCTGACTGCAAAGTATTGGCAGCTTCATTCAAGAATTCACAGCAGGTACTGGAACTTGCAGCGTATGGTATCGGAGCTGCTACTGCAGCACCTTCTGTTATTGATGGATTTGTTAACAGTAAGGCAATACTAGGTGCAGTTAATGATTTTCAGAATGATTTCGAGAAACTAACAGGTGTTAGAGCAATGACGGATCTTAAGTAGCTGGAAACATAGCAAATAGCACATAAATATGTATGCGCTTGCATGTAAACTGCTCATATTTATGTCAAATAATGAAACTTGGTATTCTTTCGAAATTAGTGATGTACAGATGTAAAAAAAGATAGTATCTTATTATAGTCAGCTGTATAAACAGCTGTAAGGAATTATCCTTATAGGTACCTAGAAATGCAGTGATCTTACAACTCCCACCCGTAAGCAATGTATATCTAGGCACCTATAGGGATAATTTTTTAATTGGTTTTTCGGACTGATGCATACCTATGCCCGAATATAGTCACTTTATATTTCAGTTTCAATATAAGCATAGAAAGCATTTACTTTTCGGCATATTATTAGGTGAGAACAAGATGCAGGGATCGTTTTCATAATGAGAGGTGCAGCTATGATTACAACAAAATTTCATGAAGCAGAAAAGATAGCGGTGAACACTTGGAAGATCAGTGAAGCGGGAATGGTTAACTGTTATCTGCTGACCGGAGAGAAAAGAGCTTTACTGATTGATACAGGCTGGGGTTTGGGAGATATCAGAAAAATTATACTGAAGATTACAAATCTTCCTTTGGCTGCAGTGCTGACTCATATGCATCCGGATCATGCTGGTGGCGTTTATCATTTCAGGGAATACTATGTTTCAAGAGAAGACTGCGACACACTCTATTCATTGCTGAGCATGCCCGCATTGAACAGAATGATTATTAAAGGGGCAAGGGTACCGAATGCGGTTCTGCCTCCGCTGATATACCATACAAAAAGATGTCTTGTCCATGATGGACAGATGATAGATCTTGGAAACAGAATGATACGTATTATGGAAGTGCCTGGTCATACAAGAGGGTCGCTTTCTTATATAGATGACAAAGAGAAACTCATTTTCACAGGAGATGACTGCAATCCAAGCCTATGGATGCACATACCAGGATGTACGGGTATAAAAACATGGCAGACAGGAGCAGGCAGGATTTACGGTCTGCTGAAGGAAGGCTATACAGGCTGGGATGGGCATAGCTCTGAAGCACAGACAGAAAAACAGGTAGGAAGAACAATGGAATTGGCAGAGGAATTGATACAGAAGGCTGAAGATCATGCTCTTAATAAAAAATCCAAGTGTATTCCATCGGCTGATGAAATGCCGCAGATACGCTATCGTTTTAAAAATGTTCTGAAGTAGATCATAGTGATTTTGAATCCTATCTGTAAGCAGTTTGTGATGATTTGACAGTGAACCTTTTTTTGGTTGGCGAATTCTATAACTGTTATTGAATAAACGCTAAGTTCAAGAGATTAGTTGGTAGTACATATCTATGCACAGTATTTTGAAGAAATAACTCTACACTGAGCAT
>JBFLGD010000028.1:0-17762 GCA_041859965.1 Bulleidia sp. | reverse complement strand
GTCTGGATGGCAAACGTCCTGTCGACATCGTAAAGTTCCTTAGCCCTTCGCTTTGGGAACAGATGAAGAAATTCGGACTTGAGGAGATTCCATATTGTGATCTCAATTTGAGTCCATCACTCTTTCTTAAAAAGTAACTGATATTGAATCACTGGAATCCAATCATACGCACTTATCTATCAAATAAGTGGAAGTCAGTCTTTCCTTAAAAAGAAATCGCTGTATTTCGCTCCTTTTGTCGTGCTTCAGACTTACGTCTCTGCTCATTCATTATAGTAAAAAAGATGATTCCGTAAACTCGAATCATCTTCATTGCCTTTCAATACTGCTTCATTCACTGCCTCTGTAAGAGTAACTTCCACATGTTTTAAATGTTTTTGAATTGTGGATGTTACTTTTTCAATTCAGCAAAGAGTTTTCTGTTTCCGATGAATCTGATATCCGATGAATCTGATAATGGAATTCAATTATGGTATATGCCATTTAATGAGAACGCACATAAACCACGATTCAAGGAATGTGCAAAGCATCCTCATATAGAGAAATCTGGCTATGTTTTGTATTATACAAGTCAGTGCCCATTTAATGCTAAGTACGTTCCCGCTCTTGAAAAAGCAGCAATGGAAAATGTTATTCCATTTTATTAATCTATTAGCGCATTTGAATCCGGTGTTGAAGGCCCCTTTATACAGACATCATTTCAATGCTTATACTTGATTTGGATGCATAATTGTTGTCCTGTCTTTTTTCAAAACCTTTCACGGAATATCGCATGAGAGAAGGTGCATTTGTATTTGCTGTTTGTATTTTGTCAAGCACTGCTGAAATTGATCTCCGACTGGCTAATATCTTTCGGAGTGATAGACATTTAATGATTTATTAAGGATACGTTTCAAGACACTGGGTATGTGTATGCAGAATCTATTATCGTGTCCCAATTCACACCTTCAAGTAAAAGGCTATGAATCAATGAAAAGAAGACTTTGCAATTGTGATCCTGTGAAGCAATGAAAAATTCAAAATATAAAATGTAACATTGGTTCATGCGTTAAAAGGGATCTAATGATAGCGCTTACTTGGAAAAACTCTTTAGAACCTATTTCAATAGGAAATAATGCTCCTTTATCAATGATTCTGCTTATTCATGTTTGAACAATTTTCATTATATGAAGGTTCAAATTGCGAAATTTAATTACTTGTAAGATGTGAATTGTTGATAAATTAACTCGACAAATTATGATGAGGTTATTCCGGAATGTTTATAAGCTACATTGCAGTCTATACCATTGTTAATAAGTCACTGTATGAAATTTGATTATTAGATCTAGATGATTCGTCAATGTACGATGATTGATAAATCAGTTATGAATATTGATGTAAATGATATCTTTTTATTGTATCTTTCACAACAATTATTCATGAAGAAGATTTTTTAGCCAGAGAGATATCAAAAACACAATGGATGATCATATTGAAAAACATTCATACAAGCACTTACTCATGTTAATCATTAAGCAAATGAATCATTTTAAATTATTACGAAATTCCAAAACAAAGAAGGGGAGAATTCATGAAAAGAAAATTCGGGTACAAAACTATAGCTTGCTGTCTTAGCGCGGTGCTGTTGTTAAGCGGATGCCAAAGCGAGGAGAAAACGCAGTCAAGCACAGCCTCTAAATCATCTGAAAAGACAGCTTCTAATGTTGATGCTGATGATCTGGCAAAGCTTATTACAATATTAGACAATGGAGACTTTGCCATAAATGGAAAAGATACGGGAGTCAAGGCTCAAGGAGAAAAGGGCGAAGACGGAAAAGATGGAACCAATGGGACTGATGGACTTCAGGGCATTATTGGCAGAATAGGTCAAAAAGGCAATACAGGTGCAAAGGGTGACCAAGGCGATGCTGGAACACAGGGAGCCAAGGGTGATAAGGGCGAACAAGGCGAACAGGGAACTAAGGGCGAAAAAGGCGACTCTGCCGTGGAAAAACCAGTTGCGTTAGATTCCTGGAATGATGCACTTCTTACAGCACTGTCTTCTTTTGAAGATGGGGGAGGCTATCTTACTAATCTCACTTTAAAAGACAGTCTCAAAGAACAGGGCTTTACTCAGACTACTTGGCAAGGTATGGATGAAGCTTTTGAGATGGGTGAAAACGATCTTTATCCTAATATTGATGTTTCTAAAGCAAGACCATCATTTTGTTCTAGCGCAACTTATATGGCATTATTGAAAACGATTTCAATCTGGGATTCAAAGCAGGAAACGCGCTGTGTTTCACAGGCTGCATGGAAGAATCTGAAGCCAATAACTATTGGCACTGAAGAAAACCCACGTCAGGATGATGGCTATGGGTGCTGGGGGCGTGCTAATGCTAATGCCAACGGTTTTTCAATTCTGATCAACGAATTGGGTGCAGGCAAAAACTTTTATGTGGGTACACGTCAGGAGTATACAAGCGATCAAGACTATTATGCGGCATGGGACCAGGGACAGCGTCTTGATTTCATGAAGATTTTCTGGAATGAGAACATTGGCTGCGGCGATAATGATGAATCTGGTCATATGGTTATTTATTTAGGATCTGAGCCAAATACAGACAGCGATGGAAACCGCGATGATACAATTTACTTCTGGTCTAGCAATGGATCGCATGCTGATATCAATGCAGGCTATGGAGTAAAGACAACAAGTATGTCTAAGATAAAACGTGCTGTTTTCACAAGAATCACTGATCCTGAAAATTTTGATAATGCTAAAACTATTGTTCCATATAACAAACAGGATTTTCTAGATGCCATGAATGGTAAGAGAAACGGAACAGTAGAGGAGATGAAAGAATACGCTGGTATCAATTAAAGACCTTCTATAAAGTATTGTGTTTTCAACTGCAAACAATATATACCTAGAAGAAAACCGGTATACTATGATTCAGAATATTGCCCTTCAATCTGGAGAAACCAGTGAGAGGGGCTTTATTGTTTGATGAAAAAATAATAACTGATCACAGGCGGATAACTGTTTTAAACGATTGTGCAAAGAATCATTGTATTATTATTAAAATGATATTTATGTTTATGATGTGAACTAATAGGAGAAGCAAAAAATGAGCGTAAAACAGAACTTCAAGAAACGTTGTACATTTGCTGAGCTTTTGATTGTTGCTGCTATTATTGCAGTTCTTGCAGGAATGAGCATACCTATTTTTAATGCACAAGATAAAGCTAGAAGAGTTGCTGTCCTTGATGATTAAAGAACTATTTATTCTGTAGCACAGTATGGTCTTATAGATTGGCAGCATGATAAAACTACGGTCAATACTACAGGCAATGATAAGCGTGAATTGGAAGAAATTATGGAACTGTATATGGGCGCTATGAAGCATGTTACTGGTCCTGGCCAGATAAGGGATACGAAACATGATAACTGCTTTGAAATAGGAACTGGCAATCCAAAATCATATGATTTTGAAACAAAATACATGACTTATAAAAACAGAGCAATCATATATGTTGATCCTAATGACTGCTCTCTTGATGTTATCTATTACTTATCGGATGATGGAATATATTGGATCACTGCAGATTATCGTGTGGGCAAGGAAGGCATAACTGCATATAACCGTAAGACAAAGGAAACTGCTGTGATTTCCTGATACGAACGTGTGCCTGATAGACGATGATTATTGTATGAAATCCTAATTGCTTCTATGATCCGCTGACTGTTACTCAGAGAGACAGCATTATGAATACTGCTACTGACATTCATAAATGATATTTACAATCACTATTATAAAGAGGGAACCAAGAAGGAAGCTATGCATAGAATGTTCATATTGATCATATTTAAAGTCTGCAGAAAACTTATTTAACGAATTGAAGACTGTTCATGAATATATTGATACAGAAAATCATCGAAATACTAATAATTGCTGTTCGCTAACGAAATACTCATGCTAAAATAAATACACACTCAACCAAGTTGCCATATCGTCGTTTTGAGGGTTAGAAGGTGCCATAAATCAGGTGATACAGGGGATGACATTGCTCGGTGTATTTGCTTTTGTTTGTTTTTTCATTGCAGACTGCAATGACTGGAAGATACATACAAAGTATCTTTCCTGGCTTTTTATGTTTGGCGCATTAATTTTGTTAATATCTACAGTATTTCAGTTTTCCTTTCAAACAGCACCGATACAGACACTATTGCCTAGGATTATTGTATTGATTTTGAGCACGGGATGTCTGATTATGCTGATCAGGTGCCTGTTCTTTTCATTTCCGGCTAAGGACGCCTATGTTGAACCAGGCAAGCAAAGAGCTGTATACACCGGCGGTGATTACGCATACTGCAGGCATCCTGGTTTCTGGTGGCTATTGTTTGTGATGCTGGGACTTTATCTAGGTGCAGGACTGCCGCTGTTTTCTTTTGCTTCATATACTATATGCAATTTTATTTTAATTCTATTTGAGGACCGATTTGTATTCCCATCAGTACTATCTGGGTACGAACAGTATAAGAAAAAGGTACCAATGCTTGTGCCTGTAAAAAATAAATAATAGAGAAGGAGAAACCTATGAACTTTCAGCAGAAATTAGCATCGTGGCCTAAGGATAAGATCTGGAAAGAATACTGCGGCTATCTGGATTTGCCTATGGATTCATATATGTATATTCAGAACAGGCTGATGAAGGAGCAGATGGAAAGATGGAAGAAAAGCGAATTGGGGAAAAAGCTCCTTGGAGATAGAAATCCGTCTACTATAGATGAATTCAGAAATCTAATGCCGCTGACTGATTATTCTGACTATGCTGATACTCTTTTGAACAGGAAAAAGGAAATGCTGCCGGATGACCCTGCAGTGTGGATTCAAACAACATGGGAAGGAGGTATTCGTCCTATAAAGTTAGCTCCTTACAGCAGAGATATGCTTGATGTTTACAGACACAATATGCTTACTGTTGCAATGCTTTCGTCTAGTCACGGCAAGGGGGATTTTGATCTGAAGGCGGGTGACAGAGTTCTTTATGGCGGCGCTCCTCTGCCATATGCTACGGGTCTTATTCCTTCGCTGCTTAGTGAGGAACTTGATCTGGAATGGCTTCCTGATGCAAATGATAAAGGAAGTGGATTCTCAGAAAGAATAAAAGAAGGATTCAAAATGGGGCAGAAGGGCGGCATTGACTATTTCTTCGGAATAGGCAGTGTAGCTAATTATATTACGGAGAATTTTTCCAAAGCTACAGGAAGCGGACATCATAGCGGCAGTGTTTCACCGAGCATTGCATTGCGCTATCTTAAGGCAAAGCACAGCGCAAACAAAACAGGCAAACCAGTGAAACCTGGAGATGTATTTCATCTTAAGGGGCTGATAAGCGCAGGAACTGATGCTGCCTGCTACCGAAAGAGTCTTCAGGATGCATGGGGTACAGTTCCGATGGAAATAGCAGCAGGAACTGAAAGCACATGCATAGGTGCTGAAACATGGAAACATAATGGAATGGTATTTTTCCCGGATGCTGCATTCTATGAATTTATTTCTGAAGGTGAACTCAGAAGAGAAAAAGAAACCTCTGATTATAAACCTAGAACATGTTTGATGAACGAAATCTGTGCAGGGCAGAATTATGAATTGGTGCTGAGTATATTTCATGGCGGTGCATTCATGAGATACCGCATCGGTGATATGTATCGCTGTGTCTCTTCTGAACCAGGACAGCTGCCTCATATAACATTTCTTGACAGATGCAAAAACGTGATTGATATTGCAGGTTTTACAAGAATCACAGAAGCTTCGGTGCGAGAGGCTATCTCCTTATCAAAACTTTCAATTGGCGAATGGTTTATTAATAAAGAATATAGCGGCAGCGGCATACCATTCCTGCATATGTATCTTGAAATGCCAGAGAATTCTTCAATTACGGAGTCCCTTTGTGTTGATACCCTGAATGAACATCTAACTGTATACTTCAAATACTTTGATAATGACTACAATGATCTTAAGAAACTTCTTGGCATAGACCCATTGCAGATTACTGTTTTGAAACAGGGAACTCTTCATACTTGGGAAGGCATGAACAGCAGAAAGTTTCCTCGTGTAAACCCGGAAGTACTCGATGTTAATGATGTTCTGAATATGCAGGGAAGAATGGACTACATTCACGGGAGATCTCTGAAATGACAAACTATGTACCGTATATTTATGTTAATTTGACGGCACTCTGCTGTTTCGGCGTATTGCTGTTGGCGTTTATTGCATCAAAGAAAACACCAGAAATTGTTTCGTTCATTCATTTGCTTGTTGACTGCATTATCTGGACTGGTGCAAGCATACTAATGCGTTTTGACATATATCCAGGCATTCATATGTGGTTCAGAATATCATTGATAGCTTTATTTACGCTTCCGTATTTTCTGTATGAATTTGTATATAGATTTGCACAGCTGAGAGGACGCACTGCTAGATACATAATAGCTGCAGTTACATTCATAACAGATTTGTTTACGGGTTTTGGATATGTACTGAAGGATCCTCATATGGGTATTCTTTCGGATGGCGGAATCGTATTTACTTATGATATGGAATGGCTAATCCTACTAATAGGCATCCTTGTATTTATATATCTTCTTTTTATGATTAAGACCTTTGCGGATATTATCAAAGCAAAAGGGAGACATTTTCCAGGCCTTCAGTATTTGATTGCCAGCGGTGCTGCAATGCTTGCGGGAAACATGCTTGAAATTCTTCCGAGAAATATTTTCCCGTTTGATACACTTTCAGGCATTGTGTTTGCAGTCTTCATTATGCTTGCTTTGTATCGCAAGCATATCTTTCAGCTGAGTCTTCTTGTATCAAGAGGTTTTCTGATAGCGGCTTGTTTAACTGTGTGTACGATAGGTGTTTCTATATTTGCTGCTCCTATTTGCAACACACTTGTTTCGAGCTTTAATATCACAACATCACAGGGCATTGCCTTAACAATCATTATGTTTGCGTTGATTTTGAACGTGATGTGGAGAATGCTGGAAAAAGTGGCCGACGTTATCTTTAGCCATACTGCAGACCATGCAAAGCTCATGAAGGAGTTTTCAGACAGTATATCTCGCAGTCTTGATACATCCGAAATCATTGAGAAGATGACGGATATGATTCAAACGAATGTTCCTGCAGAGCATATCTATGTGTGTCTTAATCAGGAAGGTTCTGGCTACAAATTATATGCTGGTGTAAGGAAGCTTTCGGTAAAGCCATTTTCTATTTCTTCTGACAGCCCATATGTCAGATATCTTGGGAGCCGACCGGATTCGTACTATCTGATGTCCGATTTTCATACTGATCCTCTTTACAGTTCGGTGTGGAAGAATGAAAAGATGATTGAAAACGAACTGTCTGCGACTGCTGTGTTCGCAATCAGAGACAAGGAAGAAATCTCTGGTATAGTGCTTCTTACTGGTAAAGCAAAGAATAAGAAGTACACATACACGGAATTGAATTTTATTAGCACTGCGGTATCTATAGCTTCCATTGCTTTGAAGAATGCAGTTTTGTATGAAAAAATGTACAGAGAAGCACGTATTGACAGTCTCACTGATACATACAACTATAGATACTTTGCCGAGCAGACCGTGACACTGTTCAATAAATATAAGAAGGACTGTCTTGCATTGATCTATGTAGATATAGATGACTTCCGTCTGTACAATCAGCTGTATGGAACTCTTGAAGGAGATCACGTACTGCGGACAGTTGCATCAATTATGAAGCAGTGCATTGGAGAAAACGGCTCTGTCTATCGTTACAGCGGCAAAATATTTGCAGCATTATTGCCTCATTATGATGGACGGCGCACCGAAACGCTGGCCAAAGCTATACAGAATAAACTTTCTGATTTCAATGACATGCCGGAAAGAAAGAATATGAAGGCTCTCAGTGTCAGCTGTGGAATATGCATCAGTCCTTACAGCGCATCTTCGTCAAAGGAATTGATTGAACATGCTGATCTTGCGGTATTCAATGCTAAGAATATGGGCAAGGATCAGATTATGCAGTTCACTGGTTCTGATGCTTCGAACATGAGTGATACTGACAAGGTTGCCCATGCACTAGAAAGTGTTGATGGCATGACTGATGCATATCGTGAGAACAATGCGTCTATTCATGCTCTGACTGCTGCTATTGATGCAAAGGATCATTATACATATCAGCACAGTCAGGATGTTGCCATGTACGCTTCCGCACTTGCTGCTAATATTGGGTTCAATGATTCGCAGATTGCGATGATCTATGAAGGAGGACTGCTTCATGATATTGGAAAAATCAGTATCCCTGAAACGATACTTTGCAAGACGGGGGCACTGACTGATGATGAATATTCTGTAATGAAGAGTCATGTTAACAATTCGATAGATATTATCAAGCATCTGCCTGATATGGAGTATGTCATTCCAACAGTTCTTGGTCATCACGAACGCTGGGATGGTAAAGGCTATCCTCGAGGACTGAAGGGAGAACAGAACCCGCTGCCGGCGAGATGCCTGTCATTAGCCGATACATATGATGCAATGACTACGGACAGACCTTACCGTAAGGGTATGAGCAGCGAAATGGCTGCGGATATTATTGAAAAGGAAGCTGGCAAACAGTTTGACCCTGCATTGGATAAGGTGTTTGTAAATATGATTAGAAATGGTGAGTTTGATAATCTGAAACCAATCGGTGAATGCCATTGATGAATCAGGAGCGACTGCTTTACAGCAATCGTTCTTTTTATTAGAGTATAGATGTGGCGGTACAAATTATGAATAATTATATTGATCTTCATATGCATAGTATGTACAGCGATGATGGAGAATTTACACCAAAGGAACTGGTGAAAATGTGCCATAGCGCAGGTGTATCGATCATGGCAATTACAGATCATAACTGGGTCAAGGCAATCGATGAAGAAAAGAGTGAGGCTCTTCTTTTGGATATTAAGGTAATTCCTGCAATTGAAATTGACTGCGTATTCAAAAATGTCAATCTGCATGTATTAGGTTATGGAATTGATACGGAGAATTCTTCTTTTAATATGCTTGGCGAAAACATTCTGCGGCAGGAGCTTGAATCCAGTGAAAGAAAGCTGCGGCTGACAAATGCAATGGGATTTCAGATCATCGAAGAACAGATGAACAGTTATTCTTCGAATGGTGTCTATACAGGTGAAATGTTCGGCGAAGCACTGTTGAAAGATGAAAGGTATTTTGAAAACGATCTGCTGAAACCGTACAGAGCAGGTGGAATCAGATCTGACAACCCATATGTCAATTTCTATTGGGACTATTATTCACAGGGAAAACTGTGTTATACGAAGATTGCTTATCCAAGCATGGAAGAAACAATAGAACTGATTCGCGAAAACGGCGGAATAGCTGTACTTGCTCATCCTGGCAATAATTTAAAAAATCAATTTCATCTGCTGGATGAGATGGTGAAGAAGGGAATGCAGGGTGTGGAGGCATTTTCCAGCTATCACACGGCAGAGACAAATGAATACTTCTATAACAAGGCCAAGGAACTGAATATCGTTTATACATGCGGCAGTGATTTCCATGGTAAGACAAAACCTGCAATTCATCTTGGAAAAACAGGCTGCGAATTTGATGAGCATGAGATCGAGCATGAACTGATAAGAAATAATCTTATCTGAGAATTGCAAGGCCGAATATTTAAACTTAAATTAAGAAAATTGATGGATAAAAGAGTACTGCATTAAAACTGATTATTGATTTATAACAGCCGCATTGCTGAAAAGAGTTCTGCGGTTTTGTATTGAGGATGATGACTTATATTTCATTAACATCAAAAAAGCGTGCCCCAATTATAGCATCGGCAGTATTCTGATGGTAATAATGCAATATTTTGAGGCCTTAGCATTCCGAATTGATTGACTTCGTGTCTATTTCCTTGTAATATGTTTACGTTATGAGGTCCTCTTGAATGAGGTCCGTAACCGCTCAGAACAGGGCTAAAGTACTTTGGTACCCCTTAATGGCGCGTCTTAAGATAAATGTCAGGAGGTGTATAAATTAATGTACGCAGTTATCGAGACAGGCGGTAAGCAGCTCAAGGTCGAAGCAGGACAGGATATTTTTGTTGAAAAGCTCGACGTAGAAGCAGGCGATGAAGTTGTATTTGACAAGGTGGTTCTCGTTTCCAATGATGGCACTAAGATCGGAACACCGTATGTAGAAGGTGCAAAGGTCACAGCTAAGGTTGTGAAGCAGGGCAAGGACAAGAAGGTAAGAACCTTCATGTACCATGCTAAGAAGGGTTCTACTCATCACAGACAGGGTCATCGTCAGCCATATACAAAGCTGACCGTCGAAACAATCGAGGGTTAAGATGATTCGGATTACCGTCACTAAGTCACACAGCTATGATTATTGCTGTCTTGAAGTTAAGGGACATGCAGGTTCTGCGGAAAGCGGACATGATCTTGTGTGCGCTGCTGTGAGCGGTATAGCCACCGGGCTGTGCAATGCAGTTTATGAGATGAGCGATGAAAGAGATATTCTTCTTGATGAAGGACATATTCTTATTAAGATCCATCATCCAAATGCTGTAACGAATGCAATACTGCAGACTGGATTGATTCAGCTGCAGAGCACGGAAGAAGTAAACAGGAAGTATATAAAAATTAAGATAACGGAGGTATAAAACAATGAAATTTACATTGAATATGCAGCTGTTCGCATCTAAAAAGGGTGTTTCTTCCACTAAGAACGGACGTGATTCCGCTGGTAGAAGACTGGGTGCGAAGAAGGCTGACGGCGAGCATACAAACTGCGGATCCATTCTTTATCGTCAGAGAGGCACTAGAATCATGCCGGGTAAGAATGTAAAGCGCGGCGGTGACGATACACTGTTCGCAACTGCTGCAGGAATTGTCAGATACGAGCGTGTCGGCAAGGATAAGAAGCAGGTTTCAGTTTATCCTGAAGAAGCTTAAGTTTGATTCATTCGCTCCTGATATGATCAGGAGCTTTTTTAAACTCTGAGAAAGGAGGCACGTATGATAGACTTAATAACCATACATGTAAAAGCAGGTGACGGCGGAAGAGGCATTGTTGCCTGGAGAAGAGAAAAATTTTATCCGAATGGAGGACCTGCAGGCGGAGACGGCGGCAATGGAGGCAGCGTTTATTTTGCTGTGGATACTAATGAGACAACATTGACGAAGCTTCGTTTTACTAGATCTGTAAAAGCTGGCAACGGAGCTCCGGGTTTGATAAAGAAAATGCATGGTAAATCTGGAGACGATGTAATTATTCCTGTGCCGCTTGGAACGATGATCCGCAATTCAAAGAATGGCGATCTGCTGGCTGATTTAACAAAACCCGGACAGAGAGTTGAAGTGGCTCATGGCGGAAAAGGCGGTCTTGGCAACTATCATTTTGCGACTGCCAGAAATGATGCACCTGATTTTGCTCAGCCTGGTGAGATTGGTGAAAGTCTGGATCTTCAGATTGAACTGAGACTGCTGGCTGATGCTGGGCTGATTGGCTTCCCTTCTGTAGGTAAGAGCACTTTCCTGTCTATTGTTACGAAAGCAAAACCAGAAATAGCTGCATATCCATTTACTACAATTGAGCCTAACATTGGTGTTGTTGATCTTGAAAACGAAAAGGGCTTTGTACTTGCAGATATGCCAGGGCTCATTGAAGGCGCAGGAGAAGGCAAGGGACTTGGTCATGAATTCCTGAGACATATCAGAAGATGCCGTGTTCTTATCCATGTCATGGACATGAGCGGCGCTGCTGGCGATCCCTGTGATAATTATGAAATCATCAATCACGAACTTGCTTCCTATGACGAGGATCTTGAGAAGAAACCACAGATCGTAGTTGCTAATAAAATGGATGATGAGTACGCAGGTGAATACCTTACAGAATTTAAGAAGAAATATCCTGATCTCAAGGTGTATGAAGTTTCTGCCATAAAGCATCAGGGATTGAAGGAAGTACTTTATGCTGCACAGAAGGAAATTGACAGTGCACGTGCTGAAGAGGAAACTGAAGTAAGGACACCTGAAGAAACGGTTGTATATCGCTATGAGCCTAAACGTCCTGACTTTGAAATTGAAAATGATGGGCCTCATAGATGGAAGGTTGTTTCCAGAAAGGTTGACAATCTCTGTGATCAGTACAATCTTGAGGACGCAGATCAGGCTTATCAGTTCGGTCTGCTCCTTGATAAGATGGGAATAGACGAAGCACTGCGCAAGGCAGGCGCTAAGGATGGGGATCAGGTAATCGTTAATAACTATATTCTTGACTTCAAGGATTAGAAAGAGAAGAGAAGATGATTGCTTTCATACAGGGTAAGATTGATTCATATGGAACTGACTGGATTGTGGTAGATCATGATGGTATGGGCTGGCTGATTGCCTATCCTCATACTGATCAGATTTCTCTGCATCAGGATATAAAGGTATACACATATCTTCATTACAGCGAAAATGATATTTCTCTGTATGGGTTTTCCTCTGGCGATGAAAAAAACCTGTTTCTTCGTTTGATATCTGTAAAGGGACTTGGTCCAAAGACGGCTATGAACATGCTGGCAAAGGCGGGTGAAAAGGCAATTATCGATGCTGTGGAAACTGGCAATGTTTCCCTGCTTAAAAAGATGCCGGGTATAGGTACAAAGAGTGCTTCACAGATTGTTCTTGATCTGAAAGGCAAACTGGTTGCAGCTGATACGGGCACTAGAAATCATGAGCAGGAGTATCCTCCTGCTGTTCGTGATGCCATTGAAGGACTGAAGAATCTTGGCTATAAGCAGGGTGAACTGACTTCTGCGGTGAATACTATGATGCAGAATCCTGATTTGACTACTGAAGAATATCTAAAGATGGGACTGCGTTCATTGATGAAACAGAAGCTTGGAGGATAAGATGACTGCTGAAGACGAAAACGAAAGACTTCTGTCTGCAATGCCAGAGAATGGCGATGATGATGAAAGTATACGTCCAAAGACACTTGATACATATGTGGGTCAGGACGCATTGAAGGATAATCTTCGCATCTATATCAAGGCTGCTCTGCAGAGAGATGAAGCACTGGATCACGTTCTGCTTTATGGCCCTCCAGGGCTCGGCAAGACAACACTTGCTTTCATACTTGCTAATGAAATGCATACAAACATCAGGGTGACAACCGGTCCAAGTATTTCAAAGCCCGGTGATCTTGCTAGTATACTGTCTGTTCTTGAACCAGGTGATGTACTGTTTATTGATGAAATACATCGTCTTCCAAAGGCTGTTGAGGAAGTATTGTATCCTGCTATGGAAGACTTTGAATTGGATGTTATGGTGGGCGGAGAAAATGGTCAGGGCGGAAGAAGTGTACGTCTGGATCTGCCGCCGTTTACTCTTGTTGGTGCTACAACCAGAGCTGGAGATCTTTCTTCACCATTACGAGATCGTTTTGGTATTGTATCAAAACTTGATTACTATACTAATGAACAGCTTGCAAGCATTATAGAACGTACAGCAAGAGTATTGAATGTCACCATCGATCATGATGCTGTCAATGAAATTGCAATGCGTTCTAGAGGTACACCGCGTATTGCAAATCGTCTTTTAAGAAGAATCAGGGATTTTGCACAGATACTGAACAATGGTGTTATATCCAAGCAGATCGCTGCTGATTCACTGGATAGACTGCATGTTGACTCACTTGGTCTTGATGAAGTGGATATTAGATACTTGAAAGGCATTATTGAACGTTTCAATGGTGGACCTGTAGGTCTTGAAGCATTGGCTAACAGTATCTCCGAAGAAACAACTACACTTGAAGATGTTTATGAACCGTATCTGATGCAGATAGGTTTTGTAAATCGTACGGCAAGAGGAAGAGTTGTTACTGAGAAAGCATATGAGCATCTTCATATCACTCATCCAAACACTTTATTTTAAAGTCTGTTCAGTGTCCTCTCCTGAACTGAGAGAGAAAGCAGAGACGTGGGGTTCTTAGAAGAACACCACGTTTTTGCATCCTCATATGTGAACATCAAAGGCTGCCTACTATGTATTTCGCGCTGCCTGCCTGTAGCTTTTTCTGTGATGATGACAAAATGAAAACCATCCCTTTCTTTGTGACAGAGCGCTCCAAGATAGATCGGAGTTTCGGCCATGCTGAACCTGTATTTTACACGCGGTTCTGAAGACCATTCGTAGTATGCTGTGGCAGGAAGTACGCATAGTCGTGAATGAGAGAAGAATGAAGAGCTGAAGCATGTTTCACTTCTTGCGTTGATAACAATCTTTCCATTGCCAACGCCTGCATATCCCCATGTCATGACTTCTGTATGAAAATGATTGGTATAAGCATCATACATACCTGCAAATGCTTTTGAACCAGGACACACATCCAAAAGTGAAAGCTGTTTATATTCATTCTCAGGCAGTTTTTTCTTTGCAGCATCAAGCAGTTTCTTCAATCTTATGTTTTCTTCTTCATAAAACAGATATCTTCCGCACATACGCTTATTTTACAGTAATTGAAGGCACTGGTATATAATGTTGTCATGACACCGGCAGAGGCGAAAAAGATAAGCAGGGCAAGGAACTTCATGTGTTTTATGACATCTTTCTTTGTCTTTGCAGTACTGGTCTTAGTGATGCTGATGGTTCTTACAGTAGCAGGAATTCTTGTGAGTATTCATCCTTATGTGAAACTTGGATTTACTGTTCTGATATTTTTGATTTCCTCTTCAATAGCAAAGAGAATCATGAATACGGTAAAAATCAACGTTTGGCTTGATTCTTTCTGATTATATGTTCACAAAGCAATATTATTTGATATAATCAAACCGTCACAGAGAACGGAAGCAGTATGCATTCAGTCCACATTTGAGAGAGTCCTTACTTAAGATGAAAAAGGATATGTGAAGAATACAGAAGTCGTCCGGGAGTGCTTCCACCTGAAACTGAGTAAGGTGAAACGTTAATGCGCGTTAAGCATATTGAGAAGCAAACAAAGGTGGTACCACGTTAATGACGTCCTTTTCTAAGGATGTTTTATTTTTATTTCAAGGAGGAACATAACATGGAAAAAAATTTAGCGCCTAAGTATGATCATCGTAAAGTTGAAGAAGGAAGATATGACAAATGGGTGAATGAGGGTTACTTCACAGCGGGAGATAAATCAAAAGACCCTTTCACTGTTATTATTCCGCCGCCGAATGTTACTGGTATTCTTCATATCGGGCATGCTTGGGATAATACGCTGCAGGATATCATTATCCGCTATAAGCGCATGCAGGGATATGATGCTCTGTTCCTGCCAGGCATGGACCATGCCGGTATTGCTACACAGGCAAAGGTTGATGCGCGTCTGAAAGAGCAGGGCATTTCAAGATACGATCTCGGCAGAGAAAAGTATCTCGACAAAGCATGGGAATGGAAGGCTGAATACGCTGCAACCATCCGCAAGCAGTGGGGTATGCTAGGCAACTCACTTGATTACTCTAGGGAAAGATTCACAATGGATGAAGGCTTTAATAAAGCAGTCAGACATGTTTTTGTTACTCTTTATAATGAAGGACTGATTTATAGGGGATGGAGAATCATCAATTGGGATCCTGAAGCACGTACAGCACTCAGCAATATTGAAGTGTACTATCAGGAAGATGCAGGAAAGATGTACTACATGAAGTACCATACAGTTGAGGAAAATGAACAGTTTGTTGTCGCTACAACACGTCCAGAAACAATGTTTGGCGATGTCTGTATCTGTGTAAATCCTAACGATGATAGAACAAAGCACCTGATTGGAAAGCACTGTATTAATCCAGCTAATGGGGATACTCTTCCAATCATCGGTGATGACTATATTGATATGAGTTTTGGTACTGCAATTATGAAGTGCACACCTGCGCATGATCCTAATGACTTTGCAATTGCTGAAAGACATCATCTGGATAAACCTATCTGTATGAATCCTGACGGAACAATGAATGATATCTGCGGCAAGTACAAGGGTATGGACAGATATGCTGCCAGAGATGCAGTTATTGAACAGATTAAGGCGGACGGCAACCTAGATCATATAGAAGATATTACTCATCAGGTTGGACATTCTGAAAGAACACACTGTGTAGTTGAACCATATCTGTCACAGCAGTGGTTTGTAAAGATGAAGCCTTTGGCTGAAGATGTTCTGGAAAATCAGAAAAATCCTGATCAGAAAATTAATTTTTATCCTGAGAGATTTGAAAAGACCTTTAATCAGTGGCTTGAAAACATAGAGGATTGGTGTATTTCCAGACAGCTCTGGTGGGGTCATCGTATTCCTGCATGGTACAACATTAAGACAGGTGAAACATATGTCGGTGAGGAAGATCCTAAGGATCCTGAAAACTGGAAGCAGGATGAAGACGTACTTGATACATGGTTCTCATCTGCTCTGTGGCCTTTTGCTACACTGGGATGGCCTGAGAATACCGACGATCTGCAGAGATACTATCCTACCTCAACTCTTGTCACAGGATATGATATTATCTTCTTCTGGGTTGCACGTATGGCTTTCCAGGCACGTCATTTTACTAAGCAGCGTCCGTTTAAGGATGTTCTGATCCATGGTCTCATTCGAGATTCGCAGGGACGCAAAATGTCGAAATCGCTTGGCAATGGAATAGATCCTGTTGATGTTATTAACCAGTATGGTGTTGATTCTCTGCGTTTCTTTCTGACTACGAATTCTACACCGGGGCAGGATATGAGATATATACAGGAGAAGGTCGAATCCTCCTGGAACTTTATCAACAAGCTTTGTGGAATGCGTCGAGATTTGTCATGATGAATCTGCCTGAGGGAATGAAGGCTGAGGATGCGGATCTTTCCAATCTTTCTATTAGCGATGCATGGATCCTCACCAAGCTTAATGAGACGATTGAACATGTAAATGTAAATATGGACAAATATGAATTCGCACTAGTTGGCAATGAACTGTACTCATTCGTATGGAATGATTTCTGCAGCTGGTATGTGGAAATGTCTAAACCTGCGCTGAACGGTGATGATCCTGCAGCAAGAAGTGCGGCACAGTCAACACTGTATACAGTACTTGATTCTATTGTCCGTCTGCTTCATCCGTTTATGCCATTTGTAACAGAAGAAATTTATCTGACAATGCCTCATAGAAAAAATTCTATTTGTCAGGAGACATGGCCTGCAACAGTAAAAAATCTCCCTGACTGCGATCTTGAATCAATGGATAGAATTATTTCGGCAATATCCAGAATTCGTGAAGTTAAGAATGTTAATGATTTGAAACCTTCAACAGTACTTCATTTCATGCTGAAGGATCTGAATGGAAACGTACTGCATACTGACAGCGCACTGGCCTTGATCATAAATAAAATGGCTAAGTCTGAATGGATGGATAAACTTGAAGGGGATTTGGCTGTTGAGACAATCAGCAACGGAACTCTGTACATACCATCTGGAGAGCTTTCTGACCCAGCTGAGGAAGCAAAGAAACTGACGGCTGAGAAGGAAAGATTGGAGAAAGAACTTGATCGTTCCAAGAAGATGCTTTCCAATCAAAACTTTATTTCGAAAGCCCCTGAAGCTAAAGTACAGTCAGAAAAGGACAAGATGGAAGCATATCGTAAACAGTACGAAGCAATTGTCGGTGAATAGCAGAAGTTAACGCTACTTTGGACAAGTCATTGCAATGAAAGGCAATGAAAATGAAACAGCAGTCAGGA
>JBFLGD010000027.1:0-19214 GCA_041859965.1 Bulleidia sp. | reverse complement strand
GTTCCCATCCCGAACACAGAAGTCAAGCACTGCAGCGGCAAAAATAGCCTTCGGGTGAATCAAGCACGTTGCCAGGTCATCGGAAGAGGTTTCTCTTCCGATTTTTTTTATGGACTGACATGAGTATTTTGATGATTGTTTTCGAGTAAGTGAAAATATGAAATCAAAGAACTCCGCGTATAATATAATGATGAATTCCAGTGATGAAAAGAGACTCTATAAAAAAATTTATATTGTCAATATACTGAGCGGAGCGATTGTAATCGGTCTGGTTTTTCTTCTTGTCTCAGGCACAGACGGCACAGGCGGTCATGGCTTAGCAGCGGCTGCCAGTGCTTCTTCTTCGGTGCAAACGCAGGAGCCTGTCACAGTCACCGCTTCTCCTTATCCCTCTGCAGATACAGTGACACCAGGGTCTCTTACTCAGATTGTGAATCGTAATCACATGATAGACGCTTCTTATGTGCCAGATGATCTAGTGACAGTAGATTTTGCCTCGAATGGAGAGCAGCAGCTTAGAAGCGAAGCAGCGGCTCAGATGAGGTCAATGTTTGTGGATGCGTCCGCCGCAGGCATTTCATTGGAACTCGTATCTGGATATCGAAGCTATGAGCAGCAGACATCTCTGTATAATTACTACACAGAGAATCTAGGCTCTGCAGAAGCAGACCGCATCGATGCTTATCCTGGTGCTTCCGAACATCAGATTGGACTCACGGCTGATCTTGGAACCACAGATAATGCCTGCGCACTGGAAGAATGTTTTGGACAGACAGAAGCTTATCAATGGCTGAAAGCCAACAGTTATAAGTATGGCTATATAGAAAGAGATCCGGAAGGAAAGGAAGCAGTTACGGGTATCAAATATTCACCATGGAACTACAGATATGTAGGTATAGAAGAAGCCGCGAAGATATATCAGTCGGGGCTGACGATGGAAGAATATTACGGTGTTAATTGAAAGTTTCACATTTTAGTTCCAATTTCTGGAACTGTTCTGTTGAAATGTTACCGCTTTCGTTTTATTATATTTGTAATGAGCGAAGCTCTGAGAAAGAAGGATTAGAATACTTTATGGCAAAGACAATCACATTGTTCTGCTCTGCTGGTATGTCTACAAGCTTACTTGTAAACAAGATGAAGCAGGAAGCAGAGAAGAGAGGCGTTGAGTACAACATTGCAGCCTACTCTCTGAATGAGGCTCCTAAGTATGGACCGGATGCTGATGTTATTCTTATTGGCCCACAGGTACGTTATGCACTGGACAAGCTTAAGAAGGAATTCCCTGATAAGCCTGTATCCGCAATTGAGATGCGTGCTTATGGTCTGATGGACGGCAAGGCTGTTCTGGATCTTGCTGAAAAGCTGCTCGGCGACAAGTAATGACAGATTAACGATTTCGTTCAAGGAGACCCTTGCAATGAAGTCGTTTTCTTTATATCATTATTAAGTAATCAACGGTATTTACATATCGTAAAAGGAGAATACATGGAAGGTACAGAACTGATTTCATTTAACATCATCGCATCCGTAGGAACAGCACGTTCTAACTATATCGGAGCTATCGATGCTGCAGCAGAAGGAAATTTTGATGAAGCTGCCAAGCTGATTAAGGAAGGTCAGGACGCATATGTTGAAGGACACGATGCTCATGCTAAGCTGCTGACACAGACAGCACAGGGAAAGCCTGTTACTATGGATCTGCTGTTAACACACGCTGAGGATCAGCTGATGAGTGCTGAAGGATTCGGTATTCTTGCTGAGCGTATGGTCGCTATGTGGAAGGCTATCAAGGCTTAATAGGAACAATGGAGAGGATTTCTTCGATGAAATCCTTTTTTAATTGCCATAGAAGCCGAAATGCAGGGGAATATTTGCTATAATAGTGCGGGCAGGATGAATATTAATGGAAAAATTACCGGATAACTGGGCAGAGCTTTCTTCGCTTGAAAAGGAAAAGTTCTTTGCTAAGTATTATATTGACTACACTAGAGAAGGAGAGATCGACGGGCTTTTTGATTGGGCGCCGGATGATATAAAAGAAGCTTATGCAGAATTCAGAAAGGAAACCGAGGATGCTGGATCTGAAAAGAATTAAGGCTGTATTCTTCGACTTTGATGACACGCTTGGCAACCGTGAGAGATATGCATATGACTGCTATACACGTGTGATACATGACAATGCTGATATTGAGGATCCTGTGGAATTTGAAGCGGTGATCCAGGATTGCATGCTGTGGGATCAGAAGGGCAATGAAAACAAGAGATATGTGAAGGCTAAACTGAAGGAAAAGTACAATATCATACTTCCACAGGAAGACTTCAACACATACTGGAATTCAATTCTTTGGGAGTACTGTGTACCCTTCGAGGATGCTGAGGAAACTCTGGAGATACTATCGAAGAAGTATCTTCTTGGACTTGTAACGAATGGTGAGTCAGAAGCACAGAGAATGAAGCTGAAGAAAGCGGGATTGGAACGTTTCTTTACGGAGAATACGATCGTTGTTTCAGGTGACAGAGGTATTCATAAGCCGGATGTTCGTATCTTTCAGGAAGCAATGAAAAAACTAAATGTAGCACCGGAGGAATCGGTGTTTGTTGGAGATATTTTCTCCAATGATGTACTAGGTGCATACCGCGCTGGTATGACACCGGTATGGATGTGGAATCACGGTGAGCGCAGATGCAATGCGGACATCAAAGTGATCCATCATCTGAAAGAACTGATTGCATACCTGCAGCAGTGAGCAGGGCATGGACATATATGGTTTATGTTATGATATACAGGCTAAACGGGAGGATGGTATGGACATCAAATCTTTGAAGCAGCATGCAAAGAATATCCGCATCGACATTATCAAGGAAGTTTCAAGTGCACAGTCGGGGCATCCGGGAGGATCGCTCGGAGCTGCGGACATCCTGACAGTTCTCTATTTTGACATCATGGATTTTACAAAGGAGAATGCCGGTTCCAATGACCGGGATCGTTTTGTGCTTTCCAAGGGACATGCTTCACCGCTTCTGTATGCGGTGCTTGCAGAAAAGGGTGTTATTGAGCAGGAGGAACTTCTCACATTCAGAAAGCTGAATTCGAGGCTGCAGGGGCACCCATCTATCAATGATCTGGACGGCGTAGACATGTCTACCGGCTCATTGGGGCAGGGAATCAGCGCTGCTGTAGGCATGGCAATTGCAAACAAGCTGGATAAGAATACACATCGTATCTACACACTGGTAGGCGATGGCGAAGCAGAGGAAGGCCAGGTATGGGAGGCGGCTATGGCAGCAGCTCATTACAAGCTTGATAATCTCTGCGCTGTGATTGATGAAAATGGTCTTCAGATCGATGGAAGGACAGAAGATGTAATCGGTCCTGCGCCTTTTGAATCAAAGTTCAAAGCATTTGGATGGCATGTTATCAGTGTGAACGGGCATGATTATGAAGCACTGGACAGAGCATTCAGAGAAGCTGAAACAATTAAAGGACAGCCAACATGCATCGTTGCTAAGACGATCAAAGGAAAGGGTGTTTCTTTTATGGAGAATGAAGCCGGATGGCACGGTAAGGCACCAAATGCTGAACAGACAGCAATCGCTTTGAAGGATCTGGAGGAAGGAGAATAAGTATGGCAAAGGCTACGCGTGAAGCATACGGCGAGGAGATCGCTGTCCTTATTCAGAAGAATCCAAAGATTGCAGTGCTGGATGCAGATCTTGCTGGATCAACGCACAGTATTGAGGCTAAGAAAGTATGCCCGGAACGTTTCTTTGATATGGGCATTGCTGAAGCTGACATGGTCGGGGTATCTGCAGGACTTGCAGCATCAGGCTATACACCTTTTGCATCATCTTTTGCAATGTTTGCGACAGGCAGAGCATGGGAACAGATTAGGAATTCTGTTGCTTATCCTGGACTGGATGTGAAGATTGTCGGGTCTCATTCCGGTATTACCGTTGGGGAAGACGGTGTGACGCATCAGGCAATTGAAGATATTGCCATTATGCGTGATATTACCGGTATGGAGGTATATGTTCCATGTGATCAATGGGAGACCAAGGCTGTCATTGACTATGTAGCACAGAGTGGAAAACCCTGCTATGTACGTCTTGGAAGATCCAAGGTCGAAGATGTTTTCAAGGAAGATGAAAAACTGGATGTTACAAAGATTCATGTTCTCCATAAAGGAAAAGATAAAACTGCTGTATTTGCAACAGGAATGATGGTGCAGTCTGCTATGGGCGCACTGGAAATACTGCAGGCGCAGGGATATGATCCTACAGTCATTGATATCTGTGCGATTAAACCATGTGATGAAGAAGGAATTGCTGATATACTCAAGAATAATGAACACATCTTCACAGTTGAAGAGCATTCCGTTACCGGCGGTCTTGGATCAATGGTTTGTGAAATTGCTTCAGAGACATATCCAAGAAAGATAGATCGAATCGGTATGAGGGGCTTCGCAGGAAGTGGAGATTGGAAGACACTGCTGAAAGCATTTAAGCTTGACAGCGAAGGTGTAGCTGAACAGGTAACAGCACTGCTGAAATAAACACAAAAAGTTTCCTTCGGAATGAAGGAAACTTTTAGTATGCAAGCTTCTTTCTCTCGGCAGCTTCAGAGAGAATGTCAAAGTCATCAATGATATTCAGATTGAGTCCGGAAACAACATCTAGGGCTTTTTTTATATATTCATCTGTCAGGAAGAGTTTAGGGTCATGGATATCAAGACCCGGAACGATCCGACAGTGCCTCTCAGCAAAAGCTTCAAAGAAGATACGGTTTGGATAAGCATAGCGCAGACCGTCATCATACTGCTTTTTCCCCTCTCTGACGCCGCTGCCGGCATTGAGCTCCAGTGGAATGTTGTAATGAACGGATATGTCAGCGATTCTTTCTGCAGTCTCCCTTACAGCACCATCTTCACAGGGGTAGGACCAGAGGCATACGTCAGGATGAGCAATATAGTCGCACAGGCTGTGCTCACAGGCGTATTCCAGCTGATCTGTGTATTTCTTGAGACCATCGGATGTATGCAGTCTGTAAGAGCTCTCACCGTCAATTGTGAGGGTATGCTGACCTAGAATGCAGTATTCGAGGTCTTTGCGGTATTTCATCAGTGTATCCCATTCACTTTGGTAGCATTCTACTTCCATGCCGAGATGGATAGCCAGCTGATCCTTATACTTTTCTTTCAATGCAAGAATAGAGGAATAGTAATCAGGAACCTGGTCAATGTTCATACGGTCAGTCGGAAGAGGTGTTCGGTAAGCTGCGTGATCCGAAAAACCGAGTGTATGAAAACCTGCCTTGATGGCAGCCTGTACGTATTCTTCGTCCTCTCCTATCGCATGTCCGCATCTTTTGGTGTGTGTATGCCAGTTTGTCTTCAAAATCATAAATCCTCCGCAATAATGCGTTTATTATACCATTTAATTATTGACATATTTTCTGTACGGATTTATTCTGATGTTAGAACAGTTGAATGATTGATCAAGCGAGGGAATGAAGATGAAGAAAACATACCGATTCAACATTGAAAATATAGACTGTGCTGCCTGTGCATGTGAACTGCAGGAGGAAATCGCCGGTCTGAAAGGCGTTGAGGAGTGTCATCTTGACTTCGGAGTTGTTTCTAAGCTGCAGTATATCTGTGAGGAAAAAGACAGCGATGCGGCTGAAAGGGAAATGCGGAAAGCAGTCGAAGAGGATCAGAAGAATCCTGTGATCACCGCCGTGCAGGAGAAAGGTCTGAAGGAATATGTTTATACAGTCAGACCTATCGACTGTGCAGCATGTGCCGAGAAACTGTCTGCAGAGATTGCGAAGATAGATGGTGTAGAATCCTGTCAGGCTGATTTTATGCATGATAAGATGAGAATTGTACTAAAAGCCAGAGAAAAGGACAGAATCGAAAAAGAGATCAGAGAAACAGTACAAAAGGATGAGCCGGAAGCTTCCTTCTCTATCTGGAAAAAAGAAGAGAAGATAGAGAAAGCTGAGAATACGTATGCAATGCTGTACAGACTGATTGCAGGATCAATCCTGTTTGCGTTGGGAATGCTGATAAAAGGCAGCTGGAGCCTATTCCTGTCTTTGGCTGCGTATGCAGTGCTGGGATATGATGTTGTCTATGCGGCATTTCGTAACATTGGGAGAGGACAGCTGTTTGATGAACATTTTCTGATGACGATTGCGACATTTGCAGCGATGTATTTAAACGCTTGGAAAGAAGCAGCAGGTGTTATGCTGTTCTATCAGATAGGTGAATATCTGCAGGAATTAGCGGTCCGCAGATCCCGCAGATCCATTGGCGATCTGATGAATATCCGTCCTGACAGTGCCTGGGTCAATAGAGATGGTGAATATGTGCAGGTCTCGCCTGAAGAAGTACGTATTGGAGAAATCATCCGCGTTAAGCCAGGCGAAAGAGTGCCATTGGATGGAATGGTCATCAAAGGTGCTTCTTCACTGGATACTGCTTCACTGACGGGGGAATCAAAGCCTAGAGACGTTGATGAGGGAGATAGAGTTATCAGCGGCGCAGTGAATCAGACAGGTGTTTTGGAAATCAGAACCGAGAAAGAATACGGAGATTCTACTGTAGCGAGAATACTGGAGCTTGTAGAGAACAGTGACAGCAGCAAATCAGAACCGGAGAAGTTTATTACCAAATTTTCCAGGTATTATACGCCTGCTGTGGTAGGCTTGGCGGCGATCACAGCGATTGCCGTAGGAATACTGACTGGAGATTTCCATGAGGGTATATACAGAGGCTGCACATTCCTTGTCATTTCCTGCCCATGTGCACTGGTGATATCCATTCCGCTGTCATTTTTTGCAGGAATCGGTGGACTTTCTTCACAGGGTATTCTTGTAAAGGGGGCTAATGTGATCGATATCCTTGCCTCAGTTGATCAGGTTGTATTGGATAAAACAGGTACACTCACTTCAGGAAAATTCGGGCTTGAGGATGTCCTGCATACAGATAATAAAGAGAACACAGTAATGATTGCTGCATATGCTGAGCACTTTTCCAATCATCCGATTGCTGAGGGGATCCGTCAGGCATATGGAAAGAAAATCAAAGATGATGAAATAGAGAGCACAGAAGAAATAGCAGGCAGAGGTATCTTGGCCCATGTGAACGGGAAGGAGATACTGGCGGGCAATTATAAACTGATGCAGGATAAGAGAATCGCCTGTGAAGAAGAGGATGAAGCAGGTACGCTGGTATATACTGCGGAAGATGGTGTTTATAAGGGCTGCCTGGTACTGAGAGATCAGCTGAAGGAAGACGCCTGCGAAGCAGTGAAACAGCTGCACAGAGAGAATAAGAAGGTAATGATAGTCTCGGGAGATAATCAGGAGATTACCAATCAGATTGCAGCGAAACTGAAGGTGGACAGTGCTTTAGGGGGATGCCTGCCGGAAGATAAGGTAAATGCTCTGCGGGAGATGAAGAAGAAAGGCGAGATCACAGCGTTTGCGGGCGATGGCGTCAATGATGCACCGGTGCTTGCCAATGCAGATGTATCCTTTGCAATGGGAGCACTGGGCAGCGATGCGGCAATTGAGGCTGCCGATGTAGTGATCATGGACGATAAGCCTTCCAAGATCAGTCTGGCGATACGCAGTGCAAGGCATATACTTCTTATTGCCAATGAGAATATCTATGGTGCAATATCTATAAAGGTTTTGGTACTGATACTTGGTGCACTTGGATATGCCAGCATGTGGATGGCAATATTAGCTGATACAGGGGTTGCTATGATATGTGTACTGAATTCTATGAGATTGCTGCACATCAGCAGAAAACAGGTATTGAATCAATAAGCATTCACATGTACTATTACATCTGCGTGCAGAGGAGGCAGTTCATATGTTTACAAAGGTCATAGATATTATCAGTATTGTCATGCTGTTCTTCTTTGTGATTTGTTTTCTCTTGAGGAGAATAAAGACAGGCAAATAAATGACGAGGCTCTATCCTTAGGAAAGAGCCTTTTGTTTGGAAAAAGAGTATATAAAAAATGGATGCCCATGTTAGGACATCCATTTTGCTGATTTATTGATAATGATCACGGTAAGTAGATATAACCAATCAGAGACTGTGTTCCAGTACCTGATGCAGAAACTGTTCTCTTCTTATATCCGCCGCAGTAGCCGCCTTCTTCAATGGTTACTGTTCCATCAGGATTGACACAGTCAACATATGCAACGTGATGGGAATAAACAGCAATAGCTCTTCCAGAAGGTGTTGTGCCTGTAGAGTAGCCGCAGGACTGTGCTGATGACAGCCAGTTCCATGCATTGCCGAAGTTCGGCAGCGAGATTCCTGTGTATTGGTATGCAAGCTGCCAAGCACCCCATGTACAATTGGACCAGCCGCCTGAGTATGGGTTCTCACCATTTGTCTGCTGACCGACAGTTGCTGTAGTATCTCCAGATGCAGCTAATGCTGCAGCGTCTTCAGCTTCCTTCTTTGCCTTAGCGTCTGCTTCTTCCTTAGCCTTGGCATCTGCATCAGCCTGTGCCTGTGCTGCAGCAGCAGCTGCTGCGTCAGCCGCCTGCTGATCGATAACTTCCTGTGGGGTTGCTACTGTTACAGTAAGTGTTTTTTCGGTTGTGTTTCCTTCCAGATCGACAGCGTCGTATGTAACAGAATATGTTCCATCGGTTGCTGTATCGACATTGGAGTTTACCTTAAGGGCAGGCAGAAGCTTGGAATCGTCACTGATGTAGGAAATGTAATTCTCGGCATTGAATGTATCGCCGTTGTTTACAGTGACCGCATCACTCACGAGTGAAAGCTTAGGAGAACTGTCCAGATCCAGCTTGACGGTTGCTTTGTTTACAACGAAGGAATAACCGACACCCTGTGATGAACTTGCATCATTCTTGTTAGCCAGAGAGATTTTCAGAGTTACTGACTGAAGTCCTCTCTTGTTATAGTCAAGACCGTTTATATCGATCGTCGACTTTTCCATGTCAATCGTATCAAGATTGATATTGGAATCGACCGAAGCTCTCTGCTTAATTGCGTCTTCCTTGATGGTTTCATTTACGTTGCCATCTGCGGTCGATACTTCGAAGACAGGAGCTTCCGTGTCGCTTCCTTCCGCGGCTACAGTAGTCGTTGGAATTGTGGATGCGGCGATAGCTGCTGCTGCGAAGGCTGGTAATATAAAACCCAGCGCTTTTACTTTTATCGTTTTAACCATGCACACATTCTATAAAAAAAGCGACTGTAAAAGCAACCCCCGATTGCTTTTCACACTTTTATCCCAAATTGTAAGCGATTACATTCGCTTATTTTCACAGGACGGTCACAAAACGGGCAATTATCAAGTCTCCTTTTGTAAGGGTCTGGTATAATTTCAGTCATGAAGCTTGTTATTCAGAGAGTGCGGAATGCATCCGTTGCTATAGATGGAAAAGTACACGGAAAAATACAGCAGGGGTATATGATTCTTGTTGGACTTAAGGACAGTGATAATGAAGATACTGTACAGAAGATGGCTGAGAAAACAAAGAACCTCAGAATTTTCGAAGATGAGAATGGGAAGACAAATTTGAATCTGGAAAAGGTGAATGGTGAGGTGCTGTCTATATCTCAGTTCACGCTGTACGCGGACTGTCATAAGGGAAACAGACCTTCATTTACAGATGCTGGTGAACCGGTGCAGGCAGAAAAATTGTATCATTATTATAATGAATGTCTGAGAAGTGATGGTATTCATGTTGAAGAGGGAATCTTCGGTGCGGATATGAAGGTTGAACTGCTCAATGACGGGCCGTTTACGATTCTTCTGGATTCAGATAAGGATATACATACACAGAGGTAGAACAGATGGGAAAAGTAATATATGGAACAGAGCTCTCTGTTGAAATGAAACAGCAGATGAAGACAAAGATAGACGGGCTGCGTCAGGCTGGCAGAAGAATTCCATGTCTGGCGGTAATACTGGCAGGGGATAATCCTGCTTCACTGTCCTATGTAAAGGGAAAAGAGAAAGCATGCCATGAAATTGGCATCGCTTCAAAGACACTGCATCTGCCGGCGGATGTGACGCAGGAAGAGCTGAACGGCAAAGTCAGAGCGTGTTCACAGGATGATTCTATTGATGGAATCCTTGTGCAGCTTCCGCTTCCAGAGGGACTGGATGAGGAAGCCGCAATTCTGGAAGTGGATCCTGACAAGGATGTGGATGGACTGCATCCAATGAATTTCGGCAGATTTTTTATGAATGAACCGAGTTTCATACCATGTACACCGCTTGGTATTATGGAAGTATTGAAGAAGATGGGATGCGATCCGGACGGAAAGCATGCTGTGGTAATAGGAAGGTCAAAGCTGGTAGGGACACCTGTGGCGAGACTTCTTGAAAATCAGAATGCAACGGTGACAATCTGTCACAGCCATACCAGAAACCTGAAAGAGATTGCTTCACAGGGAGATATTCTGATTGTGGCTGTTGGCAAGGTAGGCATGATCACAGCTGACTATGTAAAGAAAGGTGCCTATGTAATAGATGTTGGCATTAATAGAAAAGCAGATGGACATCTGACGGGCGATGTAGACTTTGACAATGTCAAGGACATTGCAGAAGCTATAACACCAGTGCCGAAGGGAGTTGGACCGATGACCATAACGATGCTGATGGAAAATACGATCAAGGCATATGAAGGGAGACATCATGGATGATTATGGGCTGAATGATATTGTTGAAATGAAGAAGGAACATCCATGTCATAAATCAAAGCTTTGGAAGATCATCCGTGTTGGAGCGGATATCAAGATCAAGTGTCAGGGATGCGGTGCAGTGGTAATGTTTCCAAGACATGAATTTGAGCGTAAAATGAAAAAAGTTGTCGAAAAGGCAGCTGAAGAATAGAAAAGGAGCATTTGAATGTCATTAACAGCAGGTATCGTAGGACTTCCTAATGTAGGAAAGTCCACGTTGTTCAACGCAATCACAAACAGTCAGGTTCCAGCGGAAAATTATCCGTTTGCGACGATCAGTCCGAATGTAGGCGTTGTAGAGGTTCCGGATCACAGAATGGATGATTTTGTGAATATTTTCCATCCTAAGAAAACAATTTATACAACTTTTGAATTCACAGACATTGCAGGACTGGTCAAGGGAGCTTCTAAAGGCGAGGGACTTGGAAACCAGTTCCTTGGAAATATCAGGCAGACAGATGCAGTCATCCATGTTGTCAGATGCTTTGATGATGCGGATATTGAACATGTAGAAGGTTCTGTTGATCCAATCAGGGATATTGAGGAAATCAATCTTGAACTTGCAATTGCTGATTTGGAATCTGTAGAAAACAGGATTTCCAAGATCATCAAAAAGGCGCAGTCAAAAGATAAGGATGCAGTTAAGGAAATGGTGACATTGACTAAGTTCCAGACTGCTCTGAAGGATGGCAAGGCAGTACGTCTTCTGGATCTGAGCGAGAATGATCTGGAATATTTGAAAAACTACGGTCTGCTGACAGCTAAGCCGGTCATCTACGTTGCAAATATGTCGGATGAGGAAATTGCTTCACCGAAGGATAATCACTATTACCAGGATGTGAAGCAGTATGCTGCTAATGAAGGGTCTGAATGTATTGCTATCTGTGCAAAAATGGAAGAAGAGCTTTCTGGGCTGGATAAGGAGGAAAGAGTATCTTTCCTTGAGGATCTGGGCATTAAGGAATCAGGACTGGATCAAATCATTCAGGCTGCCTATCATCTGCTCGGACTTCGTACCTTCTTTACAGTAGGGGAACCTGAATGCAGAGCATGGACTTTTCATGAAGGAATGAAGGCACCGCAGTGTGCTGGTATTATTCATACTGACTTTGAAAAGGGATTTATCCGTGCTGAGATATATGGATATGAAGATCTGATGGAATATGGCACTGAGCAGGCATTGAAGGAACACGGCAAGCTCAGGGTAGAAGGCAAGGAATATCTGATGCAGGATGGGGATGTTGTTTTCTTCCGCTTCAATGTATAACAATGTTATATAGTTCATGCTAAAATAGACTCACAAACGGAGGTAATAAACCATGAAACTGATACTTGCAATTGTATCGAACGATGATGCGTCTGCGGTTACATCCGCACTTACCAAGAATAATTTCTACATGACACGTCTTTCGACAACAGGAGGTTTTCTGCGCGCTGGAAACACAACTCTGATTGTAGGAACAGATGATAATCTGGTAGACAAGTGTGTTGAGGTCATTGGTTCTGAAGCAAAGAGACGTACCGAAATCGTTCCATCTACGGCCAGCTATGATATTGGCCGCTATGCTTCCTTCCCTGTAGAAGTGCAGGTAGGCGGAGCCACTATCTTTGTACTTGATGTAGACCAGTTCAAAAAGATCTAAAATATTTATGAAAATCCTGTATGAATATGCAGGATTTTTTTATAATTGGAATATGCATATCAGAAGAGCTGACATACAGGATGTTCAGGAGATTCTTGACGTAATAGAAGATGGAAGAAATTCTCTTCATGCTCAGCATATTGATCAGTGGCAGAATGGATACCCGGCGGAGACAGATATCATAAATGATATAAAGGAAGAAGGCGGGTATGTTATTGTGGAGCAGGAGAGCATAGCTGGATACTGCTTTATTCAGGAGATGCAGGATCCGTGCTACAGAGTGATTGAAAATGGAAGATGGCTGAATGAGAATCCTTATATTGTTCTGCATCGTACATGCATTCTTACTTCATATAAAGGAAAAGGATGCGCCAGCCTCTTTGTGAAGCAGGGAGAAATACTGGCAGCAGAGAAAAAAATTCATAATCTTAGAGCGGATACGCATGAGAATAATTATGCTATGCGGCATATGCTGGAGGGAAATGGATTTACGGCCTGCGGCACTGTATATATGAAAGATCATTCGCCGCGTATTGGCTATCAGAAGACATTGTAGAAAAAAAGGAAAGATCAGCTGATCCTTCCTTTTGCATATGCAGTTAAGGCTTCATGGTTATTAGGAAGCGTATCATCCATTACCATGAACAGACATTCTTCCAGCATGGCTGATATTCTGCTTCCCTGATACCCCATTTCCACCAGATCGCTGCCCTTCATATTCATGTCTTTCAGATGGCAGCATTCTTTCTTTTCTTCTATTTCTTCACAGTACTTTATTACATAGTGACAGTCTTTCCCGTCCAGCGCTTCCCGGTAATGCAGGTATGCGGCTAAAGGAGCTTTGAGATCATGCAGAAGATAGCGGATGTCTTTTCTGGTTTCAAGAGGATGATCCTGCAAAGAGATGAGATTCAGAATCATCTGTCTGTCTGCGTTGGAATATTTCAGGTGATGAAGAGAGGCGGAAGGATTGTCCGCAAACGTAAGAATCAGTGCCATTCTGACAATGGCATCATCTGCACTTCTGTATATGCATGTATAGAGATGTCTGCGTACTTCCTCTGCAGAAGGCAGAGGAAGAAATACTTCAAATACTGCGTAATACTTTTCAAACATGGAAGGGCATCCGGAAGCGTTTAGGAATGAAATGGTTTCTTCCTGTATTCTTTCCATAGAGATATAGGACAGTTCATTTCTTTTGGATAGAAGTGCCTGCGATGTTTTTTCCTCTATATTGAAGCGCAGCTGTGCTGCAAAACGTACAGCTCTCAGTATCCGCAGAGCATCTTCTTCAAAACGTTTATCAGGATCGCCAATTGCACGTATCAGACGAGCATTGAGATCTTCTCTGCCGTGAAAGAAATCAAGAATGCCGCGTGATTCACTGTAGCAGAATGCATTGATGGTAAAGTCGCGGCGGGCACAGTCTTCCTCAATGGCAGATGTAAAGGATACTGCATCAGGATGACGGTGATCTTTATAGGCGCTGTCTTTTCTGTATGTAGTAATCTCTACTGGTTTCCTTTCATTGATAACAGTCAGTGTGCCATGCTTCAGGCCGGTTGTGAGTGTGTGATAGCTGCCGAATACCTTCTGCATCTGTTCCGGCAGTGCATTGGAGGTCAGATCATAGTCGTGTACAGGCAGGTCAAGAAGCAGAGATCTGACTGCACCTCCTACTACATAGCATTCATAGCCGCTGTCTTCTAATTTATGCATCAGCTGCGATACATAAGCAGGAATTATCAAGTTCATAAATGTATTATATTTGAAAATGACAGTACAGGGTATAAAATTGCTGAGGAAACGGGAGATACATATTATGGAAAAAAAGGGATTGATGACGGAAGGCAGCATATATAAGAAGATAATTCTGTTCTCAATTCCGCTGCTTCTGGGTAATTTCTTCCAGTTGATGTACAACACAATTGATTCAGTCGTTGTTGGAAACTTTGTAGGATCCACAGCTTTGGCGGCTGTAGGAGCCAGCACACCTATCATTAACTTTATGATTGCATTCTTCATGGGCCTTTCTTCAGGAGCCGGGGTTGTTGTATCTCGGTACTATGGAGCGAGAAAGGTGGATGAAGAAAGCAGAGCAGTACATACGTTCATCCTTTTTTCTTTTTGGTTCGGACTTGCACTGAGCGCTGTCGGTGTTCTGAGTGCTTCAACAATACTGCATTGGATGGGAACACCGGCAGATACCATTGCACAGGCAGAGTCATATCTGTCTATCTATTTTGCAGGCAATCTGTTCGTGACTATATATAATGCGGGCACAGGTATTCTGCAGGCAGTAGGCGATTCAAAGAGCCCGCTGTATTTTCTGATTATTTCTTCTATTCTGAATGTGTTCTTGGATCTGTTCTGTGTCATTGTACTGAAAATGGGCGTGGCCGGGGCTGCAGTCGCTACAATTATTTCTGAGGCAGTCAGTATGGTATTGGTCCTTGGTGTACTGCTTCGGACAAAGCAGGAATATAAGCTGACTCTGTCAAAGCTTCATATTGACAGGCACATTCTTGGCGAGATCGTTCATATTGGTGTTCCTACAGGACTGCAGGGTATGATCGTTTCTGTTTCGAATGTTGCGGTTATGTCCTACATTAATGGCTTCGGAAGCGCAAGTGTTGCTGGATTCTCAGGTGCTAATAAGTTCGATAACTTCCTGGGACTGCCGGTAAACAGTTTTGCGTTGGCTGTAACAACCTTTGTCGGGCAGAACCTTGGCGCTGGCAAATATGAAAGAGTAAAGAAAGGTGTCCATGCTACACTGATCATGAGCATTGTAACGGTTGTGATACTGGGCGCTGCTGTTATGATATTTGCCGATCAGTGTATTGGAATGTTCTCCCAGAATAAGGAAGTTATCCAGGCTGGTGCTATTATTATAAGAACAATGTGTCCGTATTACTTTACGCTCTGTCTGCATCAGGTATGGAGCGGAGCACTGCGTGCTTCCGGAAGATCCTCTGTCCCTATGTTTACAAGTGTTATTGCGTTTGTTGCAATCAGGCAGATCTATCTTTCGGTGGTATTGAATATGTATCATAATATTGTAGTTATAGGCTACGGATACTCTGTTACCTGGGCGATTGCGGCGTGTCTGACGGGCGCATATTACTTTGGAAGCCATTGGCTGAAGAAGGAAGAGGTGAGAGACGCTGCCTTATAGGAGATGAAGAATATGAGAATCGGACAATCAAGTGATATTCACAGACTGGCAGAGAACCGGAAACTGATTCTTGGCGGTGTTGAGATTCCACATAATAAGGGACTTGCAGGTCACAGCGATGCGGATGCCCTGACACACGCAGTAGCAGAAGCTGTTCTTGGTGCACTGGCCCTGGGAGATTTGGGACATTACTTCCCAGATACTGATCCGAAGTGGGAAGGCGCTGATTCTCTTGTTATATTAAAAGAAGTGGCTGCCATGATGGATCAGAAGGGATACAGAATAGGGAATGTGGATTCTCTGATCATGATCGAAAAGCCTAAGATGGCTCCTTATATTTCGCAGATGAGAGAAAACTTTGCATGTACTCTGAACTGCAGCACTGACCGCATCAGTGTGAAGGCAACACGTGGAGAAGGGCTTGGCTTTGTGGGCAGAGAAGAGGGTGTTCTCGCACAGGCGTGCGTGCTTCTGGAGGGAAAATAATGCTGAAGGAGACACCGGAGGAAAAGGTACTCAGAGATCCTGTGCATGGCTACATCCATGTGAATCTGCAGGTGGTCTGGGATATTATCAATTCAGCCTGGTTTCAGAGACTGAGAAGGATTAAACAGCTTGGCGGGGCTTATATGGTATATCACGGGGCTGAGCATACTAGGTTCGGTCATTCTTTGGGCGTGTATGAGATTGTGAGAAGAATGGTCACTGAAAACAGTGAACTGGCAGCTGCATTGACAGATCATGAAAAGACGGTTGTCATGCTTGCAGGTCTCCTGCATGATATTGGACATGGACCGTATTCCCATGCGTTTGAGGATGTTGTAAAGGCAAGCCACGAAGAGTATACATGCCGCATTATTGAAGAGAATACAGAGATTACAAAGATACTGGAAGACTGTGAACCTGGTTTGTCGGGAGAGGTGGCAGACGTCATCCGTCACCGCAGTGCGAATCCGCTGCTTTCGCAGCTGATATCCTCACAGCTGGATGCTGACCGCTTTGACTATCTTTTAAGGGATGCATATTTTACTGGCACTACTTATGGTGAATTTGATCTTGAGAGAATACTGCGTACGATGCGTGTGGGTGATGGCCGGCTTCTGATTAAGGAGAGCGGTGTCTATGCAGTGGAAAACTACATTATGGCTAGATATCACATGTACTGGCAGGTTTATTATCATCCGGTGGCGAGAAGCTATGAGTGTCTTCTGCATATGCTGTTCAAAAGATTGAAAGACCTTGGTCTTGAAAAAAAGGATGCTTCTGTATGCAGTGTTCTGTATCCGGTTATCAAAGGCGGAAAGATTGATCTGAATGCATATTTTGAACTGGATGAAATGGCATGCGGATATGCTTTTCTTTGCCTGACAAAGCATAAGGATCCTATTGTCAGAGATCTGGCAGAGAGAATCAGAGATAGAAGACTGTTTGAATATGCTGACAGTACACCGAACGGGAATAGAACTCTGCGCGGCAGACTGCGCAGACAGGACTATGATTTGAAATACTACTGGGGCAGAGATGATGTGGCTCAGTCTCCATACATTCCATATGACGGATCGTCACATGACAATATCTGGGTACTGATGAGGGACGGGCGTACAGAGGATCTGAGCAATGCTTCCAATATTGTCTATTCATTGATCCACGGACCTTCCAATGATGACAACAAGGTATTCTTCCCAGGAGAGATCCTGTGAAGGTATTTATAACGTGCACTGCACATGATCTGATAACTGGAAAGAAAAGGATCATTGCAAAGGGCGATGCGCTTCTGAATGGAAACAGGCTTTTATACCCGGACAGTGAAAAAGGGTATCGAAATTCTGTTTCTTTTGATGATGACTGCATCCAGCTGGAACGTATCGGTGAAGTGTCATCCGTGACTTCATTAAGTAAGAAAAATAACGGAGAAAGCCATGTAAACAGTATTTATGGTGAAATGATCATGACGAATGAACTGATAGCTTTTCATCGTACTGATGAAGAATGGGAAGTCGAATATCGCATAATATCGGGCGATGAAGAGGTTTTGCATCAGATACTGAACTGGGAAATAGAAATTAGATGATTTCGACGATTTGTGCAACAGGTATTGACATCGAGGGGTCACTGTCATAATATGCATGCATTGAAAAGAAATGGGGACTTGAATCGCCTGTGTTTCCAATGCGATTCAAACGAATCAAGGAGTGTAGATGACATATTCACAGAGTATGACAGACGTTGCATTTGACTGCCTGTCCAAAAGAAAAAAAGAAGTCAAGTTTTCAAAGCTTTGGGAAGATGTAGCAAAGCAGATGAAGATTCCCGAAGAGCAGCAGAGAAGAAAGAAAGGTCAGCTGTATTCACAGCTGATGCTTGATTCAAGATTTGCATCACTGGAAGACAACAAGTGGGATCTGCGCAATCGCCGCAAGTTCGATGAGATCCATGTAAACACAAGTGACATGGATGCTGATGACGATGATGACGATGAACCGCTGGACAAGAGCGGTCTGGATCTGCCGACAGGCGACGACGCTTTCGACAATTGAAATAAAACGCAGAATTGGAGCTGAGAAAGGCTCTTTTTCTTTTGTGTTTAGCTTTTCATGTATCGGAAAAAGGACTAGAATATGATGTACCTAATAGGAGGAAAATAACAATATGGGTTTAGTATCAGCAAAAGATATGGTTAACAAGGCTCATGAGGGCCATTATGCAATTCCTGCCTTCAACATCAACGATCTTGAATGGACAAAGGCAGTTCTTGCAGGAATCGAAGAAGCAAAGTCTCCGGCTATTCTGCAGGTATCTGAGGGCGCAGGCAAGTACATGTGCGGCTTCAAACTTGTAGCAGATATGGTCAAGGATATGTATGAGTCTATGAACATTACTGTTCCGGTTGCTCTGCATCTGGATCATGGCACATATGAAGGTGCCAAGGCCTGCATCGATGCGGGTTTCACATCTGTAATGTTTGACGGTTCTCATTATGAGATCGACGAGAACATCACAAAGTCCAAGGAAATCATCGCTCTTGCACATTCAAAGGGAATCTCTGTTGAGTGCGAAGTCGGTGGAATCGGCGGAACTGAAGATGGTGTTACTTCTTCTGGTGAACTGGCTGATCCAGCAGAGTGCAAGAAGGTTTCTGATCTGGGCGTAGACTTCCTCGCTGCAGGAATCGGAAACATCCACGGTGTATATCCGGCTAATTGGGCTGGACTGAACTTTGACCGTCTTGATGAGATCAATACAGCTGTCAACGGCAAACCGCTGGTTCTGCATGGCGGATCCGGTATTCCGTTTGAACAGGTTCACAAGGCTGTTACTCTTGGTGTATCCAAGGTTAACATCAACACTGAACTGCAGCTTGAGTTCGCTGCTGCTACACGTGCGTATATTGAAGCTGGCAAGGACAAGGAAGGCAAGGGATATGATCCTCGTAAACTTCTGAAGCCGGGCTGTGAAGCTATCACAAAGAAGGTTGTTGAGCTCTGCGGTGCATTTGGTTCTGCAGACAAGGCTTAATAAGCTGAATTGATTTTATAACAGATGAAAGCAGCGGGTGATGAATATCTGAAGTGAACCCCGAAAGTTGGACAACAACTGGAGGGGTTTTCTTATGAAGCGGGCATATGAACAGAAAGTAGAAAT
>JBFLGD010000026.1:0-19793 GCA_041859965.1 Bulleidia sp. | reverse complement strand
GAAGAATGCTGTGTCGGAAAAAGGATTCTATTTCTATATGGATATCAAGGAGTATGACAGAGCCTCTGAAATGCTGAACAGCATCAAGCATTCAAAGGAAGAGAATCCTTCTCTGCATAATATGCAGATGCTGTATGACATATTGGCAGAGCATAAGAGCAGCTACATCAATGAGATTAAACAGAAGGTGGATCAGATAGGGGATACGGAAGGACCGGCAGCTGTACAGCTGGGGATATTTCAGTACATGCTCGGTCTTCAGTATTCCTATAAGAATGACAGAAAGACTGCAGCAGACTATCTGAACAGAGCAGAGAAGAACTGCAGAGGAACAATATATGAAACAGCAGCTGCAGAAGCTGCTGCTGGATTGAAATAAGAAAGGAACTGCTTATGTCAGTATTTGTGCTGTCGGTCCATCAGGATGCTATGCAGAATAAGTTAACATCAATCCTTCCAAAGGATGAGAAATACAGACAGATGTTCTTTGGGAGTATGAAGTCTGCGACACCGGCATTGTTTTCATACTGTGTAGATAGGAATAGACCAAAGATCGGAAGTTCAAATGTGAATTGCTACATTGGTGTTACAGAGAAGCACCTGATGATTGTTACATTGAGCTCACTGGATGTATTGAAGACGAGCGGCGGCTTCAGGATCCCGCTAAAGGATATTCGTATTGTTACAAGAGGGAATATCTTTCAGTGCATGGTGGATCTTGGGATTGGGAAGGAACATATTCGCCTTTCCGTTCCATACAGTGTTCTTGGCTCTGATCTGAAGAAGCAGAAAGTATCAATACAGGCTTTCTGCGCAGAATATGAAACAGCTGACAGCGGTCAATAGGAAGAATGAAATGAATAATGAAATATTGAAGGAACATGCACAGCATATTCGCATGAATGTACTGAAGGAAGTAGCAAATGCTAAGAGCGGGCATCCAGGCGGAAGCTTGAGTGCTGCTGATATTATTACAGAACTGTACTTTGAAGTGATGGATATTAATAAAGAAAATGCTGACAGCTGGGATAGAGACCGTTTTGTACTGTCCAAGGGACATGTATCTCCTCTTTTATATGCGGTATTGGCAGAAAAGGGAATCATTCCCGAAGAAGAACTGATGACATTCAGAAAGATTAATTCAAAGCTGCAGGGACATCCGAATATGAACTATGTTCCTGGTGTTGATATGAGCACCGGCTCATTAGGACAGGGACTGGCTGCTGCAGATGGCATGGCAATGGCGAACAGACTATCTGGAAACAGCCACAGAGTATACTGCCTCGTTGGAGATGGAGAAAGCGAAGAGGGAGAAATTTGGGAAGCCGCAATGGCAGCACATCATTATAAGAATGATAATCTCTGCATGATACTGGATTCCAATGGCCTGCAGATCGATGGAAATGTAGATGATGTGATTGGACCGAATCCACTGGATGAAAAGTTCAAGGCGTTTGGATGGCATGTGATCAATGTGAATGGACATGACTTTGATGAACTGCGAGCAGCATTCAAGGAAGCATCCGCAACTAAAGGAGTGCCTACGGCGGTCATTGCACATACAGTAAAAGGAAAGGGTGTTTCCTTTATGGAGAATCAGGCAGGATGGCATGGCAAAGCACCGAATGAAGAACAGCTGAAACAGGCTCTTGAAGAACTGGAGGCAGAGTAAGATGGCAAAGGCAACACGTGAGGCATATGGTGAAACTCTGGCTGAACTGGTCAAGGAGAATAAGAAGATCGTTGTTCTGGATGCTGATTTAGCTGGAAGTACAAAGACTGCAATGGCCAGAAAGAATGCACCGGACAGATTCTTTGATATGGGTATTGCGGAAGCAGATATGATCGGGCATGCGGCAGGACTTGCGGCAAGTGGATACATTCCTTTTGCCAGTACATTCTCAATGTTCTGTGCAGGCAGAGCGTGGGAACAGATACGCAACAGTGTTGCGTATCCACATTTGAATGTGAAAGTATGCGGAACTCACAGTGGCATTACAGTAGGAGAAGACGGAGTCTCACATCAGGCGATAGAGGATATTGCATTGATGCGTACAATACCTGGAATGGAAGTATATGTGCCATGCGATGCAGCAGAGACAGCTGCATTAATTCGATATGTCGCAGGAACTGAGAATCCGTGCTATGTAAGACTTAGCAGAAGCGGCATTATGGATGTTTACTCTGAAGGAACAGTATTTGATTTCTCAAAGATCAAAATCGTACACAAAGGAAAGAAAATTGCATGCTTTGCGACAGGTATTATGGTCGCTATGGCATTGCAAGCAGCAGAAAGACTGAAAGAGGATGGCATAGATCTGACTGTTATAGATGTATGTGCAATTAAGCCATGTGATGAAGAGGGCATAGTAAATGTACTGCAGAATCATGAAATGATCTTTACTGCAGAGGAGCACAATATTGTCGGCGGTCTTGGAGGAATGATCTCGGAAATTGCTGGTGAGAGATGCCCAAGAGAAATACATAGGATTGGTATTCGTGACAGATTCGCAGAGAGCGGAGAAGCAAATGCTCTGCTTGAAAAGTATGAGCTGGATGGAAATGGAGTTTATAAGCAGATTAAAGAGAGACTTTAAATGCCAACATTGTTAAGCGAGCTGTGTAAGTTTCAATTTACGTATTGAAATTAGGCAGCTTCATTAATCAATATATTTATGAAAATGAAGAGAGGATCTGTGAAGAATTCAGAAGCAACGAAAACAGCATGCCAATATGGATTGAATGTATAAGAATTGGCAATTTTGTTATTATCGAACTATAACGATAGGACATGAATTTGAGAAGGTGAGTCATACATTGTGACTCATCTTTATGCGTTTTATATTTGTTTATATGAATCACGTAAATATGCAAAAATATGAGTTGGTATGTAATAATATTTTTTAGGGAGAATGGGGCAATATACGTTTTGCCAGTCGGTAAATTCAAACCCATTTTAAGCAAATTGGTAATAGAATTTGTTAAAACAGAATCTGTCATGATAATATGAATAAATAACAAATATAGTATGTCTTGATATATTGCATAACAAGGATGATGAATGAAGAAATATGTACTTTATCTAGATCTAGTTTGAATGTAGTTCAATGCTATTTTTCTGCATATAAGTATTGAAAATGTTTCTGTGCGGATTGAATATAAAGCTATTTAAACAGGTTTTATATCTGTTACTGTCTTTGTGAAACTATTTTAAATCTACTTGTGGGGGGATTATGAAGAGTAAGCATAAGTTACTTAATGTTTTATGTTGTATAGCAATTGTATCATCGTGTTTCTGTCCGATAGTGGCAGAAGAAAACAAGAGTAATCCATATACTCTTGATTCAGATCCTATGGATGCTGGCAAAGATACTGGATATTCAAAAACAGAAAAAATCACCAAGGGAAATCCGCATTGGGGGTGGAGCTTAGGAGAATTTGTTGTGTCTGGCTTTTCAGGCACTGATCTTGAAGGAGAATCTCCAATATTCCTAAAAAACAGCGGAGATAAAATTCGATTGGACTTCAATCTAGACCAAAAAAACATATCAAAATTGAATGATGATTCTTCAATGAGCATTTGCAATGATACAGACGGTTATGATAATGAGCTTGGTCAAGACACGCCAGAAAATGGTTTTGGCTATGGGACATTGTTTATAAAGCATTCTAACATTCACAATAACGAAGAAAAGCCACAGATTTATACTAGCTATCTCAAAAAAATTGCAAATGATGGTAATAGTTTGGATGACGGTATTGAAATTAATGAAGAGGGGGATTATGACGTTTACCTTGATTATGAAATAAAAACAGAGAAGAAAATGTTATTTTTAAAATATTCACAATATAACGATTATAGAATTCATTGCTCGTTTTCAGTGCAAAATTCAAACAATATGTTTTTCCTGAGAGAATTGAATGACGAAGGAAATGTAGGATCGGAACTATATAGTGGTTCATCAACCAAAAATGGTTTTGTAATATCAACGGCCAATTCTGATTATCTGAACATAGAAGTTAAAAGAGAAGTGTTGAATGATATGGACAATGATCTTATTGAGGATTGCGATACACGTTTTAACAAGATAGCAAAAGATGGTGATAAGTACGAAGAGGAAGGCATTTATACTATTACTAGTACAAAGAATCAAATTTCTGAACCAACAGTAAAAACAATTTATGTTGGAACTAATAAATTATTGACTGCATATGCAAAATACAAAGAAAGTAAAGGATATGATATTGCAGATATTCGGCAAAAAATGGAAGACGGTTACAATATTGAAAATGATGGAACTTTAAAATTGTCGAATGAACAAACTGAGACGAGTTCGTATCCGGCCAATGTTTCTTCTAGCTCGGAATCGGAGGATACTTCAGATGCATCTAAAGCAACGACTTCCCTGATAAGAATTGTACGAGAAAATCTTTTGCAAATAATTTTTGCATGTCTTGCCACCATTGCCTGCATTTGGTTTGTCATATATAACAGAAGGAAAATTGCAAAACAAGGTAAGAAAGACAAAGAGGCCAAATAATAATGAAAAACATTTTGCCTCTGATCTTAGCTGCAACTCTCATAATGACAGGGTGTAGTTCTTCTGATTCGATAAACTTAAGTATAACGGATTCTAAGGATCTTTCTACTTCTTCGAGCGTGATTGAATTGCCGACACCTGTATGTAATACTTCAAAACAATATGATAATGAATTTGGCGAAAAACTTACCGATTTGAATGATGAAGATACACTCAAATATATAGAAGATAATATTTATATTAATGCAATAGATAATTTAAATAGTGATCAATACTATGTTAATAGTATTGATGGAATATATCTTTCAAAAGAATATTTACAGGAAGTTAATTACAATACACAAGAAAATGTGTTCTTTGGATATACTCCCTCTGAACTCGAAAAACAATTCGGTGATAAAAAGTATGTATTTACAGTTGATGACAACTATAAAACCAAAGCCATAGAGTATGAAGGCAAACAAACCAATTTAGAATTTGATAAAATCATCAAGAATGTTTCAATAGGGTCTGGAGTTATATTGTTTTGCGTGACAGTGTCATGTATTGCAGGAGCGGCGGATGCACCTGCAATCTGTATGATATTTTCTGCTTCCGCAAAGTCAGCTGCGAAAATGGCTTTGACGAGTGGTGGAATAGGTGCGCTGTTTGCGGGCGTCAGTAAAAAAATAGAAACCGGGGATACTGGGGAAGCAATGATATCTGCAGCTTTAGAAGGAAGTGAAGATTATGCATGGGGAGCAATTGTTGGAGCTGTTTCTGGTGGCCTATCTGAAACAATTGGATTGCAGTCATCTACAAACGAAGGGCTGACTATTTCTGAAGCCGCAGAAATACAAAAGGAAAGTCATTATCCACTTAGTATTATCAAACAATTTAAAAGTATGGATGAATATGGAGTCTATCGTGATGCAGGTCTAACAGCAAAAATGGTCAGTGGAAAGCTGGCGCTGGTACCAAAAATTGATTATGCCTATGTGAGCGAGTTAAATGGAGAAAAGATATCAAATCTAGTTAGAATGCAAAAAGGATATGCTCCCATAGACCCTTCAACCGACTTGCCTTATCAGCTTCATCATATTGATCAGTGCAATGATGGAACATTAGCTGTTCTTACGCAATCTCAGCACATGGGCAATTCTAAAATTCTAAATATTATGGGTAAAACATCAGAAATAGATAGAGGCGCTTTTTCTTCTATTAAAGAAAAATTTTGGCAGGATTATGCAATTCAATGCTTGGAATGGTGAATGTATGGCTGATTTGTTTGAAAAGATCGGTAACTCGAGAACTCCATTACCAGAGAAAACGGTAACAAGGAAAATGATTGACGAGGCCGAAAAAGCATTAGGTACAATGTTTTCAAATGAATATATTGAGTATCTTGAAAAATATGGTGAAGCGGCAATCGACGGACATGAATTAACTGGACTGTGCTCACCCGATAGAGTGAATGTTGTTTCTGTTACTAAACTTGAAAGAATGGGCAGAGCAAGCTCAACTACGTTTATGTATGTTGTTGAACAAACAGGAATCGATGATATTGTCATTTGGCAGGACAAATCCGGGAAAGTATATTTAACTATCGGCGATAAAAAACCAGAATTTATTGCATGTAGCATTTCAGAGTATTTGGACAGATATTGAGCATGTTTTTTGCTAAGGATTTCCTCTCATTAAGTGAATGACTAATAGGATGTATTAGTGGTTTCTCTGCCTGTAACGGTATAATAAGTCAGTCAGTTCACAACAGGGGGATTTATTATGATTGACTTGATGAAGGAATTAAAGGGAAAGAGCATACGTCATACAGTAGCAACAACATTTCTTTTCCTGATTGCCGGAGCTGTGCTTATCTGTATAAGTGGAATCCAGTATGCTCCAAAGATGCTGCATCCATCTGATTTGCAGAAAGTCACTTCACTCGATATGGAAGGTTCATATGTTGAGGGTAACATTAACTATCTGTATGGGGAATACATGGAAACAGCCAGCTATAAAGATGATGTTAAAAAGGATACTGAGTCCGTGTCAATGATCATATTTCCTGGCAGCTCCAATGGCTACATTGGAGTTGAGATCCCAAAGAATCAGATAGATGCGTATGAAGCGGCGCTGGAATCCTGCTACAGCAATTATGATAATTCGAATTACACAATCAATCCGGCATTCCATGTTTCCGGAACAATTGTAAAGATGAGCAGTGAGGAACAGCAGTATTATCAGGACTATCTGAACCAGCTTGGCGCCGATGGAAGCGATACACAGACTTTTGCTCCATATGTACTGAAGGTTGGATGCATCGGTGACAGCACTCCTCTGTCCGTATTTATTGTATTTGGACTTGGCCTGCTTCTTGTTATGGTGTTTGTATTCCAGCTCATCAGAGCATTGAGAGGCTATTACCAGAAGGATCTGGATGCGTTTATTACATCCTTCCCTGATCAGAATGGTGAATACAGGAAGATCAGTGAGTTCTATCATACAGCGGCTCCGGTAAATGGAATTTACGTAAACGATGAATACGTCATGTTTCAGGATGGAAAGTACAGCAGGATATACAGACCATGGGATATCGTCTGGATTTATAAGGAAATTACACATCATAAGATGTATGGCTTCATTCCGACAGGAGATACCTTTGCATTCAAGATGGCTGCTTCCAATGGAAATACATATACCTTCACAGCAGCGAAGAATAATATTGATGCTGTTTTAGAGACATTATCCAAAGAACTGCCTGGAGCAGTAACAGGATACACACCGGAACTGTTCAATCAGTACAGAAATGACAGAGAATCATTCTCACAGAAGTGGAATGAATTAAGAAAATAAAGTGCTGCAAGTATAAGCAGGGAACAATGCATATTCACAGAACACTGTTCCCTGCTTTTTCTTTGCTATAGTTTTCATTTATGACTGACTATCAGGAATTTACAGTTGCCATAATTCTGAAACAGAATAGAATGTTAATCAATCAGGAGGGAACGAATATGTATACAGCTAAGACAAATATGATGATGTGCATGTGCAATAGGATAAAGAGCGGTCAAGGCTGTAATAACATGTGATCCTGCTTTGTGCATGTATTGATTAACGACTTGAACACTCGCATATAGAAACGCGGGTGTTTTTATTTAGGCTCTTATGAAAGAGAAGAAGGGGAAATTATGACAGACAGAAGAAAAGCAATCGCAAATTATGCAGATCATTCACTCAAGGAGTATCAGGATATTGCATTGGCAATTCACGATAAGCCAGAAGTATCAAACTATGAATTCTTTGCCAGCAGGACACTGTCAGAGAAACTGAAGGAGGAAGGCTTCACAGTAGAGCTGCCTGCAGCAGGACACCGCACAGGATTTTCTGCTTCCTACAAAGCAGCGAAGAAGGGACCGGTCATTGTGTTCCTTGCAGAATATGATGCACTTGCAGGATTGGGACATGGCTGCGGACACAATCTATTCGGTGTGACCAGTTCACTCGCAGCAGCTTCCCTAAAACAGGTGATAGAGGAAACGGGCGGAGAAGTAAGAGTATATGGAACACCTGGAGAAGAGGGAGGCGAACAGGGCAGCGCGAAGGGGTCATTTGTGAAGAAAGGATACTTTGAAGACGTGGATGCTGCCCTGTGTGCACATCCTGGCGGATCTGCACAGCATTATCTCAGTTCAAGAAATTACGCATGTGCACCGGTAGATATTGAATTCCATGGAAGGTCTGCACATGCGGCAGGCAATCCGCAGGACGGTATCAATGCTCTGGATGCACAGATCCTTGTATATGACGCAGTCTCGGTGCTGCGCCAGCAGCTTTCCAACCGTATACGTATCCATGGTGTGATCGTAGATGGCGGACTTGCACCGAATGTAATACCCGACTATACAAAGTCTAAATACTATCTGCGTGCTGCGGATATTGATACGCTTCATGAGCTCTATGGAAAAGTGGAGAACATCGTAAAGGGGGCTGCCCTGCAGACAGGATGCGCTGGCTCTATACAGCTCTATCAGAATCTTGTCGAGAACATGGTTCTGACACCTTCTCTGGATGCACTGTATGAGAAGAATTTAAATCTCTTCGGAGAGAAGATCACACATGTTCCGGATGTGATAGAACCTGGTTCAAGCGATGTAGGAAATGTATCGCAGAAGGTCCCTACAATACAGCCGATGATCTCTATCAGCGATATAAAGATTGCAGGACATTCCAAGGAATTTGTTGAAGCCTCTAAGAGCGAGAAGGGACTGAATTCTATTGGTCTTGGTGCAAAGGTCCTGGCATATACTGCATTGGATCTGCTGGAGAATCCTTCTCTGCTTGCCGAAGTGAAGGAAGATCACGCACAGCATGTTCTGCACCAGAAGGAGCAGGATCTATGACACTGCAGCAGATCTACTACGTACTGACAGTATCTGAATGCGGTTCTCTGAATCAGGCCGCCGAAAAACTGTATGTATCACAGCCTGCGCTGACCAGTGCAATTCAGGCATTGGAAGCAGAAGCGCATATCACAATATTCAACCGTACCAATCGAGGTGTTTCTCTCACGAATGAAGGTAAGGATTTCCTTCTTCGTGCTAGACAGCTTTACCAGCAGTATGAACTGCTGAAGGAGGAATACAGTTCTGCGGAAAAAGTCAGAAGAAAATTCAAGGTGTCCACACAGCACTACTCTTTTGCGACAAAGGCATTCGTTGAGACAGTCAAGAAGTGTGATGCCGATCAGTATGATCTGGAGATCTGTGAAACAAAGACAAAGAACGTTATCAATGATGTAGGCAATTCAAACAGTGAAGTAGGGATACTGTATCTTTCCGAATTCAACAGGAAGTATCTTGAGAAACTGCTTCATGAAAGCCACCTGGAATTTCATCCTCTTATCAAGGTACATGCCTTCGTATACCTTTATAAGAAACATCCTCTTGCGTTAAGAAAATCGATTGCCTATGAAGAATTGAAGGCATATCCGAATATGAGCTTTGATCAGGGGGAGGAAGGCTGCTCCTATCTGAATGAAGAAATACTTACCCAGAACCAGTATCCAAGAACAATCAAGGTAAATGACCGCGCAACGATGCTCAATCTGATGCGAGGGCTGAATGGATATACCTTGTGCTCTGGAATCATCAGTAAGGAACTGAATGGAAATGATTATGTGGCAGTACCTTACCAGTCAGACAGAAAGAATCCAAATGCCCTGATGCAGATAGGGTATATCACCAAGTCACATGCTATTCTTTCTGACATTGCAGAAAAATACATAGAAGAACTGAAGAGATATCTGGAAGTGAAATGAAAGGAAGGATCCATGATAGAGATAGACAGTCTGAACAAGAAGTTCGTTCTGAAGGACAGTGAGGTACATGCGGTCAATGATGTTTCACTGAATATACAGGATGGAGAAGTATATGGCGTGATCGGCTACTCCGGTGCAGGAAAAAGCACCCTGGTCCGATGTATTAATTTTCTGGAGAGACCTGACAGCGGATCTATATCAATCAGTGGATTTGGAAAGATCACTGCTGAGAATAGAAAACTGTATTTGAATAAAGATGGCAGGAAGAGGGAGGTGAAAGAACAGGAACTGCGTGCTTTGCGCCGTTCCATAGGTATGATCTTTCAGCATTTCAATCTCTTTGACAGGCGTACCGTATATGACAACATTGCCTACTCATTGAAGCACACAGGCACACCTAAAGAAAAGATACAGAAGAGAGTGGATGAGCTTCTTCATTTAGTGGATCTGGAGGACAAGAGAAATGTGTATCCAAGTCAGCTTTCAGGAGGACAGAAACAGAGAGTTGCAATTGCTAGAGCATTGGCCAATTCTCCAAAGATACTTCTCTCCGATGAAGCTACTTCGGCACTGGACCCAGATGCGACAGAATCCATTCTGCAATTATTAAAGAAATTGAATCAGGAATATGGACTGACGATTGTCATCATTACACATGAGATGGCAGTCATCAGAGAGATAGCAGATCGTGTGGCAGTTATGGAGAATGGAAGTGTTGTGGAGGAAGGCAATGTTTATGACATATTTGCTGATCCGCAGCAGTCTATCACAAAGAAATTTGTAGAAAGCTCTTCACCATTAGGAAATATTAAGAAGCTGCTGACGAATAAGGATATAAAGGAAATCCTTTCTGATAACAGAAAGCTTATACGTCTTACTTTTACAAAGAACTCAGTAGGACACGCTCTGATCTCTGAAGTCTCACGAGAGTATGGCGTGGATATCAATATCATTCTCGGCAATGTGGACATCATATCCAGCAATGCACTGGGCGGTATCATTGCCGAGATCAGCGGTGACGCAGAAAAAATAGATAAGGCAATCGCATACCTGCAGTCATGCGATGTAAAGACGGAGGTGATCGAGAATGCCTGAACCATTTGCGACATGGTTTCCAAATGCGGCAAATTACTGGGATATGTTTCTGGAGAGTTTGGAAGCTACCTTTCAGATGTTCTTCATAGCCGGTATTCTGACGCTCCTGATTGGAGGAATAATCGGTATTGTACTGACTGTAACGAAATCAAACGGAATACAGCCCAGCCGGGCTGTTCATACCATATTTGAGATTATTACGAATGTATTCCGTTCGATTCCATTCATCATTCTTCTGATTTTTCTGATACCCCTATCCAGATTCCTGGCAGGTACTTCCATTGGAGTCAGAGGCGCAATTGTGCCTCTGGTATTCGGCGCAGTGCCTTTCTATACACGCCAGGTGGAGAGCGCTCTGGCTGATGTGGATGAGGGAAAGATAGAAGCCGCTAGGGCTATGGGAAGCGGAACAATGGGAATTATTTTCCGTGTATATCTGCGCGAGTCGCTGCCTGATCTGTTCCGTGTTTCGACGATTACAGCGATCTCTCTGATCGGTCTCACAACTTCCGCAGGTGCAGTAGGAGCAGGCGGAATAGGAAGCTTTGCAATCAATCAGGGACAGAATATGCATTACCAGGATGTTGTTAATCTGTGTGTCATTGTACTTTTGATCACAGTATCCATAATCCAGCTGATCGGAAGCACACTTGCTAAGAAGACATATAACAGAGAACTGTTTCATAGATAAACATAAAGGGGAGAATAAATGAAAACATTAAAGAAAATATCTGCAGTCATTCTGACTGCAGCATCAGTACTGACATTGGCAGGATGCTCTGCATCTGCAGAAAGCACGGCTTCCAATACTGCTTCAGGAGAAGCAGTAAAGATCGGTGTGCCGAGTGATGCAACGAACCAGGCAAGGGCCATTAACTTACTGGCTGATGCAGGCCTGATCGAAGTAGACAAGGATGCAGGATATACACCTGAACTGAAGGATGTTACAAAGTATATCTACAATATTGAAATTGTACCGGCCGCAGCGAATACACTAGCTTCGACACTGGATGACTATGGAGCTTCCTGTATCAATGGAACATATGCAGTACCAGCAGGGTTGAGCCCAACTGAAGACGGATTGATTACAGAAAAGCAGGAAACAGGTTCTGATAATCCATACATCAATGCAATCGTTGCCAGAACAGAAGACAAAGATAACAAGGATTATAAGACTGTTGTCAAAGCATTCCAGTCCCAGTTGGTTGCAGAGTATCTGCTTGAGAAGAACAAAGGATCTTCCGTGCCTGCATTTGATTACGACAAGGATTATACAGTGGATGATGATTTTGTCAGCGAGATAGAAGGATACAGTTCATCAAAGGATGGAAAGAAGGAGATCAAAGTAGGAATCTGCGGAAGCGGTGATGAATGGAAGGCAGTACAGAAGGTACTGGATGAGGAAGACTCGGGTCTGTACATAGACTTAGTAATATTCGATGCATATAATCTTCCGAATGAAGCACTGAACAGCGGAGAAATTGATTTGAATTCATTCCAGCACAAGGCTTATCTGGCTTCAGAGATAAAATCTCAAGGATACAAGCTGACCGCAATTGGCGATACCTCTTCAGCACCATTAACACTGTATTCTAAGAAGGCATCTACATTGGATGAACTTAAGAAACTGGCTGGGAAGAAATAAACGTCTGTCAGCATAGCTGTGCTGAACGGTAAAGAATATTTCGGCTGCGAAGTATTATCCAAACAAAGAAATCATGCTCTCCATTTCCCTGTAAAGATCTGCATCATAAACAATTGAATATGTTTATTCGGCATAGCTGTTTCCTGTGTGTGAAAAATAATGCTTGAGTGTCAGAGAAACTGTTATTAGAATTATTACTGTTTGTTGAACCGTAAAGTACATCACTACACGAATGACAGCTTTGCACTTGCCACCATGCTAATATACTTAAAGGCTGATAGCTGCGTGTTTTGTTGATCTCTCTTAGGACTCTCTTCACAGTCATGCGAGTGAATTCATGTGTGCTTTATGCTGAATGAACCATTGAAAGAGGGGAAGCATAATGAACAAGGGAATAATTGCCAAGAGTACAAAATTCGCAGTCTGCTTCGGAATGATGTTTGGAATGGTATCAGCAGCTTCAGTTAAAGTGAAAGCTACTGCAGCACAGAAGATAGATCCGATGGACTGTACGCTGACAAGGGGAACGGATGGAAAGTTCACTGTTTCTACAAGTTATACACTTTCCGATGATGAGGATCTGATCGTAGTGATTGCGGATGACAGCTGGATTGCGGATGAAAATGGCGATCATAATGCTGTGTATGCTGGGCTGGAAGAAGAAACACAGAATTATGGAAATACATCTGGCTGGACAATGTCTTTCTCATCTTATAGCTACAAGGTTGAAAATGGTGTGCCATTTTCAGTGACTGACGCTGAGCTGAAGAAAATGGATGCTGGTGTTCAGATTTTTGTGGCAGATGAGGAGGGCAGCAGCTATTACCCTAGCAAGTGGGCATTGAAAAGATTCTGCAGTCATACTGTTGGTGTGACGGGTGGAACTGCATCAGTATCCACGGCCTATGAAGGCGATACAGTTGCAGTCAGTGCTTCTGTACCTGAAGGCAAAGAGTTTGCAGGCTGGACAGCATCTTCTGCGGATGTAAAGTTCACAGATGCTTCTTCTGCAGAGACCTCCTTCACAATGCTGGATGCAGATGTAACTGTCACAGCATCATTCAAGGATAAGACAGCTTCAGGAAAGACAGTATCATCTTCCGAGAAATCGGGATATTCTGTCCCTGATACAGCAGTAAAGGGAAGAAACTGAATACACCTAACACTGAACTTGACACTCATAGTGTTTAGAGAACAGAATAACAGTAAATGATAATGAGATATGTTATTCACTGGTAAATAAGAGGCAGGACTTGTACAAAGATCAGCAACCAATGCTGATTGGATGCGGTCCCGCCTCTTTATATGTCTCAAAAAGGAGGAACATATGAACAGCAAGGAAGCATTTCCGAAAGAATTTCTGTGGGGCGGGGCCACTGCAGACTTCCAGTATGAAGGCGGGTATGAAGAAGGCGGAAGAGGAATCAGCTCACAGGATTTTGTTACAGATGGATCTGTGTCAAAGAAAAGACAGATCACTCTGAAACTGAAGGATGGAACTAGAGGCACTGTGAACTCACTTGAATCATTCCCTGAAGGCGCTGAAGCTGAAATGTATGATGACCAGTATTATCCAAGTCATAAGGCAGTGGATTTCTATCATCATTACAAGGAAGACATTTCTTTAATGGCTGAGATGGGCTTCAATGTATTTCGTTTCTCTGTATGCTGGTCTAGGATTTATCCAAATGGAGATGAGGAAAAGCCGAACCAGGAAGGCATTCAGTTCTACAGTGATGTGATCGATGAATGTCATAAGTATGGAATAGAACCTTTGATTACTATATGTCATGATGAGATGCCTGATCATCTTGCTAGAAAATATGATGGCTGGAGCAGCAGGCATCTCATTGATGCTTATGTAAAGTATGCGGAAACACTGTTCAGGGCATATAAGGGAAGAGTGAAGTACTGGCTGACATTCAATGAACTGAATGCAATCCATGGATATTCCAAGATTGGTGTTCATACGATGGATGCGCAGACTTATTACCAGGCACAGCATCATATGTTTGTGGCTTCTTCTAGGGCAATTAAGATTGGTCATGGCTATATGCCTGATGCGATGTTTGGGTCGATGTTCGCAATGAGTGAAATGTATCCTGCAACATGCAGACCTGAAGATGTATTTGCATGTTATGAACATCGCAGAGAGAACTATTTCTTTATTGATGTCATGGCAAGAGGCAAGTACCCAAACTACGCTGCCGACATATTCAAGAGAAAGAATGTTCAATTAAAGATAGAAGATGGGGATCTTGAAACAATTGCTGCATATCCTCTGGACTACGTAAGCTTCAGCTACTACCGCAGTACGACAGTCAGTGCAGAGCATTTCAACTCCATGGATCCAATGGGAATCATGGGAGGAGATGGCAATCCTTATCTTGAGACAACGCCATGGGGATGGCCAATTGATCCTAAGGGACTCCGCTATTGTCTGAATGAACTGTATGACAGATATCAGAAACCTCTATTTGTAATAGAGAATGGGCTGGGAGCAGTGGATGCACTGGAGAAGGATGGCAGTATTCATGACCAGTATCGTATGAAGTACCTGGCAGATCATTTCAGAGAAATGCGGGATGCAATTACGATTGATCATGTACCGTGCTTTGGATACACAATGTGGGGACCGGTAGATCTTATATCACTTGGAACTGGAGAAATGAAGAAGAGATACGGATTTGTCTATGTTGATATGGATGATAAGGGGAATGGATCTTTGAAGAGATATAAGAAGGACTCATTTCAGTGGATGAAAAAAGTTACAGCCTCCAATGGATCTGACTTAGAAGTTTGATGAAACTGGATACTGAATGATAATCAGCAGGGAGGAACAGTGAATATGCGTATAGGTACAAAACTTCATGGCAGTAAAACGATAGTAAGAGATTTGAAGAATTCAGATATAGATTTTGCTGAAGATACATGGTTCCTTCCTGAAGTGAATCGGTATCTGAGCGATCCTTCCAAAGAATATGCAGACGAAAAGTACTATGAAGCATTGAAAGCAATGCCTGATAATGCAGATGGCTATTATCTGATTATATGTGACACAAAGACTGGAAAATCTGCAGGAACATGCTGTATGTTTCCCTCCGATGATATGAAGACTTATGACATTGGCTATGCCGTTACACCGAAGATGCAGAGACATGGATATGCATTGGAAGCAGTCAGACTGATGGAAGAATGGATACACAGACACGGTGGGACTTTTATAACATGTGAGGTGGCAGAAGAGAATACTGCTTCCAATGCTATGATAAGAAAGGCCGGATTCAAAGCTATTAAAAAGTCATCATTCAGGAAATGGCATATGGAAACAGAATATACTTCTAATATTTATAGAAAAGAACTGAATGATCCGAATTTTAAATGATGCGAATATATAAGAGTGTGCTATTATGTGAATGAAATGAAAAGCACATCACATTGCGGTCTGCTTATTAAGCAGATCAATGACGGTCTAAGCCGTGACTCCAATAATGAACTTAGAAGGAACGGTCTTACTTTGTCACAAATCAGATACATGGAGTATCTGTATGCACACTCAGATGAGCCGGTGTTATTTAAAAAACTGGAAGCGTATTTTAACGTATCTCAGCCTACAAACACTGGCATTCTGAAGAGAATGCAGGAAAAGGATCTTGTGCGTATATCTATGAGCAAAGATGGCGGAAAAGCTAAGACCGCTGTTCTGACGGAAAAAGGCAGAAAGAAATATGAGGATTCTGAAGTGCGCAGAAGTTCAGCTGAAAATAATTTATTGAAGCCATTGAGAAGAGAAGAAAAGAAATCACTCGAGGATATGCTTCAGCGAGTGCTGGATAATCAGAAGAGAAGCAGTTAGCAGAAAGCTGAATGGTTCAGACCGTTCAGCTTAATATTCACATTTCATAATAGCATGCTATTACAAGGGGAGAAAAGGAAATGAGCAATTCTGGAACGGAAGTTTTTTCTAAGGGACCGATTGGAAAGGCGGTATTGAAGAATGTAATACCGGCGGTCATTGCGATGATCATGGTCCTTGTATACAACTTGGCTGATACATTCTTTATTGGTCAGACAGGAAATGATTACATGGTTGCAGCAGTGTCGCTGGCTACTCCTGTATTCCTGATTTTTATGGCATTAGGTACCTTGTTCGGAATGGGCGGTACTTCTGTCATTTCCAGAGCACTGGGTGAAGGAAGACAGGACTATGCAAAGAAGGTATGCTCCTTCTGTATGTGGGCATGCATTGCCACTGGAGCGGCTTTCATGATACTGCTGTGGGTATTTATGGATCATATCGTAACGTGGCTTGGGGCAAGCCCCGAAACGTTTGACTATACACGTACTTATTTAATGATCGTTGCAGGCAGCGGTGTATTCTCACTGATATCCAACTGCTATACGAACATTGTGCGTGCAGAAGGAAAATCTACTGCTGCTATGGGAGGCACACTGATAGGCAACCTTCTGAATGTCATTTTGGATCCTATTATGATACTGGGCCTGCATTGGGATATTGCTGGTGCTGCAATTGCTACAGTGATAGGAAACGCTGCCGGAGCACTCTATTACCTCATCTATTACTGGACGGGAAGATCAGCATTAAGCATTCATCTGAAAGATTTCAGTATGAAGGATGGTATATGCAAAGGGGTGTTGGCAATAGGCATACCTGCGTCACTTGGAAGCCTTCTGATGAGTGTTTCTCAGATGATTACCAACAGCCGGATGGCGGGCTATGGTGATATGGCCGTGGCAGCGTATGGAGTGGCTGCCAAGGTGATTATGATTGTTACTCTGCTTGGTATTGGCGTCGGGCAGGGAATTCAGCCGCTTCTTGGGTACTGCTATGGTGCGAAAAATCGGAAGAGATTTATGGAAGCACTGAAATTTTCAACCATTTTTGGTCTCTGTTTGTGCGCAGTGCTGACTGCAGCCTGTTTTGTATTTACACCGCAGATCGTGAAGATGTTTCTGAGTGATCAGTCCGCATTGGAATATGGTGTTCTGTTCTCAAGGATCATGCTGTCAACGGCCTGGCTGTTCGGTGTCTACTATGTACTTGTTAATGCAATGCAGGCATTGGGTGCTGCGATGCCGTCATTGATTGTATCTGTATGCAGACAGGGTATTGTTTATATTCCTCTGGTATTCATTATGGGAGCTCTGCTTGGCATGAATGGTTTGGTATGGGCACAGCCGGCTGCTGATCTTATCTCGTTGGCAATGACCGTCTTCCTGTTCCTTGGCGCTATGAAAACAGCAAAGTGGGAAAAGACGGAAACAGAAAAATAGGAAAAACAGATTTCTTTCCTGACTGTCAGTCAGGAAAACGCAGCGATCGGATATAGAATGCCAGGACAATATAGAGAAAGCACGCTTTGAATCATAAATACTGACAGAAGATGAGTTGGATCCATTACATTATTAGTAATTCCTGTTTTTCCTTAGCTTTAAAGGTTGAAAAATATGCCTATTATTGTAAACTAGAACCGTGAAAAAATGCCGTATACATCCGATATGGTAAAGGAAAGAGGAAAAAATGGTTAAAGACACTGTCATATTCGCTCTGACTTCAAGTACTGATCTGGCTGCATCCATCTGTAAAAAGCTTGGTCTTCCCATGGGAAAGATCAAGGTCGAACACTTCGCAGACGGGGAAATTCTCGTTGAACCGCAGGAATCTGTAAGAGGCAGACAGGTATTCATCGTTCAGTCTACCTGCACACCTGTTACTGAGCACCTGATGGAAGTCCTTGTATGCATTGATGCATGCAAGCGCGCATCTGCCGGTGAGATCAATGTCATTATGCCTTATTATGGCTATGCACGTCAGGACAGAAAAGCAGCTCCGAGACAGCCTATTACAGCAAAGCTTGTAGCAAACCTTCTGCAGACAGCAGGAGCAAACCGTGTTATTACATTCGATCTGCACGCTTCACAGATCCAGGGATACTTTGATATCCCGATCGATGATCTGACAGCAGGTCCTATGATCGGACAGTATTTCAAGCAGAAGAACTTCGCAAAGGATTCCGTCGTTGTAGTATCCCCGGACCATGGCGGAGTTGTCAGAGCCAGAAGACTGGCAGACATCCTTGATGCGACCATTGCAATTATTGATAAGAGAAGACCTAAGCCTAATATGGTAGAGGCACAGAACGTTATTGGCGATGTAAACGGAAAGACATGCATTGTCATTGATGACATTTGTGATACAGCCGGCACACTTGTTGCTGGATGCAAGATCCTGAAGGATCATGGTGCCAAGGATGTATATGTAGGTATCACTCATGGTATCTTCTCTAGAGATGCGATTGAAAAGATTGAAGGTTCTGTTATTAAGGAACTTGTTATCTCCGATACTATTCCTCTTTCGGATGAGAAGAAGGCAAAGACAACAAAGATTACTGTACTGTCTATTGCCGGAATGCTGGCGAATACCATTGATGCTATCGAGAACCATACACCGGTCTCTCGTGTATATGATGATTTCTCAGAGAACAACTGAGAATATATAAAGAAGTATTCATCAGAACATCACAGCAAACCCTCCAGACTCTTAACACTCAGTCTGGAGGGTTTTATTGCGGCTTCATTCAGGAGCACGTGCATGCATGTGTTACATACCATAGAAAAAGTACCAGTCTTCAGAATGACGGCCGGTACTTTCTAGACAGTTTATCAATGCGATTCTGAAAAGGGATTTCATATAAACAATACATTGATCATACTATCTTCATTCTGCCTGTTGCAGGAGACAGAATGATTCTTTGCTATTACGCAGCTTAAGCTTCAGCTGTCTCAGCGTTGGCAGGAACCTGCCTGTTCGCTGCAATAACAAACGGTGAATAAACAAGCGTAGAAGCACCAAGAATGATGACTATCTGACATATACCGCCCATGATGTGCCCGCCTGAAGCCAGCCAGCCGAGAATACCAACTGGTGTTGTCCATGGAGCATCCACTACCATGATTGGGCAGAGTCCAATGTATGTTGCTAAGTAGCCAAGAGCCACGCAGACAATTGGTGCTAAGAAGAATGGAATGCCAAGCAGTGGGTTCATTACCATTGGAATACCGAAGATAATCGGTTCGTTGATATTGAAGATTCCGCAAGGGATAGCAAGCTTGGCAATTGCCTTGTAATCGTCTCTCTTAGAGAAAAGCATGATTGCGATAATCAGACCGCCGGTGATACCAGAACCCGTGG
>JBFLGD010000025.1:0-20952 GCA_041859965.1 Bulleidia sp. | reverse complement strand
CCTGACTGCTGTTTCATTTTCATTGCCTTTCATTGCAATGACTTGTCCAAAGTAGCGTTAACTTCTGCTATTCACCAAGGGAAACATTTCTGTTTCCCTTCCGCTTATGCATTCAATGAATCATCACTGCTCTGTGTAGAGCTAGGTGTTGCAGTTGCACCGCTCTGACCATCTGAGCTGGAAGAAGACGCAGATGTGATCAGTTCTACTTCAACTGTCTTATCAGAACCGTCTCTTTCAACAACTACCTTAACCTTATCTCCAGCGCTAAGAGTCTGAATATATGTTGAAATCTCTGTGGCTGAAGTAAATTCATTGCCATCAATAGAAACAATCTTGTCGCCTGCAGCGAGACCATCTGTCTCAGCCTTGGATCCATCTGAGAAGCCTGCTACATACAGACCATCGTCCTGTGTCTCAACATAAACACCCATCGCTACTGTGGAAGAGGTTGATGATGAACCGTTTGTTGTATCATTTCCACTCTGTCCATTGCCAGGCATTGTCTGCGTACCGCTCTGCCCATTGCCTGGGAAGCCGCCCTGAGTCATTGTCTGCTGCGTGGTTTCAGTATTGGACTGATTCCAGTAATTAGCAGCTACACCGCCGCCAAATCCGCAGGCTGCTGCAACTACAAATACTGCTGCATACTTTAGAATCGGCTTCCAGGGAATATTTCTCTTTCTGCGAGGCTTTCTGCCAGCCATCTGCTGTGTCATATAAGGCGGTACATTGTTATTGCCGCCATTGCCATTGTTCGGTGCAAATGTCTGTCCATTGCTGTAGGCATTGTTCTGCGGCTGTTCTGTCTGAGCAGGCTGTACTGGTGTACTGTTGACTGTCTGCTGTGCGGCTGTGTCAGCTGGCTGTGACTGTGCGGCAGCTACGGTGTTAACTGTCTGCTGCGGCTGTACAGGCGCAGTATTTGCCTGTGCTTCTGCTGCTGGGGTATTGACTGCTGTTTCAGCAGCTTTGTCTTCCGTATTAACGGAAGAATCCTTTTGTTCCATGTTCTTATTCTCTTCACTCATAATATTTCTCTCCTTTGTGCTGCATTAATAAAATAACGTTTCTGTGTGAACATCAGCTGAAGAATAGCTTAACAATGAACGAAATGTGATAAACTGCTCAGGAATAAAGGGAGAAAGCTATGAATAAATACCAGTCAGTGCTGTTTGATCTTGATGGGACTCTGACAGACAGCGGTCAGGGCATTATGAAAAGTGCTCAGTATGCCTTTGAAAAGATGAGTATGAAGGTACCGCCATTTGAAGATCTGCGTGTATTTGTCGGCCCGCCGTTAAGTGATGAATTTGCGGCATTCGGTGTAAAAGAAAACGATATAGACAAAGCAATTGCTTTCTACAGAGAAAGATATGTTACAAAGGGTAAGTATGAAAATGTACCGTATGAAGGTATATGTGAGCTTCTAAAGAGACTTCAGAAAGATGGATACAGGCTTTTCGTTGCTACTTCAAAACCTGAAGGGCTTGCATATGAGATACTGCATCGTTTTCACATGGACCAGTACTTTGAAATGATTGCCGGTGCCACAGTCGACCGCACACGTGAAACAAAACAGGATGTACTGGAATATCTTCTGCAGAGTACCGACATCAGCAGTGCGGTTATGATTGGTGATACTAGATTTGATGTAGAAGGAGCCGTTGCCTGCGGAATACCATGTATCGGGGTTTCCTGGGGATATGGAAAAGACAGTGAGATCATTGATGCGGGTGCTGTCACCCTAGTGCATACAATGAATGAACTGCAGGAAGCTATAAAAAAACAGACAGCTCAGTGATGCGCCGTCTGTGATTTCAGATACTCAACAAGGGAATCGTATATCTCTTCTTTAGAAACAAGGAGAACCGGTTTCCCTTTTTCATAGTTCAGAGTAATGCCACCGAACGTATCATTCTGGAAAATGGAATCCATCAGTGACTTGAAGGTAAGCACATATGCCTTCTTTCCGCCGCACTTATCGAATGTGACACGTGAAGAATAAATATGGAAATAGAATCTCTGATCTATCTCATTTTCAATATGAGCAGGATCGATTCTTCCATCCTTCATCACTGTACCATCAATGATCACTTCTGTATCCTCCACCAGCATGGAAGATATTTCCTGCATCAGCTTTGCAGTATTCTCTTTACTGCTTACCTGCAGGTATTTCGTTGAAAGATATTCAAGTTTCAGGTTTGTTGCCGGCATATTTTCCTTTTCTAATTCCCGCTCATAGCTTCCGGAAGATGAATCTGATCTATAACAATATGACTACTGTTCATGATCTTTACATAGATATTCAGATCATCCTCACTGACGCCTAGGAAAATCTGTCCAACCTCTGCATAGACTGCGCAAAGCGTGCATACTGCAGAATCAGCCTGTGATTCATCTGTTCCATCCAGTACAACACTGACCGTCCCATAGTCTTTGGAAAATGTAATCTCGGCGATGTTATTAGAATCGTCATTTGCATATGTATCCGCGGCTGATGTTACAGTTTCTGCATATGAGGAAAGATAATCGCTGTTCTGCGCTGCTGTCTGTACAAGCTTTACAGAACCGTCATCCTCTGCTTTTATCGATTTGAAATCATCCGGATTATTTTCCTCCAGATATGCTGTATATGTATCAGCATCTGTTGAAAGACTTGTCAGCAGATCTGATGACAGTGTGATCTTTACATCCGGATCTTCCTGTACAGAGGAAGCTTCACTGGCAGTCTGTGCGCTGCAGGAGCAAAGACTTAATATGCATACAGCAGCGCATTTCCATATACTCGTAACATTTCTCATAAGTACTATCCTTTCAGCTCATTCATCGTTGAATGGCATCCAGGACACTTATCAACCTCATGAGGAGAAGCATATCCGCACACACTGCATTTGCAGGAACGCAGATAGCGTATTCCTCCCATATAGGAAGGATCTTTTACTGTATCATGTATCCAATGCGGAATACTCTTCTTCAATGTATCAAGAACATCGTCATTTCTGCCGACATGAACACCTTTATTTCTTGAGAATGAATCCATACTGCTCACTTTCTTTCAATACCTTCCTGCGGAACAAGTGAAGAGTTTATACTCTTTTTCCTGTTCACTCTTGCATGTCCCAGCAGGAACAGACCGGTCGCGGTAATGCTTACCTCAGGCAGTCTGCCAGGGTACTTCTCGTCGTTGTTGGCACGGACATACGCCCTGCCTTCGACAAGAACACGATCTCCTTCACGGAACTCGTACGCTTCATCAGCACGCCAGTCACGGGCTGTAAAACTGATGACATCCTCAGAGCCAAGTTCATCATCATGTGTATGATAATAATCTCTTGTCCCTGTTTCATGCAGCAGCAGCTTAATCTTACGATCATTATTCTGAATCGTGATTCTGCCGAAGGCCATCTTGCGGTCCTTCTCTTCGCCTAAATCATCGCGCATACGTACAAGGCCATTAGCCTCGATCGTTCCGATCGCTGTCACATAGTAACACACAACACTCTTTTCTTTGTCACGAATTGTCTCAAATGAAAAATAATCTCTGCTTGCGTTTGGCATATTCTCCTACCTCTTCATGATTTCTGGAAAAAACGGTGATCATTTCTGCTCTTATTATAGCAGTCATTTCTCATTTCCTGTAAAGAGAATGCAAATTACTGATGATTTCTGTGTTTTTTAGATATTTATGAATTCAGTTATGAATATGAATACAGTATAATTGCTGAAAAGGCAGACAATTATGAAACATACTCATGAAATAAACGATGAAGCATCAAATAAAAAATTCAAGCATTTGAAAAACGGTGTACGTGTGAGAAAAATACTGACTGTACTGCTGTCCACGGTTCTGGTTCTATGTATTGTAAGTCTCGTATTCAATCGTGACACTGGATCAATCATTCTGAACGGCTCCTCCCCTTCCTACGTCAATCTGGGATTCACCTATCACGAAGATGGTGCGAAAGCAGATTTCTCCGGAACGATACTTCGCTTTCTTCATCACTCAGCAGATGTATCAGTAACAGGTGATGATAAAGTCGATACAAAAACAGAAGGTACTTATACCGTTTCATACAAAGCGAAATACAAAAACACAGAAGCATCTGCATCGAGAAAAGTAATCGTAAAAGATATACTCGGTCCTGTTATCACATTGAAAATGAACTGCTACTCATATACTCCATACAATCATGCTTACACAGAAGAAGGGTATACCGCCATTGATAACAAGGACGGCGACGTTACAGCTTCTGTTAAATCACAGGAAAGCAATGGCTATGTTACCTATACAGCAACTGATTCTTCTGGAAATACAAGTACAGTCAGACGTGCAATTATTTACGATGACAGACAGGCGCCTGTGATCACGCTGAGCGGCGGCAGCGATGTGAATGTCACTGTCGGTGATACATGGACTGATTCCTATACTGCAACAGACGACAGTGACGATGATGTCACTTCCAAAGTTACCGTTACAGGTACAGTTGATACCAATACGGTCGGTGACTATACCCTGAACTATTCTGTTTCAGATTCACATGATCATACTGCAACAGCAGTCAGAACTGTTCATGTGAAGGAAGCATCAAAGAATCTCCCTTCTGGCACAGCGGATTCCAAAGCAATCTTCCTCACCTTTGATGATGGTCCCGGCAAGGGAACTCAGCGGCTTCTCGATATACTTGATCAATATGGCGTCAAGGCAACCTTCTTCACAACATCCTCCTTTCCCGGCTATGCAAGTCTGATTGGAGAAGAATACAGACGCGGACATGCAGTTGCTGTTCATACATACTCCCATGACTGGAAAACACTGTATTCATCAACGGATGGTTTCTGGGGTGACTTCAATAAGCAGAATGAAGTCATTCATGCGCAGACTGGCACATACAGTTCGATGCTCAGATTTGCCGGCGGATCCTCCAATACGATATCAGCAAACTACTGTTCAGGAATCATGAGCACACTTGCTGCTCAGGCAAATGCAAAAGGTGTTTACTACTACGACTGGAATGTTTCTTCCGGAGACGCTGGAGAAACTACCGATACATCAACAGTCATCTCCAATGTAAAGTCTCAGGTCGCTGCCAATTCAGCATCTGGTCATGCAAGCATAGTTCTGCAGCATGATTACAGACATTCTCTGTAGAAGCAGAAGATGACATCATTGAATGGGCACTGGCAAATGGATATCACTTCGAAGTGCTGTCACCTGGAAGCTACACTGTGCATCATCATATAAACAACTAATGCAGGATCCTATCAATGATCCTGCATTTTTCTTTTTATTCAATTGTCCATCCAAAGGCCGGATATACATGATCCAGAATATATCTGCCTAAACCATCATGATCATTGTCATAATCCGTTACCGTATCAGCACATGCTTTTGTATCATCAGAACCATTCTTCAGACATACCGACCAGCCGGCTGTCTTCAGCATACCATTATCATTGGACATATCTCCGCAGCACAGAACATTTTCCATGGAGATACCATGATTCTCCGCATATTTCTGTACGCCAAGTCCCTTGTTAACGCGCGGATCCTGAAATTCCAGCATAGTAGGCTGTGTCTTGAAGGCTGTGTACTTATCGGAAGGATGTGCACGTGCAAATTTCTCAGCAGCCGGCATCTCATCAGCACTCTTCAGTCTGAACAGAATTTTATCAGTCGGTTCCGCCCACAGTCTCTCCTTAGGTACCTTTGTACACTGTATGTTATGACGCTTCATAGAGGAATACATTTCCTCATCCACTTCCAATGACAGCATATCCTCGCCTACATAAATAAACGGATTGCTTTTGAAAGGTTCCATCAGTTCAATACATGTCTTTATCGTATCAGGCTGCAGCTTGTAGAAATAATCCTTCTTTCCTGTAGAAACATCGTACAGCTGCCCGCCATTCATACCAATCCAAAGATCAAAATCAAAATCCACATTCCATTCATCTTTCTGTGAATACAGTGCCGGTCCAATGGGACGTCCGCTGGCAATGCCGAGAAGAATGCCCCTCTTATGAAGATCATTCAGTACTTTTCTAGTAACAGGCATCATTTCTCTTTCTTCACTGACCAATGTTCCATCAATGTCCGCTACCAGCAGTTTCAAACTCTCGATCATGTATATCTCCTTCTAAATCATTTATGACAATTATAACAAAGCACATGAATGAATCAGGATTGTTTCATTTTGTGGAACAGATCCTATCTTCTATTTTTATGATTAATGTACCAGTCATAAAATACCGATCCTGTCTTTCCTTCTGCGGGATAGCATTCCGTTCCAATATCCAGAATCTGATAGCCGGAAGCATTCATGATAATTGTTCCGGAAGGATGCTTCTGCATCTTTTGAAAATTGCGATCATATTCTTTATGCACATGACCATGAATCATATACGCAGGTTTGTACTGCTGAAGAAGATTGTTAAAACATGCAAAACCATGATGCGGGAGATCTTCCATATCACCATACCCCTCACATGGTGCATGCGCGAGAAGAATATCAAAACCACCTGTAAAAGCCAGAAGACCGCTCAATTTACGGATGCGCTTCTTCATCTCTTCCTCACTGTACATATCAATGCCGTCTCTGTAGCGCAGACTGCCGCCAAGTCCAAGAATACGAAGCCCGTGAAAGTTATAGATGCGGTCATCAATATCATCACAGCCAAGCGGCGGTCTGCGATCATAAACACCATCATGATTGCCTCTGACATACAGAAGAGGCTTGTTTACCATTGTTGTCAGGAACTGCAGATAATCCGGATTCAAATCACCGCAGGATAGGATCAGATCAACGCCTTCCGTTTTCTCAGGCGTGTAATAATCCCACAGACTTCTTTCTTCTGAATCTGATACAAGCAACAGTTTCATAGCATCTTTCCCTTCACGACTCCATCGTCCTCCAACTGCTTCTGAGTCATTTCATTCAGCTGATCATAAGTCGGTATTTCTCCTATGATATTGTCATTCAGCCAATCCATCACAATCAATTCTCTGCTGCTCAGACGCGGACTGCCCGCCTTCTGTATTAATCCATTCTGAGAATGAAGTTCTCCCTGAAATGGATCCAGTTCCCCTTTGACGAGACTGTTCCGCAGCAGATCGATCATCTTGCGTGAATAATAGGATAGTTTTTCTGAAAGATGAATATCAATCACCCCTGCTGAAAGACCCCACCATTCATTGCATGCATGATCTGCTTCTCTCTTTGAAGACATATCCCAATAGCCATCCAATATGTCATGTGCTATTCTTTCGTAATACGTGCTCCAGTTGCGGATTGGTGAAGCAAGATTCACTTTTTCTCCATTATCGCCAATGCGTATCAGCCCATAATCTGGTTCATCGCCGCTGCTAAGATCAAGGTCGTTTCCCGCATAAATACGGATATCATTTTTCAGCAGCATCTCTTCCCAATTATTTACTTTACTGCCGGACCATGAAACATAAACCTGGATGGAGGGATCAATCATCCCAGCTCCTATCGCAAATGCATTGACACCTGCGAGCACTCCAAATGCAGGTGCAGAAGCTAAATAGCCTATCTTATGATTCTCTGCATAAATCGCAGCCAATACTCCCATTAGAAACTTCACTTCATATTCACGGATATTGTATGTACGCACCATACTGGAAGGCAAAAATACAGAACAGTTGGCAAACCGTACCTGCGGATACTTTACAGCTGCGCGTACAGTCTGACGCATTGCAGAAGCGGATGTCGTAAAGATAACATCTGCTCCCTTTTTACAGGCATCTTCAAGTGCTTCATAAATAGAACTGTCATCACTGCAGTTTTCATAATACCAGGTCTGCACAATTCCCTCATAGTAATGTTCCAGAGCAATTCTTCCTACATCATGATCGGAGGCCCATTCAGAATGAGCGATTGTTCCGTCATAAACAAACGCTGCATGAAGCTGATGGCTTTCAGTATAAGTCGGCAGTTTCTGCAGTATGCTCTGCCTCAGACTGCTTTTCTTTTCGCTATCCGGGCTTTCATGAAGAACAATACGGCGTCCGCTGTCCTCCATCAGCAATTCATTCCATATTCCATGGATCCGATTGGCAATGCTCTCTCTGCTGTAATCGAGAAGAGAATCAAACTGATAGATTGCTAAATACACTAGAAACGCATCTCCAGCACATAGATTCATGCGGCTGCCGCCAATTTCCATGTATACAGCATTGAAGCGGAAGAAAGCACCACGTATAGTATTAATCAGATCAGAAGGCCATGGGCTTTGCAGATCTCTGCCTATCATTGCTGCAAATTTCCGATAGGAACCCGGTCTTGTAAATTCAATATCATATATAGGTACAGCTCTAAAGAACTCAAGAAATTCATAATAGCACTGTACCGATTCTTCATCTGTATGTTCAGGCATGATGCGTGTTACATCTGCCATGATTGAGGGAACATCGAGATACTTCAGTACAGATACTCTCTTGTTCCCTTCTTCTACATAGAAACGATGCATATATTCATAGACTTTAACTGCATCGCGAATGCCCTCGTCTTCCTGACTCTTATACAGTCTTGTCCATTTTGCGGCAAATTCACTTTCGCGATCCATAGCCGGCATAAAATCTTTTGTAAAAGAACGGCGTCTGCCTTCAGTTACAGTACCAACAACCATTGGAAGAGGAATTTCCAGCGTACCCACATGCTTTTCACCTTCGGTCTTTTTGTCTTTGAGAAAGCCGTCAAGATATGGCAGAAATGGATCATTGTGATCATATCTGCATTTTCTGTATGTACGATCGCTTCGCTTTTTGGCATTCAGATATTCATCATATGACATATACGTGTTCCTCCTGCCTAAAAGAATAGCAGAAATAAGGGACTGCTGTACTTTCATTTGAGCAAAAGATCTTTTAAGATCTAAAGTCACATCCAACAAAAAACTCACTTCATGAGTGAGCTTTTCAATGGTGCGGATAACTGGATTTGAACCAGCACGGGTTGCCCCACTAGTACCTGAAACTAGCGCGTCTGCCAATTCCGCCATATCCGCATTGCAAGAATGATTATATATGGATGAGACAGAATTGTCTAGAATTTTCTCAGAATTTCTTCGGCACATGCAATTGCTTTATCATCTACACCATCAATCATGTTTGTTATTACCTGCACTTTTGAAAGCTGAGGCATTGTACAGTCATCAAATACAACCATTCCTGCATACTGTGGATGCGCAATTAGATATTGATAGATCTCTTCCGCTCTGTTTCTCATCATATCTGTTTCAGTAGTGCCGATGATACAGACAGCCTTGCTCATGCCGGCATCCTGCAGATACTTTCTGCAGTATTCCAATCCTGAATAGCGCCAGGATGAAGAAATCACTACATCCAGATCATATTGAAGACAAAGATCGGATATTCTCTTTACACATTCTTTATCAGCGAAGTTATAGTTTCCCTCACTCTGCTTCTCTATCTCTTTATACTTCTCTGAATCAGGTGCGTAGTAAATGTTAATAACACCGTCAAAATCCAGAAAGAGTGCTTTCTTCTTAATTCCATTATGACGATTTGCAGAAAGAATCCTTTCTGCCTTTATCTGCATTTTAATCAGTGACAGTTCCTGTTTCATGATCTTTCTTTCCTATACGGGAAAACAGATGCATAATCCCGTCATAGATATTGCACAGCAGGTTAACTAATGCCGGTACGATCATAACAGATGGAAGCAGTACCAGCAGATCCATTCTGATAAAGGATACCGAAAGAAAATCCTGGAAAAATATCAAAGCTGTCAGTATGAACACACCCATTAGGCCAACCACTGCTCTGCGCAGCACAGTCGGCGGATAATAAACTCTTAATAATGTATAAAGATAGATATATGCGGTGATTGCAAGGAAGATCCCATAGAAACGTGTATCCGGTATTGCAAATATATCTCTGATCAATATGCACAGCATCGCCATGATGAATACAGCAATTCCGGAAGGTACTGCTCTCCTAAGTGCATTCGGGAAAAACTTGCCCTGCACTCTTTCAAAGCTTGGTTCCAACTGCAGAAGGAACGTAGGCAGCCCGACACCAAACGCCGATATCAGTGAAAGGTGTACAGGAAGGAATGGATATTCCTTTACCATGACAATGACATACAGAGAAAGCAGTATAGAGAACGTAGTCTTTACAAGGTACATAGAGGAAGCTCTTGAGATGTTATTGATAACTCTTCTTCCTTCATTGACAACATCCGGCATCAGACCGAAGTCATTTGTCAGCAGTACAATATTTGCACTGTCCTTGGCAGCTGGAGAGCCGGCTGCCATTGCAACTGATACATCAGCGGTCTTCAGAGCCGGTACATCATTGACGCCATCACCAGTCATTGCAACAGTATGACCCTGTTTCTGCAGAGCCTTTACAAGATTCTTCTTCTGATCTGGAAGAACTCTTCCAAAAACCGTATACTTCTTTACCAGCTCTTCAAAAGACAGAGACGTCTGAGACATATCCACATAGTTATCCGCATGCGGTATGCCTGCCTGCAGAGCAAGTGCAGAAACCGTTGCAGGATCATCGCCCGATATCACCTTGGCTTCTACATCCTGCTTTGCAAAATACTTCATAATATCCTGCACATTGTCACGCAGAACATCCTTCAGTGCAATGACCGCACATGGTTCAAGATCATCCGGCAGTCCTTCACCGCTGACCGAGGTCTCTTCTGTATGTGCAATTATAACAACACGCTTGCCTTCTGCTGCCAGTCTGCGAATAAACTTGTTAGCAGCTGGACATCCTTTTGGAAAGAGAAAGCTGACAGCACCCACGTAGAATGATCCCTGTCCTTTCAGAGAAGCACCGGCGTATTTCCGATCTGATGAAAACGGAAGTTCATCCGTTTTTGAATAAAGATCATTAACATTGAAGTAGTCGATCATGGCAGCTGAAGTCGCATTTGGTTTTTCATCGCTCTTCAAATAGCTCCCCATGATCTCATTCAGTCTTTTTTCATCTGTTCCCAATAAAGGAATAGCATCGCTGACTTCCATGGTTCCTTTTGTCAGGGTACCAGTTTTATCCAGACAGATTGTGTCTACTCTTGCAAGAGATTCGATGGAGAACAGATCCTGTACAAGTACCTGACGCTGTGACAGACGAATCGTAGAGACTGCTAAAGCTACCGACGTTAATACAACAAGTCCTTCCGGTATCATGCCTACAACAGCCGCTACTGTTTTCAGTATAGAATTGCGCCACGTCATACCAATGCCGAAGTACTGAACCAGATACAGCGTAATACCCGCTGGAATAATGACAAATGATATCACACGGATCAGTTTTTCCAGATCATCATGCAATTTTGAATGCGCACGCTTTTCTTTCTGCGCTTCCTTCATGATCTGTGAAGCTGCACAGTCATTACCTACTTTTGTCGCCTTTGCCTGCCCCTGCCCAGAAGTAACGATAGTACCGCTGTAGATCGCAGCACCCTGTTCCTTGATGACAGTATTGGATTCTCCTGTAAGCATGCTTTCATTGACTTCCAGATATCCTTCAAGTACTTCGCCATCCACTGGAATCTGCTGTCCTGCTTCTACGCGGATCAGATCATCCAGAACAATATCTTCTACCGGCAGTTCTTTCCATTCATCATCACGCTTCACATCCACCTTTGTGGCAACCATGATTGCCATCTTATCCAGAAGGTGCTTTGACTTAATCTCCTGAACAATGCCAATAATTGCATTGAAGACAATTGTTGCCATGAACAGTGTATTTGACAGCTCACCTGTTATCAGAACAATTACAAAGAGAATGGCATTTACAATGTTAAAGTAGGTAACGATATTGGATTTGACAATTTCCTTGTACGACTTTGTCATTCTCTCCGACTTAACGTTGACCTTGCCCTGCTGGATTCTTTCATCCACTTCATTTTTATTCAGTCCGTTATACATATTCTTCTCACTTGTGCAGGATAATTCCTGCCAGCCTTCTCTTCTGTTCCTCAAAATCATAATCATCCATCATTTCACCATTTGTCATAGATGATAGATGATTAGCGAACATCACAGCATTCTTTTTATCAACACCTGCATTCAATGCCAGTACATATCCAGCACTCTGCAGTACGATATTCATCTTTTCCTTTTCAGGAGCGATGTAGTTTTCCTCGCCATCTGCCACACAGACACCAACGCCTTCCTTCACAATAGATACAGGTGCTGATGTTAATTTCTGCAGTGCTTCAGCTGCGTTCTTGATATCTGTATATTCTTCATGAAGCAGAAAAAATGCTGTCGTATCCTCAAGTATGACCTGCGGATGAAGATCATAGACATGTTTCAGAGTTGCTTCGCTCCAATCTTCTATGTCACTGCCAATGACCAAATAAATTGGCTTATTCAGATCTTCGAGTGTTTCCAAAAGATCATCCGTACCGGTTCCTGCCAGCATTTCTGAATACACAAGAACGCAGCTGATTTCCTTTGGATACAGATCATCTGTGTAGCGTATATCAAAATCATACTCACAGCCTGGAGCTACAAGTACACTCTGGTTATTCTCCGGATCAATCATTCTATATGTGCATCCGCTCACTTCATCGCTTCTGCATTTCAGCGGAATGGACTGTTTCTCGCATTCCTGATCCGCATATTCTCCATATGCACCAGTACCGTTCGGTGCGATCAGTTCATATTCAAAGCCGAACCCCTGAAAAGTGTATGCCGCCATATAGCCGGTTCCGCCAATGGACTGTCTGACTTCTCCACTCTCCATTTCTTCGTTTCCCTTAGGAAGATGATTCACATGTGCAATCAGATCTGTATGCACAGATCCTATAATTAATGGTTTATTCATAATTGTTATTATACCTGCTTCCCTGACTGCTTTACTATACAGCATCACTGCACTGTCCGTTGCTTCTAGGTACAGCTTCTTTATTATATTGGAATAATGCTGTTTTGTGACCTAACTGACAGGAATGTAAGCTGTAAAAGCGTCAGGTGAAACAAATTAGATGTTTTTCCTTCAATGGTATTATTGACTATGAAACCATTAAATTCTTTCATCTCAGAGAATACAGTCAAAAAACACTGCATATAATTCCTACTATCTATGATAATTCTCTAGTTGTGTCACATTTTGCATTATCCTGAACGTCGACCGTGCAATCGTGAATCAAGCCTTCTTTGTTCTACTTGATTTTGATATTTGCGAAGAATTTCAACATTGAACAAAATTGGTGAATTTCGTTTATTGCCCTTAAAAGCACAATAATCACCATTTATTTTCGCACCAGATCTATATATTTCTAACAAATACTGTCTTGGGTATCCAATTTCTACAAGCTCACTAATTTTCCTTATCTGTTTTTGACTCTGGTTTTCCATCTTATTTTTTCCTCTATTTTTTACATTAAAGTGTTTGATTCAGTAAATGAACCGATTTATCTTATTGCATCCGAATCGATATGTACAGCACTGCTTCCCTAATATTATCTCATATTGTGTTTATATATTAAAGCATATACATATTTTTCAATCTTTCGTGTGTCTTTTTTTACTTTTTGTGTGTTTTTTTATTGACTGTATATATTTTCAGAAATACAATTAGTAGTATGAAAAGAGGAAATAAAATTTATGGCAATTAATCATTCAAGCCATTGCAACAATGGCTTTCCAAGAAGAACTCTTGGAGAAACATTAAGGAAACTTCGTAAGGAACGTGGGATGGGGCAGAAAGATTTGGCAGATGTGCTTGGATGCTCTATGTCAGCAATCGGAATGTGGGAAAGCAACTCAAGAGAACCAAGCCCTGCAATTCGTGAGAAGATCTGTGATCTCTTCAATGTTGATTACAATTATCTTTATGGACTTACTCCGGTACGTGATTCTATTTCAGATAACGGGAACGTGCTTCTTATTCCGCTTTTTAAAAAGCCGTTTTCATCTAATGAGCCTCTCGACATTCAGGGCGCAGACTGCATGATCGTATTACCTGGTACTTTTCTCGCAAATGGCAAAGACTATTTTGCCGTTCCTACTATGGATGACTCATTATCTACTATTGGATATTCAAGAGGCTCAATCCTTATTTTTGAGCCTGCTGATTCTGTACAGCAGTATCGTGTTGGGTGTTATGCGGCAGGCAGAGAGTTTGTGTGTGAAGTGTCTGACAACTCTGCTAAGCAGGCCGTTGGAGCAATGGTTGCTTGCTGCGTAAGACGCTGATGAGGGTATTTGACCAATGAAATATACTACTACTGTTTATTTATTTACTGATTCAAAAGGGAAAAGACATCTTCGCCACATTGCAGCTTCTACAAAAGCTGAATTGAATCTCAAACGTGCAGAAGTTATACAGGAGTATCGTAACGGGTACACACACCGTGCTATTGCTTTTGGGGATCTGTACGCATCATGGTATGAAGCCAAAAGTGATACTGTGTCATACAGCACATTGAAAGACTACGATACTATTTACAATGTGCATTTGTCTGTTTTCCGCGATACACCTGTTGATGAAATAACACCTATGATGATACAGGATTTGATTAACATGAATAAAAGCAAGCCAAGAACATGCCATAAAATCATTATTGTTTTAAATCAGCTCTTTGATATGGCAATTGAATACGGCTACTGTACTATTAAACCGACACGCAGAATTATTACACCTAAGTGTGTTAGCAAAGAAAAACGTGCATTAACTCGCAGCGAGAGGGATATCATTGCTGCACTGTTGTCAAACACTTCAAACGGTCCTGATTCATTTACTGACAAAGAGAAATTGTATATTACTTTACTTTATTACTACGGTTTGCGAAAAGAGGAGGCTCTTGCTCTTCAATATAAAGATATTAGTAATGGCAAGATTGTTATTAAGAAAGCTGTTTGTTTCCAAAGCAACCGTTCCGTCATCAAAGAAACCAAGTCAAGAGCTGGAAACCGTACGTTGCTTGTATACGATTATCAAAGTGATTATTTTTCCAAGCTTTCTAAGAGCGCAAAGGCTGAAAATTATCTGTTCACTATTAATGACAAAAAGCGTAGCTCATCTCAGATGCAAAATGGCAATACAAAGATGAGAAATGAATCGTATCGAATGACAAGCGTGTCTTTTCGAAACATGTTTAAGTCAATCCTTGCAAAAATGGATAAAGAAGCAGAGGTTCTAGATCTTCCATGTCCAACAGGGCTAACTTCGCATGTTTTCCGTCACAACTATGCAACAAGTCTGTATTATGCGAATATTAGAATCAAAGATGCACAGGCAATGCTCGGAGATTCAAGCCTTAGCGTTGTCATGAATGTATATACCCATCTGGATATGGAAGATACTCAGCCACAGGAACAGATTGGAAAATATCTGAATTCGCAAGGAAAAAAATAATTGCCGTCTATAGTACACTAAATACTATGAAATGAACCACTCCAGTTGTAACACAACTGGAGTGGTTTTCTCATGTTCCGTACAGTGTGAAATAATTCATGAATTTGTACAAATAAATTTAATTTCAATCATTTTTTTGATCAGGCATAACTGTATATAACAGCATAAACAAAACATCACCAAAAGAGCACGAAAATTGCGAATTTTGAGCGTTATAAATGTGCCTGTTTTTAGCTGTCAATTTGGGTTTATAAAAGTATATGTTTTATATATGACGGATATATGCAACGAATGGAGAGTGTAAATTAAACTGTGTAAGTTAGTTAAATGCGTACGATTTAGCTAATGAACACAGTTTTATTATGTCTCATGCTATCCTAAAGGAGGAAAAGGAAAATGAACGACATGAGTAAGAGAAATCACAATACTGCCGCTGAAGAAATAGCTGCTCGAATCATCAACGAATATGATTGCACATCTGTAGCGGATATGCAGAATGCACTCAAAGATATTTTTGGACCAATGTTTGAAGGACTGCTCAAAGGCGAGATGAATAATCATCTCGGATATAAATCAAATTCTAAAGAGCCCAAAGAGATCACTAACAGAAGAAATGGATCTACCCGAAAGACACTGAAGACATCTATGGGAGATGTAGAAATCAGAGCACCGAGAGATAGGGACGGATCTTTTGAACCGGTAATTATTCCCAAAAGAACTACTGATGTTTCTGAAATCGAAGGAAAGGTCTTAGCTATGTATGCCAGAGGGATGTCACAAAGAGACATCTCATCAACGATTGAAGATATTTATGGCTTTAAAGTATCTCACGAGATGATTTCTAACATCACTGATGTAATTCTCCCTGATGTGGAGGAATGGCGATCAAGACCATTAAAGAAATGTTATCCGTTCATTTTTGTTGATTGTATGTATGTGTCTGTTCGCAGTGAATATGAAGCTAAAGAGGAAGCTGTTTATACAATCCTCGGCTATGATTTACAGGGCGAAAAAGAAATACTTGGGCTTTGGATGGATTCCAGTGAATCCAAGAATTATTGGATGCAGATATTCGATGAAATTAAATCGAGAGGTGTTGAGGATATCTTCTTCATTTCGATGGACGGTGTTTCGGGATTGGAGGATGGAGCGAAAGCCATCTTTCCTGGAGTTGTAGTTCAAAGATGTATTGTCCATCTCATACGCAATTCAATCAAATATGTTCCTTCGAAAGATTATAAGAAGTTCACTGCCGATCTTAAGAGAGTATACGGGGCTTCCAGTTTGAAAAATGCAAAGGCAGCTTTTGAATCATTTAACGATAACTGGAAACAGTATCCAGGTGCTGTAGATGTTTGGAAACGCAATTTCATCCATGTCGAGCAGCTGTTTGATTACGGTTCAGCGGTCAGGAAGGTCATGTATACGACTAATGCGATCGAATCAGTTAATTCGTCCTTTAGGAAAGTGACAAAAAAAGGTTCATTTCCAAATCATGATTCAGTCTTTAAATTGCTTTATCTCAGAATTAAAGAGCTGGATAGAAAATGGGATGGAGGCAGGCATCAGAACTGGTCAATGGTTCTCAATCAGCTGCTGATCAACGATAGTTTCACTGAACGGATCAATCATTACTTAAATTACTAATCAAAAGAGAGTATTCACGATATTATTTTAATAATGGCGTGATTACTCTCTTCATTCTCACAGGTATATCGATTAATGAGACTGACTATTTTTGATGTGTGAATTGAAACTTACACAGTTTACTTGACAATGTCAACGAATGCGGTTTTTAGCGATACTTTTTGGTTCACCAACATATTGTAATGTTTTATCGTGGCTATTTTTTAGCATAAATAATCATAAAAATCTCTTACGAGTTCTGTTCCAATGGCATTCCCAGCCAGAATCGAACTGGCAACACAAGGAGATTTTCAGTCATCAGCAAAGTATCTGTCCATCATCAATACTGATATTTGTTGTTTACTACCAATTCTGTTTTGAATTTTCTTAATAGCATTATTAATGTATAGGACAGCGTATGATTCTTTTCATTTTCTTGCTGCAGCTGATTTAACCTCTTATATTTTTGTTAAGTTAGTATAAGCCTTCAATTATCTTCATGAACAGATATAAATAATCCAGACTGTCCTAATAACAATCTGGATAAACAAATTTTGAGTATGCCTGTTTTAGCACTTCACCTCGTCTTCATTATAATAAATTGCCTGTGCATTGAAGAGGGAAGCATACTCTCCACCCGCTTTCATCAGACTGTCATGTGTCCCAATCTCAGCAATTTCACCCTTTTTAAAGACCGCGATCCGATCGCAGAATTTGCAGGAGCTCATTCGATGTGAAATATAAATGCTTGTTTTGTTATGCGTCAGATCATCGAAGTTTTCATAGATATCTGCTTCTGCGAGAGGATCAAGAGCAGCCGTCGGTTCATCAAGAATCACGAATGGTGCATCTTTATACAATGCCCGTGCTATCGCAATTTTCTGTGCTTCGCCCCCGGATACATCTACGCCTTCTCCATTATTGTGATACAGCAGTGTATCCAATCCATCTTTCATATGATCAACCATTTTTTTGATATCCACTCTTTCAAGCGCTTTATTAACAGAATCAGCACCATAGTTTTCTGAGCAGGCTACATTTTCACCTACAGAAAGTGAAAATAAGGCAAAGTCTTGGAATACCGGTGAAAAAATGCTTGTATACTCACTGTAATTATACTTATTGATATTGATCCCATTCAGAAGTATCTCTCCTTCTGTCGGTTCATACAATCTGCAGAGCAGTTTTACAATTGTTGATTTTCCTGCTCCATTTCTTCCGACAATTGCCAGTTTTTCACCTATCTTGAATTTCAATGAAATATGCTTCAAAACATATTCTGAACTTCCAGGATAATGAAAGGAAACATCCTTGAATTCCAATTCATATTGATTGTCATTTCTTTTTTCAATGGGAAGAGTGCCGTCATAATGCATCACAGGTGCATGGATGTACTGATAGATATCATCCACAAAATCAAGACGAAAAGCCATGTCATTATATGCATCATTCATATCTTTGATACGCACTGTCACCATCTGTATAGCTCCTGCATACAGAAGAACATTGCCAATGGCAATTGTACCATCCAAAGCTTTTACACCAACGAATATATACGAGAATGCCGCAAATATGTTCATCATGAATGCCATGAATCCGGCCAATGTTCCATAATGCTTTCCAAAATCCAAATACATACCGAAGGCTTTTGCTGTCTTCTTAAAATATGTGGACATTATATTTTCAAAGTGGTACATCATAATATCTTTTCTATTGTTAATGTCCATAGCAATTGTCAGAAGATATAAGGTCAATGAATTGTAATGTACATTCTGATGCTGCATATCTTCATACAGTTTCATTGAATCTTTTGAGATACTGAAACCAAACCAGATGATTCCGACGAATAAAGCGAAAATGAGCCAGATGATCGAATCATGGAAAGAGAACGTCCCTCGCAATATCCATAACATCTGCACAAAGAAGAAGATACCGCAGCAAGCCGCAAGCATTGACTGCATCAGTTTCTGTATGGATTCTATGATGACTTCACATCCTCCTGCACCATTTGCCTTATTCCTTGCACGTCGGATCTGATCCATAGAATCCTGCCGTTCATAACTGTCATATTCCATTGCATACGCTTTATCATTGACCTGTCTTGCTAGTGAATTAGAAGAAGTCTGTTTATACACTGTGATTTTTGCATCAAATGCGGCCGCAATCATATTCAGAATCAATTCACCGATCACAAGTATTGCCGCTGCATATACAGCGCTTTTATAATTCTGAATACTTAAGGCATTCAGAATGCTGGAATAAAAATACAGATTCCAAAAAGGAGTAACTCCTGAAGAAAGAGAATAAATCAGAATCACGGGCATAATATATGGATAATCTTCTTTCATCATTTTCAGGAAATGATTCAGCTTATGCAGGGTCTCTTTGAAGTTCATGATTCTCTCCTCCTTCCCTATAGTATTTTGACTGTACTTCAAACATGTCGTAATACAGTCCTTTTCTATTCATTAATGAACTATGCGTTCCTTCTTCCGCAATCTTTCCCTCTTTAATCAAAATGATACGATCGCAGAATCTTGTACTGGCAAGACGATGACTGATAAACAATGCTCCAGAGCCCCCAATCAAATTGCTATAACTGCTGTACAGTTCCTGTTCACTGATTGCATCAAGAGCAGCAGTAGGTTCATCCAAAATAATAAATTTGCCTTGATGATACCAGGCACGAGCCAAAAGCATTTTCTGTACTTCACCGCCCGAGAAAGAAAGACCATTCTCATCCACATCCTTTCCAAGATATGTGTGAATGCCATTTTCTAATCCATCAATCTTTTCCTTTAGACCTGCCTTGTCGATTGCCATCAATACTTTCTGCTCATCATATTTTCCTTCAGACTGACCGGATATATTTTCTCCCACCGTAAAACTGAAGAGAATGGAATCCTGAAAGACAGCACCTATCAGGTCCATATATTCATTCTGCTTCATATGTTCCAGATCCATTCCATTTACAAGAATTCTTCCTTTATCAGGATGATAGAAGCGGCATAGCAATTTTACAATCGTTGTCTTACCAGCTCCGTTCGTTCCTACTAAAGCAAGCTTCTCACCCGGTCTGATATGCAGTGAAAAATCATCCAGTATCTTTCTATCAGAAGAAGGATAAGCAAAGGACACATGATCAAATACAATGTCCAGACAATCAGCTTTCATTGTTTCTGTACCATCCTTAGGCTGAAGCATTCCAAACAGAATCCGTGTTTCTTTGAACAACGAAAGATCAAGATTCATATCTGAAAGAGCATTGCTGATAAGAATAAATCGCTGACTGAAGTTAGAGAATGCTCCCAATAAAAGAACAAATGATGCAATGCTCATTCCTCCCTGAATCATCTGATAAATCAGATATCCATAACAGACAGCATCTCTTAGAAATGACAGAACATTGCCTAAAAAGTTTGCATTTCTTTTATACTTTTCACATTCTGTTTCAAAATGAACTGACTTGATGTTTACCTTTTCAAACAATCCTCTCAGCATATCCTGCATCTGATATAAACGAATATCCTTGCCAGCTGTTTTATTGTAGGAAAGTTTTGTGAAGTAATCGACATGAACATCATTATCTGCCAGTTCATCCCTTTTCTTCATATACATATGATGTGCTCTTTGATTCAGCAGGTAGCTGATCAATGACAGTGCTGCTGTAATGCAGACAATACCAATGTTTACGGTTGATATAATAAATAAATATATTAAAAGTTCAATAACATAAGAAATACATAAGGTCATATTATGCATATATCAATATGAACATTCGTTATTGTTGTTAATCACATAGAATCCTTCTTGTACCTGTTTCAAGACATCATCCGTTTCGTATTTTTCATAATCAATTTCCGAACTAAGTTTAATAAACACACTCCAAAATTCGGTCCGCCATTGAATATATTGCATTTGACTCCGATTTGTCAGGTAGCTGCTTAAAA
>JBFLGD010000024.1:0-22561 GCA_041859965.1 Bulleidia sp. | reverse complement strand
CGATCGTAGATGGTTCCTCTCAGTGCCTGATCTGTTTCAGTTACAACATTTGAAGATTCTGCATATGCGCTCAGATCGGTGCCGCTGCGAATATGCAGCTTTCCTACAGCTACGATAAAAACATTGGATGAGATCAGAATGATCACAGCCAATGTCACTATAAATATTCTGCGAACTGCTCTATTTGAATTTCTTCTTCTGGAACGCATAGGATTATTCTCCGTCTGCGTTGTCTGATGTGATGGTTACGACGTTCGACTGGTTGCGCGACATGCCGTCACTGGCAGCAATCTGACCGACTCTGTCAGAGGAGCTCAGAGTCTGAATTTCAGCCTGAACGGCGTTGTTCTTGGTCTCAATGTCAGCGATCTGTACGTCAAGCGACTGAGCAGCAGTTGAAAGCGAGTTGTTATAAGAGCGCAGAAACAGTGAGGAAGCTAAATAAGCACAAGCGGAAAACATGAACAGAATAACAGCAGCCCCCATGACATTAAATCTTTTCTTTTCTTTTCTCTTCTTTACAACTCTAACCATGTCTATCTCCTGATTCTTTCAATTCCCCGCAGCTTTGCACTGTGGGATCGGTGATTCTCATCTAGTTCTATTTCAGAAGCTGTAATCGGCTTCTTCGTAAGTAATTGGAAGGAGGCCTGCTCCATTTGCGCAGCTGTCAATGGCAGTTTTGGTTCCACAAATGGAGCAGAGGAATATCTTTTAAATGTGTTTTTGACAATGCGATCCTCAAGTGACTGAAATGTTATAACAGCACATCTTCCATTTACATCAAGAAGATCAAGTGCTTCCTCCAGTCCTTTCTGAAGTGCTCCCAGTTCGTCATTTACTTCGATTCTAAGTGCCTGGAAACTCTGCTTTGCCGGATGTCCCTTCTTATGAAGCTCTCTTTCCGGCAGTGCGCTTTTGATCACATCTGTCAATTCGAATGTCGTTTCAATTGGTTTCTCACTGCGCTGCCTTTCGATTGCCTTGGCAATGGATACAGCGTACTTTTCCTCACCGTATTCTCTGAGAACACGGATGAGTTCAGATCTTGTATACATATTGACTATCTTATATGCGTCAAGATCCTGCTCCTGATTCATTCGCATGTCCAGCCTTGCATTATAGCGATAGCTGAATCCGCGCTTTGGATCATCAAACTGAGGTGATGAGACGCCTAGATCCATCATGATCCCGTCTACCGATGTTACGTTCCTTTTCAGGAGTTCCTCCTTCATGGAACGGAAATCGCTTTGGATAATGGTCACCTTATCAAGGCAGTCCCTGAGATTCTCTCTTGATTCTTCAATAGCCTGTTCATCCTTATCAAATGCATACAGATGACCAGTCGTAAGCTTCGAGATCAGCAGCTTTGCATGTCCACCCCTGCCCAGTGTCCCGTCAACGTATGTTCCTTCCGGATTTACGTCGAGCAGATCCACCGTCTCGTGCAGAAGTACGGATGTATGTTTCACTGCAGAAGTGATGTCAGACTTTCGGCCAGATCTTCAAAGCTGTCCGAGGAAGTCTCATCATATGTGTCATATCTTTTCTCGGACCAGATCTCGAAATGGTCTGAAACACCGACAATGACACATTCCTTGTCAATCTCTGTATCTTTGACAAGGAACTGAGGCAGCAGGATTCTTCCCTGAGAGTCGATCTGGCATGCATCTGCTTTACCCGTAATTCTTCTTACATAGGATCTAGCAGCAGCATTTGTCTTCGGCAGTCGGTTCAGTTTAGAAACCAGTTCATTCCATTCGTCTTCAGCATAAGCAGCCAGACATCCGTCCATCCACTCTGTTACATAGACATTGGAAGTAAGCTGATCGCGGAATTTGGCCGGAATAATGAGTCTGTTCTTGGTATCGAGGTTGTGCCTGTATTCGCCCATGAACATGACCATTTTTCTTCCCCTTCCACTTTCTACCACTTCATGACACAATCATACCACCCAGTGACATAAACGCAATAGTTTCAGGCCAGTTTTTCCCAATTTTCATAAAAAAAAGACCGGTCGAGTATAGACCGGTTCATTCCTTATCAAATGAAGTGCTTGACTTGTTTACTTTGATTCTGCAGGAGCAGCACTTGTTGCAGCGCCGCCGACATTACCGCAGTTCGGGCAAGCATGATGAGGAAGCTTCATCTCGCCGCATACCGGGCACTTTACCAGTGTCGGAGCAGTCAGCTTATAATGAGTTCTTCTCTTATCTCTTCTTGTTTTGGAATTTCTTCTCTGCTGTACAGCCATGTTTCGCACCTCCTAGTTTTTATCGTCGTTTTTGAAATTCTTGAGAACAGCAAGCCTTGGATCAGTCTGATCTTCACGGCTCTTCTCATATGCGGCTTCACTGTATACCTTCCAGCCTTCGCCTTCCGGATACTCATCTTCGTCTGCATCGGTGAGATCCATTGGAACTTCCATCAGGATGACATCCATCACTGCCGGAAGAAGATCAACAGTCTCGTCTGCACCAACCAGACGTGCGTCCTCTGCTTCAGTATCGCCGAATGCATAGGTTTCATCGCTTTCTGAATCAAACGGGTACTCCAGTTCCTTACCTGTAATTGCATCAGGCACCAGCATCACTCCATCTACTCTAAGCTTGCAGTAGAAACAGTCGCTCTCTTCGTCAAGCCAGCCTCTTCCTGAGACATGTGCTTCCGAGACACCGTTGATTCGAACATTCCCGGAGAATACTTCAGGATTGATTTCGATATCCTCATCAAATGTAATGTTTCCACCCTGATTCAGGATTTCAGATTTCGTCCACTTCATGACATTCTCCGTTCATTGCCGCTCATCAATTATATCAATTCACTTAACAATGTCAACGGAATTGCGTATGGATATGCGGCAATCCGCCTGCTTTTATGCCTTTATCTGCGCTGCTATCCACTCAGCTGTGTCCTTCATGACGGATGCAGCGTCATCTTCATGCAGCGTCTCATGGCGCATATGCGGATAAAGCCTGTGTTCTACACTGTGATATCCTGCTTCTTTCAGAACATCAATCGAATCTTCAAAGCCCTTATCTCCGCCGCGGCATGGATCGTCCTGTCCTGAGAAAAACAGAATCGGCATATCCGGCTTATGGCACTGGTATGCAGAAACATCATGCATTTTCTGCATCAGTTCGAATAGGTCATAGTATCCACGAATAGTAAACGGGAATCCATCTCCTGGGTCTGCAATATAAGCATCGACATTGTCTGTGTTGTAGGAAAGCCAATCCAAAGGTGTACGTGGATTCTCAATCCCCTTATTGAAGGATCCAGTAGCCAGATTGTCAATCATGGCGGAATGCCCCCTCTTTCCCTTGAATGCGGAAACAGCGCAGTCAATCACCTTAGCCAGCCCGGCAGCACCGTTATAGCATGGTGCTCCGGAAAGGATCATGGCATCGATTAGATCCTCATGCGTCTGAAGAAATACTCTTCCGATCATTGTACCCATGGAATGTCCAAAATAGATGACTGGAATGTCCGGATACTTCTGGTGTGCCATAGCAGCAATATCGACGGCGGAATCCACCAGATTCTTCCATCCATTTTCTTCGCCAAACCAGCCCATATTATCTGGAGATCCAGCGGTCATGCCATGTCCAGGCAGATCATACGTGATGACTGCATAGTTCTTAGATGCAAGATATTCCGCAAAGGTCCTGTATCTTTCCTTATGCTCCTGCATTCCGTGAACAATGAAAACAACTGCCGAAGGTGCATGCTGTGTATCATACACTTCATACGAAAGCTTCTGATCCAGATTCATAATGATAGCTCCTTTGAGATTTCTCTACTGTCATAGTATCATGTTTAAATATGAGTAATAATAAACAAATTATCTGCGGTGTCGTCGCAGAATACAACCCATTTCATGAAGGACATGCTTATCAGATCAGAGAAGCACGCAGAAAAAGCGGAGCAGATATCATGATTGCCGTCATGTCCGGCAATTTTGTACAGAGAGGCGAACCGGCAGTAATCGACAAATGGAAACGTGCTGAAGCTGCCGTTGCAAACGGTATCGATGCAGTGATTGAACTTCCATATGTCTACGCCACTCAGGCTGCGACAGGATTTGCCAATGGAGCAGTAGCCATCCTGAAAATGGCCGGTGTCAATGATATATGTTTCGGCAGTGAATGCGGAAATCTGGACAACCTGAAGGAAATTGCTGAAACACCTGTCAATCCGGATCATCTGCGTGCCTGCATGGATAAGGGAATGTCCTATCCGAAGGCTTACTCTCTTCTAGCAGGCGAAATGGAACCGAATGATATTCTGGCTGTTTCCTACCTAAAAGCCATACAGAACACTGATATCGCCCCTGTTCTTGTACAGAGAAAAGGCAGCTACCTTGATGAAAACATTAAAGACTATGCCAGTGCACTTGCAATACGCAAGGCCATAAAGGAAAAAAGAGAGCTTCATGGATCTACACCGATGGCTCAGGTATTAAATGAGTCCACGCCTGTATGGATGGAATCCTTCTATCCTTACTTCAGGACTTTCCTGCTGACCAGCGATCCGGAACGATTAAGCGAAATGTTCCTGTACAGTGAAGGCATCGGGAACCTGATGACACATAAGGCGATGCAGGAAGAAACCTATGAAGGATTCCTGAAGGCATGTGTCAATTACAGATATACAGCAGGAAGGATCAGAAGATGCATGCTTCAGGGAATGCTCCAGCTGACAAAAAAGGAAGTCAATGAACTTTCTCCTCTCCATACATTGCGTATTCTTGCATTTAATCAGACCGGCAGAAAGTGGCTTCATGATCAGCGTGACAGTGATATACAGATTGCCAGCCGTTTTGCTGCAATGCCGAAAGACTGGCGGGCTCTGGAATACAGAAGCACCCTTCTCTACACATCCGTGCTGCCGGAAAAAGAAAGGAACCGCATTCTCGACAGAGAGATACGGGGTGCACAGTTCATTGATCAATAAGCACATAAAAAGCACATTCTCATTCATTATGAAGAATGTGCTTTTATTCAGTCTTACTCTCCGTCGATCAATACGTTTGTATAAACGTTGTTGACATCATCAGAGTCATCCAGCAGGTCAAGAAGCTTATGATATGCATCAATATCTTCCTTTTCTGTCAGAGTAACATATTCATTTGGAAGCAGTGTAGCTTCGCATGTTTCGAATTCAACACCCGGAATCATCTTTTCGATAGCATCCTGTGCCTTGCCGAAATCAGTAAAGGAAGTCTTAACAGTCATTGTGCCATCTTCAACAGCAACATCCTGTACATCAACTTCTGCTTCGATCAGAGCATCCAGCATCTTCTCATCATCATCATAAGGGAATACAAACAGTCCTACTGACTGGTATCCAAATGATACTGCGCCCGCATTTGCAAGCTTTGCACCATGTGTCTTATTGAAGCATGTCTTTACCTCTGTATAAGAGCGGTTCGTATTGTCTGTCAGACAGTCAACAATGATTGTAGAGTTGCCCGGACCGAAGCCTTCATATCTGGCCTCGTCATAATGTTCTTCTTCTCCGCCCTTAGCCTTATCAATTGCTCTCTTGATAACATCGGCTGGAATCTGGTTCTGCTTTGCCTCGGCAATTTTTCTCTTTAAGCTGAGGTTCATCTCAGGATCAGGGACGCCGGTCTTGGCTGCTATATACAGCTCTTTGCCGAATCTGGAATACAATTTTGATTTTTTTGCCGCAGTCTTTGCCATCGAGGCAGCGCGGACCTCATGTGCTCTTCCCATAAAAATCCTCTTTTCTTCTGAAATAACGGCACTATTATATCAAAAAGGCCTTTTGTTGTGAAGAGTTTCCTGACAGCGCGGAAATAATACCCTGCATAATTCACACAGTGTTCAATCTTGTTACACACAAAAGCCATACTTGCTCTATATGATGTCTGCAGTGAGGTGCATAAATGCAGATATTCGGAAAACATATACTATATGTAGTTGCCGCAGTGCTTCTATGCGGATGCACCGGAACAGAGGATGAAGCAAAATCCGTCGAGGAAACCGCGAGCAGTGTAAATACAAGCAGTGCAGTTGTTGAGAGTGTTACCGATTCTTCAGCAATTCTGGAAATAGAAGAGGATGATTCAACTGTGGAAATTAAGAACAGCGATGATGTACTGGTACTGAAGAACAGTACAACAATCTATCCCTCCGATCTTTCTGAAGATGAAAAAGTTCTGCTCACCTATCTGAATGGAGAGCTTTCTACCATACAGGTCATCAGCTAAGAGTGTATCAGCCATAACTGCAGGCAGTATGTTACAATGTAAACAGTTATGGCTGTTTATGTGATGAGCGATCTGCATGGCTGTAAGAAAGAATTTGATGCCATGCTTGAAAAAATAGAATTCAGTGAAGAATGCGATGAGCTCTGGATCCTCGGCGATATATGCGACCGTGGAAACGAATCCATCGTTCTTCTGCAGGAAATTATGAAGCACCCTTCCATGCATATCATATTCGGCAATCATGATGTCTGGTTCTGCCGCTATGCACAGGAACTCATTGACACAAAAAGAGATAATAACTCTGTCGATATGACAGATGATCTGATGTGCTGGCTGCACTACAATGGCGGCTACAAAACGGCGGATGAGTTCATGGATCTTGAATTTCCACAGTGCTACGATATCAAGCTCTATCTGGAAGAAAATCATACGGACTATAAATACCTGAATGTTCATGGAAAGAAGTTCCTGCTGGTACATGGCGGCTTAGCGGATGAATATCTGAATCCTGCCCAGAAGCTCTCAGCAGTGCCGGAATGTGTACTTGTATGGTCTCACATCGGTCTGGATGACAATCCGTTCAATGACGTCACAATGATCGTCGGACATATTCCTACATTCCTGTATGGAGAAGAATATGAGAAAAAGATTGCACATGGCAAGAATGACACCATTCTTCATATAGACTGCGGATGTGTGTATGGAAGAAGTCTGGGATGTGTAAGACTGGATGATATGCAGGAGTTCTATGTACCTAGTTCCTATCCTTATTTGAAATGAAAGAAGCCTGACGGACTCACTTCATTGTAAGTTCATCAAGCTTCTTTTTTGTGTTTCTCGCCTTAGCTTCCGCACTTGCTTCAGATATTTCATCCTGTGGAAGAATACTGTTGATCTCATGAATGGCAGACTGGGTAAGATCAAGTGTGTGGTAAAGCTTGTCACGGACATTCTTTACCTGTGCATATCCCTGCACAGAAGATATCCTCAAGTACTCATCCAGTATTCTCATTGCATAGGGAAGATAGCGATCATACAGATCATCCAGCTGTCTCTCTCCAGATTCAAACAGATATTCCGTGTCCTTTAATTCACGCAATGCGTCAAAGAGCCCATCCAGATGTTCACGCAGTTCCTTTGACTGAATGGTATCCCGCTTATCGGAATACCCCTTCAGCAGCTGTCTTGCTTTCTCAATATGTGCATTCTTTTTCTGTTCCAGCAGTTCTTCTTCGCTCATGCGATTACTATAGCACAGGCATCATAAAACCCGCATAAGCGGGCTTTATATTTTTACTTGCCTACAGCTTCCTTAACAAGATCAGTAACCTCGTCCAGTGTATCTAGATCAACTGCCTTAGCAGCGAGCTTCTGCATTTCACTGTAGCTCAGTCCATTGATCATCTTACGTGCTCTCAGAATCGATGTAGCACTCATAGAGAACTCATCCAGACCAAGTCCTAGAAGTACCGGTGCAGCCAGTTCATCCCCAGCCATCTCACCGCACATACCGCACCATCTGCCATGCTTATGAGCACCGTCAATAGTGTTCTTGACAAGACGCAGAATAGACGGGTTCAGAGGCTGATACAGATAGGATACAGCTTCGGACATACGGTCAGCAGCCATAGAATACTGGATCAGATCATTTGTTCCAATGGAGAAGAAGTCAGCATACTTGGCAAGATTATCTGCCAGTACTGCAGCTGCAGGAATCTCAATCATACATCCGACTTCAACATCGTCTCCGACCTTGATGCCTTCCTTGATTAGCTTAGCTCTTTCTTCATCATAGAGGCCTCTAGCTTCCTTGAATTCAGCTACCGTAGCAATCATCGGGAACATAATGCACAGATGTCCAAAAGCGGATGCTCTGAGCAGTGCTCTCAGTTGTACTCTGAAGATATCCTTTCTCTGCAGACAGAAGCGGATAGCTCTGACGCCTAGGAACGGATTCATTTCTTCAGGGAACTTATAATACTTCAGTTTCTTATCACCGCCGATATCCAGAGTACGGATAACAACCGGCTTGCCCTTCATACTTTCAAGGACTTCCTTATATGAAGCAAACTGTGTATCTTCATTCGGGAAATCGTCTTCGCTCTTCATGTACAGGAACTCCGTACGGAACAGCCCTACACCTTCACCGCCGTTAGCCTGAACGCTTTCAACATCTGCAGGCGAACCGATATTCCCAACAAGAAGAACCTTATGTCCATCAGTGGAAACAGATGGCTGATCCTTCATAGCAAGCAGAGATGCCTTTTCAGCAGCGTAGTCCTCGGCTTTCTTTGTATAATCCTTAATCTGCTCATCCGTCGGATTAGGAATAACTTCTCCATTGATTGCATCAAGAATGACTGTATCGCCATTATTCAGAGCATCGAGAATACCCTTGCAGCCTACGACTGCAGGGATCTCCAGTGATCTTGCCATGATGGCACTGTGTGAAGTGCGTCCGCCCATTTCTGTTGCGAAGCCCTTGGCATACTTCTTATTCAGTGAGCCAGTGTCGGAAGGAGTCAGATCCTTAGCAACAATGACGACCGGTGTATCGAGGGTTGAAAGGTTTGGAATTTCCTTGCCTTCAAGATTAGCGAGAAGACGGAAGGCAACATCCTTGATATCAGCAGCTCTGCCCTTCATGTATTCATCTTCCATAGCATCAAACATAGCGACCATGTTATCAGCTACTGTCTTAGCAGCGAATTCTGCATTTTCACTGTTATTCTTGATCTCATCTTCAATCATCGAACGGAAATCAGGATCATTTGCCATCATAAGATGTGCATCAAATATGGCAAGCTCCTCTTCCTTCAGACTCTTTGAAGCGACTGTCTTAATCTTTTCAATGTCAGCGACAGTCTTTTTGAAGGCTTCATCCAGTTTCTTCAGTTCAGCATCGGAATCTGCATTCGTCTTCTGAATGTCGAGTTTCGGCTGCTCAAGTTTGTAAACCTTGGCAATGGCAATTCCCTGTGATGCAGCAATACCTTTCAGCATATCAAATACCCTCCTGATTTTTCACAGCGTTGTTGACTATCCTACGGACAGTCTGCATGTTTCCGATTGAAAGCATCTTATCATCACTGAACGTGATACCGTAATGTTCCTCGACCTTCATCAGATAATCCACCTGATCATAGGAATCCATATGCAGATCAGAAAAAGTGGTCTCCATAGAGAACCCTTCAAGATCATATGCATACTGCGACGCCAGCGTTTCCAGAAACATAAGACAATCCATTAAACAACTCCTGTAAGAATATTAACATTATTCAGATATCAAGACAATCTGCAAATGCCCGGATGGCTTTCTTGCGAAGTACATAGAAAGTCGTTTTGGAATAATAGTCCATATGCCAGTTCCTATCACCTGTTTTCAAATACTCATTACGAATGATCTCCTGATATTCCCTGTCCATGTCCTGCAGTGCTCTTTCCACTGCGTGTACAAAACGTTCTGCTTCACGATACTCTTCAGTGCTTCTGGCTCTTTCATTCCGATAGGATGCAATATCCATACGGCGGACATTCTGCATATACAGTTTTCCTATCAGTTTGGTAGTAACATCCGTCACTCTCTCCTCCTTTCCTCTCTTCCCATCAATGCATGTTTCATCCTCTTTAAGCATGGTCTTCTCTCTCCCTCCCTTATTATTTGCGAGAACATCATGTTTTCCCCAAGAAGGCGGAAATATATATGGTATATTGATGATTCATTATGATCAGTGGATTTCCCCTGATAAATGCCTGCGAGGTAAATAATGCAAACAAGATCTTCTCTTTCCAAGCGAAGAATACTGATCAGTCTTCTCCTGTTTATCAGCATTTCGTCCTTGGTAAGTCTGCTGAATATTTTTGTGTGTCAGTATGAAATCTCTCTGATGTTTTCAATGAATGTTCTATGTGCTGTGCTTCTCTACTATGACTGGAATCTATTCGGTATCCATTACAACCGGGCCAAAAGCAATATCCGGGATACGATACTGTATGGCGGTGTCGGTCTCCTGCTGCTTAGTGTATAGAGATTTCTCTGTGTCGATATTCTCAAGGCAGAGACACTTGTTCCTGACGGCACTGTTTTAAGAAGCTATGGCTATGCAAGACCAGGCATGATGACTGCTTACAGTCTTATGGAAGCCTGTGTTCCTCATTTCATATAAATGTCTGACAGATCATATTGCTGCAAAGGGCAAAGAATTGCAAACAATACTGCTTTCCGGACTTCTCAGCGGCATTCTTGCCACGATTCTGTTCTTCCCTTACAGCAGCATCCTTTCTTTCCATACGCGTAGTCCCACCAATTTCAAGACACTCGCCAAGGACATGATCATTCATTCCTATCTGTACAATCAGACACGTTCCTTTATCTCCGGTATTTTTTCAATTGTGTTCCTGATTCTTCTGATTATGACCCTCTCATTGATCTAATGATCTGAAAGAAAGATACTCATGTCAAAAGCAGCTGTTTCAATTATACGCACAGAATCACATGCAGATCTTTTCTCTGTTATGTCTATTCGGCGTCATGATTGACATCATATAAAAGGAGTGCCCATCCTTTATCAGCAGGATGGGCACTCCTTTATAAACTATTCGTCTACTTCGATCAGACCGTAGCCGCCATTATTACGGCGGTATACAACACTTGTCTTCTCGGTTTCCTCATCTTTATAAATATAGAAATTATGTCCCGACAGCTCCATCTGCATGATAGCTTCATCTAGGATCATTTCATCAGCCTGTACAGACTTTGTACGTACCGGTATCTCCGGTGTTTCACTTTCGGTCTCATCTTCCTTGATGAATGCCTGTGCAAGATGTTCTCTATGACGCTTGCTCAGTCTTGTCTTCTGTCTTCTGATCTGATCTTCCAGCTTATCAATAGCGAGATCAACAGCTGCGTAGAAATCATCATTGACTACTTCTGTTCTTAAAATACCAACTTTGCTCGGAATTGTAATCTCAACCTTCTGTGAATTTGGATACACTCTAGCAACAACACGTGCTGTCGTGTTCGGATCGATCAGCAGATACTTGTCAAGCGATGACAGTTTCTTCTCGATCTTTTCACGCATCGCAGGTGTTACTGTTACATTCTTGCCAACAATTTCGAATCTCATACAATTATCCTCCGGTTTCTATATTTATATGAGAAAAAGACGGATATCCCTGAAATGGAAATTCATAACTGTTCATGCGATTATTGTCTATGAAGCTTTCAGGAACTCTCCTTCTCTATAATTATTATAACAGAAGGTATCAGAAAAGGAAGGATGCCCTTCCTCAATTCACAGAGATTTCAGCCAATTGTATACGACTACCATACTATAGGAATCCATCCCGCAGTATTTCTTGAGATCCTCTACAATTCTCTTCTTATCTTCTTCACTTGTATCATCATTATAATCAAGATGGCGCCACTGATACACGGCATCCATACCCTGGTTGATATCAAGATCCTTATAGCTCTTATCATTCATCATCGCCATGATCGTCTTCAGCGACCATTGCCCGCGCATACGTACATCATAGACAGCACCAGTCAGAAATGGCAGCTGCAGATCTTCCATACGCTTATTGATGGAAAGCAATCTGTCCTTGAGATCTGGGAATAGTACTGCATATTCAGCAATTCTCATCTTCTCAGCGCCTTCTGCGTTGTATGCAATAACAGAACCTTCGGACGGAATATCCTTCACAAGATTCTCCGCCATATCACGGCGGTCATCATGTACAGACAGATACACCTTCCTAGTGCTTGTACCATCTTCCTGCATGACGATCAGTGCATATTCAAATGGCAGCACATCATATGGTCTCATGCCTTCAAATGGCGGCACAGCAAATCTCTCCCATTCAAAATCCAGAAAAGATATAGGATATGAAATATGCTTCAGCCAGTTCTTCAATGCAAATCTGTCGACATGCAGTCCATTCTTCATGTCTGCTTCGATCTGTGCATACTGCATGCGTGATCCTTCAATTCTTTCCGGATCTGCTTCCTTGAGGGTTTTTCTTCCCTCCTTCAGCATTGCATAGCGTTCCTTCGAGGCAATCAGTGTCGTAATGGAATTATCGGGTATCTGCTCTTCATTCGGGAAGCACATATCATAGAAACGGCATCTGTTCCTGCCCGTGCACTTTGTTGTGCGTATTGGCTTAGGCAGCGTTTCTTCTGTGCAGCTTTCCATATCATTCAGAAGATAGGTAAGATCTGTCATCTTCTCATAAATCTTCTCGCGAATAGATACGGAAGGATTATTTCTGCTGTTGTAGAAGCAGTCAGAGATTACAAACAGAGCTTCCGGGTCCAGCTTCTCTCCCCTTACATAGTCAGCGTTAAGATGCAGAATGCGAATATCCTTGACCTGCAGACCATTTCCTTCCAGAACCCATACAGAATCACAGTAAAACTGTATATCATCCGCATGCGGATACAGTCCATTGAACAAAAAGTAAATATCCCATCCTTCCCCATTGCGGTGAAGAAAAGGTATCTTTACACGAAGCTGCTTATACTCAAATCTTGCCTTAACAAGCCAGTCATTCGTCCTTAAAGCCTGCAAAGCTTTCTGCGGTTCATCGCCTCGATGACCTAGATAGTAGTCCTGTATCTTCAGCTTCTCCACAGCAAGGTCTGTGATTGCTTCATCAAGCCTCACAAAAGGATGATATTCCTGTTTTCCCATCCTGCGGTCATTGATATACAGCCGAGGACATCTCGTATATTTTTTACAGTCTGATATATGGAACATAAAATCACCGTAACAATAGTACCACATACACAACTGCTCAGCCATAAAGAAAAGACCCGAAGGTCTTTTCTTATATGCTTGAATTATGCATCCATCTGTTCAGACAGAGGTACCATAGCCGCACCGATAATGCCTGGTTCATCCAGCTTGGCAATGACAAACGGTGTGTCCTTGACAGCATCATGGGACATCTGCTTGTAGTATTCAACTACCTGCGGAAGGAATCTGTCTGCACTCTTTGTCATACCGCCGCCGATAACAAACATATCCGGATCGCAGACACAGCAGATCGTTGCGAACATCTGACCAAGATCCTTTGCCATATTATCAACGATTTCCTTAGCCTTAGGATCTCCCTGCTCGGCAAGATCAAAGACAGCTCCTGCATGCGGAATTTCCTTATCCGGGAAAGCAGCTCTGCCCTTGCGGGTAATGGCTGTACCGGAAGCTTCGTTCTCGATAGCACCTACGTTCAGATAATTCACCTTTTCTCTGTTACGGTCAATGATGATATTGGCAATTTCACCGCCAAAACCATGCTTGCCGGCAACGGTCTTGCCGTTGACGACCAGAACACCGCCGATACCTGTTGAAATGGTTACATAGAAAATGGAGTTCAATCCCTTTCCAGCACCGACCAGTGCTTCTGCAAGTCCTGCTACATTTGCATCATTGTCTAGGTAAGCAGGCATACCGAACTCACCGCTGAGCTCCTTTGCCATTGGATATGCAGTAAAGCCCTTCAGGTTGCTGGAGAGAACCATGGATCCGGATTTCTTATCTACCGGACCAGGAACACCTACTCCAATACCGGAAGCTTCCTTCCAGTTCGGAAGCTGACGGATCATTTCCTTCATGTTCTCCATAACTCTCTTAGGTCCCTCTGTCCCGTAGGACGGTCCCTTCACCTGAGCAAGGACTGTACCGTCCTCACTGACCTTGGCAACACGTACATTCGTACCGCCCAGATCAACACCGATAAAACATTTCATCCCTCATTCACCTTTCTTTCGTCTCCGATAAGATTCTGACCTGACAATTTTTTGATCAGGACATTTGCAAACTCTCCAGGCTGATGTTCCGCATCTGAATGGAAACGCACTACTCCATCCACATTATCCGGTGCCATGCGGCTTGTTCTGCCTACATACATACCTGTCAGTGGATCCATTCTTTCAACCAGTACTTCTCTGATTTCACCGATCTCTTTTTCAAGAAGTTCCTCGGCGATTGTTTCCTGGGCCGCCATAATTTCATCCTGACGGCGCTGCTTTTCCTCAGGACATACATCATCATCCATATCCCATGCCGGTGTCCCCTCTTCCTTTGAGAAAGTGAAGGCACCCAGATGATTCCATCTAACTTCACGGATCATGGAAAGCGTATCTTCGAAATCCTCTTCTGTTTCAGAAGGGAAACCTGCAATCAGTGTTGTTCTAAGTACCGCATCCGGCATCTCACTGCGTATACGTGCCGTTCTTTCAAGGATCTGTGCACGTGAAGTCTTTCTTCTCATCTGCTTCAGTATTCTATCGCTGCCGCTCTGTGTCGGAATATCAAAGTAAGGCAGAATATGACGGCTGTTCTTCACTGTTTCGACAAGATCATCCGGCATTTCATCCGGGTACAAATACAGCATACGGATCCAGTGTATCCCATCTATCTCATCCAATTTTCTGAGCAGTGAAACAAGATGTGTTTTTCCATCAAAATCAAAACCGTATCTCGAACAGTCCTGTGCAACTAAGGTGATTTCCTTAACACCATTTTCTGCAAGTCTGTGCGCTTCTGCAAGAATATCTTCTTCATTGCGGGAATGCAGGTTGCCTCTGATCAGCGGGATAGCACAGAATGCACATCTGTTGGAGCATCCATCCGCAATGGACAGATATGCCATCCATGGCTTGCCGCTGAGAATACGCGGTGCAAGTCCATATTCATTTGAGATCCTTACCCCCAGCACTTCACTAAGGATCTTTCCCATATCCTTATATTCATCAATGGAAATGAATCTGTCTACTTCAGGCATCTCCTTCTCGAGATCCTTCTTATATCTTTCTGCCAGGCATCCCATAACAATCAGTTTCTTCAGATTGTTCTTCTTCAAATCTGCAGTTTCAAGGATCGTGTCAATTGCTTCTGTTTTAGCTGCTTCTATAAAGCCGCATGTATTGATAATAATTGCTTCTGCATCCTCTTTTGAGGTTACAAGTTCCTGATTGGACTGTTTTAGAAGACCAAGAAGATTCTCTGTATCAACCAGATTCTTCGCACAGCCAAGTGATATAACACCAATTTTCATGTCATTATTATAGCATTAAAAAACAGCGTTCTATTCGATTATCGGAAAGAACGCTGTTTCATATCATATTCAGTCAGCAAGTGTTCCGAATGGATCCCATGGTGCAAGTTCAATCGGTTTCTTCTTCAGAGCATCCAGCGCTTTCTTAGGAAGATACTTCTTGTTTACAGCAATGACGTAAACATACTTGTCAAACCATGTATCAGAACCAAGGAAGTATCCCTTGTTGGCAATCTTCTCACCCCAGGAGTTCTCAATCTTCCATCTGTTCGGTTTTCCATCTTCACCAAGATTGACACCTGTCAGTACCATCGCATGATTCATGGCAGACTGATATGTATCCAGCATCTCTGCCTTTGACATATCAAGATTCATATCGAATGTATTGGCATAGTCGCACTGCTTATCATCCCATAAGCCGCTCTCTCTGTCTCCATCCGGTCCGCAGTCGCATCCGAACCATACTGGTGCATTGTCCTTCATCTGTGCAACAGCAGCTTTCTTGAAATCCTTCATAGGAAGGTTCAGCAGGCAGATTGGATTGCCATCGGCGACGTTGCCCAGATACTTGACAGTAAATGTCTTGAAATAAGGCTTATCTTCAGTCGGCGCATTGATAACATTGATATAGTCATCAATATCTGCGCCGAGATACTTCCCATACATCTGCTTCGGTGTAACATGATATTCCGCATGATACTTATCACTGCGATCATAGTATTCAAATGTAAATTCCTTTGGAGGCAGTCCAACACACGAAGCAATCAGACCATAGATTTCCTTGAGTGCTTCATCCTTCAGAGCAGAAAGTTCTTCTTTCTTGCCTGCATCTGCAGCCTTCTTCGCATCCGACGCAAACTTTCTCAGACGCTTATTAAGAATCTCATTCATCGATGCTGTATGAGAGGAAGAATATGTCTCCGGCATTGCTGTCTTAGGACAGATACCATACTTCTTGACCAGTGACTGGATCATATTCCACTGACCGCCATCTCCTACTGCATACTGCAGCAGGAAACGCATGTTCTCGCTGTTCAGAGGATTGTCAATTTCCTTCAGTACACAGTTCATGAACCAATTCGCCTTCTCCAGCTTGTCATAAAAGGAAATATAATTCTGTGAAAGCTCAAAGTCCTTGATCTTATACTTGTTGGCAATCATCTCTCTCAGTACATTCATGGAAGAGAAGATCCAGCATCTGCCGGACTGCATCTGATTAGTTACTGGAAGCGTTTTAATGTTAATTGAGAAAAGGTTAGGATTCTCTGCGGCAGCTTCCTGTACACGGCTGATCGATGCAGGATTATTCTTAACCAGTGCATTTCTGACTACTCTTGCCTTGTCATCTGCTTCATAGGCGGAACGCATTTCATTCAGACTCTTTTTTGTAATGGCATTCATCATATTTTCCTTCTTTCAAGAAAAAATGATAGCACAATAAAAGAAGCTTTTCAGCTTCTTCTATCAAATTCCTTTCTGCATTTAGGACAGGTAATTGTGACCTTTCCATGACCTCTTGGCACTCTGACGATCTGATGACATGACGGGCAGACATAATAGCGGTCTGTCTTATTGCCAGCACTCATCTTCATTGCCTTGAAGTGCCTTCTTGGTATCAGTGAAATTGATTCATATTTATCATTCTCAATACTTCTCTTTACAGTGTTTCTCGACATCATGCGGAAGATTGCGATCAGCAGGAAAGCATCCGCAATGATGATCAGAATGCCGTTGTTCAGGAGCATTCCAAGTATATCCAATGCCAGCCCGCCGAATATCAGAAATCTTTCCAGTGAATCACTGCCGTATCTGCCTTGCATGAAACGGCTCATTTTCTGTCTCATTGTGTTCATGCATATATGATAGCAGTAACGTTTTTTAGTAAAAGCTACAGATCTTCAATTTCGTCAATTATCTTTGAACCGCCAGAATCAGCAGTCTTTCAGATGGAGAGCCTGTAATACAGGTCTGCAGAATTGCGAAGCGATGATCAGGAGACAGCGATTCATTGCTTTGAATTAAACTGCCTTTTTTCCATTCTGCTATCCACTCATTGAATTCGTGTGCATCAGCAAATGATGACTTCCGCTGATCAAGATGCTGCTGATGAATGCCAACACGGATTACAGATGCAATCCGATATTCTCTCGTCTCCTTCTCGAAAAGAATGTGAAATATTTTATTCTCTTCATAGGTCTTCTGTTCACTGAGCTGTATCAATGGTGAAAACATAGCACCTGTATCCATTTCAACGTTATGCCCATATATCACAGCGCCCTGACTCTCTTCTGTGTCCTCATAATCTATAAACGGGCATCCCATATGATTAATGCTTCCATCAAAGCCATGATTCAAATAGAAACTGTTATTGTCTCCTTTTACTATAGGCAATGATATCAGTCCGCTTTCAAATTCCAGATATCCGATAAAATCCCGATTGATATCTTTCAGTATCTTCCATCTATCCCGATCAGAACTATCTGTATTCTGGATCACTTTCTCCGCTTCCTGCAGAATAGTTTTGCTGTGATACATCATTTTGTATTCCTGCAAGCATGTGCAGTTCAGCAGACAGCATGCCAGAAACAGCGCTGTTATTGATTCTGTTCTCATCGATTAACGGACTTTGCCATTGCGAAGATTCCTGCACTGACAATGAATGCAAACATCATACCTAACATAGGAAACATATTTCTGATGCCTGTATTTACTTCCTTTTCATCCTTTACTGTAATGGAAGCAGCTGTCTTTTCTTCAAAGACTCTTTCATGATCCGTTTCAACAGTATGCTGATTTTCATCAATTACGTATCCAGCCGGAGCCTTTGTTTCCTTCAGATAGTAGCCCTGTGGAGAATATGGAAGTGCAAGCATTCCATCGCCATCCTCAGCAGTTGTTACAGCTGCCTTCTGACCATGAATATCTGCCGCCTGCTGATCTGTTTCAGCATGATACACCGTCATTTGGCAGTCACCTAAAGGTGTGTCATCCTGCAGTGATACTTTTCTTACCTTCAGATACACAGTTTTCGGCACATCAGTCATCTGAATAATCTGCGGTCTGCTGATCGTCCCGGTCGTCGTAAAAATAATGTCTGCAGCTGTCTGATAGCCAAATGGTGCTTCAGCTTCATGAAGAATATAGGAGCTTCCGCCTTTCAGCAGTTCAGCGAGATTTCTGCCGCTGCTATCTGCAGCAATTCCTCTTTGATCCTCTGTACTGATCATTTCCGCAATCAATGTACCATCCATATCCAGTATCTGCAGTACAGCACCGGCTATTGGATTGCCCTGCGGATCTGTCTTCAGAAAGTTCACTGCATTTGTTTCATCAATCATGCTGATTGTGAATACTGCAGCACTGCCATATTCCGGAACAGTAAAGGACACATCCGCCGCTTTCTGTACACCATTGATCCATTCTGTTTCTTCAAGAAGATATGTATGTCCTGCCTTCAGAATATGATCCAGTCTAATTCGATTCTTATCTGTATCCCATTCCCCGATAAGACTGCCATCTTCGATATCTGTCAGTTTCAGGTGCACACCTTCAACGGATTTTCCCTCTTCATCATGTTTAGCAATTTCATAATGGATTCCATCATCCACCATTTTCACTTCTATGTTCTTGGTTCCTTCTGAAAGATATTCAGGTACCTGAAACGTGACATCTTTTGCATAAAAATAGCCATTCGGTGCGGCAGCTTCATGAAGAATATATGTTTCTCCAGCATGAAGAAGATGACCAGCTGTATGTCCTGTTCCATCACTGATCCAGCTGTCCAGCACTTCTTCACTGCCCTCTTTCCGCAGTTCGAGCTGTGCACCTGCAGCTGCATTTCCATCCTCATCTGTTTTCAGAATACTGTAATGAATTGCTTCATCCACCATTGTGATGGACACTGTATTGTTCTCACTGTAGGAAGCAGGAATCGTAAATTTCTTTTTCCTGCTGAAGTAGTATCCATTCACAGTCTCTGTTTCCTCAAGAATGTATGTATCGCCTTCTTTTACAAGTGTGCCAATAGAAATATCCGTATCCGGTTTTGTCTGCCATGTTCCGATCAGCACATTGCTTTCTGCGTTTCTTACCGTCAATGTGATATCAGCTATACGATTGCCATCAATATCTGTCTTTCGAATATTCCAGACAATCGTATGATCTACTGCCGTTATCATTACAGGTTCACTGTTCCCTCTGGAAGGAACCGTGAATTCCTTTGCTTCCGCAGTATGATAGCCAAGCGGTGTGCCTGTTTCCCTCAGCCGGTATGTATGCATGACCATCATTCCATTCAGTCTTACCGGTTTCTCAGCACTGATAAAACTCTGTATTAATATTTCCTTTCCGTCTGTTATGTCATACAGCTCCATGGAAGCACCTGACACAGGGATTCCATTCTCATCTGTCTTCTCTGCTTCGTATACAATCTCAGCATCCACTCCGGTAACTGTTATTGGCGAAGCATCATGATATTCAGGAACTGTAAATGTCTTCTCCTCCATTGTGTATCTTCCATCCGGTGTTTTCGTTTCTACCAGACGATATGTTCCGCCTCTTTCAAGAAGACCTGTCTCAGTTGGCTTCGCCCCGGTCGTAAAGGAATACACTTTGCGATTATTATCATTGACGTCGTAGATGGTAAGCTCTGCATCCTCTACAGGATTTCCCTTTTCATCTACCTTTGCAAAATGATAGCTGATATGATTGTCAACCAATGTCTCCGTGATCATTTCGTTTTTTTCAGGAGCCTGCATAGCTACCGAGAATCTGATATTTTCAGCAAGAAAATACTTTGTCGAAACATCACTTTCAACAACAGAATAGCTGTGACCGCAGTGCAGCCATGCCGAGATATCTCTAGGTTTGCCGTCTGTGATCCATGGATTGCCCTTCCTGTCATTGATCTCAACCTTTTTTGCCTCTCCATCCGTAACATCATAAAGCGTGAGCTTCGCTCCCTTTACGGGATTCCCCTTTTCATCCTGCTTCATGACTTCATAATGGATCTTTTCACTGTTTCTGAGTTCTTCCTTTTCTCCTTCAGCACTTCCCTGAATATCTACTGTAAAATCCAAACAGTAATAGCCATCCGGCGCATCCGTTTCCTGTACCTGATATGAAATGCCCGCAGGAAGCACTGCATGATGTCCTTCCTGACTGCTTGTCCAGCTGTCCTTAACATTGCCCTGCATATCTTTCAGTACCATCTCTGCTCCGGAAAGAACTTTCCCATTTTCATCCGTCTTCAGAAACTCTGCTTCTGTATATGTTCCTCTCAGAGAAAAAGAAAATGATTTCTTTGGTGTACTTCCTCTGACAATCAGATTCTGTGCAGGATTTCCGCCATCATAACCAACAAGGACAAATGGCTGCCCTGCAGATTCATAGGAATCAGCTGAATGTACAGTTGCCCTGCCTTCTGTATTCGCCTGATCAATTCTAACGTCAAGATAATTATTCTTAAGGCTGTTCTGAGTTCCCTGCGGAACGGTTAGATTCTCATATGACAGAGATCCCATCGAAGCCATCGCACCTGCTTTATCATGGATGCGATATGTTCTGCCTAGAACTGCATCTGCACTGTCTGCGCCAACTTGTTCATTTGTAACTGTATCAATAATCTCTGGATCTGGATTGCTGCTATAGGCAGAGACAGTCTTCATAATTTCATTTCCTGCTGTTTTCACTGTCGATGCATTCTCCCAGCTGACTGGTTCTCCAAGCACATTCCAGATCAGAGACTGTGCAGCTGCGTAGTATACAATATCTGTCCGCGAACCATATCCATATCCAAAAGCACTGATCATTGCGATTGTTTCTTTCTGCTGGGCACTGGCACCGTCCCAATGTGCCAGTGCCTCTGTCTCATACACATCATTAAAACTGACATCTGTCTTCGGCTGAATACAGTACGCTGTCGTGTTTCCTAATTTCTTCAATGTTAAATTCCGTACCACACTGCTTTGATGATTCAGCAGTCGATACTGATAGCCGCTAGGAACACCTGTTATCTGTTCAGCTTTTACGCCTAATGATGGTGTCATACTCAAGGCCATCAAAGCAGCTGTCAGTCCTCTGATAATTCTTTGAAATATTTTCTTCATACAACCCCTTTCTTCGAAGAGATATCTCCCCGCCCTATTTCTATTACCTTACGGGCTGTGTTTCCTTCGAAGAAAGCATAGAAAAAGCAGATATTCTCATATCTGCCAAAATAGCTTAATTACGCTTCCAGCTCTTTACCTGTCAGCATCTTATATGCTTCTTTATATTTAGCAATTGTCTTATCAATAACTTCCTGCGGCAGACGTCCTTCATTATCCGGATTTGCCTTCAGCCAGTCTCTTACAAACTGCTTGTCAAAGGACGGCTGTGAATGTCCTGACTCATATCCTTCTGCAGGCCAGAATCTGGATGAATCAGGTGTCAGCATTTCATCGCCGATAATAACTTCCCCATTTTCATCAAGACCGAACTCGAACTTTGTGTCTGCGATGATAATGCCCTTTGTCAATGCATAGTCAGCGCATTTCTTATAAAGTTCAATTGTATAGTCTCTGATTTTTGTAGCATATTCTTTTCCATGACCCGGGAATTTCTTTTCCAGAACATCAATTGACTGTTCATAGGAAATATTCTCATCATGATCGCCAATCTCTGCCTTTGTTGAAGGTGTGTAGATTGGTTCAGGAAGCTTATCACATTCCTTCAGACCGGCAGGCAGCGCAATACCGCACACACTGCCATTCTTCTGATAGGAGACCCAGCCGCTGCCTGTGATGTAACCGCGGACAATGCACTCAATCGGGATCATCTTCAGTTTTCTGCAGAGCATCGAATTCCCATCGAATTCAGGCTGCCGGAAATATTCTGGCATATCCTTTACATCTACTGACAGCATGTGGTTAGGAACAATATCCTTTGTAAAGTCGAACCAGAATCTGGACATCTGGGTCAAAACTTTTCCCTTGTCTGTGACTTTGTTTTTCAGGATAACATCAAATGCAGAAATGCGATCGGTTGCGACCATAATCAGATCACTTCCGTCATCATAAATTTCACGTACTTTACCTTCTTTGATCGGTGCATATGCTTTCATGGCTTCGTGGCCTCCCTTTAGACGAGACGATTATACAACTTTCAGACACGATGAGATACAACTTATAAGAAAAGGGAAACATTTACTGAATTGCAAATCTTAACGCAACATATCTATCACATTGAATTAATCCGAACCAGTAATGCTGTAATTGTCAC
>JBFLGD010000023.1:0-24993 GCA_041859965.1 Bulleidia sp. | reverse complement strand
TTCTAATGTCGATACATACAATGATGAAAATAATCTTAAGGACATCACCGTCTACTCAAGCTATGGATTTGATGACAGTGATGAGAAAGCCATCAAGGATTTGAAGAATGTGAAGAATGCGGAAGGAACCAAGTTTGCGGATGTATATGCGGCAGGCAGCGGATCCAGTGTTGTTGCACGTATTCATTCATATTCTGCAGATGATACAATCAACCAGTTTACGCTTGTCGATGGAAGACTTCCGAAAAATGAAAATGAGGCAGTTGCAGATGCCAATGCCGTAGAATCATTAGGCTTTAAAATCGGCACTAAGATAGAGCTTTCCAGACCGGATAATGATCTGGATACTTATCTTTCTGTGACTGAAGTTACCATTGTAGGGACGATAAAAACACCGCTGTATCTGAATAAGACCAAGGAAACCAGTACACTGAATGATCAGAGCCTTTCTACTTATTTCTATGTGCCGGAAAGTGCATTTTCTCTTGATTATGACAATGAAATGAATGTTGTAACTGTAAAAGGGAAGGAACTGAATTCCTTTTATGATGAATATGAGGACTATTGCAGTAAAACTGCGGATGAAATAGAAGATCTCAGTGAAACGCAGGCTTCTCATATGAAATCTGTGATTGCGGACAGTGCAGAAAGTACATATGAGGAAGGCAAAGCCAACTATGATAAGAGCGCAGCAGAATTCAGCCAGTCTATTTCTGATGCACAGGCAAAGCTGGATGACGCTGCTAACCAGATAGCAGAAGGAAAAACGCAGATACAGGCAGCCAAGGATAAGCTGAATGCCTCGCAGAGTGAACTGGATGCTTCCAAGGAAAGTTCAAAGGAACAGCTGGAAAATGGACTGAACACTATTGCTCAGAATCGCACAGCACTCACTGAAAAGCAGAATGCGCTGAATGCTCAGGTATCTGATTTAAAGGCTGTGCAGACTGATCTGAATAATCAGATTGATGATATTTCTTCCCAGAACAATGTTAAGACGGCATTGGGCCAGAGAAAGAAGTATAACGAACTGCTCAGCACGCTGAATAACTATTCTGCAAGTGACAGAAAAAAATTTACGCTGGAACAGATATTCAGTGACTCCAGTACACGGGATACGATTAAGAATACTTACGGTCTGAAGGACAGCAGTACACTGGAATCTCTTTACAATGCAGTTGAAGCAAAACTGGAAGCAGTTAATAAACTGGATGATGTTGTGAAATATGACAAACTCAGCTCCGATTTGAGTGGGGTAGAGAATAATTTAAGCAGTTTTTATGCGAGCCTTAACACGATTTATTCTGCTCTTGATTCACTGGATCAGCAGGAAGCAGATGCGAATGCCGGCCTGATCACACTGGATCAGAAAACAGATGCTGCGCAGAGCGAGATTGACTCTGGATGGGCACAGGTTAGAACACAGGAATCTACTTTAAAACAGGCTGAAGCTTCTTATACAAAAGGCGTAGCTGACCTGGCTGCATCTAAAACAGACGGGCAGACAAAGCTTGATGCTGCCAAGGCTAAACTGGACAAGGCAGAGCAGAACATTACAGATCTTGCTGACAATAAATGGACTGTGCTGACAAGAGAAGATCACTATGCGTCGCGTACGTATAAGAATTCTGTTGAACAGATGTCGGCAATTGCCGGATTGTTCCCTGTGTTCTTCTTCATGGTAGCAGCACTTGTATGTCTGACTACAATGACTCGCATGATTGATGAGGAAAGAGGCCAGATAGGCATACAGAGAGCACTTGGATACACAAGAACGCAGTGTGCTGCTAAATATCTTTTCTATGCTGCTTCAGCAACGCTGATCGGTTCTATTGCAGGCAGTATTGTAGGAATCCTCCTGTTTCCGATTGTTGTTTATCAGGCATGGAATCTTGTATTTGTACTGCCGCAGTTCCATCTTTATTCGGCATGGGCACAGATCCTGACTGCTTCCGCAGCCTTTATGGCAGTCATGCTTGCAACAACAGTTATTACCGCCTGGAGCGATATGAGGGAAGTTCCTTCCCAGCTTCTCAGACCGAAGTCCCCGAAACTTGGAAAATCCAACTTTATTGAGCATATAGGTTTTATCTGGAAACATGTTTCCTTCACCTGGAAAGTCACCATCAGAAATCTTCTGCGATATAAGAGAAGACTGATTATGACGGTCATTGGAGTTGCTGGATGCACGGGGCTGATGATCGTGGGCTTTGGTATCAGAGGCTCCATCGATGACATGATTAATCTGCAGTTCGGTGAGATTATGCATTATGATGGCAAGGTAACAATGGTCAGCGGCACTTCTGACAGCGAACTGGATTCATTTGCAGATACTCTGAGCAGCTGCAGCGATGTCGATAAGGTAACAGAGATAGGCTCCTATAACAGCACAGTGAAAGCAAATGATGAGGAAGCGACTGTCTATACGGAAGTGTATGACAGTGAGAAATCATTGGAAAACGTATTTACTCTGCGTACAAGAGAAGGACACACAGCATTGACTGTTTCTGATGACGGCGTAATCATCAGTGAGAAACTATCCGAAAATCTTGGTCTGAAAACAGGCGATACATTCACACTGGAATCAAGTGAGGGCGTACGCAGAAAGGTTAAGGTTGCCGGTATCTGTGAGATGTATATCCAGCACTATGTATTCATGTCGGAATCCTATTATGAAAAAGTGTATGGGGTATCGCTTGCTCAGAATACACTGATGATCAAAGTGAATGAGAACGATTATCCAGACACGAAACTGCAGTCTGATCTGGCGAATGATGATCAGGTGGATACGATATCTTTTAATAACACAGTGAAGGATATGCAGAAGTCTATTGAACAGTCTATGGATCTGATCATTGCAGTGATCATCATTGCATCAATGTCATTGGCCTTCGTAGTACTTGGCAATTTAACAAATATAAATATTTCTGAAAGAACAAGAGAGATAGCTACATTGAAGGTGCTCGGATTCTATCCGTCAGAGGTGCAGAACTATATTTACAAGGAGAATCATGTATTGGTGCTGATAGGCGCACTTCTGGGAATGCCAGTGGGCATATTCCTGCATCACTGGATTATGAATGAAGTGGAAATGGACTATATTATGTATGGGAGAGATGTATCGTGGAGTTCTCATCTTATATCGATCCTGCTGACGATTGGTTTTGGATATCTTGTAGATTTCTTTATGAAGAAGAAGCTGCGCAGCATCGATATGGTAGAAAGTCTGAAGAGTGTTGAATGACGTGCTATACATATATTTTGGAGTGTGAGGATGGTTCTTACTATACAGGCTGGACTAATGATCTTGAAAAGAGATACAAAGCACACTGCTCGGGGAAGGGAGCGAAATATACCCGTTCTCATAAACCTGTAAGAATTGCCTATTATGAAGAATCAGAAGATAAGATTACGGCTGAAAAAAGAGAGTATGAAATCAAGCATCTTACCCGGAGACAGAAGGAAAACCTCATCTCTGGAAAGAATACTTGACCGGCGGTCAAAATGTAATATACTGAATGTACAGAAAGGTCGGGTGAACAGAATGATTACATTGATGAGCTTATTCATCGTAGGCTTTGCATTCTGGCTGTTTATCAAGCTTGGTCTGTTTGCACTCAAGATCAGCGTCTTCCTGGTTGCCGGTATCGTACTGGTTGGTTTAGGAATCTCGTATATAGGTATCCTGCTTTTAGCAGGAGGTGCTGCCTGGGGCATTACAAGACTTGTGCTGAACAATAGATAGCTGAATGAAAAAGAACGGGATGACCGTTCTTTTTTTCGGTTATTATAGTTCTGTAAGCGGATACTCAATTGCAGAATCTTGTGGTATCATTAAGCATGTTACGTAAATAAACGTCGAGTGAAAAGACAGAGGAAAATCAGAAAATGGAAAAGTTCAAGAAGAGCTGGGATTTCCACGGCAGAACAATTACTGTGGAAAACGGCGAAATTGCAAAGCAGGCTGGCGGATCGGCACTGATTCGTTACAATGACACGGTTGTGCTGAGTGTAGCCACTGCTTCAAATGTAGCAAAGGATACAGATTTTTTCCCGCTGACAGTACTTTATAATGAGAAAATGTACGCTGCTGGAAAGATTCCTGGAGGGTTTTTAAGAAGAGAAGGAAGACCAAGCGAGCATGCAACACTGACTGCTCGTCTGATTGATCGTCCAATACGTCCATTATTTGCAGAGGGTTTCCGCAATGAAGTACAGATCGTCAATACAGTTATGAGCATTGATCCTGACTGCAGTTCTGAAATGGCTGCATTGTTCGGATCGTCTCTGGCTCTCTGTATTTCAGATATTCCATTCAACGGACCTGTTGCAGGTGTTGTTGTTGGAAAGGTCGATGGTCAGTATGTCATCAACCCAAGTGTTGAGGAAGCTGAAAGAGCTACACTGTCACTGACAGTAGCCGGAACAAAGGCTGCTATCAACATGGTTGAAGCAGGCGCTCATGAAGTTTCTGAAGAAGAGATGATCGAAGCACTGCAGATTGGGCATGATGCCATCAAGGAACTGTGTGCAATTGAAGAGGAAATCATTGCGGCATGTGCAAAGCCTAAGATGGAAGTTATTCTGTATGCAATAGCACCGGAGATTATTGATTATGTCAATGCACATGGTGCTGATGCAATCCGCGAGGCTGTTTCCATTAAGGGAAAGCTCGACAGATATAATAAGATTGCTGAACTGAGCCAGCAGATGGTCGATGAAATCGGTGCTATGGCTTATAACAGCGATGCCGAGCGTGCTAAGGCAATGAAGCAGACTGGTGAGTACTGCACAGAAGTTGAAGCTGGTGAGGTCAGAAGACTGATCTCTGAAGATAAGATCAGACCGGATGGAAGAAAGCTTGATGAGCTCCGTCCTCTGAATTCGCAGGTTGATCTGCTCCCAAGAGTGCATGGAAGTGCAATGTTTACGCGTGGCGAGACACAGGTCATGTCTATCACAACACTGGGGCCTCTGTCGGATGCGCAGATGATTGATGATCTGACTGAGAATACTGAAAAGCACTGGATGCATCAGTATAACTTCCCGCCTTTCTCTGTCGGTGAAGTTGGCAGAATGTCTTCTCCGGGCAGAAGAGAGATCGGTCATGGTGCACTTGGCGAAAGAGCACTTGCACAGGTACTTCCTACGGTCGAGGAATTCCCTTATGCAATTCGTACTGTCGCTGAAGTACTGGAATCCAACGGTTCTTCTTCACAGGCTTCCATCTGTGCAGGAACAATGTCACTGATGGCTGCCGGTGTTCCTATAAAGGCAATGGTTGCGGGTGTCGCAATGGGACTGATTACAGTCGGAGATACATACAGTATTCTGACTGATATTCAGGGTATGGAAGACCATTACGGCGATATGGATTTCAAGGTTGCCGGTACAAGGCATGGAATTACTGCATTGCAGATGGATATCAAAGTATCCGGTATCTCTATGGAAGTATTGAGAGAAGCACTTGCACAGGCTCATAAGGGCAGAATGCAGATTCTTGACAATATGGAAGCTACAATTTCAAAACCTAGAGATCATGTTTCCAAGTGGGCTCCTAAATTTGATCAGATGACGATTCCTACAGATAAGATCAGAGTTGTTATCGGCAAGGGCGGCGAGCAGATCGACAAGATTATTGAAGAATGCAATGACATCAAGATTGATATCGATGATGATGGAAAGGTAGTCTTCTATCATACTGATCAGGAGATGATCGACAAAGCTAAGAAGATCATCAGCGATCTGATCCGTGAAGCTAAGGTCGGTGAGGAATATGACGCCAAGGTAACTGAAGTACGTGATTCCTTTGCATTTGTAAATCTGTTCCCTGGAACGGATGCACTTCTTCATGTATCGCAGCTGAAGTGGGAAAGAGTTGAGGATATCAAGACAGAGCTTCATGTAGGAGATGTTGTCAAGGTCAAGGTCATTCAGATCGATGATGCCGGCAAGGTTAAGGTATCCGCAAGAGAATGCACACCGAAGCCTGAAGGATATGTAGAGCCAAAGAGACCTATGCGTCCGCAGAGGGGTGCTGGTTCTCATGGAGACCATAGCAGTTTCCATCATGATTCTCATGACAATGGTCATTTTGAAAAGAGAGTTTTCCGCAAGAAGGAAGATTCAGCTGAATAAACAGATCAGGAGATCTACGGATCTCCTTTTCTTCTGTTTTGAGAATGAAAGGAATAATGCTAAAATACTGCAAGCAGGTAATGATATGAGAATGAGAAAAAAGAAGTGGGCTGAACCATGGCTTGAAGCACATACGGAATATATAAGCAGCGATCCTTCTGTATTCAAGGGAAAATGGAAGGAAAAGCTTGGATGCAGTGTTCTTCATGTTGAAATAGGCATGGGGAAAGGAGACTATCTGATCCATATGTCTTCTATGTATCCGGAAGAAGGATGGCTGGGCATTGAAAAGGATCCGAGTGCAGCAGCTACTGCTGCTAGAAAAGCAGTAGAAGATGATGCTTTTGCAAAAACCAATAACCATATGATCGTCGGTGATGCGGAGAACATGAAGGACTGGTTTGAAGATGGGGAGATAGATGTCATCCACCTGAATTTCAGCGATCCATGGCCAAAGAAACATAACCACAAGCGCCGTCTCAGCAGTGATCGTTTTCTTAAGATGTACAGAGAGCTTCTAGCAGAAAATGGAGAAATCAGAATGAAGACGGATAATAAGGATCTGTTCGAGGATTCTGTTCTTTACTTTCTGGATGATGAATTTGGACTGCGTGAATTCTCGGTAGACTACAGAAGAAATCCTCATCCTGAAGATGCGTGCACTGAATATGAAACAAAATTTATTGAGCAGGGCATGCCTATCTACAGACTGACAGCATATCCGAAGAGAAAGACAGTTCAGGAGGAGATATGAAGAAATGCCTTCTGCCGATACTATGCATACTGATTCTGACAGGCTGTTCATCCAGCAGTACCGCTTATGATCTGCAGGATGGATTGAACAGGAACATAAAGAATGCAGAAGAGGGAGAAGCTTCCGAGGCATCTTTTCATAAGCAGTACTATTCCTACTATACGCAGCCCGGCATAGGACATTTTGAAAGCACTCAGTATGCAAATGTATTCTCACTGGATGGTAACAGATTCCTTATGAATCTGAATATTTCTTCTGTCATCAATCAAAAATACTACGAGGACGCTGACAGCGGGAGCGAAGAGCTTTCTGTACAGAAGGCGTCCGCTGAGGCAGACGGTATTTTTAAGGATATCAAAGGGAATAAGCATAGCTGGAAAGCTGCAGTGTATCAGGCATCGAACGATAAATATATGACCTGTCTTTATACAGACACTGTATACTTCTATGCGGTCAGCGATGGTATAAGCGCGGTCAGAATGGCAGGCGAAATGCTGTCTATTGCAAGATCTGTAACAGTTGACACGAAGGCGGTTGCAGCTGCATATTCCAATAAGGAGACTGTGCAGTACAGCGGCGAAAAGATGGACCTCTTTGACAGCATCGCACCGGAGAGCGGCCGTGTGTCGGAACTGTTTAAAGACAGCGGTGAACAGACACAGCAGAAAAACTCCAGCAGTGATACAGACAGTTCGGGCAATACAGGATCATCTTGGGAAAACGCTGGGGAGTAATGATACAAATTGCATCATGATGTGGTATTATAATACAGACACATTAATATAAAATTGGTACTGAATTCCAAGAAAGGATGATCTGACTATGTTCAAGAAACTTCAAAATCTCTTATTTGAGGACGAAGAAGAAGATGATGATATTGAGACGGAGGAAAGAGAAGTTCATGAGGCACCAAAACCTCAGCCGGTAAGAAAGCCCCGCCCTATAGAAACGCCGACCGCTCCGGCACCAGCACCTGCTCCGGCACCTGCTGAAAAGCCGGCTATGCAGAGAATTGATGTTACACAGCCTATTGCTGTACAAAGGACTGCTGAGAAGAAGGCACCAATACAGAATTCCCTTTTTGAGAATGAAGAAAAGCCGGTTCAGGCAAGAAAGCCGCTGGGTATAACAATTGATGACGGCGTAAAGAAACCGGCACCTTCAAAACCAGCAAAGATGGAGAAGAAGGCTGCTGTAAAGACAGAGAAGAAGAGTGATGACGGATATCATTTTCAGCCAGTTATCAGTCCTATTTTCGGTGTTGATGAAAAAGATCTGAATGCGTTAAAAAATACGACAAACCGTATTACAAAGAATGATCATGAAAAGAAGGATGGCAATGTCAATCCAATCATTTCACCTATGTATGGTTCCAATGATGATGACATTCCGCCAATGATACAGGATTCTGTAGAACAGTCGGATATCATGGAGAGAGCTACAGGCAATGCTTTCAATGCGGCTGCTGAGGATACACTCCCTGAATTCTCATTGGATGATATTCTGAAAGTCGGTGATGACAAGTTTGCTGAAGCTGCAAAGAAGAGCAGTTCATCTGAAGGAAGCTCTAAGGCTTCGGCAGTGGATGATACGATAAACTCTCTATTCCCAGACATGCTGTTCGATGACAAGGACGATGAACCGGTGAAGGATTCTCCTGTCGACGAAACAGTTGTACTGAACAAGAATGATTTCAAGAAGAAAGAGCAATAAGAAATGAATTATTATTTTATCGGAATCAAGGGGACAGGAATGTCCTCTTTAGCATGTATGCTGAAGGATCTCGGGAATGATGCTTCTGGATCGGATCTAAGCAAACATTTCTTTACTGAGGAAGGTTTGGTACAGAGGAACATACCAATATATGATTTCAATCCTGATAATATTCAGGACGGAATGCATATCATTATTGGGAATGCTTTTCTTGAAGACTTTCCTGAAGTGATTGCGGCCAGAGCAAATAAGACATGTGTATGCAAGAGATATCATGAGTTTCTAGGTACTTTCATGAAGGACTATTGCATGATAGGTATTGCTGGTTCTCATGGAAAGACGACGACTACTGGTATGCTGTCGGGTGTTATGAGTCAGTTTGGTCCTACCGGATGGCTGATTGGCGATGGTGAAGGGCATATCGAAAAGGACACTAAATATTTCTGCCTTGAAGCTGATGAGTTTCGCCGTCATTTCTGTGCCTATTATCCGGATTATGCGATTATTACAAATGTTGATATTGATCATGTTGATTATTTTAAAGATAAGGCAGATTACCGTTCTGCTTATGAGGAATTTATCGGCAATGTTCATAAAGGAGTTGTTGTATGGGGCGAAGATGAAGAAGCCAGAAAGCTTCGCTTCGGGGAGACACCTCATTTATGGTATGGATTGAATGACAATGATGATATTCAGGCTGTGAATGTAGATGAGAGAATGGATGGAATGGACTTTGATGTTCTGTTCCATGGCAGAATGTATGCCCATTTCTCAACACCGCTGTTCGGCCATCATCTGCTGCTGAATTCCTTGGCGGTGATCGGCATTGGCATTCTGGAAGGAATACCAGCTGATAAGATTGAAACTGGTCTAAAGGCTTTCCATGGTGTCAAGAGAAGATTTGTTGTTGAACAGCATGGCGATAATACTTATATTGATGACTATGCACATCATCCAACGGAAGTGGGTGTGAATATTGACACTGCTAGACTGCGCTTTCCTGGAAGAAAACTTGTTGCTGTGTTCAAGCCGCACAGGGCGTCACGTGTTAAATATTTTGCGGATGATTTTGCAAAGCAGCTCAAGAAGGCTGATAAAGTATATCTCTGTGAATTTACCAGCATTGATGATAAGCAGGATGGAACCGATATTGATATTACATATCTGCAGGACAGGATTCCTGGATCTATGATCGTCAGTGAAGATCAGGCAGGTGCTGAAATGCTCTCAAAGGAAGCACCTGCGGTATTCCTGTTTATGTCTTCTAAGGATATTTATGGACTTGAAAATCTGCTCAAGAAGACTGTAAAGGACTGAACAAAATCAGTCCTTTTTTGACAGAAGTGACAGTCTGTATGAATACTGAACTGGTAGCGCTATCATTGATTATTGAAAACTTTTACATTACGTCATATAATAATATAGAAAAAGGAGTATACGTACTATGGATGCATTATTATTTGATCTGCAGAATGTGTGCACGGAACTTCTGCCGATTCTCGGAGCATTGGCTCTTATCTTTCTCTGCATTCTTCTTAAGAAAATCTGGAAAGCAGTTGATAATGTAAATGATAAGATCACAAAGCTCGATCCTACTGTCACTAAAGTGAATGAAAGTATGGATAAGATTCAGGCACCGCTGGATACTGCTGTGAAATACAGTCATTCCCTTGATAAGGTCCATGACAAGACAGCTGAAGTATTCGGCAAGGCTGCTGATTTTGCTAATGACAACATTGAAAAGCTTCAGGATGCTATCACTGACAAGATGGCTGGCAGTGAGAAGGAAGAAGCTCAGGATTCGAAAGAAAATACCGTAAAGAAAGAAAAGACGGAGGTATCCTCGCATGAGTGAAGAAAATAAGAACACTACTGATAATGAAAATAAAGAGAATCCTGAAAGTACTGAAGAAAAGAAACCAATAAATTTTGATGATGATAAGGAACCGATTGATTCTATTGAGAAGACAGTTGAGAATTTGAAGAAGAGAATTCAGGAAATTTCTGCTGAAGATGAAAGTGATGATGATACTGAATCGGATTCTGCTGACATTCCATCCTTCGCTAATAATGAAGCCAAGGATAGAATGAATGAAATGAAGAATGATGCTGTGAACATGGCACGTGATTCCTATGGAAAACTGAAAGGTAAGGCTGCTTCTATTGATGCCAGTGAAAACTTCAGAAAGACTGTTGACTATGTTATGAAGAATGCTGTAAAGGCAGTTGATACAGCAAAGCTGAAGATCAATGAGTTCGCAGAGAATCCTGATGTAAAGAGAACGATGAAGGATGCTGGAGATAATCTGAAGAAGGCTGGCGAATATGCTGGCAGCAAGGCACAGGAAGCAGGCCGCTATATCTCTGATCATATGGATACTAAGACAAAGGAAAATCTGCAGAATGCTGCAAATACCGCCGGACAGGCAGTAAATGATACTGCTAGGAAGGCAGTGACAGCAGTCAATGATTTTGTCCAGAAGCCTGAAGTCCAGGAAACTATCAGCAAAGTTAGAGAGAATGCTGCTGACTTAGCTGATAAGGGTCAGGAAGCTATCGGAAGTTTCTTTGACAGCAGAAAAAATGTCAATACATCTGAGGACAGTGCGGATAAAGAAAGCACATCTGAAGATGTAAACAAAGAGCATCAGGAAGAAAATAAGGAATAAGTGAGGGAGCAGGGAATGAAACGAGTAACAATATATGATGTTGCCAAGGAATCCGGGGTATCTCTGGCAACTGTATCAAGAGTCATTAATGGATCTTCTGTCGTTAAGGCAGCTACTAGAGACAAGGTGCAGGAGGCTGTAGACAAGCTTGGATACAAACCGAATGCAATTGCTCAGGGTCTGGCACTGCAAAAGAGCACTACAATTGCCTTGGTTGTACCGGAAGCCAGCTTTACCTATACAGGACAGATCATCAATGGTCTGATTGATGTTGCTAAGATTTATAATTACAACATCATGCTGCATACAATTACAGCTGGCATTACAGATATTGGATCAGTTATTGAAGACATTATAAAGAGCCATGTTGACGGTGTTGTCATATACAGTGACAAATTGGAAGCGGCTGAGATTGAAGAACTTTCCGAATACAATATTCCAATCGTTGTCATCGGAAATAACACAAGCGGCGAACATGTACGCTCTGTATATGTTGATATTGAAAAAGCCATTTTTGAATTGACTTCCAAGTATCTGGAGGAAGGCAAGGACCGTATTGCAATTGTTGAGGATCGCAAGAATCACAACACATGCAAGAAGATGATTGCTGGGGCTGAAAAGGCATACAAGCAGAAGAATAAAAAGTTTAATGGATTCCTGCAGATTCCTGCGGAAGACCGTACAAGCTATTCATTCCTTGTGAAGCATTTCAAGAAGAATAAGTATGATCTTGTTATAGGCAACCGTGACTCACAGGCAATGGCTGTAATAAACGCTGCCAGAGAAAACAAGATCAAGGTACCGGATGAGATGGAAGTTGTATGCGTGATTGATACGAAATACAATTCTATGATGCGGCCGCAGATTTCTTCATTCTCAATCCCATCTTATGATCTGGGAGCTGTATCTATGAGAGTGATGACAAAGATGCTGCAGAATAATGTTAAGGGCACTGCAGATGACAGTATTGAACTGTCCTATCTGTTCACACCGAGACAGTCTACCAAAGATTGACTTTGCCTATTTGAATGTTAGAATTTAATCGCTGTGAAGAGGAATAGTATTCATTGCCAGTCTGAATAGAGACGTCCCGTATGGTGAAAGGGAACAGACGTACAGTGAAGAATACACCTTGGAGCTTTCTGTCTCAAAAGGCAGAACGCTGTGCACACGTTATCGTGCATCAAGTGTATGGCACTCGTTGCCATAAACTAAGGTGGTACCGCGCTGATAAGGCGTCCTTAGAATATGAGGACGTCTTTTTTATACGTCCGAAGGAGAAAATATGAACTTTATTGAAGAACTGAAGTGGAGAGGTCTGGTCAAGGATGTTACTGACTATGATGGCCTGATCGAAGCATTGAAGCAGCCGCAGACAGTTTACTGTGGATTTGATCCAACTGCGGATTCTCTGCATGTAGGACATCTGCAGCAGATCATCCTTCTGCGCAGATACCAGAATGCAGGTCATCGTCCTATTGCACTGTGCGGGGGCTTTACCGGAATGATTGGTGATCCGCGCCTAACAAGTGAGAGAAAACTATTAAGCCATGAGGATGTGCTGCATAATGCTGACTGCATAAAGAATCAGCTGGCTAAGTTCCTGAAGTTTGATGGGGAGAATGCGGCTGTTATGGAGAATAACAATAACTGGCTTGGAGACATGTCATTGCTGGATTACTTGAGAGAGTATGGAAAGCTATTCAATATTGCCTATATGCTGCAGAAAGATACGATCAAGAAGAGACTGGATTCAGGACTCTCCTACACAGAATTCTCTTACACGATCCTGCAGGCAATGGACTTTCTGAAACTGTATCAGAAGTACGGCTGCCGTATTGAAATCGGTGGTTCCGATCAGTGGGGAAATCTGACATCAGGCATGGAACTGATTCGCAAGGTCGAGGGCGACGATGCGAAAGCATGGGGTATTACTTCACCTCTGATCACAAAGTCGGATGGAACAAAGTTCGGAAAGTCCGAGGGAAAGAATATCTGGCTGGATCCGGAAAGAACAAATGCTTATGAGTTCTACCAGTTCTGGCTGAACATACCGGATGATGATATTATTGACTACTTGAAGCGCCTGTCTCTGCATACACCTGAGGAAATCAATACACTGGAAGAAAGCATGAGGGCGGCTCCTGAAAAGAGAGAGGCACAGAAAGTATTGGCTGATGAACTGACCGAAATGGTCCATGGCAGAGAAGGTCTTGAAAAGGCAAAGAAGATAACAGAGACATTCTTCCATGGCGATATCATGTCATTGACACCAGATGAGATGAAGGATGGTCTGGCGGATGCAGAGAAGACTGCTGTGTCTGATGGAATTACGCTGATTGATGCACTGGTCAGTGCAAATATTGCAAAGTCTAAGGGAGAGGCCAGAAGACTGATCCAGCAGGGCTCTGTATCAGCAAATGGAGCAAAGATCACAGATATTGAAGCGGTTCTGAAGAAGAGTGAAGCAGTCAATGAGGAGTTTACGATTCTAAAGAAGGGAAAGAAGAATTATTATCTGCTCACATTCTGAGCATTTGGGAAAGGTTCTGTACCTTTCCTTTTCTTTCTGTGCAATGTTATAATCATTCTGTTTATGAGAAAGAAAATAGAGAAGATACTGGCAGCACTCAGTTTGCTTGCAATGACGGGATGCTCGTCCAGTGAGGGAACAGGCAATACTGTAAACAGTGCTGACCTGGAGAAATACAAGTCTTATTATGAAGCGATACTTTCACGCACAGAGTTTGAAGGAGAAGGCAGCAACTTCACAATGAACCTTGAGATGACAAAAGTATCCGACGGCGGATACTGCTACTACATTGTTGTAGATGAACCCAAGACGGCTATGTATGACTGCGCTGTCATGGCTGTTGAGAATGATACACCGTATGAAGAGAATAAAAAGATGATGCCTTCATTAGGTATTTTTGATGATTCTACTTCACTGGTACCTGGACAGGTCAACAAATCTGATGGATATGCTAAGGGTCTTGTCATATCCGGAGAAACAGATGAGGGAAAGGTGGATCTGAAGATCGTTGTAGAATGGTCCAATGAGAAGAAGGACAAGACATCAAGTGAATATCTGTCATTTCATTTGACACCTAGCGGTGCTGTTCACGAGGAAAGTGATTCGTAATATGACTGACAGTACAAAAAAGAAGATCAAAAATGGATTTATCGCCGGTTCTCTGACAAGTTCTGCCGGTGTTTTTGTTTCAAAACTGATCGGCATGTTCTATATTGTTCCTTTTAAGCAGATTGTAGGTCAGGCTAACCTGAGCTATTATTCAGCTGCTTATACGTATTACAACGTACTTCTGCAGATCTGTTCTGCAGGACTTCCGTTTGCCATAGCAGCGACAGTTGCAAAGTATGCAAACAAAAAAGACTACAGGACAGTTATGCTCGTAAGAAGGCTGTCCACTTCCATACTGATGGTATCAGGATTTGTTATGGCTATTCTCTTTATTCTGATATCCGGTCCGCTGGCATCTTCTGTACTGGGATCCCAGGCGGCTGCAGGCGATGTTGAGAAGATGCGCAATACATTTGTTATTCTTGCTCTGGCGTTGTTCCTTGTACCGATACTGTACAGCTACAGAGGCTATTATCAGGGGATGAAACAGATGAAGCTGTATGCGGATTCTCAGGTACTGGAACAGCTGGCGAGAGTTGGCTTTCTTCTTATAGCTGGTGCTATTGCTGTCTACCTTTTCCATATGGACAGAATGATTGGTATTTATGCTGCTGTACTAGGCACTTCGGTTGGCTGCGTATTTGCCTTGCTGCAGATGGTACACTATGACAGCAGAGACTACGTTCTGATTCGTCAGAAGGCAAAACATCAGGATGTGCCCGCTGTTGATAAAAAGGATATTATTGCAGAGTTCTTTTCGTTTGCAATTCCATACCTGCTTGTTTCCATACTTGGGAACAGTCAGACTCTGATCAATACACAGTTCTTTATTCCAGTTTCTACCAGCTTGGGAATGAGCTATGATAAGGCACTTCTGATCTATGGCATTATCCAGACGAACTGCGACAAGATAACATCGATTCCACAGGTACTGTCCATCGGTTTCTCGGCTGGCATTGTACCATATATGACAGAATCTCTGGAGAACCATAACTGGAAGGGACTGAACAGAAGTATTGAGGACTGTCTTGATACAGTTTTCTATATTGCACTGCCAATCTGCTTTGCAATGGCAGCTTTAGCGGAACCTATTTATTACGTTATGTATGGCGGCGGGGAACTGGAGTATGGTGTTATCTGTCTGCAGTGGTCGGCTCTTCTGGCACTGCTTACAACGCTGACACCAATATGCAATTCCATGATGCTGACTCTGCGTTACAGAAAGAAGTCAATTGTTTATCTTGGTATAGGATTTGCCGTGAAGTGTATTTCATTCTATCCGCTAATGTATCTAATTGGCTATACGGGCGCTATTATTTCCTCTTGCTTATGTTCCGGTGTGATTGTTTTTATGTCACTGCAGAAGATCAAAAAGGAATATGATATTCGCTACAGCCGTATTGTTACAAGAGTATTCAAGATGATACTGTGCTGTTTTGCAATGAATGGCGTGTTTGCTCTATATAAGTGGTTTGGACCAAGCATGATCGCACATGGACGTATTGTTTGCCTGATCGAACTTGCTGCTGTAGGTCTTGCGGGGCTTGCTGTGTATGTGCTGGTGTCACAGATGATGAAGCTGCCTAAGGCTGTTTTCCATACAGATCTGAAGGGCATGACAGGAAAGCTTCTGCATAGAGGCAGCAGATGAGACTGGACAGAATGCTCTCCAATGCACATGCCGGCACAAGAACACAGGTCAAGAAACTTGTGAAGGATGGCAGAGTATGTGTGAATGGAGAAAGAGCTCCGCACAGCTCTCTGCAGATAGATGAAAACAATGATACGGTAACGATAGATGGAAATCCGATAGTCTATGAAAAGTATGTATATTTTATGCTGTATAAACCTGCCGGATACATCAGTGCAACTGAATCGAGTCATGAGCCAACTGTGATGGATCTGATGCCGCAGGATATCAGAGGACTTTTTCCATGCGGAAGACTGGATCGAGATACAGAAGGACTTTTGTTAATGACCAATGATGGTCCGCTTGCGCATAAACTTCTCTCTCCTAAGTACAGGACAGAAAAGGAATATTATATTGAACATGCTCTGCCGCTCAGTGCGGAGGACGTTCAGCGCATTGAAAAGGGCGTTGTATATGAAGGTGTTCAGTACCGTCCTGCTAAGTACAAAAGGATCAGTGATACTGCATGTACACTGACCGTATGTGAAGGCAAATATCATGAGATCAAGCTGATATTTTCATCTTTGAACAATCATGTGGATTACCTGAAACGTATTCGAATGAAGAATCTGAAACTTGATGAAAGCATAAAAAAAGGATCATACAGAACGCTCACAGAAAGCGAATTGGATGATCTCAAAGAAGAGAACAGCTGACCGGTGCTTCTTTCATAAGAATACCCTTGTCTGCATAATTCTTCAGTATACGGATTGTTTGGGCGGTCAGCTCGCCTGGAGTAGAAGAACCGCTGGTCACTGCTATGCGGTTTTTATTTTGTATCATTGTCTCACGCAGGTCAGCTGCGCTGTCGATCAGATATACAGAAGGAATGCCGGAGGAGAGACCTATCTGTTTCAGCTGATTGGAATTGTTAGATGCAGAGTCTCCTACAACAAATAGAACGTCAACATTCTTTAATGACTTTACGGCTTCCTGTCTCACTCTGGTCGCACTGCAGATTTCTTCCGCCACTTCGGCGTCAGGATACTGCCTTATGCAGGCTTCAATGACCGTCTTTACGTCTTCAATGGAAAGTGTCGTCTGACAGGTAATCAATACATTTTTGAGATGAGGAAGACTTTGGACATCGGCAGGGCATGTGATAAGATGTACGTGCTTCGAAAGAGAAACAGTTCCTTCTGATTCGGGGTGATTTTTCCTGCCGATGTATAGAACATCCCCGCCATGCTGAATATGATTCTTCACAAGTGTGTGCGTCTTTGTGACATAGGGACAGGTTGCATCGACACAGATCAGACCCTTGCTTTCTGCTTTCTCTCTGACTGCATCTGAGACACCGTGTGCTGTAAAAATAACAGCACCGGAATCAATTTCATCGAGAAGCTCCAGTCTTGTACTGCCAGGCTTTTCTATGAAGCGAATGCCTGCTTCAGTACAGGCATTTACAACGAATCTGTTATGTACAATCATGCCGAGCATATATACTGGCAGATTCGGATATGTTTCTACTGTTCTGCGGGCAGTTTGGATTGCTCTGATGACACCCTGGCAGTAGCCGCTTGGAACTACATGTATAATTTCCATAAGGATATTATATAGTACAATACGAAACCGAGGTAATTCTATGAAAAAATATGAAGATTTCAATTTGAAGAAAGAAACGATGGACTTCATTCATCTGAATCATTTTGAAGTGCCAACACCGATCCAGGAAAAGATCATTCCGCCGGCAGTCAAGGGCAAGGATGTGATTGGTCTTTCTGCAACTGGTTCGGGAAAAACACATGCCTATTTGATTCCAATTATGGAGAAGATCAATCTGGAAGAGGACAGAGCACAGGCTGTAATTACTGCACCTACCAGAGAACTGGCAGTGCAGATCTATAACATGGCTGAAGTGATGAAACAGGTCTATCCTGAATTGAGAATATGTCTGCTGATCGGTGGAAATGACAGACAGAAGGATATTGATGCTTTGAAGAGGAACCAGCCGCACATTGTTATTGGTACACCAGGAAGAATCAGGGATATGTTCCTGAATGAAGGAGTTCTGAGAATCGATAAAGCGAATCTGCTGGTCGTTGATGAAGCGGATATGACTATGGAATACGGATTTCTGGATGACATTGATGCATTTGCAGGCAGACTGGGCGATGACCTTCAAATGATGGCTTTTTCAGCAACTATGCCGGAACAGCTGAAGCCGTTTATTAAGAAATACATGCATCATCCATTAACATGTCAGATCAGTGAGCATGTACGCTTCAATCCTGATATCAGACATGTATTGGTACCATGCTATCATCACACTTATGTCGAAACGATTCTTTCCATACTGCCAGGGTTCAATCCATTTGTATGCCTGATTTTTGCTAACACAAGGAAAGAAGCCGCTGAAATTGCGCAGGGTCTAAGAGATGCAAAAGTCTCCGTTGTAGAAATACATGGCGATCTGACGAGCAGACAGAGAAAACAGGCTATGAAAGCAATTACCAACGCAGAGTATACGTATGTTGTAGCAACGGATCTGGCGGCTAGAGGTATTGATATCGGAGAAGTCACGCATGTTATTTCATGCGGTTTCCCTGATGACCTTGAATACTATGTTCATCGTGCCGGACGTACCGGAAGAGCTGGATCATCAGGAACATGCTATGCACTGTACCATGAGACCGATGATGCTTCCATCCATTCTCTTATGAATCGCGGCATTCGTTTTGAACATCAGAGATATCGTAAGGACGGATGGCAGGACTTGCGCCGCTATGGTTTAAAGAGACAGAGAAAAGAAGACGATGAACTGGATCGTCAGATTACCATGGTTTATAACAATCGCAAGCATTCTACTGTTAAGCCTGGCTATAAGAAAAAGAGAAAGCAGGCAATCGACAGGATCTATCGTCAGAAGAAGAGAGCAATGATTCGCACAAAAATCCGTGACGAGAAAAAGGCAATGTATAAGGAAAAGGCTCGCAAGGATAGAGAAGAGAATTCATGATCATCGGCAGCCATGTACAGATGAAGGCGCCGGAGTATGTGGATGGATCTGTCAGTGAAGCTCTGTCATACGGAGCTAATGCTTTAATGCTGTATACAGGTGCTCCGCAGAATACTAGAAGAACTGACATAGAGAAGCTGCGCATTCCTGAAGCCATCAGCAGAATGAAGGAAAATAATCTTCCGATGGAAAGGATCATTGTTCATGCACCATATGTTATCAATCCTGCAAATTCCACAAAACCTGAGGTGGGTGAACTTGCTGTTTCCTTTTTTGAAAAAGAGATGGAAAGAACGGCAGCAATCGGTGCAAAGTATATGGTGCTGCATCCTGGATCGTACACAGATACAGATTTGGAAACCGGTATACAGACAGCCATTTCACAGCTGAATAAGGCTGTCTGTATACCTGAAGGACTGACTGTCTGTCTGGAGACAATGGCAGGCAAAGGCACTGAGATAGGATTCCGTTTTGAACAGATCGCGGCAGTTCTTGAAGGGCTGAAGTATTCGGATCGTTATGGTGTATGCCTAGACACATGCCATATCAACGATGCTGGATATGATCTTTCTGATTTTGACAGTGTACTGGATGAATTTGATCATATTATCGGTTTATCAAAACTTCATGTAATTCATCTGAATGATTCTCTGAATCCAAGAGGCTCTCATAAGGACAGGCATGCCAATATCGGAAAAGGAACAATCGGCTTTGATAATCTTCACAGTATTGCAGTAAACAGCAGATGTGAGAATATTGCAAAGATACTGGAAACACCCTATATTAATGGAAAAGCACCGTATAGGGAAGAAATAGAAATGCTGAGAACAGGTATTTATAAAGACCTGTTCTCTGAAAAAAGAAATTGACCCGCGGGTGTTCCTGCGGGTTTATGGTATTCGAAAGGAGTTCAGTGAAATGAAAATTGCATTGGCATGTGCTCCGGCAATTGACAGAAATATTGAAGCTAATGTCAGCAGTATGATCAGCACAATTAAGAGCTGTGCAAATCATCATGATTTGATTGTATTTGGAGAAACGGCATTGCAGGGCTTTGACTGTCTGGAGTGGAACTACGTAAGTGACAGACAAATGGCTGCTGCTAAAACAGATGATTCAGTATTACAGATCTGCAGGGCAGCGGCTTTTTACAGAACAGCCGTTTCATTCGGCTGTATAGAAAAAGATGGTGAAGCGTTGTACAGCAGCCAGCTCTTTATTGATGATCGAGGAATACTTATCAATGATTTTCATAGAGTAAGCAGGGGATGGAAAGAATATAAAAAGACTGATCAGCATTATCAGGAAGGTATTTCCTTTTCACCCTTTATATATAAGAATAGAAGCATAGCAGTTGGACTCTGTGGGGATCTTTGGGAAGAGAACAGGCCGCAGGAGATGAAAGAACTGTCTGTGAATATTGTTCTTTGGCCTGTATGGTGTGACTATAAAAAAGACGAATGGAATCAAAGCATTAAGTATGAATATGCGAAGCAGGCGGGACTTTGCGGCGATCATGTACTGCTTGTGAATCCATACTGCATTGCGGATGAGAGTGAAGAACGTGCTTGCGGCGGTGCAGTGTATTTTAATCGGGGAATCATTCAGAAAGAACTCCCTGCAGGCAGGAAAGGTATTCTGTCTGTGGAAATATAAATGCCGGTCTGCTGTAATCAAGAGCAGACCGGCATATTTATTTCTCTGTATGAAGAAAATCTTCTATTTCATGGATCAGTGCTTCTTTGATCTGTTCCTGCGGAACTGTTCGTACAACTTTTCCTTTGCGGAACAGGATGGCAGAATCATGACCTCCGGCAACACCTACATCAGCTCTGGAAGCTTCCTGTATGCCATTTACAGGACATCCCATTACAGCAACCGTAATGTCACTGTGTATGGTGGAAAGATATGCTTCCATTTCCTTAACAAGCGGCAGCATATCATACTGTATTCTTCCGCATGTCGGACAAGCAATCAGATCAGGTACATTCTCGATCAGATGGAATGCCTTCAGCAGCTGTTTTCCAATGATCAGCTCATCTTCCGGGGGTGCAGAAACTGAAATGCGTATTGTGTCTCCGATACCTTCGTGAAGCAGGGTACCTAAAGCGGCAGATGATTTCACGGATGATTCTGTAAATCCGCCGGCTTCTGTTACACCTAGATGGAGAGGATATGGATAATGCTCTGCGGCTGCTTCATATACAGCAATTGTAAGTTCAACATTGGATGATTTGAAGGACAGACAGATATCGTGAAAATCCAAGTCCTCCAGTATCTTTACGTGACGGTCGGCACTGGCAATCATTGCTTCAGCACAGATTCCTCCATACTGATCAAGATACTTCTTTTCCAGAGATCCGCCATTGATGCCGATACGGATAGGAATATGACGCTCTTTGCAAGCTTTTACGACTGCTTCCGTATGCTCTGCTGATCCGATGTTGCCTGGATTGATACGGATAGCATCAATGCCTCCTTCGGCAGCTTTCAGTGCAAGAAGGTAATTAAAATGAATATCCGCTACAAGCGGTATATGAATTCTTTTTTGAATTGCAGGGATAGCTTCAGCATCCTCTTCATCAAGGACAGCTATTCTTGCAATTTCACAGCCGCCAAGCTCCAGTTTTCTGATCTGTTCGACTGTTCTATCAACATCCTTAGCAGGGACATTGGTCATGGACTGCAGTACGCAGCGGTTCTGACCGCCGATCTGTACATTCCCTACATGAATGATTCTTGTTTCTGTACGTTTCATAAGAAGTATTCCTCCTCGAACATTATCGCACATTGTCATTCAGCATGTATAAAAGGGTCGATTTTCTGTATTTCTCCCATTTGGCGAAACTGGCATTCTCAGGCTGAAATATGCGAAAAGATGGATGCATTGACTGCTTGGAATTTAAAAATGTTTATGTTATACTTTGAAAGCTAAAGATCGGAGGGATTAACGATGCCTAGAGAGAACATTACATACAAGTGTTCTGAATGCGGTGAAGAAAACTACATCGGAACAAGAAACAAGCGTACGCATACAGAAAAGATGGAAATCAAGAAGTACTGCCCACGCTGTCATAAGGTTACTCTGCATAAGGAGAAGAAATAAGCCTCGGCTTATTTTTTTATAACCTATGAATCTCGATATTCTGCCCATCGGACTGTATGGTGAAAACAGCTATGTTCTGCATGATAAAGATCATGTGCTTTTTATTGATCCCGGAAGATATGCAGAGAAGATAGCTTCCTGTGTAGATAAAAATGAGACGGTTGATGCGATTGTACTTACACATGGTCATGAGGATCATACGGGAGCAGTTGATGATCTTGTAGATAAGTATCACTGTCCTGTCTATATGAGCGCAAAAGATGTGCCTCTTGTTGATCCCAAATGTGCTACAGACCGAGGATACAGTGCACCTGTCTATGCCAAAATTCTTCCTTTGTCTGAAAAACTGCAGGCAGGACAGTTCAAACTGACTGTTTATGAAACGCCTGGACATACGGCTGGAAGTGTATGCATTCAATATAGAAATCTGCTGTTTACAGGTGATACACTGTTCGCAGGAGATATTGGACGTACTGATCTTTATTCCGGAAGCCCAAAAGATATGATGCAGTCTATGCAAGTATTCAAAGCACTGCCGCATGATCTGCAGATTTATCCGGGACATGGACCTGCATCCAGTATTTCTCAGGAACTGAAGAGCAATCTTTATCTTCAGCACGGTACTATTGAGTACTGAGGGAATGAAGGGAGTTTTATGAAAACAAGAGTAATGCGCAGTATAGCAGTTTCAATGCTCTGTCTGGTTATGGCAGGATGTTCCTCTAATGCGGATTCTGAAGGCTATGTATATATCAGTGATGCTAAGCTCACAGACGATGAAGCTATGGTCATTATGAAGGCTGAAGTGAAGTCACACTGCAAAGAATCCGGACTGACATGTGAAGTGAAGAGCGTTGAAGTTGATAATAACGAAATAGATGGAAAGTATACATATACTTCTTCTAAGCTGAGTGCTGGAGCCAATGCGACACTCGAGGATGTAAAGGTGAAGAAGGATGATCATACAGATGCTAAGTTCGGACGTACATTCTTTACGGATGGTGCTAAAGCAACTGCTTCTGCATCTGCAAGTTCATCACCAAGTGCTTCTGCTTCCGCGTCTGCTTCTGCATCTGCAGACAGTACTGTATCTTCATTCAATCTGCCTACATCGACACCTGATGCGGGCACTCAGAGCGGAGAGAAGGTAGTTGATCAGACCGGACAGAAAGTATGGCTGGTGAATATCAGCGGCGGCAAGATCACTTTCTCAGGTACCTATACAGGTTCCGGCAGTTTCTCAATCAGCATCCTTTCACTTGATCAGAAGACTTCAACAAGTGTTGTTTCACTGAGTGCGGCAGGTGACTTCAACCAGTCGGGTACGGTATCTGCAGGATGGTATTATGTAGTACTGCTGTCTGACGGGGGATATACATATAATTATCAGCTAGGCTGAAAAACAGTCTGATTTATAACTGGAGGAGAAATCTTCCGGTTTTTATTTGCAGTGGATCTCCAGTCTAAGGGTAAGAATACATAAGGACAGAATATGGAAGAGAGACTGAAGAGAATATTAGAGATAGCGTTGAGCTATAACGTTACAGACATACACTTCAGCGCAGATCAGCGCAATAAGAATAATGTGACGGTTGAAATGCGTGTTAACGGAAAGATGAAAAGACTGAAACCGGAATCAGATGATTTAAAACTGTTTTTCTATCTGATGTATCGTGCAAATCTGGATGTCTCTGATACGCTGAATCCGCAGACAGGATCTATGCAGGAGAAGGTCGGAAAACAGATTCTTTCTTTACGGTTTGCTGTGGTGTCAAGCTATCACATAATCAGTGGCGTACTGCGCATTCTGAATAATCACAGTACATTGAAAATTGATGATCTGACTGTACAGAAGGAAGCAGTGGAATGGATGAAGAGCATTACGCGGCATAGAAGCGGTCTGTTTATATTCTCCGGACCTACAGGCTCAGGAAAAACAACAAGTCTTTATACAATTCTGAACGAATGTGAAGGAAAGAAGATCTTTACGCTTGAAGATCCAGTTGAAGTGGACAGCGAACATTATGTACAGCTGCAGATAAATGATAAACAGCACCTGTCTTATGCGGAAGGTATTAAACAGCTGATGAGACATGATCCTGACATTATTATGATTGGCGAAATACGTGATGATACAGCAGCCAGAATGGCTGTTAGAAGCTCACTGACAGGACATCTTGTTGTGACAAGTATTCATAGCTCCAGCTGTATATCAGCAGTGCATCGTATGCTGGACCTTGGCGTTGAACAATATCAGCTTCAGGATGTACTGAGAGGTGTTTCCAATCAGAGATTGTATGAATCATGCAAAGGGAATAAGACAGGCGTTTATGAAATTATGACCGGAAAGGATCTTCATGAATACTTTGAAAAAGGGAAAGCATCGCTGCGCTTCAGAACAATCGAAGAAAATATCAAACTCGCTGTTTCAAATGGGATTATTTCAGAGTCTCAGGCAGCAGCGGATCTCATTGCATAAGGATGACTGTGAAGCAATGATACGTCTGATGAATAATGGTTTCTCTATGAAGGATGCAATGCATTTACTTGAAGAAACGAAAAATCATGAATGTTTTGAAGAAATTAGAGAAAGATTGAGCGAAGGTGAAAGTCTTTCTGATTTTTTCTATTTATACTGCCCAAGAGAATATCGAGGATACTTCAGTGGCTTTATACGGTATATGTCATTCTCTGATTCTCTTTCATCTTCATTTCGCATTGTAGAACAGGAAGAAACACAGAAAAAGGAATTGATGGTGAATAGCAGAAGTTAACGCTACTTTGGACAAGTCATTGCAATGAAAGGCAATGAAAATGAAACA
>JBFLGD010000022.1:0-25204 GCA_041859965.1 Bulleidia sp. | reverse complement strand
GAACATATCCAAATATGAACATCCCGCCTATTTCACAGGCGCTTTCACTAAAAAGGCGCTTTCATTGAAAATTGACCCAATTAAAAATCGGATTAGCCCTCAAAGAAAAAAACTGCTGTACATATGCATACAGCAGTAATCTTATTGTTAAATCTTTTTATAAACAGGAATTGAATCTATTGGTGCTTCTGCGTGTATTACAATACTACCTGAATATTTCTGATGGCTGCGGGTATCTTCCCAGTTTCCTTCAGGCAGATATACATCTCTTTCAAACTGGTTCAAAGAGAGAATCGGTGCAATTAGATATTCCGAGCCAAACATATACTGGTCATAAATATTCCAGCATTTCTTATCGTCAGGGTACTCAAAGAACATAGCTCTGATAATCGGTGAACCGTTTTCACTTGATTCTTTAAACAGTGTTTTGATGTATGGTTTCAATTCTTCTCTTATATTCAAATACTTTTTCATTATCTTGAAATTATCTTCACCATAGCTCCACAGTTCATTATTCTGACCCGTATGCAGATAGCCTCCGCCAAAATCTCTGTGGTCAAGCGGCGGAATATCATATGGTCCACGATCACCATGCATGCGCAGGAAAGCCGTATATACTGCAAATTCATACCAGCGAATCAGAAGCTGCTGAAAGTCAGGATCATTTACATCATCAGTCATGAATCCGCCGATATCAGTAGTCCACCACGGAATACCGGCAAGTCCCATATTGATACCGCACTGCAGCTGATCTCTCAATGATTCAAACGTACTTGGTACGTCACCCGACCAGACAACATTTCCATATTTCTGTGATCCTGCCCAGCAAGAGCGAAGAAGATTAACAGGCGATGGATTCCCCTGTTTAATTTCATTATCATAGAAAATTCTGCTGTAATACTGCGGATAAATGTTGCTGCAGGATAATGCTGGTCCAAGATAGTAGCGATAATGATCGAAATCATACTTCACGTAATCCGGTTCGGAATTATCCAGCCAGAAGCCATCTACGCCAAACTCATAATAGTTCTTCTTGCACGTATCCCACACAAAGGCACGGGTCTCGGGATTCGTAACATCTATTTCTACACAGTCGCCTTGGTAATCATAGGTCTGATCAGAACCTCTTTCAGTTCTAATCAGCATACCGTTTTCTGACATTTCAGCAAAATTCTCACTCTTTTTATCAACTGACGGCCATACTGAAACTACTACCTGAATTCCCATACTGTGCAGTTCTTTAATCATTGCCTTTGGATCAGGCCAATAGACTGGATCAAACTTCCAATCTCCCTGATATGGCCAATGAAAGAAATCAATAACAATCACATCAATTGGAACATCATGTTCTTTGCATGCTCTAGCAACAGACAGTACTTCATCCTGGGTGCGATACCGCAGTTTGCACTGCCAAAGGCCAAGCAGATTATCGCGTATCATTGGCGCATGACCAGTAACGGATGTGTAATTTGCTAACAATGCTTTAGGTGTATCAGCTACGGTTATCCAGTAGTCTATTTCTTCTGCTGCAGAAGCTTCCCACTCAGTCACATTATTGCCAAGTGATACCCTTCCCACTGCAGGTGTATTCCATAGAAATCCATAATTCAAACTTGATATAGCAAAAGGAACACTGACCTGTGAGTTTCTCTGCTCAAGATCAAGAATGCATCCCTTTAGATTTGTATTGCTCTGCTGGTACTGGCCAAGTCCAAATATTTTCTCTTCGGGAGTACTTTCAAACTTCTGTCTGATTTTGTACATTCCGGCAACATAGGGAATGTACTCTCTGGAAACCGCCTTCAAACAGCGGCTTTCCTTAGAAATAGTTCCGCCATAGTTTCGGTAGTATTCACGAAGTATCATCTGATTATCTTTATAGAATGTTAGTATTCCAGCTTCATTGACTGTCGCTTTAATTCTTCCATTTACAATTTCTGCATTATTCTCATGGATTGAAATACTGGCTGCAGCATCGGCTGGTTTTTCACTGAGAGCCCAGTTATGATCTGTAAAATGAGGATTCATAGTTGCCTTGATGCGCAATGCATCATGGCCCCATCCCTGAATACAAAGAATTTCCCCCTGATGTTTAGCAATAAGTGTATTCCTGTTTTCTGTAAATTTCATTTCTACTCACAGCATGGCTATTCCATGCCTTCCTTTTCTATATGGCTGCTTTATTCACTAAATGGATTCTCAGTCGGATACAGCTGAGACTTTGGCTGATTATAGCTGATATCTTGAATGCCTAAATAACGGAATACTTCATAGATAGCTTTTCCTGAATGCTGAAATGCGACAGCACCATGATGAGGAAAATGCTTTTCAATCAGCACATGACGATAGAATCTTCCCATCTCCTTGATTGCAAATACACCGATTCCCCCAAAGCTGCACGCATCTACCGGCAGTATTTCTCCTTCAGCAATATACGAGCGGAGAATTCCATTGCTGTCACACTGCAGCCGATAGAATGTAATTGGACTTGCCGCAATATTGCCTTCCAAAGTTCCTCTGGTAAAATCAGGACTGCTTCCTTCAGGTTCAAGAAGACGATGCTGAATCAGCTGATATTTTACGGCACGATTGCTGCACATCCTGCAGGATGGTGTATTGCCGCAGTGAAAACCCATAAATGTATCTGTCAGAGCATAGCCTCTCTTGGCTATCTTCTCGTTATCAAACATTTGCTGTGGAACACTATTGTTAATATCTAGAAGTGTCACACTGTCATCTGTAACACATGTTCCAATATACTCGCTCAATGCTCCATAGATATCCACTTCACATGCTACCGGAATTCCCCTTGCAACAAGTCTGCTGTTTACATAACATGGTTCAAATCCGAATGTACTAGGAAATGCCGGCCAGCATTTATCAGCAAATGCAACATATTTCTTCGAACCCTTGTGTTTATCCAACCAGTCAAGAAGGGTCAGTTCAAACTGTGCCATGCGCGGCAGAAGATCTTCATAGTATTTTCCTTCACCCATTTCCGCCTTCATATCATCACATACGGAGGCAATACGCGGATCATTTGCATGTTCCTTATAGGACACAAACAAATCCAGTTCACTGTTCTCTTCAACTTCCACACCGAGTTCATACAATCCCTTAATAGGTGCATTGCAGGCGAAAAAGTCCTGAGGTCTTGGACCGAATGTAATGATCTTCAGATTCTTCACTCCAATTACAGCTCTGGCAATCGGAATAAATTCCTGTATCATTCTTGCAATATCGTTTGCTGTTCCAACTGGATAAGAAGGTATATAAGCATTCTTAATATGTCTCATATTCAAATTGTAGGAACAGTTCAGCATACCGCAGTATGCGTCGCCTCTGCCATTGAAGAGATCTCCATCTCCTTCTGCCGCCGAAACATACATGCATGGTCCATCAAAATACTTTGCAATCTGTGTTTCCGGTGTCTCTGGTCCAAAGTTTCCAAGAAACACAATCAAAGCATTGCACTCAGCGGCTTTCACTTCAGAAAATGCTCGCTGTGCATCCTGTTCCGACTGCACGACTATCTCAGAATCAAAAACAGTTATTTTCTTAACAGTGCAGGCATTGAGAATAGCCTCTTTTCTCCTCTTTGCAAGTTCAACAGGGAAACAGTCTCTGCTGACTGCAATAATACCTAGCTTTACATCTGGAATGTTTGCTGAATGCATATTACTAATCCTTCCTTTCAGATAAATCAATATTGGTTCCGCACAATCCTATGTACGCACCCTGTGCCGCCTCTGGACTCTCCGGATGTGCCAAAAGCCACTTATTACGTGCCCACATAAGTTCCGTATCACCATCGTGACACTCTGTGTTCCTAAAATCTGTGTTTGTTCCTTTTGGCAGAACAACAAGCACTTTGAATCCTTTTCTCTTATCAGCATCACATGGTGCATAGTGCAGAGTTGTTGCATACACCTCAATCAATGTTTCCTTTGGAACAAGAAATGCTTTAACGCATGATGTATCAAGCCTTCCGTCGTGTATATCCCCCATTTTTGCTAATAGCAGAATAAACGGTTCCGTTCCAAGATTGAATTCACTGCTGCGATGATACTCTAAACAATTCAGCTTTTGATTATGACCATTGCACCATCCGAGCTGAACTGGCATTCCTCCAAAGCAGATATCACTGAAATACCTCTCTGCAGGCAACGTCTGAAGTGAACTGTCTTCAGCCGTATATTCTGTACCAAGAGGAAGAGGCGTCCTTTCAAGAAATTTAAGCAGTTCCTTTTCGGAAGGAATGCCCGCTGTAAAAACACGTCCATACTTTTCAAATGTTCTGCTGAACACTGATGTGATTTTCATATATGATCTCCCATATTTTTATACAGTTCTTTCAGCGCCGGATATATCTGATGCCAAGTCTGATATTTCTTTTCATATTCTGCAGCAAGCAGTTCATCAGGCTGATCCGTTTCCTTTATACGAATGATCTTCTCGGCAGCCTCTTCAGTATTTTTCCATTCACCGCAGCCCACAGCTGCCAGTATGGCAGCACCATAGCCAGAACCCTGAATTTCGGGAATTTCTAGAGGGATATTCAGAACATTGGCAAAGATCTTTCTCCAGAGAGGACTCTTCATTCCACCGCCGCATATGGTCGATGCATTCACTGCTATGCCCTGCTTTCTTACTACTTCAAGACAGTCTCGTATAGCAAATGCAACTCCCTCAAGAACAGCCTGTGTCATATCTTCACGTTTAGTATCCATATGCATACCGATGAAACATCCCTTTGCTGATGCATCATTCAGGGGGCTTCTTTCTCCCATGAGATATGGTAGAAAATAAACATCATTATTTCCGAGCTTGTCACTGGATATAAATCTCTGTTCTTCTGCATAATCTGTCTGATTCAATATGTTGTTATTCCACCACTGATTGCATGAAGCAGCAGACAATATGCATCCCATCAAATGAAATTGATGATTTGCATGTACAAATGCATGCAGAGAATTGCCAATACCATCTGCAAGATGATCTGCCGCAATAAATATTGTTCCGCTTGTTCCAATACTGAGATTGCATCTTCCATTTACTACTGCTCCGCTGCTGACTGCGGCCGCCGCATTATCTCCTGCTCCTGCGCAGACAAGGACTTCATCAGGAAGCTGTAATTCATCAGATACAGAACTCTTTAGATGTCCTACGATTGCATCACTTTCAAACAGCTTAGGGAGCTGTTCTCTTTGCACACTGCATATCTTCATCATTTCTGCAGACCATTTCTTATGAACCACATCCAGCAGAAGTGTTCCCGAGGCATCCGAATAATCTGTTGAAAAAACACCTGTCAGCTTGTAATTGATATAATCCTTCGGCAGCATTATCTTTGCAATTCTGCTGAAGAGTCCCGGCTCGTGTTTCTTCATCCATAGTAATTTTGGTGCAGTAAAACCAGGATATGCAATATTGGCTGTGTATTGAAGCAGTTTCTTTTTTCCAATATCATAATTCAAATATTCCGTTTCCTCCTCGGATCGCGAATCATTCCAAAGAATAGCTGGACGTATGATATTGTCATCCTGATCCAATACAACTAAACCATGCATCTGTCCTGCTGTACCAATTCCCTTCACGCTGCTGTTTGAATAGCCTTTCAGCAATTCTGGAATACCATTCTTCACAGCCTTCCACCAATCATCAGGATTCTGCTCACTGTATCCTGATTCGGGAAAAGAAATCGGATATTCGCGTGATACAGTTTTCAGCAGAGCTCCATTCTGATCCATCAAAAGCAATTTCAAGGCAGAAGTTCCTAGATCGATTCCAATATAATTCATGAAATTCTCCTTTCAGTCTGCCAATCAGATCCACTCGCCGGATTGTGTCAGTATTTTCATTTCAAAAGGTTTTAGACTGACTGATTCATGATGATATATAAACCCAGCAGCTTTTTCTGTGTTATTAAAGAAAAATCTGAACTGCATATTAGGATTGCTGCGAACAGTCGATTCAATACCGGCAGGAAGATTGTCAATCGTTGGAATCCCGTCCTGACTGAATATCTCCAGCATCAATGACCGATACAGGTTCTTTTCTCCGACCGTCCCTATGTAATATGCCTTTCCCTTCCCATATTTATTCACAGTGACTGCAGCAGTTCCTGCGTACCAGCTGTCTAGATATTCAGCAACAGGTTCGCATGTATCGCACTCTACTAGATCGCACCAGGAAGTAACCTGATAAACTCCTCCATGAACACTCCTGATCCTCTGCTTCAATGTGCCTATAGCATCTGTTTCCGTCACATGGCATCCGCAAAGCTTGGTAAATACAGTCGGAAGATAATCATTTATGATACAGCATCCGTTTTCATCTTTCACACCGCTTCTGTTAGTGATGATGACACTGTTTCCATTCCCTGCGAACTCTTCCAGCTGCTCAACCGTCTTTTGATGCACAACAAAATATTCAGGTACAATAACTGTCTTATACTTTGAAAGATCCGTTCCTTCAGGAATAATATCTATATTCACGCCTAAATTCATACATGCCTCGTGGAACAGACGCATCTGTGTCCAGTAAGCAAATCCTTCTGACTGTGCCTGATTTTTAATACTGTATTCCTGATCAGGTGAATAAATCATTGCTGCCTGAGAAATCAGTGATGTATCAGAAAGGCCATTGATCTTATTGACTCTTTGTATGTATTCCTTCAGCTCAGCAATACGCGCATTATCATGGTTATCATGATTCAGCAGACCATAGCAGAACATCTCAGCGCCTGATGCCGCTGTTCTCCAGCGAAAGAAACTTACTAAATCTGCTCCATGCGCAACGGCCTGCATTGCATATCCGTTCATCATACCCGGAACAAGCTGCTTTTTAATTGGCATCCAGCATCCCATCGGACCGCCTAGCTGTTCCAATATCCAAAAATTTTTCTGCTTAAAGCCACGTACCAAATCCAGCACAAATGCATTTGAATACAGAGCCTGCGGATCATCCGGTATCGCTGTTGGCGGATAATTGTCATATCCAGCTACGTTCAATGTCTGATACATGCTGTGATAGTCAGGCGTATATTTGCCAAAACAGCTGTTTGTTGTAATCACTGCATTCGGATCATAGCGACGGATAATACTGCATTGGAACTGAACATATTCTGCAGAGCTTTCTGAACAGAATCTTTCATAATCCAGCATATATGCTGGGTTATACCAGTCTGTTTTTCTTCCTTCTGTCAGTATTGGCGGCTCTATCTGTTCCCAATCGCTGTATGTACCGCTCCACATCGCTGTACCCCATGCCTTATTGAGCTTTTGAATAGTTTTATACTTTTTCTCAGCCCATTTCTGAAACGCGTGTGTACAGTACGAGCAGGTACAGTGATTGCTTTCCAGCTCGTTATCGATCTGCCATGCATAGATGCTCTCTTTCCCGCCATACCGTGCTGCCATGTTCTCGATAATTCTCTCAGCAAACTTTAGAAACACCGGTGAAGAAATACAGCGTTCACCCCTTATATTTGGCTGAAGACGCTGACCGCTCTGATTCTGCTGAACTGTCTCAGGATATTTCTGAAACATCCATCTTGGCGGACAGTTAGTCGGTGTCCCTAAAATAATCGAAATATGATATCGAGTAAATATCTGAATAACCTTATCCAGCCATTCAAAATGAAATGTATTTTCTTCCGGTTCAAGAGCGCTCCACGCAAATTCTCCTATACGAACTACCCTGATACCGAGTACTGCCATTCTTTCTGCATCGCTCTCCCACAGCGATTCATCCCATTGTTCGGGATAGTAATCAACCCCTGTTAAAATCATTCAATCCTCCAAACTATGATTACAGTACAGTGTCATTAATGTTGTATCCATCACTGCTTTTTGAATCCACTTCAAGATTCCTGAATATTGGCATGATGATCTGACTTGAAGTATAGATGGCTAGAATAGGTGCTATAAAAAGACCAATATAAAGAAGAAATATATTGATCTGTGTAAAGAATAGAAATTGGACAAATAGAATTCCTATCAGCGCAAGTACTCTTGTAAAGTACTTCATGCATATGAGTCTGGAATTCTGCAGTGAATGAAGCACACTGTTTGTATATCTAGCCTCTAGGGGGAACACAAATAAGTAATGCATCAGAACCAATACAATCAGAAATATTGCGACAATAAGGAAACCAATAGGATTCCCCGCGGTTTTATTGAATAGCTGAAAATCTATCCAAATACTGTAGATACTGATCAATAGAATAACTGTCAGAATAATTCCATGTTTCAGATTATGAACGTATGCCGACCAGAAAGCTCTGGTAACACCTGACTCATCTCTGTTTTCAGACATCTTTAAAGTCACTGTATAGGCAGCAATCGTGGATGTTCCAATTGTAACAATCGGAGCACACCCAATCAGCCAATACAGATTAAGCAGTAAAAGATTTGCTATTTTCATCCCAACCGCTACAATTGGGGAATCCATATTCAGTTTCATTTTTTCCTTTTAATTAGATGCTTCCTGCTGCATTTTATACTTGCGTGCAGCTTCTTTCTTGCACCAGTCTACACAGTCATCATAGCCATATCCATCGCAGGAAGAAATTGTGCTATCGATAATCTGATTGAATTCATCGTCACTGGATGCATAGATTGCATTCCAAGAGCCTTCCTTGATTGACTTGATTACCTGCTGCCATTTCAGATCAAGCTCATCATCACGTGTTGTCTCAGCATAATTAACCGCAGGAACAACTGTAATATCTGTGCTGTCCAGATAATCCTGTGTATTTGTTGCTTTAGTAGCTGTACGCCAGTTGCCTTCGGACTCACATGAAGCATCGCCGATTTCACTCTTCCATGTTGCAGGATAGAAGCATTCATCATCTGCAGCATCCGGATTCTTGGCACCGCTTGCCCATGTTGTGTTATTGAACTGGAAAGCACCGTCATTATATGTTCCAGATAATGTATATGTCTTTCCCGTATAAGGAGATGTCCACTTAACACCAGTCAGATCTGTAGTTGAATCCTTGTAGCATTCCTTGCCAAGATCTGTAAAATATGTGTTTCCATTATCGTCATAGTCCCACATCAGTCCTTTAGGACCATACATATTTGTCATTGCGCCCTCTGGTGTGCATAGCCAGTCTATCAATTCCATGCATTCTTCCGGATACACAGAATTCGCACCGATCGACCAGATTCTCGAGCTGCCGCATGTGCTTAATCCGTTTACTTCAACACTTGCCTGCGTAGGTACTAATGAAGCCATGTATTCATTCTTTGCTTCATGTTCTGTACTGTTGAATGCAAGCGTTCCTGCATAGTTGAAAATCGAGAATAAGACATCGCCGGATCTAACCTTTGAAATCATTGTGTCATATGTCTGGGTCATTGAATCAGGATCCAGAAGACCATTCCTGTAAAGTGTATTGAAAAACTTCAAACACTGCATATACGGACCATTCTTATCCAGGCAGTCATAGAAGTCTCCTGTCTTTGAATCATACATGCCAATTCCAAGCTCATCATAGCCGTAATATGCGGAAGCTAATCCCTTTACATACATGACCATGTTTCCATCCCAATCCGGCCATAAGCTTGCTGCATATGTCTTCTTGCCATCATCGCCTGTCGGACAAAGTGCCTGCATCTGCTGAAGAACACTTGCCAGATCATCCAGATTGCTTACAGTCGGGCATCCAAGCTTCTCATACAAATCCCATCTTGTACCCCAGTCATAAACAAACAAATCATGCTGTCCTTCTGTATTCGTCAGAGAGTTTCCAATTCCATACAGCTTGCCATCATCATTCAGTTCTTTGTTTGCATCGACTGCATCAGAGAAGTATTTCTTAATGTCCTGACCATAATCCTTGTAGACATCGTCATCATCCCAGTTAAACAGCATTCCTTTGTTCACAGCTGATTGATAATCATCACCATTTGTACCCCAGACAACAATATCGCCTAGATCTCCGCTCTCCATACGTGTCTGATAAGCACCATTCGTATCCGGAATCACTGTCAGCTCAACGTTGAACAGATCCTTCAGCAAAGTAGCTCCCCATCCAGTCTGTGCACCAGACCAATTTGCCGTCTGAGAGAATACAGTCAGTTTAATTGGATCGCCAGAAGCAGTGGAGCCGGAAGCAGCAGAACTGCTGCATCCTACTAGAGTAACAGCCATAAGCCCGCTGATACCGCAGCCAAACATCTTTTTAATTATCTTATTCATACCTTTCCCTTTCACCTCAGCCCTTTACGGCACCGAGCATAATTCCTTCCTCAAAATACCTTTGCATAAATGGATACACGAGCATGATCGGTATAATTGTTACCATTGAAATCGTGTATTTAATAACTTTGCTGTTCAGTGCTCCTGCTGTTACTGCACCGCCCGACTGCATAGCTGCAGCTAGGTTAGATGAACTGTTCAGATATACCCACAGACGATGCTGCAATGTATAGAGCTGCGGACTGTTCGACATCAGGATCAGAGAATCCTGCAGAGAGTTCCAATTTGCTACAGCACCAAATACTGCAATTGTCGCAAGTATTGGTTTAGCTAACGGAACAATGATCTGTGTAAAGATCTGCATAATCGAAGCCCCATCGATCTTTGCACTTTCTTCAAGAGAATCTGGAATTGATTCAACATAAGTCTTCACCAGAATAATGTTATATGGCGAGATAATGCCTGGAAGAATATACCCAAGGAAATTATCCGTCAGTCCAAGACTCAGCATGTTCAGATACCATGGAATCATTCCTGCATTGAAGTACATTGTCACGACCAGAATTCGATACCATATCTTGTGGTGCCACATCTTCTGCTTTGTTGCCAGATAGCCTGCAAAAGCAGATGTGACTACCATCAGGAATGTGCCAATCACTGTACGAGCTACCGTGACAATTACTGCATTTCCGAAATCATTAACACTTGCCAGTGCAAGATAGTTATCAAAATGAATACCTTGCGGAATCAATGTGATCATGTTCTTTCCAACAAGATCATTGTTGGAAATAGTATTGATAAACAGATAGTAGAACGGGAAGACACAGATGATCGTAAACAGTACAAAGAATGTAATGTTTATGACATTGAATACTTTGTCACCCTTTGAAGTTTTAAATCTCTTCTTCGTTTTTGACATATGTCTTCTCCTCCCCTTAAATAATGCTCTGCCCGCGGAATTTCTTAGATGCCGCATTAGCACTGAACAGCAGAACAACACTGATTACCGATTTGAACATACCCACAGCTGTAGACATAGGTATCTGTCCATTGCCAATGCCAAGGTTATATACATATAGATCCAGTACTTCAATGCTCTTTGAATTAACTGGATTGGAGAATACCAGATACTGATCAAGACCATTTGACAGAATATTTGCTATGCTCATCAGCAGCAGTACAAAGAACGTTGGCATTAACTGAGGTATTGTGACATTCCATATCTTTTTAAAACGCCCTGCTCCATCGATCTCTGCAGCTTCATACAGGCTCGGATCAATGCCGGCAATAGATGAAATGTAGATGATTGCGCTCCATCCAACTCCCTTCCACATGCCCCACATCAGCATCTTCAGCCATATATGTGCACCGCTCATAAGGTAATTTGTATTTGCAGAAATATTCATAATATTATTCAGGAAGTTGTTTATGAAACCATCTGTTGAGAAGATAGCCAGTGCAACTGCATATACAATGACCCACCCTAGGAAGTTAGGGATCGTTGTAAATGTCTGAACAATTCTGCGAAACTTTTTACTGTCTACCTGCATCAGGAGAACAGCGAACGCTAATGGAACCCAGCTGGTGAGAATACCCAAGCCGCTCATGCCAAGTGTATTCTTTAATACACGGAACACATCTGCTCTTGTAGTTTCATTCTGGAACAGAATCGTGAACCACTTAAATCCAACAAACGTAGATGCGGAAAGCTCACCGCCTGCCGAGTAATCAAAGAATGCATATCTCCATCCCCACAAAGGAAGATAGGCGAAGATGAAGCAAAGTGCCAAGATTGGAACAAAGAGGAGAAACAGCTTATACTTCTCTTTCATTTCCATTCGGTCCTCAACTGGTTCACTGCTTCTCTTTTCTTTCATCATCAGAATGCCTGTCAGAATCAGCGTCATAATGGCAAGCACTCCAAACACCCAGAAGCCAATAGGCATCAATGCCGGCGTCTTTGCATTATTTGCCGAGATGATCTGATAGTATGCTCCGAACAGTCCGCCTAATCCGCCGAACATCAGGAAAGAACCAATCAGCGGGAATATAAAACCTTTCTTGCGCATACGTTTATTTCCAAATGACATGCAGGCACCGATGGATGTCAGAATGACACCGATCAGCAGGATATCACTGGCTATCATTATCTGCATGCATGTAGAATTCTGTATCCATCCTCTCAGCAATGCTCTTTTCATCTGAGAAATAATAGAACTGTAGGAAACAGAGGCAGTGAACAATGATACATTTCTGCTAATCGCTGTAGTTACCCTTCCAGGGTTAAGATCAGCAATAAATACCGAAGCACACGAGACTAGGATAATAATTCGGAACAATGTATAGAGTCTGCTGTTCTGAACATCCTTGACTTCCTTACTTTTTGTTTTCGTCATAAATCATTCCCCTAACTAAATCCTGCTTTCTTTCATTCAATACTTGAATACCAAACATGACTTCATCTGTGTTAAACGTTTTCTCTTATTGCTGATTCATCCCCTTCACTATTCTTTGTGTGCGAGAGATACGATTCAGGCAGATGGATGCATATCCATCTTTAATACTGTCGGAATCCTGAATGTATCACTTATTGCCTGTTTTTCGATATGTCTTTCAGGTCCTTTACTGTCTGACCTTCCTGTATTCTTCCCGTAATAGAAATGATCCGCGGCTCATAATACTTGGGATATTCAATCGCACTGATCAGCTCCTGTGAAGCAGTCCTTCCAATCATCTCTGCGTCCTGCTGATATGTTGACAGCTTTGGTCTGTACAGCTCGGCTAATCGAATTCCATCATAGCCAAAGCAGCTGATATCATCTGGTACTGTCAAACCGCTGCGCTCTATTTCTGTCAGACCGCCAAGATAGGAAATATCATCCGGGTACAAAATACAAGTCGGACGCGGGTTCATTGACAGAAGCTTCCTTGTGGCCAGCCCCGAATCCCTTGGTTCCTGATACTTTGCCTGTTGAATATAGCCATCCGGTACTGCAACATTCATTTCGTGGCATCCTCTGAGGAAACCATTAATTCGCATATTCGTTACTGTACCATCTTCTCCATGAATCATAGCAATTCTGCGATGTCCCATTTTGTACAGATAATGGACAATTTCTTCCGTACTTCCTATATTGTCATTAACTATTGCTGTATGTCCTGTAAACTGCTGATCAATTGATACCAGCGGCAGACTGCTTTCAGCAAGCTTCTTCAGATCTTCCGGGTTATAGAAACCCTGCGCAATAATGATACCGTCACACTGTCGACGCATAGCATGTTCGTAATAAGATATACCGCTGTCATCATGTCCTGTCAGAAATGTAAGATCATAATCTTTTTCTTCAGCACCGCTTCGTATTCCTTCAAGAACCTGTGAGAAAAACATATGTTCAAGTTTGTTGTGATAAACAATGCCGATATTTCTGGAACGGTTTGTCTTCAGTGTCTGTGCAGCTGCATTAGGATAATAGCCCATATCCTCGGCAATCTTTCTTACCTTTGCGGCCTTTTCAGGACCTATACCCGGCTGCTGATTCATTGCCTTTGATACAGCCGCAATGGAAACCCCCGCCTTTTCAGCTACCATTTTGATTGTGACATTCTTCATACGGTTCCTCATGCTTTCTGACTTGTTAAACGTTTTCTCAAAGGATAATATGCCGAATGTAAGCGCTTGTCAATAATTCTTTAATGCCAATAGTTTTCTTAAATCAACAATATTTACCGTATTCTCCAGCAATATTGAAAGCGCATTCACGTTTTAAATTTTTTTTCAAATTGACAAGAAAATGCTCTTGTGAATAATATTGAATAAGAAATGAATCCTTATTATCGTTTTCAATTGGAAAAATGGAGGTGTTTATGAAGGAAAACGTTATACAAGAATCTGAGACATGTCTTGAAAAGCAACCTTTAAATGATGAAATGCTGGAACGCATGAACGAATGGTGGCGTGCAGCAAACTATCTGGGCGCATGTCAGCTGTATCTTCTCGACAACCCTTTGCTGAAAAGACCGCTGAAACCTGAAGATATCAAGAAAAAGATCGTGGGACACTGGGGAACCGTTCCTGGTCAGAACTTCGTATTCACACATCTGAATCGAGTGATCAAAAGATACGATCTTGATATGATCCTTCTTTCAGGTCCGGGACATGGAGGAAACTTCTTTATTGCCAATGACTATCTGGATGGTTCCTATTCTGAGGTTTATCCTGAGATCACAAGAGATGAAAAGGGAATGCAGAAACTGTTCAAGCAGTTCTCATTTCCAGGCGGCGTACCTTCACACTGCGCACCTGAAACCCCTGGTTCAATCAATGAAGGCGGTGAATTAGGATACTCTATTGCACATGCCTTTGGTGCTGTCTTTGACAATCCTGATCTGATTGCTGCTGTCACTGTAGGCGATGGTGAAGCTGAGACTGGACCTTTAGCTACTTCATGGCATTCAGATAAGTTCCTGAATCCAATCACAGATGGTGCAGTCTTACCTATTCTTCATCTGAACGGCTTTAAGATCTCCAACCCTACGATCATGAGCAGAATGCCTCATGATGAACTTCAGAAGCTCTTCGAAGGATATGGCTGGAAGCCGTACTGGGTAGAGGGTGATGATCCAATGACAATGCATCGCAAGATGGCTGAGACAATGGACACCGTAATTGAGGAAATCAAGGCAATTCAGAAGAATGCCAGGGATAACAATGATGCAGCCCGTCCTCACTGGCCAATGATCATCCTGCGCACCCCTAAGGGATGGACAGGACCGAAGATTGTTGATGGCAAGAAGATTGAAGGAAACTTCAGAGCACATCAGGTTCCGCTCTTAATGACAGAACCGGATGCTCTGAATATTCTTGAGAAATGGCTGCGTTCCTATAAGCCTGAAGAACTGTTCGATGAGAACGGTACTTTAAAACCCGAAATACAGGAGCTTGCGCCGAAAGGGAATCACCGTATCGGTGCCAACCCGCATGCGAATGGAGGACTGCTGAGAAGAGATCTGATCCTTCCAGACTTCCGTGACTATGGTGTCAAAGTTGAGCATCATGGGCAGACAGAAGCACAGGATATGATCGAGCTCGGCAAATATATCAAGGATGTCTTCAAGGATAATCAGGAAGCCAGGAACTTCCGTTCCTTTTCTCCCGATGAAGCAATGTCCAACCGCCTGAACTATGCCTTCGAAGGTGCAGACAGAGTATGGATGGAACCAACTGTTCCTACAGATGAATTCCTGAATACAGATGGCAGATTTATGGATTCCATGCTGTCAGAGCACATGTGCGAGGGATGGCTGGAAGGCTATCTGCTCACGGGAAGACACGGCTTCTTTGACTCCTATGAAGCCTTTATCAGAGTTGTTGATTCCATGGTCGCCCAGCATGCGAAATGGCTGAAGGTATGCAATCAGCTGTCATGGCGTGCAGACATTTCATCACTGAACCTTCTGCTGACATCTCATATATGGCAGCAGGATCATAACGGCTTCACACATCAAGACCCTGGTTTCCTGGATCATATTGCAAACAAGAAGGCAGATGTTGTACGTCTTTATCTGCCGCCGGATACCAATACACTGCTTTCAACATTTGATCACTGTATCCGTTCCAAAAACTATGTAAATGTCATTGTCGCTTCAAAACATCCTCGTCCGCAGTGGCTGAGCATGGAAGAAGCTGTAGTACACTGTACAAATGGCATTGGTATCTTTGAATGGGCATCCAATGATCAAGGCAAGGAACCTGATGTTGTCATGGCATGCTGCGGAGATACACCGACACTTGAGACACTTGCTGCTGTATCAATCCTGAATAAGGAACTGCCGGAAATAAAGATCCGTGTCGTCAATGTTGTAGACCTGTTCAAGCTGCAGCCGCACAGTGAGCATCCGCACGGGCTGACAGACGAACAGTACGACATGCTGTTTACAAAGGATAAGCCAATCATCTTTGCATTCCATGGATATCCAACGCTGATCCATGAACTGACATACCGCCGTCATAACCGCAATCTCCATGTACGCGGCTATAAGGAGGAGGGTACTATTACTACTCCATTTGATATGAGAGTGCAGAATGATATTGACCGTTTCCATTTAACACAGGATGTTATCCTGCGTCTGCCTCAGTTAGGCAACCGCGGTGCATATCTGTATCAGAAGATGGCAGACAAGCTGGTCGAGCATAAACAGTACATCCATGAATATGGAGAAGATCTCGCTGAAGTCACTGACTGGAAATGGGAAGATAACCGTAAATAACAGACATTGATAACAGATACAGACACTGCCGTCGGAAGCAGATATCTGATCTGCCACAATGTAAATACCGAATGATTTTCTTTGTGTGGAATATTGCAGGGTTTTAGGTTTTATTAACTGAAATGAAAGGACACAGGATGACTGGATCATCCTCACACAAGGAGAAACTATGGCTACAGTAAGCTTAAGACATATCGAAAAAATATATCCGAATACAGGTGGTAAGAAAACAAATCTTAAAGTATCTGAAGAAGGTGTTCACGCCGTACAGGATCTTAATCTGGAGATCAAGGACAATGAGTTTGTTGTTCTTGTAGGTCCTTCCGGATGCGGAAAATCAACAACTCTGCGTATGATTGCAGGGCTTGAGGATATTACCAGAGGAGAACTGTATATCGGTGACAGACTTGTAAATGATGTAGTGCCTAAGGACAGAGACATTGCTATGGTCTTTCAGAACTATGCACTGTATCCTCATATGACAGTCAGAGAAAATATTGCATTTCCTCTGAAAATCAGAAAAATGCCGAAAGACGAGATCAATAAAAAAGTTGATGCCGTTGCTAAAACACTGGATATCACTGAATACCTAGACCGCAAACCTAAAGCACTGTCTGGAGGACAGCGTCAGCGTGTAGCAATTGGAAGAGCAATTGTCAGAGAGCCTAAAGTACTTCTGATGGATGAACCGCTCAGCAACCTCGATGCAAAGCTGAGGAACCAGATGCGTGCTGAGATCATCAAACTGCGTCAGCGTATCCATACAACATTTGTATACGTCACACATGATCAGACTGAAGCAATGACATTAGGAGATCGTATTGCTGTCATGAAGGACGGTGTCATTCAGCAGGTCGGCACACCGCAGGAAGTATATGGCGAACCGGTCAATCAGTTTGTTGCTGGATTCATAGGCACACCTCAGATGAATATGTATAAAGGAAAACTGATTAGAAAAAGTTCAGATACATATACTGTCCAAGTTGCCAGTTTAGAAATACCTCTTTCAGAAGAAAAATGCAGCAATCTCTGCCGACAGAATATCGAATCACAGGATGCTGTTATCGGAATACGTCCTCAGCATATGAAGCTGAGTGAAACAGAAGGCATTGAAGGAACAGTTACTGTCAGTGAGCTGATGGGAGCTGAAATCAATGTACATATCACAGCTGATGGAACAGATTCCATTATTATCATTCCAACTGTTGATCTGAATAAAGCAAACAGTGCCGGCTTCGAAATTGGCAGTAAAATTAATGTTACTTTCGAAGGTGACCTCGTACACGTATTCAGCCTTGAGACCGGTCATAATCTTGAGTATTCTCAAAATTAACAGAATATATTAAACAGAAGGGAATCCTCTCCCTCCTGTTTTTAATTGAATTGATTTCCTACATATCTTCTCATGCAGAACAGTGAAGAAAACAAGTTAAGAGTTCCATGGATTCGATGGGTCCGGGTCAGTGGGATCCCATCCCTTTCTTGCATCATTCAGATCCAATGTAATAGAAGATGGCTTTCCTAATGGTCCTGGATTATCCGCATCATCATAGAAAACTACGGAAGTTCCGCTCGCACAGTTATCATAAATCCATTTTGCATCTCTGACGCACATTCTGATGCATCCCATTGAAGCCGCCGTACCAAGTTTGTTATATTCTTCCGATTCAAGCTGATCCAGTCCTTCTGCATAATAAGGAACAGAATGGAAAAGGATATTGCCAGTAATAACCGTTGCATACTGTCCATATACATTTCCAAACAATGCTCTCCAACGGTATTTATAGCTCAATCTGTATGTTCCTAGAGGCGTTGCAGTTCCAGTTGAACAGACAAAAGCAGTATACGGAACGGTATAATTCCCATCTGCATCTTTTGTATAGACAGTGACCGTATTGGCTGCACGGTTGATCATAATAAGATATGGCAGTGAGGAGCTTACATTTTTACTGGCTGCTGCAGCTTTCTGTTCTGTTTTCTTGACTGTCACATTATAAGAACTGTCCGTCTCCAACCCATTCTTATCCATTGCTTTGATAGAGACGGTATATTCTCCTTCTGTATTCATATCAACATCACTAGAAACTGTGTAGGCATTCTTAGCAAGTGCATCAGCTTTTGGAAGATCTCCATCCACGGGATCTTTCACAGAAGCAATATTGCTGAGCGGATCAAAATCATCACCTTTTGTAACGGTCAGACTGTCTTCCTTAAATGCAATCGCAGGAGCCTGTGTATCCTTCACCAGCACTGTATATACATATTTTTTATTCACTTCTTTTCCATAGGAATCTGTATCCTGCAGTTTATATGTCATTGTCTGTACACCGACTGTCTTTGTATCGATACTTCCCTCAGAAGTAATTGTACCGGTGTGAGAGAGTACCAATTTTGAGATGTCATACACAGATCCGTATTCTGCAGACGTCATATTCATATCAATTTTCATTGACAGAGAATCCATTGTTTTCTGATATGCTGTTTCCCTTTGGTGCTGATCAAAAAAATAATATCCAGTCGCACCAATCAGAACAATTACGATAGCTGAACATGCAATGATCCATTTCTTACATTTCCTATTATTTTTTTGCTTATCGCTAAGTTCAAGACAATAGTTGGTGATCGTTGAAAACACCATAGTGAAACTCTTCGTATGCTTGTCTGAGATCAATAGGCATAGGAACCTTGCATACGTTTATTGTTGTGATACTGATCTGTTTCTTCATGGCTGCTAAATAGGATTCTACTTTTCTTCTTTTTCCATCAATCCGATATTTAAGCTGTTTACAGAAGACAAGCCAGTTTAGATATCCTGGCAGATGCCGTGTACTGACCCCATGTTTCTTTTTGTTAAGATCGCTTAACATCTGATGAATCTGGTTGATATCAGCCAACGTTTTCCCCTTTGGTGATTTATACCCAGTTGTGGGAATAACTTCAGCGGTCATGCCATTCTCATAGGCAAATGTCCTGAGACATGCCTTCTCATCGCAGATTATTGAAGAACCGGATTTGAAATGTTCTCTGAATGGATCAAGTTTAGCTTTATCCTCAGCACCTAATCCGGCAATCTTGAAAAAGACATTATCATGGCTGTCTATCGCAGATATCAGGCACACTTTATGATGACTGATCCCACGCAAATTCTTTTCTGAATATCTCTTACTCTTCTGAGACCTTCCTCTTTTTTTGGAAATTCTAGGCATATTCACCGGTTTTGTACCTTTTAGATTAATCTTCTCATAGGTTGGATCCAGTTCTATTTCATCATGCAGAACAGTTCTATCCTGTATATCAGAAAGTGCATCATACAGTTTATGACGCATATTAAAGCATGTTGTCTTAGATTTACTGATTGTTATCACTTCCTGCTCGAGTGTCAGGCTGTTGATCTCACAGGCAATGAAATCAATCCAATCATGATAGGAAGTGTTTGAGTAAGCGAATACTGTTCCAGATGTCGGTACATATGTTCTCTTGCAGTCCTTACAGAGATATCTTTGTTTTGCGGACTTCTTTCCATAGTTGTAGCCCCATTTAATAACGTGCTTAGATCCACATTTAGGACAGCAGTTAACAGAGGCATTCAGATTTTCGTAGTTTGTTGTGTCTGGCGTAACTTTTTCACGGTAAAGCTCAAGAATGTAGGCATAAACATATTCAGCTTCAATAGGTGACATCTTTTGCAGTTCTTTTCTACTCAATAACATATATTGTCCTCGACTTATATGCTCAGTGTAGAGTTATTTCTTCAAAATACTGTGCATAGATATGTACTACCAACTAATCTCTTGAACTTAGCGTTGCTTATTCATAAATTCATTATAGCAATCCTTATGACAATTTAATAACTAATCATCTGCATGATTGCTGTCAATGCACTGTCATTAATGCACTTCTGACAGTCATTAAAAGAATATCGCTCTTATCCAGATCCTTCAGAAACAGGGATTCACAAATCTGCTTACACATAACGAAAAAAGACCCTAAGGTCTTTTTTCATAGTAGTGGAGCTGACGGGAGTCGAACCCGTGTCCAAGAGTTGTTCCACATTCAAGCGTCTACAGTTTAGCCGACTTGTTAATAAGGCAATAAGCATGTCAGTCGGTTAACCGCTTATTGAATTCACCTGTAAATTGTCAGGATTGCACCACAGGCATCGTGTTCACCTTATCTGCCGAATTACACAGTTAACGAAGGACAGCGGTTCGATAACCGGGTCGCTGCGAGCGCTTTAAGAAGTGCTATTAAGCAGCGAAAGCGAAACTGTTATTTGTTTTAGCGTTTATTTGTTTTGATGATTAGGTCATCACTCCACTGCAGCCTGAATCAAACATAAACCTGTCGAAACCTTTACAGCCCCATGTATGCACACTCTGAAGTGCGCTCACAATATAGCATTGCCCTTAAGGCAATTCAAGCAATTAACCTCTGAACTTCATAGCTTTATCAAGCTGTCTCTTAACATCCCTGTCCTTAGCACTCTGTCTCTTATCATAGAGATCCTTGCCACGAGCCAGAGCAATCTCCAGCTTTGCCTTGCCATTCTTCAGATACATCTTAACAGGTATCACGGTAAATCCCTTCGTCGTTACCTTCTGTGTAAGTTTGCGTATCTCATACTTGTGAAGAAGAAGTTTTCTGTCTCTCTCCTCATCCACATTAAACACATTGCCAAAGGAATAGTTTGAAATGTGCATTCCCTTGATCCAAGCTTCACCATCCTTCAGAGAGATATAGGAATCCTTGAATTGCACCTTTCCGGCACGTACAGACTTGATTTCTGTACCCGTTAAGGACATTCCAGCTTCAAACTTCTCTTCAAGAAAATAATCATGTGAAGCACGTCTATTCTGTGCGACTATTTTCAGCTTAGTGTTTCTTTCTGCCATGAGTGTTTCTCTTTCCTTTATCGGAACGAGGCTTTCTTCTGTCATTTCCATGATAGGAGGAATGATGTGCATCCCTTCTCCTGTCACCTAATATCTTTCCATTTTTTCCTACCAGGCCGAAGTCAACTTCTGCATTGTCCTTGCTGGCAGAAACACAGATAACCTTTACCTTCATGCCTACTCTGAAAGTACGGCGTGTTCTGGATCCAATCAGCTGCATTCTATCCTGATCAAAGTTATAGTAGTCATCATGCAGTGCTGATACACGCACAAGACCTTCGACAGTATCCGGCAGTTCAACAAAGAAACCAAATGATGTAACACCGGTAATAATACCTTCGCCAGTCGCACCAAGATGATCCTGCATAAACTCTGCCTTCTTCATATCCTCACATGCAAATTCTGCATCGCTGCTTGCTCTTTCACGCGCAGATGCCTGTTCAGAATATGTCATGGTCATATTCTTATCCTGTGCATATTCCTTCTGATCCGTACATCCTTCAAAAGAATATTTTCTCAGCATTCTATGTACAATCAGATCCGGATATCTGCGGATAGGAGAAGTGAAGTGCAGATACTCTTCCTCTGCAAGTCCAAAGTGTCCCACACAGATGTTCTCATACTTTGCCTTCTGCATGCATCTAAGCAGCAGCATGCTCAATACAGGATATTCTTCTGTATCCTTTACAGAATCCAGATAGTTCTCAACTTCAATAGGACGGATATCCGATTTGCCCAATACCAGCTTATGTCCCATCAGTTCCGATACCCTGACAAAGTCCTTCAGTCTTCTAGCCTGCGGCTGTTCATGTACACGGTATACACAAGGATACTCTTTCTGATTCATGAAATCTGCTACAGATACATTGGCAGCTATCATACAGTCTTCAATCATTTCTTCAGCATGTCCATGATGCGCAGGTGCAACAGAGATAGGATGTCCATTCTCATCGACCTTGATATCTGATTCACTGCTGTTGAAGGATATAGCACCCTTCTCAATTCTGTGCTTTCTGATTGCATCTGCACAGTCTCTCAAATCATCAAACAAAGTTCCTAAATGCTCATACTGACGAACAAGCTTTTCATCACCATCCAGTATCTTGTTTACATTCCCGTAAGTCATTCTTTCCGTAGAACGAATGTAGGACGAATACAGTTTATAGGACTCAATAACGCCCTTTTCTGATACCTGCATATCGCATGTCAGAGTCAGACGTACGACATGAGGATTCAATGAACAGATACCATTGCTCAGCTCATGCGGCAGCATAGGCACCACTCTGTCTGTTACATATGTGGAGCAGCCTCTCTTAAGAGCTTCCTTATCAAGAGGAGAACCAACTGTTACATAATGAGAAACATCAGCGATAGAGACCTTCAGTTCCCATCCCTTATCATTCTTCTTTACAGCCACAGCATCATCAAAATCCTTGGAGTCATCTCCATCAATTGTAACTGTAATATCATTGGTCAGATCTATTCTGTTTTCCTTTTCAGCAGGCTGTACTTCCTGAGGAATGCCATGCACCTGCTCCATAACATCATCCGGGAATTCCGCTACAATGTCATGATCAAGAAGAATAGAAAGAATATCTACACCTGGATCATCCTTGTATCCAATTGTCTGCTTCAGTTCCAGCTGCAGAGGGATCCCATATTCCTTAATAACACAGACAGCCTTCATACCTTCGATCGGTGTGAAGTTCTTATCTGCATTTACATGCAGAGACTTGCCCTGATATTTAATATCATCCGGTACAAAGTGCAGACCATGTCCTTCATTTACAAAAGTACCGATCAGATGTTCCTTGTTTCTCTGCAGTACTTTCAGTACTGTTCCATATGTCTGATCAGATTGGCATTTGACCAGTACAGTATCTCCATCTAAAGCAGTATTCTGTTCCTTATCTGTAATACGGATAGAATCTCTGTCTTCCAGATCAAGGAAACCGAGACCTGCTCTGTTAATTGAGATTCTGCCCTCATAAACACCAGCCTGTTCTCTGTTTTTATACTGCCCCTCATCGTCCATGAAAACAAGCATCTCACTCTGCATAAGACGCAGTTCCTTATTTACATCGTCCAATGACGGCTTTGATTCAATACCCTCACTGATTGCTTTCGCTGTTCTTTTATCCTTGGCATGCGCATCAAGGTACTTCAATATTTCTTCTTTCAGTTCTTCCATTTTTTCTCCTATAAAATAAAAACCGGTTTCATTGCACCGGCTTTTTCAGACAACACGAATCAGAATGACAACTGCAAAGAAGACTATTCCAAGAATCAGGGTCAAATTGGAAATGACCTTCTCCGATCCTCTTTCTTTTACATTTGAGAACAGGTTCAGTCCTCCGTTTCCGGTGAACGCACCTGACATTCCATCTGTTTTTCCGCCCTGCAATAGTGACAGTATAATCAGCATCGCTGATACTGCGATTAGTATTCCGTTAAGTACTGCTTCTAGCATAAAAATTGCTCCTTTCGGTTTGCGTGGTAATTATAGCATTCGACTGCCGTGCATGCAATCTCAACCTTTTACCTCACATCCAGTATCGCATCCATCTTCACTGTTTTCTGTCTGGGCAGTCTTGATCTGCTGCACATCAGCTGTCAGTGTTTCCTTCAATACCGTCTTCTTATCATCCGTCCAGTAATCCTCTGGTGAGATAACATCAGAATCCTCTGTGCACGTTTCATTATTGAAAGCAATGATTCTGCCGGAGCTGATGAACAGCACCAACGGCATATAGATAGTCTGCTTGCCGTCATTGTCATACTTAATGATGTCTTCTCCTGTATCATTCTGCGACACCAGCAGCGAAGCGACCATATCATAGAAGTCCCTGTCTTCTGTCTTATCGGTATGAATGTTGTAGTATGCACACTTCATATCAGTATCTGCCAGCACTTCTTCCAGCAGCGGTGCATAGAATTGACACCAAGGGCATTCAGGGAAGCCAAGATACAGAACAGCAGTACCATGCCCCATCAAATCCTTCAGCTCATCCTTTTCCTCATAATAGAAGTGATTGTCACTGCTTAATGATGTATATTCATCTGCCAGATTTTTTTCGGATGAAGCACTGGAGGAATCACTGGAGGAAGCGGAAAATGAAGATGCTGAGGATGCAGAAGGTGATGCACATCCGCTTATCATGATCATTATTGTTACTGCTGCAGCCATCATTCTTTTCATATTATTCCGTCTCCTTTAAACTTCTGTATTCTTTCACACTTCACATATGTATGCAAGAAATCCACTGATGTATTATACTCAATTATCAGTGAAACTTCCTGTTTTCCCTCTTTTCTCAGTGAAAGTACCCGATTATCCTATAGTGACAGGGATGTGCTGCCTAGAAAGGTATGAAAGGTAACTTTTTATGAATGGCAGAACATATCAACAAATGTCTAAAGAAGAACGTATCTCCATCGAATCAGATCTCAACACTCCTGGTGTTATGCTCAAAACTGCAGCGGCACATATTGATAGAGATCCAAAGACTGTACGTGTAGAAGTCAAAAAGCACTCTATCATTCGTATTCGATGCAATCAGAGAAACAAATGCGGACTTCAAAAGGTCTGCACAAAAGTTAGGTTATGCCCGGACTGTATGACCGGTCATTGCAAGGAGTGCCATCATGACAGCTGCAATCAGATCTGTCCGGACTACACTGACAGACCTGTATGCGACCATCTGCGGCGTTGGCCATATGTATGTAACAGCTGCAGCAGTCTATCAATATGCAGGCTTCCAAAGCTCTTCTACTACGCTGACAAAGCACAGATCGAGCACTCACATTCAGTCTCTGACTGGAAGACAGGTCCGCAG
>JBFLGD010000021.1:0-29637 GCA_041859965.1 Bulleidia sp. | reverse complement strand
GACATCTAGCATGACATGGTCAGATATTACTGCAGGTGAGATTGTAGATCCTTATTACAGTGCCGATTACAGCAGAGTAGAACTGGCAGGCGGTGATTATCTGCCAATCAGCCATCCAGACTTCCGCAATCGCAGCAAAGCAATCAAGAACAGTAAGGGAGAAGACATTATATCCTCTTACACAAAGACAGGCACAACACTTTCCTTCTCTGTTTCAGAACAGTACAGCAATGATAAAATCGCACTGCCGCTGACATGGTACAAAGGCTACCATGTGTACAAAGAAGAAAATGGGCAGCTGAAGGAAATAGAATGCACAAAGAACTATGAAGGTATGGTAACCTTCATCAGTGAAGGTGAAGGCACCTATTACTGCACGTATGAAAACACTCCGCTTCGCGTGGGTACATCTTATATATCCTGGCTATGTGCAGCTGCACTTGTGCTGTCACATTTCTTTGAAAAGAAACATATTTCATTAAAAGGCCTACTTAAAAAGCACTCATCCTGATGATGAATGCTTTTTTGGCTATTTCTTCTTCCAGATACGTACACCATAGGGTGCTAATGAAGTCCCGTGCAGTACTTTTGGATATATCAGTTCCCATGACAGATCAAGAGCATATGCACTCTCTGTTCTGTCATGCAGATTGCAGTCGATTACAAAGGATTCACTGTCATCGCTGCGTTGATAAACAAATCGATTCTTACGTTTGGAAAGAAGCTTGAAATCTCCGTATATCAGTGCCCTGTGTGAATGCCGCAGTTCAATCAGTTCTCGGTATGTGTCTGTGATTGCTGAATCTTCTTTCTGATTCAGGTACTCCTTATCATTCTTTCCATTCCATGGCAGCATCATTCTTGCATGATCCCTCGTGCCGGCAAGAATGGTCTTCCAAGCTTCCTCTTCTGTTTTCCCCTGCCGCAGCAGATCATGATAGAGATTGATCGACTCCACATCATTCAGATCCTCAATGGATTGAAATGCATAATCTGTCAGTCCCATCTCATCTCCCTGATAAATGAACGGTGTACCTTTCATTGTCATCTGCATGACAGCCAGCAGTTCCTCTACCTCTCTTGTATGCTTTCCTTCTGGATCTATCTTGGAGACCATGCGCGGATTGTCATGGTTATTATAAAAGAGAGTCATCCAGCAGTTATTGCCATAGTGTGTCTGCCAGTCAATCATATAATCACGGAAGTAATTCAGATCATATCGATAATCATCCCATCTGACATGCCCCGGTGTCTCAAGATGATCAAAAGAGAAACTCATATCCAGCTCTTTTCTCTCCTCACCATTCACTAAGCGAAACATCTTCATACCCAATCCCGGTGTCTCTCCAACCGAGAAAGCATCGTGCTTGGCAAAGCAGTTCTCATTCAGTTCATGGAGATACTCGTGCAGATGAGGACCATAGTAATAGTGTTCTATTCCTGTATATCCCATCAGTTTTCCAACCGATTTATCCCCATTAGGAAGTCCTAGTTCCTTGGATATGTAGTTGATGACATCCAGGCGGAAACCATCCACTCCTTTATCGAGCCATCTGTTGACCATTGCTTCAATGTCTTTTCTCACAGAAGGATTATCCCAATTCAGATCAATTTGCTTTTTTGCAAATAGATGCATTGCCCAGTCCTGATCTATACCATACTTATCCCAAGCAGGTCCTGAAAAGAATGATGTCCAGTTATTCGGTGCTTCTTCAGAAGATGGACGTATGAAGTAATAGTTCCTGTATGGAGAGTCCTTGGAAGCTATCGCTTCCTTGAACCATCTGTGTTCATCAGAAGTATGGTTAACAACCAGATCCATGATCAGTTTCATGCCTCTTTGATGAACTTCTTTCAGCAATTCATCAAAATCCTCCATTGTACCGAATTCCGGATTGATCTTTTCATAGTCTCGAATATCGTAGCCATTATCCTGCATTGGTGAATCATAGACCGGTGAAAGCCACAGTGCATCAACGCCAAGATTCTTCAGATAATCCAGTTTTGAAATAATCCCCCTCAGATCACCAGTGCCATCATGATCAGCATCCATAAACGTTCTTGGATAGATCTGATAGAATACTGCTTCCTTCCACCACTTTTCTGCAATCTTTCCATCCAATGGTGCTTCCTGAGTATCTTCACTGTTGAGAAGATGCAGAAAGGCCTCCCAGAAACCATCATCCAGAATCTTTCCCGTCAGCGGTTTTATCTGTTTCAGGGAGAGATTTCCTACTAGAGGATTTGTGATCATCACTTCACTGACGCCAGACTGCATCAATACTTTCTTCAGAATGTCATGACCGACAGGTGTCTTCCACACATCCTTCAGTTTTGCATCCATGCTGAGCTTTTCGTTCATACAATCACCTCTTCACAGTTCGATCCAGTACTTCTCCGTAATCTCTCCATCGTGTTCTGTGTCTCCTTCATATATACCATGATTATGAAGAATTGTTCTGCGTGAACCTTCATTATCCTTACTGCAGGTAATCATTACCTTCTCAAGTCCAATTGATCTGCAGTAAGGCAGTACTGCCTTCAGCATTGATGCTGCAATGCCCTTCCTTCTTTCCCTTGGCAGTACAGAATAACCGATATGCCCGCCAGCAAGAGAAAGATATGCATTTAGATAATGTCTGACATCAATCATTCCGCATACTGCATCATCGCTTTTCCGCACATAAAGGAATAGGGTATCGGGGACATAGCCTTCCCTAAGATTGATTCCTTTTTCATTATTTCTGCACTGATCGATCCAATCCTGTGCATGTTCATAGTTTTCCAGACCGGCACATCCGCACAAAGGTTTCTTCATGTCAAGAAAAGTACGCCTGTATTCTTTAATCTGAACAGCATAGGCCTTTTCCGGTCTTTTCAGTTCATAATCTTCCATCATTCTCTCCTTTTAAAAATATGTGCAGCATAATCATGCTGCACATATTTATATTAAGCTCTTAATTCTGCTTTTACTCTCTTCTTCAGATTATCAAGTACCTTATTATGTGCAGTATTGATCTCATCCTCTGTCAGAGTATGATCGGTCTGATAGGTAAGTGTCAGTGCAACCGACTTCTTGCCTTCTTCAACATGTTCTCCCTCATAGATGTCAAATACTTCAACATTCTCAAGAATCTTTGCACCGCTGTTCTTAGCGGCCTTTACAATATCTCCTACACCTGTCTTCTGATCTACAACAAGAGCCAGATCTCTGCTGACAGAAGGGAACTTAGGAAGTTCTTTAAACTTAAGTCTGCCACATTTCCCTGCGCAGAGAGGAACAATGCTCAGTTCTGCATATGTTACCCTCTTCAAGTCGTACTTGCCGGCATAGTCAGGATGCAGTTCACCAAATACACCCAGCTTCTTTCCATCCAGATAAAGTTCTGCACTTCTGTATGGATGGAAATGTATCACATCAGACGTATTTGCCTTGATCAGAATACGGCTGCCTGTATATCCGCATCTTTCAAGCCATGTCAGAATGAATCCCTTCATGGCATAGAAATCACCTGCTACTTCATACTTATGCAATCTGTCCTCACGAATGCTGCCATCCATGAACAGTGCAATTCTTTCATCCTCTATATCCTTACCATAAACTTTGGAAAGTTCATAGAAAGCAAGATTGGAATTGCCATGTGCTTCGTTATACTGTCCTACTTCCATCACAGAGTCGATCAGATTAGTACGCACATATTTTCTGGCTTCACTCATCGGCATGGACAGAGCAATCGGATTCTCAAGCGGATTGAAGCCATTGAATGCGTAGTCTTCATTGACCAGTGTATAAGTAACAATCTCATTCATACCTAATGAAGCAAATGTATTTCTAGTCAGTCTTCTCAATGACTGTACCGGATTCAGCTGACCTACTGTAGCAGCTATCTGCGGCAGTGTAGAGCCAAGTGAATCAAAGCCGATCAGACGGATTACTTCCTCGTCGATATCTGCCTTGCCTTCTATATCAATACGATAGGAAGGAATATGGCACTGAATCTCATCACCATTTACTTCCGGTCTGAAGTCAAGCCACTTCAGCGTTTCCTCTACCTGCTTCATATCAAAGGAAGTTCCTAGCGGTGCATTGCAGTGTGTCAGTGTCTCTGTAACTGTCAGAGGCTTATATCCAGGATCACCAGCCTGAACTGTCTTCTCATATCCGGAAGCGTCCGCATACTTATTCAGAAGCTGTACAGAACGGTCAATGGCCTTCTGCATACCAAGTGGTTCAACTTCCTTTGTGAATCTCTGCGCAGCTTCTGTCACAAGGTTCAGACGAATTGACGTATGACGTATACTTGCATGATCAAACATAGCAGCTTCAATAAAGATACCCTGTGTATTCTCATCTATCATGGATTCTTCTCCGCCCATGACACCGGCAATACCGGTAGCCTGTCCGCCAGTTGTGATCAGAAGATCACCCTTATGAATTTCAAACTCTGCCCCATCCAGTGCAGTCATGGTCAGTTCTCTGTCATCTACAACTGTGATCTCATGCTCCTGAAGCTTGGCAAGATCATAGTAATGCAGAGGCTGTCCTGTCTCCAGCATAACGAAGTTGGATATATCAACAACATTATTAATACTGTTGATTCCGGCAGCGTTCAGATATCTGCGCATCCATACAGGGGAAGGGCCTACCTTTACATGCTTTACAGCCTTGCCCATATAGCAGCTGCATTTTTCTGTTTCTGTAGATACTTTGAAATCACTCTCTTCACCGATATCGGACTGATGTTCAAAGTCTGGCCATTTTACTTCTCTGTGCAGAATAGCGCCGACTTCCTTGGCCATATTCCACATAGCAGAACAGTCTGCACGATTCGGTGTCAGGGAAACATCCAGAATCGTATCATCCAGCCCTAGGTATCCAAGAACATCCTTCTCACCAACTGGAGCATCCGCAGGAAGTTCCTCAATGCCATCTACCTGTTCCTGACGGAGTACTTTTTTATCAATACCGAGTTCGAACAGTGCGCACAGCATGCCATCCGATTCATTTCCTCTTAATACTGTTTTTTCTATCCTGCCGCCTGGAAGCTGGGCTCCCGGCAGTGCAGCAATAACCTTCAGTCCCTTACGTACATTCGGTGCACCGCAGACAATGTTATAGATATTTTCATCGCCTTCACCTACTCTGACTGTTGTCTTATGCAGATGAGTACCTTCGATATCCTCACATGTTAATACTTCGCCTATAACAAGTCCTGTTCCGGAAGCACTCTTCTGAATGCCTTCCACTTCAAGACCTGCTGTTGTCATTCTGTCCGCCAGTTCCTCAGGCGCTACATCGGAAAGATCGACGTATTCACTTAACCACTTATAACTTAATTTCATTGTCTTTCTCCTCCTCAGTCAAACCTATCAAAGTTCTTCAGGAACCTGACATCATTTGTATAGAAATTACGAATATCATTAATACCGTATTTCAGCATGGCAACTCTCTCCAGTCCCACACCGAAGGCAAAGCCGGAACACTTCTCCGGATCAAATCCATTCATCTCCAGAACATGCGGATGAACCATGCCTGCACCCAGTATCTCAATCCAGCCGGATCCCTTGCATACGGAGCATCCCTTGCCATTGCAGAAAGGACAGGATACATCTACTTCAACAGAAGGCTCTGTGAATGGGAAGTAGGATGGTCTGAAACGGATCTTTCTGCCCTCTCCGAACATCTTATTAGCCATGAATTCCAATGTACCCTTCAGATCAGCAAGCGTTACATGTTCACCTACAACAAGTCCTTCGCACTGCATAAACTGATGTGAATGGGTTGCATCATCATCATCTCTTCTATATACCTTGCCTGGGCAGATAAGCTTGATAGGAAGCTGTCCATGCGCTTTCTCCAGCTCTCTCATCTGCATCGCAGTCGTATGTGTTCTAAGCAGAGTATTAGGATCAATATAGAAAGTATCCTGCATATCTCTTGCCGGATGATCCTTAGGTATATTGGCAAGTTCAAAATTGTAGTAATCCTGTTCAACTTCTGGTCCTTCTGCAATCTTGTATCCCATACCTACAAAGAGATCTTCGATTTCCTGCTGAATCATAAACAGCGGGTGGGTTGTACCTAGGGTACATATATCGCCCGGCATAGTAATATCAATCTTTTCTTTCTCAAGACGCGCACTGACAGCCTGGGATTCAAGAACCTTGTTTCTCTCTTCTACCGCTGCTGTAACAGCCTGTTTGCATTCATTGACAAGCTGTCCAAAAGCAGGCTTTTCTTCCTTTGGAAGATCCTTCATTTCCTTCATCAGGTCCTGAATGCTGCCCTTCTTGCCCAGATACTGAATACGTACCTGCTGAAGCGTCTGCAGATCCGCAGCATTTTCAGCTGCTTTCAGTGCCTCTTCCTTTACCTTTGCAATCTGATCATTCATCTTTCTGCCTCCACAAAATTAAAACGTTCCTGTAAAAATCACAGGAACGCATCACACGCGGTACCATCCTGATTCGTATCTATAAGATACGCACCTTCATTCTGCTCGTAACGGGAGCTTCCGGAAGGGATTGGCTTCACTGGAAAAGTGAATTCTCTGAAGGCATGGAATGAAATCTCTCTCAGCAGTACGGGATTTCTCTCTTTATTCCGTTTCTTCAGTTACTGGTCTTTTCTTTCTGTTTTCTCAGAAATTATAGGTAATTTCATACATTTTTGCAATAGAATAAGCACATGAAAGATATGTTAGAAATCAGACCAGTTGCACATATTCACTCCGACTTCAGCGAAAAGTTCGGCATTCCCCGTCAGGCTTCTGTTGTGAAAGAACTGAAGGCGGAGATAATACTCGAAAAAGAATTTAAAAAAGATGGGATACTCAGAAGACTTTCCGGTTTTTCTCATATATGGCTGATCTGGGGATTCTCTGAAAACTATGGAAAGAAATGGTCTCCGACTGTCAGGCCTCCCCGCTTAGGAGGAGATGAAAGAGTTGGCGTATTCGCATCCAGATCGCCCTTCCGTCCAAATCCTCTTGGATTGAGCGCAGTGCATATTGAGAGTATTGATGAGAAGAACTATATCATTCATATCAGCGGTGCTGATTTTCTGGATGGAACTCCGGTCTATGACATCAAGCCCTATATTCCCTACACCGACAGCATTGATGCGGAAGAAGGATTTGCCTGTCTTCCGGAAAATAAAAAACTTCAGGTCATTCTCAGCAGCGAAATACGTATGAGAATTCCTGAAGATAAACTGACTTCCTTAATCGATATACTAAGCTGTGATCCTAGACCTGCCTACCAGAATGATCCTGATAGGATCTATGGTTTTAGCTATGCAGGCATGGAGATACATTTCAAGGTAAAAAACATGACGCTGACCATTCTGGATACAGAAAAGATCTAATTTTACCAGTTCTCATTTTCCCCATAATATGCCTGACGGGACTGAGCATCATGATATGCCTTGTATATTTTATCCAAATCATTATCAGAACATATAAATGCATTGCCAAGAAGTTCATAATGATTGTCACGAATGATAACACCGCCCTGTTCAGGGTATGCAAATACAGTTCTGCCTCTGTCTTCTATTGTATGAATCATACGCTGCAGATGCTGAACATCTTCAATATAAGAAGACTCTAATGCAAATCCTTTCAAATATCCAATTCCCTTCACAGGAACCTCATCATATTCAGTTTCAAAGTCTTCCATTATAAGCTGTGATCCTGCCGCATCGCCCATGACAATGCCGGTATAGTTTTTCAGTGTCTCAAGAAGACCGGTATCCTGTACATTCTCCATCATCTGCTCCGGATCGCTTCCGGTAAGGAAAAGAATGTCAGCATCCTTAATCTTTGCAGCAGTTTCCGAAGCATCGCCATAGCCATTCGCCCAGACAATATTTCCATCCGGAATCAGATAGTTCCTGAATGGCTGAACAAGCTTCTCATAGTGCCTGCTGCCACTGTCATAGCGATGCTCCCAGTTGTCTTGGTCGCTCGACCATCCTTCATCTCCCATTAAGGATAGAATGCATACCTTCTTATCTGCAGTGATGATTTCATTCAGTGAAGGATATGCCCAGTCCTGATCAAAATTTGGTTTATTCAGCAATATATGGATCATTTATACCCACCTTCCGCAATCTGTATTATAGCCGTTCTTTTCAGGAAGGAAACTGTTATAATTCGGTTATGGGCAAAACTATGAAACGCTATCACGTCATTGCAGAGGGCCGAGTACAGGGAGTCGGCTTCAGAGGCTTCTGCATGCTGCAGGCACAGCAGAGAGGACTTACAGGTTCTGTAACCAATCTGTCCAATGGAATGGTTGAAATCTTTGTACAGGGAGATGAAGCATTGATCGATGCCTTCCTTACTAAAGTGAAGGAAGGAGATCGTTTTATTCAGGTAGATGATCTTACAGTCAAAGAGATTCCTGTTGTTGAAGGAGAAAAAAGATTTGCGTACGGTGGCGGATGGTAATTCATCTCCAGATAAAAAGAATCGATTTACAGCAATTAGCTGTCAGTCGATTCTTTTCTATTTATTCAGCATGTTTTTTTCTGAATACGAAACAATAACCTGCTGAAATCAATGATGCCATCATTGCAAAACAGTCAATGAACAAACTGCTGTGATCTGAAGTGTCAGGCGTTTTCGGCGTATATGTATGCGTATTTGTTAATGTGTATCCCTTATCGGAATCGCCGCTGACTGTTACAGTATAACCATTTGGAACATTTACTTCGCCAACTGTATACTTTATCTTTTTACCGGACTTATTAATATCGAGATCAGTCCATGTATATGTCCAGTTTTCTGATTCATTCAGCATAATAGGGTTACCATAAGCTTCCCCATCTGCATAAAGCTGAACCTTTACGGATGACGGTCTCAGCTTATCTGCATTGTTAGAATCTTTCCAAGCCTTTGTAACACTGAGACTTGTCTTGCCTGGTGTATGTGTATTTGTAATATCATATCCAACGATTTTACTAGAGTAATCCTTCACTGCATCTTCCGTTACAGTATATGTAATCGCAGTCCCATTAGAATACTTTGGAAGGTTTTCAAAACTGTACTTCCAATCGGTTTCAGCACTTACTTTAGCACTTGACTTTTCAATACCGTCAGCAAGCAATCTTACTGTTACAGAATCAGGTCTTTCTCCATCCTGATTATCATTATCAGACCATGTCTTTGTACCACTTACTGAAGTTGTTTCCGGTGTATGAGTATTAGTTATTGCGAAACCATCCTCAGCAGTACCGCTGATTACAGGAGTATATCCAGTTGGAACATCTGTTTCATTGATCGTATATGCCACTGCATTTCCATTCTGAACTGTTGGCAGATCTTTGAATGTATAGCTCCAACTATCACTCTTATCCAGTGTTACTGCATTAAGATATGGATTCCCATTAGCATATAGCTGAACAGTAATCTTCGATGAACGAATGCCATCCTGATTTCCATTATCGCTCCATATCTTCTTTACAGATACATCAATCAATTTTGTATATGTATTTGTCACATCAACTTCTGCTGTATTGCCAGCGGTAACTGTTGTTTTTCCATCAGCCACTGAGTATGCTGTTTCAACTGTATAGCCATCAACTGAAGAATTGCTTTCTGTTACTGTGTAGTCGCCTGTCTGTAATCCCGTCAGACTGTACACTCCTGATGTGAAATCTCCATAAGTGAATTCTTTACTGTAGTTATCAGGTCCTGTGACTGTGAACTTTACTGCCTTCTTCTGTTCATCAGTCAATTCTGCTCCTGCAAATGTCTTCTTTACATTAAGGCTGCCAGTTGCACTGCTGTACGTATTTGTTACGTCAACTTCTGCTATTCCGGACTTTGATACTGTTACTGTTGGAGCCGTTGCACTTGCTTCACTAGTACCAACCTTATACGTAGCACTAGCTATCATTCCGTTAACTGAAGCCTTTCCGGTTTCAGTAACGGTATAATCACCAGCTGGAAGATTGCTTATTGTCATATTTCCGTCAGTAAAATCAGAATACTTATAAGTTTGATTAAAGTCAGCTGGCCCTGTGACTGTAAATACAATAGCTTCCTTCTGAGCTTCTGTCAGTTTTGAAGATTCAACCCCGGTAAAACTCTTCGTAATCTTCAGATTTCCAACCTCAGTATAAACATTGCTTATTTCTACTGTTGCTGTATTACCAGCTGTTACAGTTGATTCAGATGGAGATGTTGTTGAAGTTTTTCCGCCATCTACTGAATAAATGGTTGCTCTCGTATATCCGTTTATATCAGCGCCGCTTTCAGTAACCTTATAACTCCCGGATTTTAAATCAGATAATGTGTAAATCCCATTTGTGAAGTCACTGTATTTAACGGTCTTTGAATATGAATTTGGTCCTGTAATTGTGAAGGAAATTACATTCTTTTCTTCATCAGTCAGCTCAGTACCATTCACTGTAAAGTCCTTTTTTATCTGCAGACTTCCTTTATCTGACTTACTGTCATACACGTTATATTTAAAAGCAGTATTAACTGAAACACCAGATTTTCCTAGAATAGCATTCGCCTTGCTGAGCTGTGCTTGAGAGGTAGCCGGTACCGTTCCAGCAAGCATAAAGTAAGTCCTACCAGTATTAGAAATCGTATATCCCGCAGGTGCCTTTGTTTCAACAAAATAGTAAAGTGTATCAAGCTGTAAAGCCGTTTCTGCATCTTTTACAAGGGCAGAATCATGGAACTTTACAGTTCCATCATCTGCTGTCGTTTCTGTATCAACTATACTTGCCTTGATATCTTCTTCTTTAGAATCTGTTGATAAATCGCCAAGATTATTCACTTTGTACAGTGTAAATTCCGCTCCAGAAAGAGACTTGCTGATATTATCACTATCTGCCTTCTGAATCGTAATACTTCCAGCGGTACCATTTGTACTGCCTGCAGCATTAGCAACTGTAAAACTGTTCTTTGAATTTGTTTCTGTCTTTGAAATATCCGATAATTCAGCAGTGTTTGTAACATCATTCAATTCAGCTCCAACTTTGCCTGAAAGACCAGTACTGTATGTGACAGTGACATGTTTGTTATCCGGGACATCAATTGAAATCTGTGTTGTTTTATGACCACTAGCATCATTAACTGTTGCAGTCTTTACTGAGCATGAAGAAGTAATATCTTTTGAATCTGTTGCATCAGTAATCTTAACGCTGTCATTTACAAGATATGTACGATAGTCCAATGTGTCCACTAATGTAACAATATTTTTATTTTTAACAAGATCCTGCGTTGGTTTATTAATATCAATTGTGTAATCAACTAAAGCAGTATTGCTGTTAAGAATACCTGATTTATCAAGGACTTTATTATAAACATCTACTGTTGCTGAGTACGAACCAAAGTTCACAGAATCCGTAGAAGCTGACGCTTTATTCGTATATGATTTCTTTTCACCAATCGCAAGTTTATCCGCAACAGTTGAGTAATCTAAAACAATCTTTGGATATGTATGTTGTCCACATGCAATCGTGTTTTTGGTAGGAACCGTAAAAGTCAATACCGTGTTTCCATTGGCATCTGTTGTGATTTCCGGAGTAACAGAACCTGTTACAATATATTTAGGATCAAAATCAGTAGAAAGAGAATACTTCGCGCTTCCTGCTGAATATGTCATTCCTTTTGGAAGTGTATCAACGATTGTAACATCTTTTCCCTCTAGATCTACCTTGCCATAATTTGTATATCCTTCTCCATTTAACGCAACCTTCCAGTCAGCTACCCATGCTGCGGCAGTGCTGTCCCATCTCACGCTTCCAGATTTATAGATATTCGTTGTATCTTCAATCGTATATGAAGCAGATGCCTGATGATGTGTTCCATTATGATTGATAGTTGACGTGTTTTTATAAGTCCCTATTGATTTATTACAAGTACTTGTGTATTCAACTGTATATTCACCGTGATTATTAGCAATTGCATTTCTAACATTCACAGTATCATTGAAAGTAATATCAAATGTCAGGCGATGCGTTTTATCTGCACCTTCTCCGCTTTGAGAATTCCACTTGATTGAATAATCATTTCCCTCAACCATAGTGACTGATGCTCCAGTGCTGTCAGTATACTTAAGAACTGGTGATTCACCATCTGTAAACCAGATGTTGCTATTCCAATCATAAGTATCCGAGAACGTATCTCCTGCACTTTCAAGCTTTGCCGTACTCTTCCAAGAAACAACGCCGGTAGTATTCACTTGACTCTTATCAGTGATTTCCTTTGTGATATAGTTGCCAATCACTCCTTCAGCAGAATGACCGCCTTTACCGTCACTAGGTGTTCCTTCGGCAAGATTCTTTTCAATCACTAAAGAATCCTTGCTTGTAACAGAAGTTTTATAAGTGACAATGTATGTCTTTTTTCCCGCATCTGCAGGAAAGGTGTAAGTAAAGCTGCTCTTGTTTGGATCCAATGTCCCATCACTTACTAGAACTTTTTTATCTGAATCCACAATTGTATAAGTACCTGTATACTTTTGATCATCGGACGTTTCAAGCTTATCTGTATAGACATATCCATTCATATCAGCCTTGATATCACCATTGTTGAGTGTCACCGTCCAGGTAATCGTATTATCTGAATTAAGAACACCTGTTTTAGATACCTTGTTATATGTGATATTTGGAGTGACAGGTGCGTCCTGCGGTGTAGTTTCCTCATCCCATGTCCATTTAGCATCATTTCCAACATTATCAATATTTCCATCCCCATTTGTATCTAAAGAAGGATCAATGACTGTCGCATTGTATGTAATTGTATGTGAGCCCTTCTTGATTGCATACTTGCTCAAAGTCATTGTCTGACCATTGATAGACGGCGTAAGTGCAGTATTGTCATCAAGTTTAAAAGAACCATCAACAAAAGAAAGATTGCTGCCCATCGTATCAGTGAGATTCAAATCACAATCCTTATCTGCATTCAGATTAATTGTAAATGTAATGGTATTATCAGAATTAACCTTAGCAGTTTTGCTGCCCGTTACATTACCCTTATCATATTTAATTGTTACTGGGTTTGCGACTGCGGGGAAAATAAGACTGCTGCTATCCGTACTGCTGTCTGTATTATTAATGACCTTAAAGTCAAAATTAAAGTTAGCCTGAATATTGCTTGTATGACCTGCAGCTATCCATTTTGCATCATATGTAAAAGTAAGAACATTATTGGAGATGTTCCAAGTTCCAGCCGTTTCACTTCCGTTCATTAATGGTGTTGAACTTTTATCGGTGACAGTTATATTTTCAGGAAATGCATATGTGTATGAAAGTTTTGATGCATCTGGCTGTGAATTGGTATTGAATACAATCGCCAATGCACCATAAACCGAATCAGTGCGTTTGATAGTAGCATCATCATTAATTGCATTTGTATGATTAGCATCTTTATATAAAGTTAAAGTTGCTGCAGCATTGGCACTGTCGATTGCAATTGCTCCAGTATCTGCTTCTACCTTTAATGGTGTAAGTGTCAATATCATCAATAATGAAATAATAAATGTTAATACCTTGTCCATCTTCCGTCTCATAAATAATCCTCCCATAATTCCAGTCTTCTTATAACGTAAGTAATTATCTTTTACTCAAATTGTGTAAAGGAAGGTAAAGCAAGTCCCCTCATAAGCCTAGGGTTAAAATTTTCTATACTTGCTCTCTGATCGTACAGGTGCTCAGTAAATCAGTTACGTACACACAATTCAGATAATTTCATGCCACTCTAGCGTGACATATGACAACTATAAAAAAAGAGCGTTCCCGATGAATACCGAGAGCGTTCCTCCGCGTTCCTAATTATCTTCGGAGAGATCTGCCTGTGTCATTTCTCCCCAACTGTAATTCAACAAATATGATCCTTTGAATAATCCTTTGTATTCTTCCTTACCGCTCAGATAATCAAACAAATCGCAGCTGGTCTTAGTTATGTCCAATCCTCTTTGACCATTGTTACTGATAAAAATATTATCAATACCATATGCCTTTAAAGTATTTCTTAGATGCATTGCTACTTTTCTGTATCTGGACAGTGTTGTTTTGTTGCACGGTTCATCTTCCCAAAGACAGCTGATTGCATCTCCCGGCGATATAAGCCCACCCTTGCGATCAGCAAGCAATGCAAGGAGCTCCTTTGCCTTAGCATGTTTGAATACTACTGCCTCGCCATCTACAAATAAGTCGAAATAGCCGAACATTCTCAAATACACATGTTTTGAAGGAAGAAGATTAAGCGGAGCATACCCTTCAACATAGGATTCTTCAGACAATGAATCATCATAGAATACATAGCAGTTGCCGCCATTCTGCTTTGCCTTGCATAAAGCAGTATCTGCCTTGTCATATATTTTGTTTGGATCATCAATTGCAATGTTATTAACATTATTGAATATTCCTATACTGGCCGTAACTGGGATATGCGGTGCCGCCTCATAACTTAATGCTGTATGAAGTATTCTGATTCTCTCCTGAAGTACTATTTGATCATCCGCATTATTAATATAAGCAACAAATACATCACCAGCATATCTTCCAGCAAGATCGCTTTCCCTAGCCCAGCTCTCTATTGTAGCTGCTGTTTTTTTAAGAATAGCGTCTCCAATAATATGACCATGAGTTCCATTGATTTTACTGAAATAATCAATATCTATCATTACATATGCATGATGATGATGATCGTCATTCTGTGCACTGTACAGACATCTATCACTAAATTCATCTCTGTTCAGGAGATTAGTAAGTTTGTCAATGCTGCTCTGCTGAACTAATGCAAGTTCTCTTCTTTTCTTTTTGTCAATATCAAGTACATGCACAAACAAAATACGCCGACCAGTTTTTTTATCCTTCACTAATTTCAATGCCAAGCCAAACCATCTTTTTTTATTATCAGGCTTTTCAATTGGATTCATCAGAATATCAAAAGATGCAGTTTCATTATTCTTCTCTAGATAAGTGCAAATATTTGACAGCGAACCATTTCTTATGCTTTCTGGAAATACATCAAGATTGGTGTTCTCATGAATAACAGGCATGAAATCCACCCAGTTTTTAGCCCTTGAAAGCGATTGAGGAATTATATTACCTCTCCCCTCAATTACATCTCCGCTATCAGCATCAAATCCAACAGATATCTCAGCACCTGAAGACAATGCCAGACGCATCAATGTATCCGTCTCTTCGTCGGAATGATATCTTTCCTTGCTTAATGACGGGACATCAATATGTCCAATAATTCTTTTATTCCCAACCTTATCAAATATTGGTGATGCGCAGAACATCTGTGCAGCTCTATATCCGTCATGAATCCATATCAGAATTGTATAGCTCTTATCCTGAAGATCCACATCTGCAGTTAAGAGATGCTTAACATATTCAATACTCGCATCACTGAGATGCCTTTTCAGGAATTCAATGTCTGATAAGAAATCTTTGCGATGATCTTCTACCCAGTATTTTTTACTATCTGGATATCCTATATATAGTTCATCTGTATTGCAATGATAATCGAATGCAACAATTCTTTCATTTTTCAGCGCACTGCGGTTTCTTTCCTGTCTCCACTTCAATTCCTGAAGATTCTGATGACGTACTGTTGTATCTTCAATTTGAATGACCTGAAGTGAATTATTACGCACAGACGACATTTCAAGCCAGCAGATTTTCTTCTCACTATTTGCATATGAAAATTCACATTTCTTTTCAGCAGTAAGCTGTCTGCAGCATTGATCAGTAATATAAGGAATAAGAGGCTTTGCTATTTCATTTGCACAAACAAGCGTTTTTTCATTATCTTCCCATCGATACACAGCAACACCCGTATTCATTCCTGCAGCAGCATCCATCAGCATATGATTCTGCGTTATAGCATTGCCGCCCAATTTTTCCTTTGTTATATCCCTCATGCAGAGAAGCCACTTTCTATCATCTGAGCGTATTGCCTGCATCAGATACGTTGTCTGAGAATTCTTGCTCCTGCCATGAAATTCAATTCTAGTATTGCCCTTCTGTAATGACGTCTCATCCAAAAATGAGATAAGCATATCAGTATCGTCGCATGCAATCTGCATAGGAAGTCTCTTCTTCAATACATCTGTTATCTGTACGCGCAGATTCAAAAGCGGCTTCATTCCAGCAATATTGGTATGAAGTACAACAGCTGATTCTTGTTTCCAGTCAAATTCAATAATAGAATCAAACAATTCTTCCAATACGTGACTATTCTGCTTCGCCAATATTTCCTGCTTATGTTCATGGATAGGTGTTATGTTAACAACAGTAAAATGATAGTAATGTCCGTCATTCTTATTATGTCTTCTAACTGCTCGAATTTCTGTGTCAATGACACTGCCATCATGACGTATCATCTGCTGTTCAAAGCAGAAAGATGATGAAAGCTTGCTTCCACCTTTTAATGTTTCTCTTAAACTCTTTCGATATTCCTCCGGAACAATATATGAGTAATCATTCTTAAGCCTGCTAATCCAATCAGCATCTCCATCAGCATGCAAAAGACTGATCATATGATCATCAAGACGCAGAACTTTTGGATTATCGCACATCTGCACATCCATAAAACCGAATTCTAATGTCTTATTCAATTCACTCAGTTTTTCTTCAGCTTCACCAGCAATACTTAGAGCCGGTGTAACTGCCATATCTTTCTTTTTCATCCTGTAATGCCCCCACAGCTTATTTCCCATCCATTTACGGCTTTTTGTATTGATCTTTTAAAAAGGAATAGTAAATAACAGATTTCAGTGAAAAGTAACACTATTATAACCGCATTGCTGCTATCAGCAATACACATATTTTTGCCAGCTGAAAAGACAGTTCCTCTTGAATACCTTCAGAACTGTCTTCCCTATTCAATTGCTCTTTCTGCTGCATTCCGAGCATATACCGCTCAATATCAGCGTATGCTTCACATGATGATAACCATACTTATGTGCAATGCTTCTATTAATAGATGGATCAGGCTTAATATCAATATCCATGATTCTTCCGCATTCTCTGCATATCAAATGGCTATGCTCATCCAGTCTCCAGTCATATCGATCGCTGTCGCTCCCCGGTATCGCAAGATGTCTGATCTTACCTATATGAGAAAGCAGCACCAAGTTGCGATAGACGGTCGCACGGCTGATATGAGGATGCTCTGTATGTACACGGTCGTATACAGTATCTGCACTCGGATGATCCTTACTGTGAAGAACCGTATCCAGTATGATCTCTCTTTGCTTTGTATTGCGCATGCACCCTCCTAAATGAATTCACTGTATGATTCTACAGTCATTTCCATTTCAGTAACAGTTTCTCATGCATTATTTCTTATCCGGTGCTTCAAAACAAAGCTTCTCACATTTCATACAGGACATATCACAAGGTGTACAGCTGAACTCTCCGCCAGGCAGCGTAGCCTTGATCAATGACTTATGATTACCTTTGGCAAGCTCTGCCACCTTGTTTGCATCCAGTTTCAATGCCTTTGTCATTCTCATTCCATAATCCGGATCAGCCCATGTACAATGCACTGCATGGCGGTACTTAATATTCTCTGAGCATGGTGCAATATTTCTTGCTGTATTGCCTATCAGCAGCTTCTTCTTATCTTCAGTCATAAGTCTGTAAAGATCTCCGCCGGCACGGAAGCAGTCATCCGTTGGATCATCTGCAGGATCATAGCGCCACATTGCCCCATTCAGATCCAGCGGCGGTTCTGTCACTTCAGGCTGTGCTGTCCAGTATCCCTCAGAGTTAGGAGAATATGCTGGAGCTGCACCATAGTTGCCGTCTGTTCTCATATAACCATCACGTGAGTAATCCGCCACCTTGGCATGCTTAGCCTGATTGACAGGTATCTGGTTGTAGTTGACACCAAGACGGTATCTCTGTGCATCTCCATAGACGAACAGTCTTCCCTGCAGAAACTTATCCGGTGAGAAGCCAATGCCCGGCACTACATGTGCAGGTGTGAAAGCTGCCTGCTCTACTTCAGCAAAGTAGTTCTCAGGCCATCTGTTCAGCTCCAGCTCGCCAACTTCAATCAGAGGAAATTCCTTATGCTTCCATATCTTTGTAATATCGAATGGATTCTCATAGTGATTCCTTGCCTGTTCTTCTGTCATGACCTGAATGAACATCTTCCACTTTGGATAGTCCTTATTCTTAATTGCATTATATAGATCATGTCCTGCACTCTCACGATCATTGGCATTGATTGCTGCGGCTTCATCATCGCTCAGGTTCTTAATGCCCTGTTCTGTCTTGAAATGGAACTTGACCCAGACGCGTTCGTTCCTGCTGTTATACATAGAGTATGTATGTTCGCCAAAAAGATTCATATGTCTGAATCCATCCGGAATGCCTCTGTCACTCATAACAATTGTTGTTTGATGGAATGTTTCTGGAAGCAGTGTCCAGAAATCCCAGTTATTCTGTGCGCTTCTCATGCCGGTATGAGGGTCTCTCTTCACTGCTCTATTCAGATCCGGAAAATTATGTACGTCTCTGATAAAGAATGTTGGTGTGTTATTGCCAACAAGATCCCAGTTGCCTTCCTCGGTATAAAACTTAATTGCAACACCTCTGATATCTCTTTCAGCATCCGCTGCGCCTCTTTCACCGGCAACTGTAGAGAAGCGGGTAAACAGATCTGTTTTTTTGCCTACTTCGCTGAATACAGCAGCCTTTGTGTACTTTGTAATGTCGTGCGTAACCGTGAATGTACCATAAGCTCCCCAGCCCTTCGCATGCATCCTTCTTTCAGGAATAACTTCTCGGTCAAAATGTGCCAGTTTTTCAAGCAGCCAAACATCCTGCATCATGACCGGTCCGCGCGGGCCTGCGGTAATCGAATGCTCATTGTCTTCGACCGGAGCTCCGACCTCATTTGTGAGTTTCTTTAAATTATCCATGATACCTCCTTGTCCTTACTAGGACTATGTACTATTAGTATATTATCGGTCCAGAAAAAGCGTCAACTGAAGTACTCTTCTGTTCTCATAAAAAAGACCTCTTTTCAGAGATCTTACAGATTCCGGTATTCATACATAACAATGCCCGCTGCCACTGCTACATTCAATGATTCAAATCCATGCATATCGATGCGCAGTCTTTTATCCGCATCATCCTGTAGTTTCTTTTCAACACCCTGTCCTTCATTTCCAAAGATGAATGCCATTCTGTCTGAAACAGGTATTTCATCTATAGACAGTGACTTATCCAAAGAGGTTGCTATAATCTCAAACTTTTCTTTTCTCAGATTCTGCATAAAGTTATATATACTGCCCCTGTATACGGGAATATGGAACAGGGCTCCCTGTGTTGAGCGCACCGTCTTCTCATTGTACAGATCGCAGGCATCTTCACTGAGATATACGGCATCAAACGAGAAGGAAACCGCTGTACGTATCATAGTACCAAGATTGCCCGGATCCTGTACATCATCTATCAGCAGCACTCTGTGCTTATTCTCTGCACTCCTCTCAATTCTTCTGCATACAGTAATCAAATGCACTTCCGATACATTGGAAGAAAGTTTCCTCATGATCTGCGGTGTTACCTGAATCATGTTCTGATCTTCAAAACAGTATTTCTCACAGTCAGTCAGTATAGTTTCAGCCGCTCCGGTATGAATTGCTTCCTGTGTCAGATGCTCGCCTTCTACTAGGAACTGTCCCGTCAGATCTCTTTCCTTCTTCTTATGCAGTGCTGCCCATTGCTTTACTCTGCTGTTCTGCAGAGACTCTATTTTTTCCATACAGATATTCTACACGAATTCATATGAATTTCATTTCAGTTAACAGAAAGTATTATGATTTACATAGATTTAACATGGATTTTGTTCATGATTTTACATCATTCCTTTATCATAAAGATGATGTAAACGGGAGGAAACAAAAATGATCTACTGTGTAGAAGATGACAGCAGCATTCGTGAAATAGAAATCTATACCCTTCACAGCATCGGTATGGATGCGATGGGATTTGCTAACAGCAGTGACTTCTTTACTGCTGTCAGTAAAGAAAGACCGGAACTTGTACTGCTGGATATTATGCTGCCGGATGAAGACGGCATTTCCATTCTTCGCAAGCTGAAGAAGAATCCAGACACTTCGTCAATACCCGTCATCATGGCCAGTGCCAAAGGCACTGAATATGATAAGGTCACAGGGCTGGACAGCGGTGCTGATGATTACCTTGCCAAACCTTTCGGAATGATGGAAATGGTATCCAGAATCAGAGCAGTGCTGAGAAGAGCGCAGAAACCCGCCATGCATACAATGGAAAGAGACGGGATCACTATCATTCCCGAAGCACATAAGGTATTTGTCAATAAGGAGCCTGTTGTACTGACATTGAAAGAGTATGATCTTCTCATTCTGTTCATGAGTCATCCTGGAATTGTATATACAAGAGACAAACTTCTGAATGAAATATGGGATACGGATTTCAATGGAGAAAGCCGTACAGTAGATGTACATATCAGAACACTCCGCCAGAAGCTCGGTGAAGCAGGCAGTCAGATCGAAACAGTCAGAGGTGTCGGATACAGATTTCAGGAGAGATCATCATGAAAAAGAAAATCTTCCGATCTGTTCTTTTCTCCATGCTGGGAATTGTTATTGCTGCTATGGCACTTATTATCATTGTGCTGAACAATCACTTTATATCAGTTGAAGAAGACCGTATGTCAGTCGAAGCATCTCTTGCAGCTAGAGGAATAGAAATGAATGGAGAAAAATTCCTCAAGTCCATTGATACAGAAGATTATCGTATTACGTGGATTGATGCCTCCGGTACAGTCACATATGATTCACAGGCAGATGCATCTCAGATGGAATCTCATAAGGACCGTGAAGAGTTCAAGGAAGCCATCAGTGAAGGCAGCGGTGAAGCTATCCGCTACTCAGATACACTCGGCAGAGAAACAGTTTACTATGCTTTGAAACTGGATGATGGAACAGTCATCAGAATATCCGAAGATTATGACACTGTCGGTCTTCTGACGATACGCCTTGCTTCACCGATGCTTTGGATATTTCTAGCCGTCTTCGGATTGTCTATTGTCCTAGCAGGAAGTCTCTCAACGATCATTGCCAAACCAATCAACAGTATTGATCTTGATCATCCTTTAGAAAACAAGACATATCCAGAAGTCACTCCTCTGCTGATGCGCATTGATCAGCAGAATCAGCAAATTGAGAAACAGATGGATGAACTGCATCAGCGGAAAAAGGAATTCGAAGCTGTTACTGAAAACATGAGTGAAGGACTTCTTCTTTTAAATAAGGATGGCGGTATTCTCACAATGAACCAGTCCGCAAAAATCCTCTTTCATATGCAGGAAAATTCTCACGCAAAACTGACGGACATGAATGAATACAGAGAGTTTGTCTCAAGTGTACTAAAGGGATCGTCAGCGAATCTGGATCTTAATGTAGATGGCAGAAACATCAAAGTCATAGGCAATCCAATCTATTCCCATAAAGTGCTCATAGGCGCAAGCATTCTTGCCTATGACAATACCCGTGCCCATAAAGAGGAGACCATGCGCAGGGAATTCACAGCCAATGTATCGCATGAATTGAAAACACCTCTGCAGACAATCATGGGCAGCGCAGAACTTCTGCAGAATCATCTAGTGAAAGATGATGACTGCGATACCTTCTATCAGAAAATACACAGTGAATCAGAAAGAATGCTGACGCTGATAGATGATATCATCCGGCTGTCACAGCTGGATGAAAATACAGAAGCCGACGAAAAGAATCTGAATATCAGCGATACTGCGAATGAAGTAAGAGAATCGCTGCAGCAGTCGGCTGACAAGAAGCATATCTCTCTGCAGACGGAACTTCACGATGTACATATCAGTGCAAACGCACGTCTGCTCTATGAGATCATCTATAACCTCACTGACAATGCCATTCATTATACTAACGAAAACGGAACTGTTAGGATCAGATGCTATGAAGAAAATTCACAGGCATGTGTTGCTGTATCTGATAACGGCATTGGCATTCCGTATGAGTCACAGGATCGTATCTTTGAACGCTTCTACCGTGTCGATAAGAGCCATTCAAAAGCTACTGGAGGAACCGGTCTTGGTCTTTCGATTGTAAAGCATGCCGCAGAAAAATGCCATGGCAGGATTACGCTCATCTCTTCGCCAGGAAAAGGATCATCTTTCACCGTCCGTTTTCCTCTCATCTAAAGAATAAATCACCGTACTCAATCAGATTGAGTACGGTGATCTTTTATGTTACTTCTGTTTAACGAATTCCAGTAAGGATTCAGCAGCCTTTTCAATACCATGATCTCCCTTGTTAGGAAGTCCAAGACATGTGTATACCTCACCCACAGGAATCTTCTGATCAAACAGTGCATCAAAGATCCTGTCAATCAGTACCTTGGTCTGTTCCTGTCTCTGCATAGGTCCGAATGGATTTGCAAAGAATGTTGTAGAAAGACCCTTCTCCTGTGTAGTACCTAAAGCAAATCTCTTGCCTTCAATGAATACAGGTTCTGCTTCCTCTCTGCTGCTGAACAGGTGCATGCCTCTCTTATCTGTATAGTTATTTGCATACAGGAAGACGTCAACCTTCTGATCCGTTGTAACAACATCATATGGTGCCGCTGGAACAACAACACGTGCATTCGGCTTCTCAGGATTAAAGAATACAGAACGATCCATATCTTTATAAGCTGTTCCCTTATCCAGATCATCCAGTCTGACAAAAGCACCAATTTCAGTACCCTGTCCTCTGATCTGTCCATCCTTATCAAGATGCAGCGAACCCATATCATCAAATACAGTTTCCTGATGATCAATCAGATCAGAGGCTGCTGTAGAAAGTGCTTCCAGTGTCTCGCTCTTGCCAGCCCCGGAATCACCCATAAACATCAGACCCTTCTTTGTGCCGTCCTTCAGATAGATATTGACCATGGCACCATGGATAGGCAGCCATCCCTTCTGAATCATTGCAAGATTATGCAGTGTAAGGATTGTCTTCTTTGTATATCCGAAGTAATCAATCTCCGGTGCATTGGAGTTCTTGCCGATCCATATATCATTCTCCTGATCATGCCAGAATGTTGTGTCACTGCCGCCATCTGGGTTGCCAAACAGCATAATTGCATCCGGCTTTGCTGCAAGTGTCTCATCCTTTGAAGCAAGTTCAAACAGATTGGCCATTGCAGCACAGGAAGTGATGTAGTTCCTATGGAAATAGCAGTAGATCAGCAGTGAACCGACTCTTGCTGGAAAGCAGATCCATTCTTCATCGCCCTTAATGAAATCAGCCATTGGATTATGCGGTGCATCAGAGAATACATTGGTTCTCTTATTATGCTGTGGGTGAAGAATCAGCGGCGTTCTCAGCATGATTTGATTGACAAATGGGATCCCCTGCAGTTTCTCATATCCAGCCGGTGTCTTCCAGTCATAGTAAGACAGCAGCATACTTGCATTGGAACCTGCCTGAAGCTGTCTGTATACTTTATCAACAGAGCCCTGTGCCTTCTGCTGTACTTCACGGTAGAAGCCGCGGATCAGTGTATTGAAATTATCTTCGGCAGCCAGAAAGTTTCTGGTACCGAAACCATCTTCATTGGTCGTATAGAGAAGAGAATATCTCTGAATGGAACGCCAGTACTCATAGCCTCTTTCAATGACAGCCAGAAGTTCATCCGGCCTCTTGCAGTCAGCATCATTAATATCCTTAACATCTTCTACAAGAAGAGCTGTAAGTACATACTTCAGTTCCTTTTTAATGAAGGGAACATCTTTGCTTCCATTGTCCGAAAGGAACTGATACAGGTCGTAGTGGGTATGTTTCAGATGATCCAGGAACCTGTCAAGAAACTCATCGAATGCATCGGACTTAATGATGTCATGATTGCTTGTTACATACTTTTTCGAATAGTTCAGAATAATCTCGTCATCATGGAAATAATATGCTTCCTTCATTTTTTATGTATCCTCTCTTTTCAATGCCCTAATTCTAGCAGGATTTCCTTATATTTGGAGCTTATTTATGATGTAAACGCTTACCCTTTCATATTTCTTTGACGATATACTTCAAACCCCAAAACTGCAGAGGCCCCAGCCGCATTCAAAGCATTATGAAAATCATTTGCATATGGAATATATATGTTCTGTGAAACATTCTTTCTAACCGCTGAAGACAGTCCTCTCATCTCCCCGCCTATTGCCAGAAGAACCGGTCCACTGAAATCTGCTTCATAGAGTGTGACAGCATCCTTGCGCATTGCAGCATAAGTCTTCACGCCTTTTTCGGCAAAAGACACCATGCTTTCCGCAAGATCATCGCTCATTACTACATTCATTCTGTCAAAAGCACCTGCAGATGACTTCAGAATAGTACTTTCTGAACTTGCCCAGTTCCTGTTTCTTAACAGTATGCCTGTACAGCCAGCCGCATAGAGAGAACGCATTATATAGCCAAGATTGAAAGGATCTTCAACACCTTCCAGTATTACTGCAAAGGTATCGTTTCCTTTCATGCAATCCTCTTCATGATCAAAGATACGTCCCTCTGTTTCCGCAATCAGACCGCCATGTGTTCTTCCTTCAGCCATACTGTCGATTGCTTCACGCTTTACTTTTTCTATTGAAATATCTTTTTCTTCAGCTCTGTGCAGTATCCAGGAAGTATCCTTGTCATTCTTAGCTTCATCAACAAGTATTCTGGCTACCTTTCTTTTACCGCCCATAACAGCAGCTTTTACGCTGACATTTCCTTCTATGATCATAATGCCCTCCGAACAATATCTCCCACTTCCATATATAGAGGTGTTTCTATACTGACTACCGACATTGGATGATTTGCAAGATCAATTATTATGCCCTTTTCATCCTTTAAGCCTTCTGCTGCAAATGTACGGTTCTCGTATCCCGGTGTCAGCACTTCCAGCTTTTCACCTGCACGGAATGGATTCCTGACTTCCAGATACATAATTCCATTTTCTTTATCAATATGCTTTACAGTGCCAAGAAAATCATGATTCACATCAGCATTTGTATTCTCATGGTAGATCAGTGACTTTTCATCCGCGGATCCCTGATAGAACCCAGGCCATGTTTCTCTGTTCTCACCGCGGCATATTTCCTGTCTATGTTTTTCCATTTCTTCTTTAGACAGCGGTCCGTCATTGTCATACACCGCATCGATCAAATGCCTGTATCCCCTGACAATGGAAGCGACATAATATTCCGTCTTCATACGTCCTTCTATCTTCAGCGAAGAAACACCAGCATTCATCAGATCATAGAGATAATCAGCTGCCATCATATCCTTTGAGCCCATTGTAAACAGCTGCTTTCCATTCACTTCTCTGCCTTCATCATATACATGATATGACCAGCGGCAGGACTGTGCACAGCCGCCTCGATTGGCATCACGCAGTGTCATGCGGTTGCTCAAGGTGCATCTGCCTGAATAGTTCACGCACATACCGCCATGGATAAAGGCTTCAGTCTCCACCGGACAGTTTTCAGCAATGGCGTAGACTTCATCCATTGTGCATTCCCTGCCCAGCACTACTCTGTTTATGCCGAGTGACCGATGCAGAAAGGAAGCTGCTTCTGAATTGGTAACGGACATCTGTGTAGAACAGTGTATCTGCAGCGATGGTGCATATTCACGTGCAGTCTTCATAATGGCAGGACTCGCCGCTATGATTGCTGTGACACCGCACCTTTCCAGCTCCTGCAGATACTTCTCAAGCCCATCAAAATCCTCTTCATGCGGAATGATATTTACCGTGACATGGATATGTGCATGATGTTCCTTTGCATAGCTGCATATCTCACTAATATCCGCCATGCTGAAATTGGAGGCTCGGGAGCGCAGTGAAAACGACTGTCCGCCCAGATATACCGCATCCGCTCCATAGCGTATTGCAGTCTTGGCTCTTGCCAGATCTCCTGCCGGCGCCAGCAGCTCCGGTTTTGCAAACCTATTTGATCGTTTTCTGTCCATAATATCCATCTGAAAGCGGAATTTCCGCAAACTTCTTTCTGTATTCACTGCCTATGCTCTCTGCTGATCCGCCATTCAGAATTTGATGGTATGCATGCACTGCAGAAAGCACTTCTTCTTTACTCATCCAGGCTGTATCTATTTCATATCTTTCGATATCAGATTTTATAAAACCATCCATTTCATTAAAGGAGGACTGTACATAATCGGAATAGACCATCATTGCCCTGTCATTCTCATACACGGGCATATGTCCATCACGTTTATCTTCACGCAGACTTACTTTCATACTGCTGCATAAGTGCATATCCTTACCACATACTTTTTCATATGCACGCAGAAGCGGGCGCTTGGAAACAGACATCAGCTGTCTGCCGTGGATAACGATACCTGCATGCGGTGTATGAGAGGCAATTTCCTCTATTTCACCCGCAGTTAACAGTGAAGAAATCATCACTCCGCTGATTCCCTGTTCATTCCACCATGCAGCATCCCTTTCATTTGTCATCAGTGTTTCCGGGCGGTAGATCATATGATCCATTCCGTGAAGAGAAACTGCTCTGACTAAGAGACCAGGATCCGCAAACTGAACACTGTCGACACCAGCCTTAATAAACTGCTCCATCACTTTCTCAGCCTTTTTGATTTCCTCTTCTCCATAAAGTCTGTTCATCAGAACGGAAGACTGCATGCCTTTGCCGTGCAGTTGAACTGTCATTCCTTCTATCTGTTCCGGTTCATATTCATGAAAAGCAGAAAAGGTCTCTCCTTTTACTGCAAAGAGCACTTCATCTGCACCTTCCTTATAGAGTTCTTCTATAGAATATGCCGGATCCATTGTTACCGTTATTTTCTTCATACGCGCTTATTGTAGCATAAGTGACTTGCGGCTTAGTCTAAGTGTGGTATCATTCTGACATAGGAAGACGGCGTTAAGTGCTGTGAGGTGAGGGATCTTGCGGACGAAAAGCATTGTGCTTGCGGTTGTCTTTCGGCCCATTATGTGAGAAGCGTAACACCTTTCTCTCACTGATGGTGAAAGGAGGTGTTTTTTATATGAAAACACAAAGTATCTGGAAGTCATCTGCAGACAACCTGAAAAACGTGAAGTATCTTGCATTGATTGCTGCGTTTGTAGCTATGAAGATCATTGTAGGAAACATCCGTATTCCGGTGTCTCAAAACCTCAATCTTTCACTGACATTCATCCTGGTAGCACTGGAAGCTTCCATCGTCGGTCCCGCAGCCGGCATGGTATCAGGCATGGTCGCTGATCTGCTTGCCTTTGCACTGTTCCCGGATGGAGCCTTTTTCCCCGGCTACACAATTACCGCTATGTGCGGTGAACTGGTGTATGCCCTCTTCCTCTATAGGAAGAGGATATCCATTGCACGTATTGCTGGAGCCAAACTGGTAAACAACTACCTAGTCAATGTGTGTATGGGATCTTTATGGAGCTCCATGCTTTATGGGAAAGCATTCATTGTCTACTTTGGAACAAGCGCACTGAAGAATACAATTCTGCTGCCAATAGAGATTGCAATTCTTGCAGCTGTATTCAGTCTTGTCATTCCTTTTCTGCAGAAGCATGGCTGGCTCATTCCGCAGGGCAGTCTGCCTCTGAAATGGAAATAATGACTCAGAACTTCTGTCCGGTCTATACCGGCAGAAGTTTTTATATGTCAGCGGAAAGTCACTTAAGGAAGGAATCTAGGTGCTATAATTTTGGCATGCTGAAGGAACATTACGAAAACGTAAAAAAAACGATCGGCAATGCAGAGCTATGTGTAGTCACAAAGAAACGCAGTGAGGAAGAGATTCTCTCCTACTACAGGGCCGGCGAAAGAGTTTTCGGTGAGAATCATGCCGGCGAACTCACTGCAAAAGCAGAAAATCTGCCCCAAGATATTCAATGGCAGTTCATCGGTCATCTGCAGACAAACAAAGTCCGGCAGATCTTTCCTTATGTCTCTCGCATTCAGTCTCTGGATTCATTGAAACTGGCAGAGACCATTGAAAAAGAATGTGTCAGAAACAATAGGAACATGAACTGTCTGACTGAATTTCATTTGGCTGAGGAAGACACAAATAAAAGTGGGATTCCAATAGAGGAAGCTGACAGTTTCCTGCATGCATGTTTACAGTACCCGCATCTGAAGATCGAAGGCATCATGGTCATGGGACCGCATACAGATGATTCCGAAAGAATAAAATTTGTATTCATGAAAGCAAAAAAACTGTATCATTCTCTCAAGGATGCATTTCCGCAGATGCCTATACATATACTGTCTATGGGCATGAGCGCTGATTATCAAATTGCTGTAGAATGCGGGTCAAATATGGTCCGCGTTGGTACATATCTGTTTGAAAAATAAGGAGGGATTCATATGTCGTTCACTAGAAAAAGTGCTGATCTTACCCCGATTGTTGACACCGTATTCTCCATCGTAGCTTTAGCCAAAAAGGATAAAGCAGAAAATGGTGATGACAAAGTTGTTGACGCCACCATCGGCTCTCTGTATGGAGAAGATGGAAAGCTTGTTGCGTTTGACAGTGTCTTTGATCACTATGATGCTATTGACCACCGCGTTAAGGCCGCTTATGCAGCCAGTTTCAGCGGGAACCCCGACTATAGAGAAACTGTATACAGTTGGGCTACACAGTCACAGAAACTCTCATTGAATCACAGTGTCATTGCAACACCAGGCGGTTCCGGCGCAGACTCTATGGCAATCACGACCTTCTTGGATGAAGGAGAAACACTGATCATCCCTGATATTGCGTGGGGAAGCTATACACTGATGGCACATGAGAACAATATTAACTATGTACAGTATTCCATGTTCGATGGAAATCATTTCAATCTTGATTCCTTTAAGAAGACAGTCACAAGCGTAGCAGAAAAACAGGATCGTGTCGCCATTATCATCAATGATCCTTGTCATAACCCTTCCGGCTACTCCCTGAGCAATGAAGAATGGAAAGATCTGGTATCCTTCCTCAATGAAGTAGGCAAGAAGAATCATGTTGTACTGATCGATGATATTGCTTACATTGATTACTCCTTCAATCTGGAGCACAGCCGAGACTATATGCAGAACTTCAATGACATTTCAGATAAAGTAATGATCATTGTTGCCTTCTCCTGCTCCAAAACTTTGACATCGTACGGATTGAGATGCGGTGCAGCAATTATTCTTGCTAAAAACAGCAGTGATGTCAGAGATGCTGAAATCATTATGGAGAAGAAAGCCAGAGCTACATGGTCCAGTATTCCTAACGCTGCCATGGTTAATTTTGTGTGGACCGTCACCAAGAATCATGATGTCTTCACAGCTGAGAAGCAGAAGTATATTGATCTAATGAAGGAAAGATCCAGCATATTTCTTAAAGAAGCTGGAGAATGCGGACTGCAGACATATCCATTCAAGGAAGGATTCTTCGTTACACTGAAAGTCGAAGATAACAAAGTCAGGAACAGAATCCATCAGTCATTCATGGATGAGCATATCTATACTGTCTGTGTAAACAAGGGAATACGTATCGCTATATGCTCTCTGCCTGTTAAGAAGGTATACGGTCTTGCCCAGAAAATGAAGAATATCGAGGATAAGAATCTCTAATGCCTGCAGCTAC
>JBFLGD010000020.1:0-32172 GCA_041859965.1 Bulleidia sp. | reverse complement strand
CAAGAAGATCTGAGCAGAAAGGCAAGTGTGAGAAAAACCACGAACATCTCCGTGAGATCATTCCACAAGGTTACAGTATGAACACATTAAGCAAACACGATATCAATCGTGCTTCCAATATGGTGAACAATTATCCACGAAAATCGCTTCAATATCGTTCACCATATGAAGCATCCTTATTATTTCTAAATGAAAAGGTATTAGGGCTTAACAGACTCACTCATCTAGCAAATGAAGAAGTCAACCTAATACCTATTCTGCATTAAACAACCAGGCAGCACATTCCAACCATAAGCAGGCACTTTCACTGAGAATTTTTAGAAATTCTTGGTAAGAGCAGAGCTTTTGTGTGCGATGACCTAGTCATCTATACCCGTTATTCTACACGCTTTCATCGATATGAACATATCCAAATATGAACATCCCGCCTATTTCACAGGCGCTTTCACTAAAAAGGCGCTTTCATTGAAAATTGACCACTGATGTATTATTAACAGACTTTGCTTATTTCCCCAAAAGAAAAACGGAAATCTTTCGATCTCCGTTCTGTATGAACATATTCAATCAGTGATTGGCAACGTTCTTAACATTGTAGAAAGCTTTTCTTCCACGGTATTCTGCTGTGTCGCCAAGCTCTTCTTCAATTCTCATCAGTTCGTTGTACTTAGCAATACGATCAGTACGGCTCATAGAACCTGTCTTGATCATACCAGCATTGACGCCGACGACTAGATCTGCAATTGTTGAATCCTCTGTCTCGCCGGAACGATGAGATACAACTGCTGTCCAGCCTGCTTCCTTAGCCATTTCAATAGCGTTCAGAGTTTCTGTCAGTGTTCCAATCTGGTTCAGCTTGATCAATACAGAGTTAGCTGCATGAAGGTCAATGCCCTTCTTGATGAACTCTGTATTAGTAACGAAAATATCATCACCAACAAGCTGGATCTTGTCACCCAGTCTCTTCTGGAGCTTCTGCCAGCCTTCCCAGTCATTCTCTGCAAGACCATCTTCCAGAGAAATCAGAGGATACTTTTCAGTCCAAGCTTCATACATATCGATCATCTCGTCAGAAGTCTTCTCACCCTGACCGGATCTCTTCAGTACATACTTGCCCTTCTTCTCGTCATAGAACTCGGAAGAAGCTGGATCGATAGCAAAGCAGATGTCCTCACCAAGCTTGAATCCAGCAGCTTCAACAGCTTCCTTCATCAGAGCCAGAGGGCCTTCATTGCCAAGCTTCTCAAGAGGTCCGTCATTGCCCTTGATTGTGTTAGGGGCATATCCGCCTTCATCGCCTACACCTGTGTTATATCCATACTTCTGAAGAACCTTCTTCAGAGCATGGAATGTTTCAGCACCCATACGTACAGCTTCATGAATACTGTCAGCGCCAACTGGCATGATCATGTATTCCTGAACATCAGCAGCACTTTCAGCATGCTTGCCGCCGTTCATGACATTCATCATAGGAACCGGCAGGACCTTTGCATTTGTACCGCCGATATACTGATACAGCGGCAGTCCGCAGGAATCTGAAGCAGCTCTTGCTGCAGCAAGGGAAACACCCAGTGTTGCGTTAGCACCGAGGTTGCTCTTGAACTCTGTTCCATCAAGATCAAGCATTGTCTTATCAATGACTGTCTGCTGGAAAACGTTCAGACCAATAACCTTTGGAGCAATCTTCTCATTGATGTTAGCTACAGCCTTCAGGACACCCTTTCCGCCATAGCGCTTCTTGTCACCGTCACGAAGCTCAAGAGCTTCTCTTTCACCAGTGGATGCACCGGACGGTACAATTGCACGTCCCCATGCACCGGATTCAGTAGTGATTTCACATTCAACAGTTGGATTGCCGCGTGAATCAAGAACCTCACGGGCATGTACTTCTGCAATCGGATCAACAAAATTAGGCATATAAATTTTTAACTCCCTCTTAAATATATAAGCGAAACTCAAAGAGTCGATTCTCCTTGAAGCTTATCTGTTACTTAGTAGCGTCAACCAGTTCCTTGAAGGAATCAACCTTCAGAGAAGCGCCGCCGATTAAAGCACCGTCAATGTCTTCGCAAGCCATATATTCCTTGATGTTATTTGGCTTAACGGATCCGCCGTACTGAATACGTACTGCAGCAGCTGTTGCTTCGTCATAGATACCCTTAACAGTTTCTCTGACAAGCTTGCAGCAGGACTCTGCTGTATTGACATCAGCAGACTTGCCTGTGCCGATAGCCCAGATAGGCTCATAAGCAATGACCATTCTGGATACTTCATCTGCACTCAGACCTTCCAGTGACTCTGTCAGTTCCTTCTTCAGAACTTCAGCGGTCTTTCCTGCGTCATACTCTGCTTCAGTCTCACCAACGCAGAGAATTGGAGTAATATCCGCAGCAAACAGTCTCTTAGCCTTGGCAGCACAGTGTGCACTTGTCTCAGCATAGTATGTTCTTCTCTCGGAATGTCCAATGATGCAGTATGTAATGCCGACTTCCTTCAGCATCGGTACAGAAACTTCTCCTGTATAAGCACCGGAGTCAATCTCGTTGCAGTTCTCAGCAGCAATCTTTACAGCACCGCCGTTCTTTACTGCAATGTCCAGATCGATATATGGTGCACCGATTCCGTAATCAGCAGCTTCATTTCCTTTAACGTATCCTGCGATGCCCTTAAAGAATTCTTCTGCTTCGGAAGGTGTCTTGTTCATCTTCCAGTTTCCAAAAATAATAGGTTTTCTTGCCATTTTCAATTACTTCTCCGGGATAACAGAAACACCCGGGAGCTCCTTTCCTTCCATGTATTCCAGTGAAGCTCCGCCGCCTGTGGAAATGTGGCTGAACTTATCTGCGAAACCGAGGTTCTTAGCTGCAGAAGCAGAGTCGCCGCCGCCGATGATTGTTGTTGCACCATCAAGGTTAGCCAGTGTCTCACAGATAGCTTCTGTTCCCTTTGCATATTCAGGCTTCTCGAATACACCCATAGGTCCATTCCAGAATACTGTCTTAGCTCCGGCCAGTTCAGCCTGGAACTTCTTAACTGTTTCAGGACCGATATCCAGTCCCATGTATCCATCCGGAATCTGTCCAGCTGGAACTGTCTTAACATCAGTAGCGTTGTCAAATGCATTGGCAGCGATTGTGTCAACAGGGAGGAACAGCTTGCCCTTGCCCTTTTCAAGGAAGTCCTTAGCCATATCTTCCTTGTCTGCTTCCAGCAGAGAATCACCGATCTTTCCGCCTTCTGCAGCAGAGAATGTATAAGACATGCCGCCGCCGATCAGAACCTTGTCAGCAATCTTCAGCAGGTTGTCAATAACACCGATCTTATCAGATACCTTAGCACCGCCCAGGATAGCAACGAACGGTCTCTGCGGATCATTCAGTGCCTTGCCCAGAACATCCAGCTCCTTCTGAACCAGGAAGCCTACAGCTACACAGTTCTTAGGAAGGTTGCTAGGAATTCCTACTGTTGAAGCATGCGCTCTATGAACAGATCCGAATGCATCTTCAACAAACAGATCTCCCAGACCAGCCCAGTACTTGCCCAGTTCAGGATCATTCTTTGTTTCGCCCTTTTCATAACGGGTATTCTGCATCAGGACAATGCTTCCATTTTCCTGAGCCTTTACTGCGTCTTCCAGTTCAGCACCGCGTGTAGCGTTGACGAACTTGACTGGTGCATTCTGAAGCTTTGCAAGACAGTCAGCGACGATGGACATATCATTCTTAGCCTTGTCCTCATCTGTTTTAATCTTTCCGAGATGGCTGAGTAACAGTACCTTAGCACCATTCTCCGTCAGATAGTTGATTGTAGGCAGAGCTGCACGGACACGGTTGTCATCTGTGATGACACCATCCTTGTGCGGAACATTGAAGTCAACACGTACAATAACGTGCTTGCCTTTGACTTCGAGATCTTTCACAGTTGCTTTCGACATTATGATGATTCCTCCTTTTAAGCGATATTATTATAGCACTCGAATCAATGACTTGTATAAGAACGATACTTGAATTCTGTATGATTTTTCTGCGTAATATTCACTGTATCCAAAACAGAAGAAAAGAGGCCGCCTAAGCGGTCTCCTGTCAGTTTCAATTCAATCCTGCCAGCTGCATATCTGATAGTAGAGCTGTTCATAGATTCCTGCGCTCTGTTCCCAGGACACATCTGTTGTCATTGCATTCTTTACAAGTCCCTTCCATCCAGGACGGTTATTGTAATACTGATCTACAGCCCATCTCAGTGTATAAACCATGTCATCCGGATTGGCAGCCCAGAAACTGAAGCCATTGCCTTCTCCTGTGTACTGGTTATATGGGTGAACCGTGTCCTTCAGTCCGCCTGTCTCTCTGACTACAGGCAGTGAACCATAATGCATAGCAATCAGCTGTCCAATGCCGCATGGTTCATAAAGAGACGGCATCAGGAACAGATCAGAGCCTGCGTAGACACGGTGAGCCAGATCTTCATTATAGCCGCAGTAATATACACCCTTGCCCTTATACTCGGATTCCATCCATTTGAATGCCTTCTCGGCATCGTCTTCGCCGGTTCCAAGTACTGCAAACTGTACATCCATACCCATGATTTCACGGATACGGTCTGTGACCATATAAATGCCCTTCTGACTGGTCAGTCTTGATACAATACCGATCAGACATACATTCTCATCAGCACTCAGTCCCAGTTCTTCCTGCAATGCCTTTTTATTGGCCTTCTTGCCGGACACCCAGGATCTAGCATCGTAATTCTTTGCAAGACGTTCATCCTTCTTAGGATTCCATTCCGTGGTATCAATGCCGTTGACAATGCCCCAGAGATCTTCTCTTCTGTAGCGCAGGACAGCATCCATTCTTTCACCGTATGTCTGTGTCAGTATCTCTGTGGAATAGGTTGGAGATACCGTCGTTACCTTGTCAGCGTATACAATGCCTGCCTTCATAAAGGAAATACCGGTATCAAACTTGATAGAGCCGTCATCAAAATAGCTGTAATCCAGTCCCAGACAGGATGGAAGCATATCTACACCGAAGTTTCCCTGGAAAGCCATGTTATGAATGGTGAATACATGCTTGATGTTCTGATAGCGATAATCATCCGCATAGCATGCATGACACAGCAGCGGAATCATGCCTGTCTGCCAGTCATTGGAATGAATAACATTCGGCCACCAGTTAATGAAATAAATCATGTCAAGAATTGCTCTCTGGAAGAAGGCGAATCTCTCACCGTCATCCTCAAAGCCATAGAGACCGTCTCTTTCAAAGTAGCCCTGATGCTCTATGAAATAGTAGACTACTCCATCAACCTTAGCTGTGTAGAATGTTGCCGGCTGGTTGATCCATCCGGAATGGATCTGGATGGTTCCGAGCTTTGTCAGTTCAGACATGTGCTTATCAATGATTTTCTTGTACAGAGGCAGGACGACACGGACATCGTGTCCTCTTCTGGCCAATGCCTGCGGCAGTGAGCCGATGACATCCGCCAGTCCTCCGGTCTTGATGAACGGCAGGCCTTCACTTGCCGCAAACAGTATGGATCTTCCCATAAGCCATCTCCTTTATCAGATACGATCTCTTCTCTTTACGTATACAGGCTCTTCGTCTGTACCCTTCAGTTCCTTCACATGATGAATGATCGCATATTTATCAACAACTACATGATCCAGTTTAGCTCTTTCTCCGATATAGGCACCTGGAAGAATAATAGAATCCTTAACCACCGCACCTTCACGGATCGTAACATTTCTGCTGATTACAGAATCGCTGACTGTACCTTCAATGACACAGCCGTTAGCAACAACACTTCCCTTAACATCAGATCCTTCTGCATAAGTTGTCGGAGAAGAATCGTTGGTCTGCGTATAGACAGGCCAGCCTGTCTTGAACAGTCCCTTGGCAACACTTGGATCACGCAGAGCAAGTGATATACGGAAGTATTCGCTTAAGCTGTTGATGCATCCAACAAATCCCTTGATGCCGTAGCCCTGTACATCCAGTTCTTCCAGTGAGTCAGCGAGAATATCTCTGAACCAGTACAGTGAGGATGTCTCGGCTGCCTTCTTGACCAGTTCAATGAACAGTTCCTTTGAAAGAACATACGCTTCCAGAGAAACACTTGCTGTCTTTCTCTTGCCGCGGTTGTTATCAATGGAAGTGATTCTCTTATCCTTGTCCATGGTCAGTGTATCGCATCCAAGGAACTGTTCCTTGGCTTCACTTGTGTTTGTATAGAGAACTGTCACATCTGCCTTGGACTCAATATGTTCCTGCAGGACGGTACTGTAATCCAGGCTGTAGATAAAGTAGCTTGGTGCTACAACCACATATGGATTCGGATCTTCCTCGATATACTGCATATTCAGCATGAAGTTTGCAACATCATGATTGTATACAGGTGAAGAGAATGTCTTTTCACCATAGAGAATCCTAAGCTTTCCTCTCTTGGAGTTGATATTGTAGTGTGCTCCCGTACCTAGGTGTTCAAACAGATTTCTTGGTTTTTCCTTGCAGTATACCTGAATGCTGTCGATACCGGAATTTGTCATGTTCGATAAGACAAAGTCAATTACTCTGTATCTGCCCAGAAAGGCAATTGCAGCTACCGGTCTGAAATTGTTGAGACCTTCGACGTTAGCTGTACTGTTCTCAAAGTTAATAATTCCCAATGCTTTCATCTTCAGTCTCCTCCTTATTCCGAATACTTCTTCGCAATCAGTTCAATGTGTTCGCTCTTTGCGGATCCGAATACTGCTCCCGGTGCCACTTCCACATCATCTGCGACGATACATCTGGTAACTTTTGCACCCTCACCGATTCTTGCCCCCGGCTGGATAACAGAATCAATTACCTTGGCACCCTTATCGATTTCACAGCCCGTTCCAATGATGGAGTTCTTTACTTCTCCAAGAACAATAGAGCCCTGTGTGATATAGGCATTGTCTATCTTTGCATCTTCACCGATGAACTGCGGCAGTGCATTGACATCCTCTGTATAAATCTTCCAGGAAGCATCTCCCAGATCCAAAGCACTGCTCCTGTTCAGAAGATCCATATTGGACTGCCACAGTGAATCAACTGTTCCGACATCCTTCCAGTATCCCTTGAAGCGGTATGCTGCAAGTCTTCTATTATCATTTAGGAAAGCAGGAATAATATCCTTGCCGAAGTCATGTGTAGAATTCGGATCCTTGTCATCAGCCAGAAGATACTTTCTCAATGTCTTGTAGTTGAAGATATAGATACCCATCGAAGCGAGGTTGCTCTTTGGATGAGCAGGCTTCTCTTCAAATTCCTTCACCATGTCATCCTTATCGCAGTTCATGATGCCGAAGCGTGTTGCTTCCTGCAGAGTCACCTGCAGAACAGCTATCGTGCAGTCTGCCTGTTTCTGCTGATGATAGGCAAGCATCATTTCATAATTCATTTTGTAAATATGATCTCCTGACAGAATCAGAAGATACTCAGGATTAATCGAATCCAGAAAGTCAATGTTCTGGGTAATTGCATCTGCAGTTCCCTTAAATACTTCCAATCCCTTCTGATCCTTTTCACGCGGTGTCAGTACATAGACCCCGCCGTCATTAGTATCCAGTCCCCAGAACTGATCTTTTGCAACATATGCATTCAGCAATACTGACTCATACTGTGTAAGAACACCGACTGTAGAAATACCGGAATTCGCACAGTTGCTGAGCGGGAAGTCGATGATACGATACTTGCCGCCAAAATGAACCGCCGGCTTGGCGACTTTCTTTGTCAGGTCCAGAAGACGGCTTCCCCTGCCGCCTGCCAAGATCATGGCTGCCATATTATTAGCTCTCATTATATTTTTTGCCTCCTTATGTATCCGCTTACATTATATTACTATTCACACTGAATTTTGACAATGAATTACAGAGAATACGTTTGGAAATATATGAGCTGTCTGCTTATGGTATGCCGCCTTTGTACATATCCTATCTCCTTAGATTCGGTATCTGCCAATTGACTGCTTCTATGTTATGGTCTTTCAGAAATTGATTAGCCTTCGAGAAATGCCTGCATCCAAAGAATCCATGATAAGCACTGAGAGGAGAAGGATGCGCCGCCTCCAGCACCAGATGTTTCGATGTATCGATCATTCCCGCCTTGCTGCGTGCATCCCTTCCCCAAAGCAGGAACACAACAGGCGTATCCTTTTCATTGATCTTTTCTATTGCATGATCTGTGAATGTTTCCCATCCCTTTCCCGCATGTGAGCGAGGATGGGAATCACGCACTGTCATGACTGTGTTCAGCAGGAATACTCCCTGTTCTGCCCACGGCATCAGATAGCCATTGTCAGGTATTGTACAGTTCAGATCATCATGCAGTTCCTTGAATATATTCTGCAGGCTCGGCGGTACTGGAACACCTGGATTGACGGAAAAGCACATACCATGTGCCTGTCCTCTCTGATGATAGGGATCCTGTCCCAGAATCACTACTTTAATATTATTGATATCACAGTTGTTGAAGGCTGCGAACACCTGATGTTTCGGTGGATAGACAGTCTGGTGTTCATATTCTTCATGGACAAATTCTGCCAGTTTTTTAAAGTAAGGCTGTTCCCATTCCTGATGCAGCCAAGGTGTCCAGTTATTCTCGCTCATAAGCGGAATGGATCATCCTTTCTGTACTTTCTTGCCCAGAACAGTGCAATGATTCCAATCACTGCAACCAGTGCTCCAATTGATCCATATTTGATCCAGTCTGTTGTTACAGCACTGTCTTCAGAACTGCTGCTCTCTGTTTCTGTGCTGACATCATCGGAATCAGGTTTTCCATAATCTGCTGTGGTATTGTTCAGCCACGCATCAACATCTGCTTCGACCATGTCAAATGGTCGGTCACCATTGTCCAGCAGTACTTTGTGGAACTCCTTGGCATCATAAGATGATCCAAGTTTGTCCTGTGCCTTCTGTTCCAGTGTTTCGTATTCAGCCAGACCGACACCGTAAGGAAGCAGTGTGCCTGGTTCTTCTGTAACAAAGTCATAGAGACTGTCTGCTGCTCCAGAGTTCAAGCCAAGCTGCTCCAGATAGTTAGCAAGATCGTCCTTGCTCCAGCCAAGCCCGTTTACTCCAAGATCTGCAGCAGCGTCCAGTACATAGCTGATAGCAGTATCCAGGGAATTGTAATCCTTGGCATTCTGAGAAAGTGTAGATTCCTGAATTGCCTGCAGTTCGGAATACATACCCCATCCTTCCGTATAGCCGTAATTGGTTAATGCTGTACGGATATTGGACGGCTTTGTATTGAGATAATAAGTGATCTGATACAGATGCCCAGGGAATCCTTCATGAGCAAGTGTCATATACATTTCATTGGTGTCAGAGATGTTGCTGCCATTGATCTTGATAACATTGTCTTTCAGATCATCGATCGGCGGATTCAGATAATATGCAACGGTAGAATCATTTGCAACACTGCTGTCCAGATAGGTAGCCTTATAAGTAACATCCGGTCCATCAGGATAGGAATCCATATGCTTCTGCAGATAGCTCAGTACTTCCTCAGGTGTATCCATATCAATTGTTTCGCTTATCTCACTGTCAGTTATTGTATTGTTGAGTGTATAGAAATCGTTGATAGCTCCATCAAGATAATTATTGCAGACATCCAGCATTCCCTGTACATCTGTACTCATTGATGTTTTGTACTGTGCCAGTGCTGTGTAATATGCTTCGCCATCCTTCAGAGAAGATACATTGTATTCGCCGTCTCTTGATCCTTTCAGATCATTCAGTTCAGTTTCTGCATTCTTGAATGCAGGTATGTACTGATTCAGAACAATATCTTTGTTCTTCTCTTCATATGCACTGATCTCATCTGCAGTCAGGCCGTCAAAGGCTTCCACATTCTCGTTAAATACCTTGATCATCTCGTTGTCATCTGTCTTCGCAACAAACTTTTCGATGAAATCATCTGTATCCGACAGCATTGAATCTGTCATAAAATATCCGGCCTTTGCCTGTTTCTTTGTAATTGTCATTGCATCATCAATATATTCATCCGCAGTAGCCAATACTGTCAGATAATCATCAATATCCTGCTTCGTATAGAATGTAAATTCTGTAAAGTTGGTAGTCAGATTCCCGATCATTCCATCTGCACTGTTGAACCAGAAATCAAAGTATGGATGGCTGTCCAGTGTAATCGTGTATTCAAGATTCTGTTCATATGCTTTGTAGTCGACTTTCTGTGAATCACTAAGTGAATCATAGTCAAAGGTGTGCAGCTTCTTCAGGGAAGCTTCAGCATCGTCCACATTATCCTGATAGTCGCTCCACTTTGCTGAGCCAGCAGTCAGTTCAGGTTTTGTGATCCCAAGTGCTTCATAATCCTTTACCTGATAATGCATTGTCATGTAATCAGATTCCATGGCTGTTACAAATTCATCTTCAAGAAAGCTGTCAAAGCTCTTTCCTTCATCAGCCTGCACCGGTATCAGATTGGCGGTGCAGATCATTGCGGCACTTAATACCCCCGTGACGAATCTTTTGAGCAGTTTCATAAAACAGCCTCCTGACTTTTTGTCATTATACCAAAAAGGACGGAGCGTTTACATTGCTCCGTCCAGTTTTCATACGATTATTTACGATTGTTTAAGAACGATTTTACTTCTTCCATGGAAGGCATCACACGCAGTGCTCCTTTTCTGGTTGTTACTATAGAAGCAGCCGCATTGCCAGTTTTCAGCATATCTTCTATCACTTCTGCATGTATATCATCCAGACCATTTTTCAGGATCATGTCGATCATACATGCACAGAACGTATCTCCTGCACCTGTTGTCTCAATTGTTTCCTTCTGCAGATATGCAGGCATTTCATATTTATTATTTTTGTAATATGCTCTGCTTCCTTCACTTCCTAGTGATAAACAGATCAGTTTCAGATTTGGATATTCCTCCTGCAGTATAGCAATGCCTGCATCATAATCATCACAGCCTGTGAACCACTGAATCTCATTATCGGATATTTTCAGTGCATGTGCATGCCGCAAGCCCCAGGAAATCTGCTCATGTGCTTCTGCAAGACTGTTCCATAGCGGCTCTCGCAGATTAGGATCGAACGTTATGATCAATCCATTCTCTTCGGCTGTCTGAATCGCAAGATGTGTTGCACTTCTGACCGGTTCATCCGTGAGTGAGAGTGAGCCGAAATGGAAGATACGTGAATGTGCGATCAGTGCAGTATCTGTCTCCTTCTCGGTCAGTTCAATATCAGCACCTGGTTTCCTATAGAAAGAAAAATCTCTGTCACCATCTGCAGTCTTCAATACCAGTGCAAGTGTTGTGTGTACCTTGCTGTCATAGCGCAGTCCCTGTATATCAATCCCCTGTTCCTTTACTGCATTTGCCAGCAGTTTCCCAAATCCATCATTGCCCACTTTGCCGATGAATGCAGTATGACTGCCCATCTTTTCAAGCATGGAAAGTACATTGCATGGTGCCCCTCCAGGATTTGCTTCAAGAAGCGGATTGCCCTGCTCTGATACACCGCTGTCAGTGAAGTCTACCAGCAGTTCGCCTAAAGCCGTTACATCATATTCTTTATCAGTGCTCATATCTGTTCCATCACTTTCCTGTTCCATCATAGCAAAAACAGAAGCCTTAGGCTTCTGTCTTCTCTTCTTTCTCATCCTTCGATTTATCCTTGAATCTGTTTTTGAATTTATCACCAAACTTTTTCTTAGACTTACTCTTGGAATTGTCTTCCTTCTTGTCTTCAGACCTATCAGCAGTCTTTTCATCGCTCTTGCTTTCCAGCTTATCTTCAGACTTTGCTTCTGTCTTTTCTTTATCGGCAGGATCCACTTCAGGTGCCTTGATTGCAAACAGAGCTGCAACCGTCTGCTCGGAAATATTCTGCATCATGTTATTGAAGCGAAGGAGTCCTTCATCACGGTATGCATCGGCAGGCTTCACAGATGCGTATCCTCTTAAACCAATAGAAGTCTTCAGATGTTCCATAGCATCGACATGTGCAATCCATTCTCTATCCAATGTATGCAGAAACACCTGCTTTTCAACATTGTTCTTAACTGCAGGATCCACGTTCTGTACATGTTCCTGATATTCTTCACAGATTGCATCCGTCACTCTGTTCAGAGCGCCGCCCTTACGGTCACTGTATTCTTCAGTATCAAGATGACAGTATTCAAGATACTTCTTCCACTGTGCATTGCCTTCCAGTTTATGAGGTGCATTATCTGCATTCTCAAGAGCAGCTCTTGTGTTGTCCTGAATCAGTGCTTTGATCAGCGGCTTCAGATCATCCATGTCAAGAACCTGATCTCTCTGCTTAAAGATGACCATTCTCTGCTGCATCAGTACATTATCGTACTCCAGTGTATTGCGTCTTGCATCATAATGCAGACCAGTTGCACGCTCCTGTGTATGGTCTGTCAAAGCTCTCATCTTTCTGTCGGATGCCTTGCCTTTCAGATACTCATCAATGACATTTTTTCCTTCATCAGAAGCATATCTTGTAAACAGATCATCATCAGCTGCTACATAGAATCTAGAGAAACCAGGATCGCCCTGACGGCCGGATCTTCCACGCAGCTGGTTATCAATACGCATTGCTTCATGACGTTCTGATCCAAGAACCGCCAGACCGCCAAGTTCTGCAACACCCTCGCCAAGTTTAATGTCTGTTCCTCTTCCAGCCATATTGGTCGCAAGAGTAACAGCACCCTTCTGGCCTGCTCTTGCAATGATGCCCGCTTCATCCGCATCATTCTTTGCATTCAGGACCTCATGCGGAATGCCGGCCTTTTTCAGCTGAGCATCCAGTATCTCATTGATTGAAACAGAGATTGTGCCAATCAATACCGGCTGTCCCTTTTCATGAAGCTTAGCCACCTCATTAACAATCGCATCATACTTGTCATGACGTGTCTTGAAGATCTGATCTTCTTCATCCTTACGTGCCACCGGCTTATTTGTCGGAATTGCATACACACGCATGTTATAGGTATTCAGGAATTCATCCTGCTCTGTCATAGCTGTACCGGTCATACCGGAAAGCTTGTCATACAGACGGAAGAAGTTCTGATAGGTAATTGTTGCAAGAGTCTGTGTCTCCTGTTTAATACCGACACCTTCTTTAGCCTGAATTGCCTGATGAAGACCATCGGAGAATTCTCTTCCTTCCATCTTTCTTCCGGTAAACTGATCGACCAGAATAATCTCATCATCACCGGTAACATATTCGACGTCCTTCTTCATAACAAAGTTGGCACGCAGTGCATTCTGAATATAGTGAAGCAGAGGCGCATTTCCCATTGCGTAGATATTATCAATCTTGAATGCCTTCTCTGCCTTCCTGATACCAGAATCTGTCAGTGTTGCGGCATTGTCCTCATGATCCACCGTGACATCTTTATCCAGAATACAGGATTTTGCAAAACGATCTGCCTGCAGATAGTTGTTATCAAGAACCGGACCAGGTCCCGAAATAATCAGAGGTGTTCTTGCTTCATCAATCAGGATGGAGTCAACTTCATCCAATACTGCATAATGAAGTCCTCTCAGTACACGCTGAGACTTATCAGTGACCATGTTGTCTCTCAGATAGTCAAAGCCCAGTTCCGCATTTGTTGTATATGTGATATCGCATGCAAAAGCCTCTCTCTTGCCATTGGCAGAGAGACTGTGCAGATTGCATCCAACTGTCAGTCCAAGGAAACGGTAGATATCTCCCATCCACTTCGCATCACGATCAGCCAGATACTCGTTGACTGTAACAACATGTGCGCCCTTTCCTTCCAGTGCATTCAGGTAGATCGGCATGACCGCAGTCAGTGTCTTTCCTTCACCTGTCTTCATCTCGGCAATATCGCCGTCATGCAGAAGTACACCGCCCAGTACCTGTACCGGGTAAGGGAATTCTCCTATCACTCTCTTTGATGCTTCTCTGGCAGCTGCGAATGCGTCCGGGAGAATACTCTTTAAGGAAGCTCCCTTTTCCAGCTTTGCCCGTAATTCCTCTGTTGTCTTCTTCAGTTCTTCATCACTTTTAGCAGCGTATGCGCTCTCCAGTGCCAGTACCTTCTTCGCATCTTTCTGTGCGCTGCTGTAGTGATGCTTCTCGCTGTCCATTAAATTTCCCAGTAATCCCATCAATTTTTCACCCTCACTAGTACAATCAGACTTAACGGAGGAAGATCTGCCTGATCAGAAACTTCCTCATGTCCATTTCCGTTTTCATCGAATATAATCTTCCATCCAGGTTCAAACACATAATGCTTTCCCTCAAAGGAAGGATTAATCAGAACTCTGACGCCAAACAGCGTATCCGCATGCCTGTCATCCTCAGCCTCATTGACATCATAGAATACAATACCACCGTCCGACGTACTGAGTCTGACCTGATTCTGAATTTTCTGTGAAGTTTTAAGCCTGAATTCAGGATAGTTACGCCTCAAAGCGATTGCTTTGCGTGTATATGCAATAATATCACTGTTTATACTGGCCCGTTCCCAGTCCATTCCATTGATCTTATCATCGGCATTATAGGAATTGGAATTATCGTTCTTGGTCCCGCAGAATTCCATGCCGCCATGCATGAAGGCAATACCCTGAGAAACCATCAGAGAACCAATCAGCATCTTCTGTCTCTTCTGTCTTGTCGCTCTGTCTTCACCGGAACAGCATGCTCTCATTTTATCCCATACCGTTGCATTATCATGCGTTTCAATATTATTCACGGACTGATCCGGTTCCTCAAATCTCTTGAAGAGCGGATCGCCCATGACATTAGCACTGAGTGCACTCAGCATTCCGAATACCTGTCCCAGATCTCCGGTAATATATCCCTTTTCATACTTCTGATCGTCACCGTTTCTTCCTTTTACAGTGTCACGGTAATAATCATTGAAGTGGCCGATCCCCGGCATCACATTCTGATTGGCGATATCCGCCTTCTTCTGCCAGTCCAGAATTGTAGGCATATCCCAGCCTTCGCCGTAGATCATCGCATCCTTTTTTACAGAAAGTGCTTCCCTGTGAATTGCATTCATCGTATCAACATCAAGAATGCCCATTAAGTCAAAACGGAAGCCGTCCACATCATATGTTTCCATCAATGTGCGTATGACATGTACAAGAAACTTCCTAGCCATCGGCTGATCCGAGGCAAAGTCATTGCCGCAGTAAGAGCCATTGGAAAGATAGCCTGATTCATTGTATCTGAAATAGTAATACGGCACTGTCTTTCCAAAACATGAACCATCCGCATCATAAACATGGTTGAATACCACATCCAGATTTACCCGTAGCTTTTTACTGTGGAAGACAGAAACAAGCTGCTTCAGTTCCTTCATGCGTGCATAGGGATCATCCGGATTTGAAGAATAGCTTCCTTCCGGAGAAAGATACTGCATAATATCGTATCCCCAGTTGTAGTTCTTCTCAGGGTGAAATTCATCCACTGTGCAGAAATCCAGTACCGGCATCAGCTGCACATGCGTAATTCCTAAGGATGCCAGATAATCCAGACCTGTAGGCATTCCCTTATAAGAAGTTCCCGTTTCACACAGTGAAGTATATTTACTATGGGTATGTGTTCCCGTCAGTATACTGGATGTCATATCTCGAATGCTCGTTTCATAGATCACAGCATCCGTTCCGGAGATACTTTCTTCCAGCTTCACATCAGGAATATTTCTGATTTCTTCCGGATCGATCACTGCACTTTCATTCGCATTGCCTGTACTGCTCAGCGCATAAGGATCCAGCGTTTTCACTACTGCTCCATTCCTCTCAACAAGATATACGTACAATGCTTTCTTCAGATCTCCGACAACACTGGTCCTGTATACACCACGATCACCTCTGTCCATCGGATAGACACGGATCTTCCCATCCATTCTTACCCGCAGAGTTACAGATACTGCAGTTGGTGCCCATAAAGCAAAGTCTGTATGCATGCGATGATAGACCGCTCCAAGATCATCTCCCTCATAGAAGAAGCGGCGATTGAATTCCGGTGTATGTACGATCATACGTATGATCAGCGGAACTGACAGTCCATGGTTTTCACGAACTTTGTAGTCTGTACCGAAGCTCATATCTGCAGGTGCTGTCAATGAGTACTTCACTGCGGTGTCATGTTCCTCAACGCCTGCTATTAAAAGATCATTTATATCCCCATGTTCTCCAAGCAGATAAAAAGTATCCACTCTTCCGCTATAGAAGTTTTTATTCATCCAGATCGTTATCTTCCCGAAATCATCAAGATATGCGCTCATAGAAGTCATAGTATCCTGCCTCCTCACTGAAAAAAGCACTGATTCAGTGCTTTTATTGTATCAGAAATTGAGCGGCTTCAGCTTCCATATACCATCTGCATATTCCTCTATCGTTCTGTCTGAAGAGAAATAGCCGCTCTTTGCAATGTTGACCAGACACATCTTTGCCCACGTGCTGCGATCAGCATACAGCTCTTCTGCTTTCTTCTGCGCTTCTACGTACGCTTCAAAGTCCGCAAACAGGAAATACTCATCATTCTTCATCAGCAGTTCATCAGCAATATCATTCTCTCCTTCTGCAGACCATACATGATCTGTCAGTGAGTTCATAACTGCAGCCAATGCCGGATCATTCTCTGCATAGTGACGGCAGTTATAGCCATAGCGGATACTGTTCAGTTCCTCTACTGTCTTTCCAAAGACAATATCATTGTCTCTCCCAACCAGTTCATCAATCTCAGCATTCGCACCATCCATTGTGCATAAAGTAACTGCCCCATTCATCATAAACTTCATATTGCCTGTGCCGGAAGCTTCCTTGCCGGCTGTGGAAATCTGTTCTGAAATATCTGTTCCAGGCACAAGTATTTCAGACATGGAAACATTGTAGTTAGGCAGGAATACAACCTTCATCATTTCCTTAACATCCGGATCATTGTTGATGACGGTCGCAGCATTGTTAATCAGCTTAATGACTTTCTTGGCAAACGTATAGGAACTTGCCGCCTTTGCCGCAAACAGATATGTGTGCGGATACATACGGTAGTCAGGATCATTCTTGATGCACTGATATCTGTAAATAATATTCATAACATTGAGAAGCTGACGCTTATAAGCATGCAGACGTTTTGCCTGTGTATCAAAAATACTGTTCGGATCAACTTCAATACCTGTCTTTTCTTTAATATATGCAGTCAGTATCATCTTTCTTTCCTGTTTGATCTTCAGGAATTCCTTCTGTGTCTTTGTATCATCTGCATATTTCATCAGCTGTTCGAACTTTCGCCAGTCTGTCTCATAGCCCTTCCCAATCTTCTGATCAAGAAGTTCTCTGAGCTGCGGATTGCTGTAGAGCATCCATCTTCTCGGTGTGACACCGTTTGTCTTATTGGAGAACTTCTCAGGCCACATCTGGTAGAAATCCTTAAAAAGATCATTCTTCAGAATTTCACTATGTATCTTTGCTACACCATTAACAGAATGGGAACCAATAATCGCCAGATTGGCCATCTGTACCTGATTGTTATGAACAACTCTCAGATGCTCTATTCTTCCTGCGTCATTCGGGAAATACTGCTGCGCATCCGCACAGAATCTTCTGTCTATTTCGTCAATGATCATCATGATACGCGGCAGAAGATTTCTAACATAAGCTACTGGCCATTTCTCCAATGCCTCACTCATGACTGTATGATTGGTATATGCAACTGTCTCAGTCACAATTTTCCAGGCATCTTCCCATGAGAAACCATGTTCATCCATCAATACACGCATCAGTTCCGGAATAACAAGAACAGGATGTGTATCATTCATCTGTATGGCAACCTTCTTACCGAGATTCTTCAATGTCTTATATGCCTTCAGGTGTGTATCAACAATAGAATTCACACCTGCACACACAAAGAAGTATTCCTGCATCAGACGCAGATACTTGCCTCTCTCGGTAGAATCATCCGGATACAGCTTATAGCAGATATCATCGACCAGAGACATATATTCTCTCTCCGACATATAGATTGGATTTCTGGATGGTTCTGCACTCCAAAGACGCAGTGTGTTTGTCATCTTTGTATTGGCACCGATCAGTGCCATGTCGTATGGAACAGCCATGACTCTTGTCGCATCCACATGCTTGAAATGCATGTTTCCATTTTCATCATATGTTGTATCAATTCTTCCATAGAAGCTGACTTCTACAGCATGCTTTGGCTTTCTGATTTCCCAAGGGTTGCCGACCTTCATCCAAAAATCAGGCAGTTCAATCTGATTTCCATTCTCATCGATCTGCTGTTCAAACAGTCCTGAACGATAGCGGATGCAGTTTCCATTAACCGGCAGATTCATGGAAGCACTGGAGTCCATAAAGCAGGCAGCCAGTCTGCCCAGTCCGCCATTGCCAAGACCTGGATCTGTTTCCAGCTGTGCAATGTCGTTATATTCAATGCCAAGATCCTTCAAGCCTTCCACAACCATGTCATAAATACCTAGATTTTTCAGGTTGTTCGTCAGCATTCTTCCAAGCAGAAATTCAATAGAGAAGTAATAGACCTGCTTTGCCTTCTCATCCTGAATTGCGCCCTTGGTGTCTTTCCAGTTTACGTTGGCATAGTCTCTTACCATTGTTCCAAGGACCATGTACTTTTCGGTTGGGTGTGTCTGTTCTACTGCACATCCATAGGATTCAACTAGACGTCTTGTAAACTCTTTTTCAAACTCATGCTTGCTTCTGAACATTGGCCTTTTCCTCATTTCTATATTTATTCGGCACGCGGAACCAGACTGCAGCCCATGGCGCCAGATGCATTGTTATCTTAAACGGGAATGCAGTATTTCCCTTGTTTTCCAAAGCTCTCAAAGGTCTGCTGTTAATCCTGCCGCATCCTTCATATACTGCATTTTCTGAATTCAGTATTTCTGTATAGGTTCCCTTCAGCGGCACAGGAATATCATAGGAATCATATTCCGCTGCTGTACAGTTGAAGATGCATATCATATATTCCTTCTCATCCTTGCGAACAAATGAGAATACTGACTGCTTTGCATTATCTGCGTCGATCCATTCAAATCCCCCACTATCATAATCACGCTTATACATGCATGCATGATTATCGTAGATAAGATTCAAGTCACGGAAATATCTTAGGAAGGATCTGTGTCTTGAATAGTCAAGCAGTGACCAGTCCAGCTGTCTCTCCTCATCAAATTCTCTAAATGAAGCAAATTCATTTCCCATGAAATTCAGTATCTTGCCAGGATGTGCATACATGTATGCATACAGATTTCTCGCTTCGCAGAACTTCGTATTATAATCTCCCCACATTCTGTCAATGACTGTCTTCTTGCCATGTACATTCTCGTCATGAGACAGTGGAAGCAGGAATCGCTCACTGTAATAATAAGCCATGGAGAATGTCATCTTATGATGCATATGGAACCGATAGAGAGGATCTGCCGCATAGTATGACAGCGTATCATTCATCCAGCCAAGATCCCATTTATAATCGAAGCCAAGACCTCCATCCAGTGTTGAAGCTGTTACTTTTGGGTAATCAGAGCTGTCCTCGGCTATACGCATGACCTGTGGATACTGCTTATCCAGATAATAATTCATTCTCTTGATGAAGTTTAATGATCCTTCATTCGTTCCTCTGTCACTGTTACCGCCCCAATAGATGAGATTGCTGACAGCGTCTATGCGAATACCGTCCATATGATATACGTCGCACCAGAATGCTGCTGCACTCATCAGGAATGAACGCACCTCTTCTTTCCAGAGATTGAAGTTCATTGTGCCCCATTGTGATTCAGCATTCTCTTTATCTGCATACTCATACAGCGGTTCTCCATCAAACCATCTGAGTCCAAAATCATCCTTTACAAAGTGTACCGGTACAATGTCCATGATCAATCCGATACCTGCCTTATGACATGCATTTACAAATGATGCAAACTCTGTAGGATTCCCATATCTTGAAGTGACCGCAAAATATCCGCTTGCCTGATATCCCCACGATCCATCAAATGGATACTCATTCAGAGGCATCAGTTCTATATGTGTGAAACCCTTTTCCTTTACATAGGGAATCAATTCCTTCTCAAGCATGGGATAAGTATACGGATACCCGTTCTCATGTTTCCATCCGCCAGCATGCACTTCATAGATGGACATCGGTCTGTCAAAATTTCTGGTCCTCTTTCTCATCCATGTCTGATCGCTCCAATGTATATCATCAAGACAGTACGTCTTCGAAGCATTATCCGGTCTTGTCTGAGCATAGAATGCATACGGATCCGCCTTATAAAAAACATTTCCGCGGCCATCTTCAATTCTGTATTTATATGCATTCCATTCCGCCACTCCTGAAACAAATACTGACCAGATACCCTGAAAATCAGTCCTTTCCATTGCGGCGGCATGCGCATCCCATTCTGTAAAATCACCGGTTACGCTGACACGCACAGCATGAGGTGCATACACAGTAAACCTTACACCGGCAGATGGTTCATGCACAAAATGAGCTCCAAACAGACGATATGCATCGATGCATTGCCCCTCGTGAAACCTCTCTATGAGCTTAGCCCGATCCATGTTTCCTCCAATCAAAAATCTACTGTACTTATTTTAACATTATCAAAGGTGATTATCACTGTTTTATAACCAATATAAAACCGAAGCGGATATCAAACACCCGCTTCGGTCTATAGTTATGCAAGAATCGGCTTTACAGCTTCTGCAAGTTCTTCCTTTTCCTTCTCAGCACTTGCAAGATCTCTGCCCTTTGTTGTGAAGTAAGTCTTGATCTTCGGTTCTGTTCCAGAAGGTCTTACAATAACGCATGCGCCATCATCCAGATCATAGCGAAGAACATTTGCCTTAGGCAGTCCTGTTGCTGCGGTATCTTCGTAATCTGTTGTCTTTACTACTTTTCTTCCAGCAAATTCATGCGGTGCATCACTGCGCAGTGAACTCATGATCCCTGCCATCTTATCCATTCCTGATAAGCCAGGGAACTCAAAGGCATCGACCTTGTTCAGGTATCTTCCATACTGCGCATAGATTTCTTCCAGTCTCTGCTTAATGGAAGAACCAATGGATCTGTAGTAAGCAGCCATTTCGCATATCAGCATACTTCCTACGATTGCATCCTTGTCTCTGACATACGGTCCGGCAAGATATCCATAAGACTCTTCAAAACCAAAGATAAAGCGATCCACTTCACCCTTGCTTTCTAGCTGTGCAATCTGATCTCCAATCCATTTGAATCCTGTCAGTGTATGTCTCAGTTCAACACCATAATGATCTGCGATCTTTTCAGCCAATGGTGTTGAAACAATAGATTCGACAGCCACTGGATGCGCAGGCATTGTCTTCTTTTCGATTCTTCCTGCACAGATATAGTCGAGCAGAAGAACGCCCATCTCATTTCCAGACACCAGTTCATAGGAACCATCCGGACACTTCATCGCAATACCGACACGGTCTGCATCAGGATCTGTTGCCAGCATCAGATCAGCCCCTGTTTTTTCAGCAAGTTCGACGCCCATCTTCATTGCTGCATAGATCTCAGGATTCGGATAGGAACACGTAGTGAAGTATCCATTTGGATATTCCTGCTCCGGAACAATTGTAATGTTGGAAATGCCGATATCATTCAGTACATGAGTGACCGGCACAAGTCCTGTTCCATTCAATGGTGAATAAACAAGCTTCAGTCCTGCTGTTCTGCACAGACCAGGTCTTACCTGTCTTGCTTCAATAGCGTCATAAAGTGCCTGTTTGCAGTCATCCTCAACAAATTCAATCAGTCCCTTTGCAACACCTTCTGCAAAGGATATATAGGACGCTCCTGTCAGTACATCAGTCTTCTGGATTGAATCATACACAACAGCTACCGCATCATCTGTCATCTGACAGCCATCCGGTCCATAAGCCTTATAGCCATTATACTGAGCCGGGTTATGAGAAGCAGTAACCATAATACCCGCATTGCAATTATAGTATCTAGTCGCAAATGAAAGTGCCGGTACAGGCATCAGTTCATCATAAATACGTACCTTGATGCCATTGGCAGCCAATACACCTGCAGCATCCTTGGCAAATGTCCATCCTTTCAGACGTGAATCATAAGAGATCGCAACAGTCTGAGTGCCTCCCTGTGTCTTTACCCAGTCCGCAACGCCCTGTGTTGCCTGTCTGACGACCCAGACATTCATTCTATTAGTGCCTGCTCCAAGTGTTCCTCTGAGTCCTGCCGTGCCGAACTGCAGTGCTACAGCAAATCTCTCTTTGATCGCATTATCATCCTCTGCAATTGTATGCAGTTCATTCTTCAGATCAACGTCCTCAAGATCAGCGGACATCCATCTTTTGTATTCGTCCTGATAAGACATACATTTCCCTTTCTTTTGAAAAACGGGAGCGAACTCTCTCAAGTACGCTCCCGTTTTATCATTCGTTTTCTTTACTTAGGCAATTACTTTCTGAGCACGAAGAACATCTTCAATTGTCTTGATCGCAACATCCTCATCGTCGCCTTCGCAGGATACTGTGATTTCAGACTGTGTAGGAATACCCAGTGACATAACGCCCATAATGGACTTCATGTTTACTGTACGTCCCTTGTAAGCAACCTTAACTTCGCTCTTGAACTTAGATGCTGCGTTTACTGCTACTGTTGCCGGACGTGCATGCAGTCCGACTGGATCTACTACTGTAACTGAAATCTGCTTCATTTGGTCTCTTCCTCCTGATTAATTAACTATCGTTATTTTAGTACAACCGGTTCGTTCTTACAAGCGGTTACACATTAGAATCACTTATTTTTCGCATAAGCTTCACGATTATGCACTATTTTTCTGTACGCATTACTTATGATACGGTTCATGATGAAGAATCCGGAAACTCCTGTATATCTGTTCCAGCACAAGTATTCTGCACAGCTGGTGAGGGAATGTACAGGATCCTATCTTCCATCTCATATCACTGCGCTTTATCAGTTCCTCTGAAACGCCTAGCGAACCGCCTATAACAAAGTCAATTCTGCTCTTACCATGTGCATACAGAGCATCGATCTTTTCAGACAGCTGCACAGATGTCAGTTCCTTTCCAGCCAGATCCATGAGTATGACATACTCATCATCTCTGATCTGTTTCAGGATCCTCTCGCCTTCAATTTTCTTGACCTGTTCATTCTCTGCATCGCTGTTATTCTGCGGTGCCTTCTCATCATTGACTTCAATAATCTCCAGTTTATCGTAGGGACGGATCCTAGTGGCATACTCATTAATACCATCCTTCATCCATCCCTCCTTTACTCTGCCGCAGGCAATCACTCTGATCATTTCAGCACCACGCTCACAGCAATATCGGAACCATCTCTTGATACAACAAGCTTTATCTCATCACCCGGTTTTTTTGCATACAGTTTTGAAAGCCAGTCTGTTACATCTTTAACCTTGTCTCCATCAGCGGAAGTGATAATGTCTCCTTCATTCAGAATTCCTGATGATACAGATTCATCATCTATGGAGACAACCAGTACGCCAGTATCCTGATCCAGAGATATATTTCTCTGGCTCTTTTCATAAGACTTCATAGAAGACATGCTTCTAACTGTAATCTCTGGATTGCCTCTGGCAGCAGTTCCTGATGCGACAAGCTGTGCATAAACATCCTTCATTTCATTGACAGCTATCGCATATCCCGTGTCTTCCGCAGCGCCAGCCGGATCATCTATCAGCATGCCCAGCAGTTCACCATTGATATTCACAAGCGGTCCGCCTTCATTTTCACTGTTCACGGAAGCATCTGCGGCAATAATCTGTGCACGCCAGGCTGTTGAATTATCTGTCTTCATTGAACCAGGCTGTGAAATAACACCGAAACTTACACTGCCTGCATCCGTGTCCTCTCTTCTTCCGCCTAGAGCCACTGCATAGTCACCCTGGGTTATAACATCACTGTCCCCCTGAGATACAGCAGTCACCTCAAAACCCGGTGTCACCTTCAGAAGAGCAAGTCCTGTATCGCTGTCAGAACCTACCAAAGAAGCATCTACAGATGCCCCTGAGTCAAACAGTACAGCAATATCCGACTCTTTTTCTAAACCTTTCAGATCAGTGAATATATATGCATTGTCCCCATCTACCGCATATACAAATCCACTCGTAATCACTTCGCCGTTCTTTCCAGACTCAACCGTCACAACACTGCCTCTGAGATCCTTCACAATATCTGTGATCTCAGTTGTATATTCATTGACTGTATTCTGAACAATTGTATTGCCATCAGTCGTAGAAGATATCTGACTGTTATTGAACAGGATCACACTCAGTACAATGTCCCATACCAGCAGTCCAGTAAACAGTACCAGGATCCACTTCTTCATATGTATCTCCTTTCCTGATCATTTCAAACTGACCTGCTGCTGAAAGTATCAGATGCGGATTCAGTTTTCCCTGATGTTCTTCCAGCATATTTCTGCTGACTTCCAATGCCTTCTCTCTTGTATTGGCCTGCTGTGAAATATGTGCAAGTACGATCATTTTAGTATTCTCTGTAACAATACGGTCAAGAATATCAGCACAGTCCTCATTGTTCAGATGTCCTTCGTCACCATAGATTCTCTGCTTCAGATACTGCGGACGTCTTGTCCTCATCAGCATTTCTACATCATGGTTGCTTTCCATAACAATATAATCTGCGCCTTTCATCAGACAGAGATACTTCTCATTCAGGTATCCTGTATCTGTCACATAGACAAGTTTTTCATTGCCATTCTCGATAACGTAGCCTGTTGTATTCAATGCGTCATGTGACAGCGGAATCGGTGTAAACTGCAGTGTCTCTATTGTGAATTTCTGCAGCGGTCTTATATGGAAAGTATCCACATCCGGTATCTCAACCGGTGAATAGATACTGCTGTCCAGAAAGTGATGCAGCTGCGACACATGATCGGAATGATCATGTGTCAATACCAGTCCATCTATTTCATCCTTCGTAACGCCCAGCGTCTCCAGTGAACCGCTTAAATATTTCTTTGTGCTTCCGCAGTCAATCAGTACACACGTTCCTGCATCTTTCAGAAGAAATGCATTTCCCTTTGATCCTGAAGCCATCATTGCAAATTTCATCAGTTATCCAGCACCGCATCACAATCCACAAACCCATCGCACGCATCTCTTCTTGTCCCATTCTCTACAATGTAGAAATGCACATGCGGACCGGTTGCTTTTCCCGTCATTCCAATGTGACCGATGACCTGTCCTTTCTCCACGGCTGTTCCTTCCGGTATATCACATGCCACACGCATATGACCATAGTAGGACTTATAGCCGTTGTTATGATTGATAATTACATAGTTTCCGCTGATACTGTTGTATCCAGCTTCCTCAATGACACCAGTATCCGCTGCCAGCACATCTCCCCATCTTTCATACTTATTGATAAAGTCTGTACCTCTGTGTCCCAGATAGCAGCCCCAGTGGCATGTGATCGCTGCATTATCCACAGGATAGCGAAACACCCCTGTTCCTACGCCGGGATTAGAAGCCGTACCTACTGCCACTACTTCACTGATCGGCTGCTTTGTATCTACAGAAGATGAAAGAGAGCCGCCGCTCAGAACCCCATTGATCCACTTCTCATCATACAGTGCATTTCTGGTACCGTTCTGTCCCTCCTGACGCACTTCCTGCGTGCCTATGGTCATACTGTCATCCTCAGTATACTGTGTCTCAAAGAATACACTTTCCTGGCGCAGTGTCTGCTTTGTCACAACAATATCGATCGGTGACTCAAAGTAGGTGACACAGAGAGACTCGCCTTCTGGTAGAACCTGATCCGTACTGCTGATCTTATCACGGTTGATATTCATTACCTGAGCGGCCGAGAGGCCATAGTTCTTCGCACCTACACCGGCAACTGTATCGTATGCCTGAACAGTGTAGTATTCTCTGTTCTGTTCATCTCCATATTCCAGATACTCCAGAATTTCCTTTTTTGTCAGTCTGATCTCCTTTGGAGAAGCATTGGCCTTTGCTGTTTTTATGTCCTGGGAAATAGAGACGCCTGTTTCCTTGGTCCCATAGGATGTCAGGTCACTGACAGCATCACCATTTTTGATTGAAGCAAGAACCTTCGGATCAATGAAGTAAGAGATGTATTCATTCAGAGCATCCTGATAGAGCTGCTCATCCATGACATACATTCGCGCGGTGACTTCACCTTCTTCCGCTATGGACACCTGCGTTGCTTCAAGACTGTACAGTTCATTGTCATCCAGATACTGAATGATTTGATCATCTACATCAGAATATGTCAGATAGCCAATTTCTTCCGTCATATACATATCCCGGCCTAGATGCACTGCACTTCCAGGGAACTCCTCCTCATACTTATCGCTGTAAACTTCCTTCAGATGATCGGCTATCTTATCCGTACTACTGACAGTGCCAAGAAGTTCTCCATCGTTATAGAGCTTATACACCGTGGAAGGCTTGCTCTGTATGCCGGTAACGGTCTGATTGAACATACCTTCTGTTTCTATACCCTTGCCAAGTGATGTGCCTGTAAATACATGAAAAAAGGAAGGCAGAAATATGACGATGCCAATACTTGCCAGAACGCATACAGCAAGTGTCAGTACTTTCTTCATACTCCGTCCTCCCTTTCATTGCATTATTCTTCTTCAGGCTGGTCTCCCTGCTCAATATTGTACAGGGCATTGGTCGGCGGTTCAAAAGCAAACAGCAGTCTCTTGGTCGCACCGTTTCTATGCTTGGCAATATTGATTTCAAGACGTTCGCTTCCATTCTTATCCGCTTCCGCCTTAGCCTCCTCATCATAGTAAGATTCACGGTACAGCATCATGACAATATCAGCATCCTGCTCAATAGCACCGGATTCACGCAGGTCGCTCAGCATTGGTTTCTTGCTTTCACGCTGTTCTACAGTTCTTGACAGCTGTGACAGTGCAATTACCGGCACCTTCAGTTCTCTGGCCAGTTCCTTCAGAGATCTAGAAATATCAGATACTTCCTGCTGTCTGTTTTCTCCGGAATGTCCTGAAGATCCTGTGATCAGCTGAATATAGTCGATGATGACCAGATTCAATCCCTGATCCGACTGCAGTCTCCGGCACTTGGAAAAGATCTCCGGCACTTTGATTCCTGGGGTATCATCAATGAATATTTTTGCACGCATCAGTTCACCTGCTGCTTCATTCACTGCATTCCATTCATTGTTGCTCAGTCTTCCTGTTTTCAGTTTGTCACCTTCAATATGCCCCTTCGCACTTAACAGACGCATTTCCAGCTGCTCTGCAGACATTTCAAGAGAGAAGATAGCAACTGCTCCACTTGGATTGTACGCTGCTACATTGGAAGCCAGATTCAAAGCAACAGCTGTCTTTCCCATGGAAGGACGGGCAGCCAGAATGATCAAGTCTCCCTTCTGCAGACCATGTGTCACATGGTCCAGTGCATTCAGACCGGTTTTATAGCCAGTGATTTCAGAATGATTCTCACTCATCGCATGGATCTGATCCAAAACACTGTTCATCAGTTCCTGCGGCTGTTTGAATTCTCCGGCTCTTCTATTTCTTGATACATTCAGAATTGCTTTCTCAGATTGGTCCAAATAATCATTAATGTCTGTCTGACCATCCAGTCCATCCTCGGCAATCTTCCGCCCTGTTTCAATCATCTGACGGATAACAGCCTTGTCATGGATCATTGTGACATATTCCTTAGTATTAGCGCTTGTTACAGCTGCTCCTACCAGAGAAGTAAGATATTCCATCCCACCCATGCGGTCCAGAAGATTCATGTCACGCAGACGTGTAGATACAGTGGAAGGGTCAATCTGCGAGCCCTGTCCATACAGATCGCGAATCGCAATGAAAATACGGCGGTTGGCATCCACAAAGAAATCATCTTCGCTTAAGCCTTCCTCCATTGCGATCTGTGCAGAACGGGGATAGACCATCATCGTGCCAAGCAGACTGGCTTCCGCTTCAGGAGCAGATGGAAGTTCCTTAGGCATTATTTCTCACTCCCGACCACATTGACACGGATCGTTCCAACTACTCCCTTATGCAATTCAATTCTTACCTTTGTTGTGCCAAGCGACTGAATCGGAGAAGTGTCCATGATCTTTCTTTTGTCCACATGAATTCCTTCACGATTCAGTGCTTCTACGATCTGCTTTGTGGAAACAGAACCGAACACACGTCCCTCAGCACCTGACTTCACCGTAAATGTCAGCATCTTCTTTTCCATAACAGCAGCTGTTTTCTGTGCCTCAGCTACCTGTTTGGCTTCTTCTGCTGCTTCCTCTGCCTTCTGTACACCGAGGACCTCAAGAGAAGTCTTGCTCTCAGCAACAGCCTTGCCTCTAGCAATCAGAAAGTTGCGAGCATAGCCATCTGCTACAGTAACAATTTCGCCCTTCTTTCCAACATTCTTTACATTTTCCTTAAGAATCACTTTCATCTGTTTCCTCCTCCTTGAAATACTCATCGAGAATCTTCAGCAGTTCCTTTCTGATATCTTCTATGGAACCGCTGGTTCTCTGCATTGCGGCCGCAGACAGATGTCCGCCGCCTCCCATTTTCTCCATAATCAGCTGTACATTGATCTTTCCGTCTGATCTTGCACTGATAGCATATTCACCATCTGTGTCCTTTGACAGAACAAACGCCGCATGTACATCCTGTATGCCCAGCAGTCTGTCAGCCACCTGTGACATGATGGAACGTGACAGATTCATTTCAGTGATAGGTGCAAGTACAACACCATGATCATATCGTTCAGATTTCTGCAGTACCTTTTCCTTCTCCAGGAATTCATCAAAAGTATCCTTCAGATAGCCATTCGCTGTCTGCGGATCAGCACCGTATTCACGCAATGCACTCGCAGCATCGTAGCTTCGGCTGCCTGTACGCACTCTGAACTGCTGTGTATCCACTATCATACCAGTCATCATAATGGTTGCATCCAGAGGACTGATATCCGTACTGTTGGAAACATAAGGGATCATTTCGGTCAGCAGCTCGCTGGTACTGGAAGCGCCTGCTTCTATATATACAAGAACAGGTTTCACGCCCATATCCGTACTTCTTCTATGATGATCAATAACAACAACCTTGCGTGCATTCTCCAGCACCTTGGAACCATTGGACTGTTTCAGATTATGATGATCCGTCATAATGACGAGAGTACTTCCGCTCAGCTGATTCAAAGCTTCATTTTCCGTAACAAACGTGACCTCATTAGCCAGTTCACTGCTGTTTGCTTCAAGAACCGCATTCAGTTTTTCTTCAATGCCGCCTGTCTTGGCAATAATAACTGCCTTGCGGTGCAGTGCCTTAACCATCTGCGCAATAGCAATAGCTGAACCGATACAGTCGAAATCAGCCGTTCTATGTCCGCAGATAATAACATTGGATGAGCGCTGAATCAGATCACGCAGAGCATGTGAGATAACGCGCACCCTGACTCTGCTTCGCTTTTCGGTAGCTTCCGAGGAACCGCCAAAGTAGCGTACATCCTCTCCTGCCTCCTGTACGGCAACCTGATCACCGCCTCTTGTCTGTGCAAGATCCATCAGATTGGAGACCATGTCATCCAGCTCTTCCAGATCGGCAGTGCCTCTAGCAAAAGCCATAGACAGAGTAATGGAAACATCCAGTTTCTGTGCTGCCTTTCTGACCTTTCCAAGTATTGAGAAATGATCTGCAGCAAGTTCTGCAAATGTCTTCTCATTTAATATAAGGAGATATCTTGAATTGCCCAGTCTCTTCGTCAGTATCTTATGTGCCGTGCAGTATTCATTGACAGGTACACGAACAGCAGCAGAGATATTCGCAGCATCAGTCTCATCCGCATACTCTGTACTTTCATCGTAGTTGTCAAAGCTTGCTATACCTAGTACAGTCGCTTCATCATTGTACTTTCTAGTTACTTCACTCAGTTCTGTAACATCTTTGAAAAACAGCACCGGTGCATCTTCCTTACGGCTGATTTCATAGACGCGTTCATCAAGAGTAACATGAGCAGTATCTGTTTTTCCCGAGATCAGATCATCCGCTTCAGGCACCCAGTTCAGCAGCTTATGACCAACCTTATCCAGGTTTCTCACCTCAAACAGTTCGCTCATCCATGTAATGACATAGGAATCATCATAGATCAGCATACCCACTTCGCCAGTCAGATAAGCTTCTTCGGCGGCCGAACCAAGTGTGTTTTTAACACCCGAAGAAAGATCCTCAAGGGCTGCATCATAGCGTTCTGTAACAAGCAGGACCATAATTGTCTCGCCCGCAAGTACTGCACCTGCAGCAATCACATCAATGTGAATAAAAATAGCCAGCACCAGAAATACCGCTGCCTGCAGAATAATGAGACCTGCAATAATATGCTTCATATTTGCGATCTTACGCCGCATCATTCATTCCTCCCTTCATGAATTTCTCATGAAGATTCGTAGATATATACAGGAATCCGATCAAAGCCATGACCGGAGACATAAACAGCAGCAGTCCAATACTCAATACTATAGCGATAGCCTTGCTCTGAAAAACAGGCGTCAGCAGCATACTCATTCCCAAGACTGCGTAAAAGCAAAGATAGAACGTTCCAACAAGTCCTGCCCCCTGCATGAAATACATCAGTGTTTCATTTGGTATCGTCTGTGTATAGGAATAGCAGAACATAACAAATCCCGCCAGACCAAGATAGCCAGTCCATCTTGGCGGATAGTAATCCTTCATTGAATGCAAAGGTTCCACATCTATTCTAAGCCTCTTCAGAAGCAGTCTGGAAAGCAGATGTGTTGCAAGACCTTCCATAACACCGGAAAGAACTGTTGAAACCACAATTACTGTCTTGATCATTGAGGAAATATCTATATTTGCAAATGCTGTCGTTCCCGTCTGTGAAATAACCTGATTGATCGATGACTGATATGCGGTCACTTCAGATGCCAGATCATATCCAAAGAAGCTTGCGAAGACCAGCATGGAAGCAATGTCTGCAGCCACAGCCATCAGTATCGTCGTAAGCACAAGAGAGCGTGTAGAGCGATGCAGGTGAATCCCGCATCCATACACAATACCAATCAGCGATTCACTTGCTACATAAAATATTGTCTGCGGCGTTCCAAGAATACATGCAAGCAGAATGACCGCAGCAAATACCATCCAGCTGCTCTTCCATCCATATTTTGCACCATAGAATACTAGTGGCAGGGGAAAAGCAAAGATGAATAAACTCTCGAGCAGCCCTGCTGTCTGTCTGTTTATCAGAAGGAGCACGCCAATGATGGCTGCCATCATTGCCCCATCCGTCAGTTTTCTTATCTCGTGATTCATATATCTACACCTGTTCCGGTACACTGAAAACATGTACGTTTAACAGAAATTATAACATAATGCCACCGCACCGTATATCTGACCGCTCTTATTCAAAAACGCATAAGAAAAGAAGCCCGCAGGCTTCCATCATGTCACGAAATGACATTGAAATAACGAAGAGCAACAATCACCTGTTCAACCACAATAATAATGCCTACAAATGTCCAGACATATACTGCAGTATTTCTCAGTTTCATCTGCTTCTGCTTTTTCCAGATAATCGGAACACCGATAATCGGGAGGAACACTGTCAATGCATAGATGGCAAGATTTTTTGGCTTCAGAGAATCAACAATATACTGTGAATCCTCTTTGGTCATCATGTCACGCGAATGCATTTTTGTACGAATATGTTCGTTCTCAGCGTGAAGCTCATCCTTCGATAATTTCTGTTTGTTTTTACTTTCAGCCATGCCAATATTATCCAACAACTAAGCATGCATTGCAAGCGTTTACGAAGATTATTATCTGAATAATTTCAACGATGAACGCGCGACTAAATACTGTATGAGCAGACGAATGCTACGCATTATTCTATGCGGCCGTATTTTTCATCCAGCATGCAAGCATGCTTTCATGCTTGCATAGATTATAAAAGGACTGACATTTAGCTGTCAGTCCCAGAATTCACTTTCTATCGATTGCAGACGATAGCTGAATTTTTATATGTTTTAAGCTGCTGCTGGTTCTGCAGTCTGTCTATTTGAAGCTAGGACAAACGGCGTGTAGAGCAGAGTTGAAGCACCGATAATGATGACAAACTG
>JBFLGD010000001.1:0-241368 GCA_041859965.1 Bulleidia sp. | reverse complement strand
GACATGTCAGCACGGCTGAGGCTATTCATATATATGAGAAGAAGGGGTATGACTTTATTGCAATTACCGATCATCGTAAGCCAAGTGTCACAATTGAGCCAAATACCACGGGAATATTGGATAATCAGGAAATTAAAATGAATAGCATGCTTATGCTTTCGGGTGTGGAATGGGATACAGGGGGAAATAACACTGAATTAGCAGGAAATGTAGACTGTTTTCATATACTTGGTATAGGAATGATTTCCAATAAGCATGGAAATGATTTTGGCAAGATAGATCATCCTGAACCATGCGAGATTATTGAGACTATAAAAAAGGACGGCGGATTTGCAGTGCTTGCTCATCCTTGTTGGTCTGTGATGGATCCTGCTTCAATTAATGAATGTGAAGGCGTAGATGCTGCTGAAATATTCAATGCGGTATCTGGTATTCCGTGGAATGGTGAACGACGCGATTCATCTACATGGTTTGATATCTGGGCAACTCATTATGGTATATTGATGCCGGCAATTGCTGGAGATGATACACATAGATACAGTGGGGATGAATGTCAATCATTTACTATGGTCAATGCGGAAGACCTCAGCAGTGCTTCAATTATGAAAGCATTATATGACGGAGATTTCTATGCGAGCCAGGCACCAACAATCAATGAAGTGATCTTTGATGATGAAAAGCGAATGATTCATGTAGAATGCTCACAGGACGTCATAATGGCGGTATTTTACAGCAATCACATATGGACACCTGAGAGATTCAGGCATGTAGTGGATGGCTGTGTTGACTATCATCTTAAAGAAGGAGAATCATATATACGTATCGAACTGATAAGAGCAGATGGTAAGAAGGCATGGACATCGCCGTATTCAGTACAATAATAAATAGTTAAATATTCATTATGAGTTCTTGACAACGAATATCAGTATTACATAATTGATATTTATTATATGCGTACAAGTTCGCATAATGTATGTTATGCGACGTTTGAAAATGCATAATATCTTATAAGGCCGTTAAACGAAAGACATTATCGATGTCTGCTGTGATTTCACCATCAATCAATCCCTGCTCGGCCATGTTCTTCATAATGCTTATACATTTCTCATGTGACATTCCTTTTTTGTAAGGTCTGTCTTCACTGAGCGCTTGGTATATATCAATACACGCCATCAGTCTATCTTTGCTGCTAAGCTTATCAGCTGTCCTGCCAAATGGGTATCCTTTTCCATTCAACTTTTCGTGATGACAGCTTGCCCATTCAGTAATATCTTCAAAGCCATCTATTTGCCGCAGTATGATATAAGTAAACCAAGCATGAGTCTTCATATAAACAAATTCGTCATCAGACAGCTTGTCTGGCTTCTCTAAAATGTCATTGCTGATAGCCATTTTCCCAATATCATGAAGAATACCAGCAATATAATAACGTTCTGCCGTAATCTCATCAAAGTTATAATATCTAGCCATAATAAGAGCCTTGCTTGCAACTTGAAATGAATGATTCTTAGTGAAACTCGATTTATAGTCAACTATTTTACCGAACACATCCATTGCATTTTTTATCTGCTCAAATGAATAATCTCTTTTCTCATGCGGAAGATTTTCACTTAGAAGATGGTCTTCATCATGTTCTTTGATTGATAGAAAAGATTCAATGCCGAAAATTTCGTAAAAATGATGAATGAGATCTTCAGCAAACATAGTGCCTGTATTATCGTTAACATACTTCATTATTCTGTCATAATTCTCTAAAGTTATGACCGACAGGTTGCAGTTGACGTCGACCATATCAGCTAAGTGGATGATTTGTGCCTGAAGCGGGGTTTCCCCTTCTTTCTTATGAAAAAGTCCGCTTCCATCTGCATTTTCATGATGATATGTAATAAATCCTGTTACATCGCCATGAAATGGAAAAGACTTTAGATTATTCTGCCCATATGTACAATGAAGTCCAAATGTACTTGGATCTGTTCCGCGGTCGCCGTTTGATTCGTTGTACTGTGTCAATGCATTATCATGCATTGCAGCACAGCATGTTAAGTCAGAAAGCTGTTCAAAGTTCATACCATATGATTTGCCAATCAAGTATGAAAGGTAGGCCACTCTCTTGGAATGCTTGACTGTCGCACCTACTAGCTCTGATTCAACTTCATCAAGTGCATACGACAATGCATAAATGATGCCATTCATATCCAGAAGCATCTGACCATCTCCTTATCTGCTAAGTATAAACGAATTCAAGTAAAAAAAGATACGGGTTTGCCCGTATCTTCCGATGAATCATTACTCAGTAACAAATTCAATCTGTGTAGCGCCTGAAGCAGCATCTTCAGACAGAAGATTGATAGTAACTGTTTCAAATGACAGAGTTGTAAATTTCCCTGTATATCCACTTGCTGTAGTGAATTCAAGCGTGCATTTATAATCAGCTGTTTCGGAAGCGTCCATCTTTACTGTTGAAGTGATCGTTGCGTCGGCCGCCATACCATCTGAACCGGCAAGGTTGTCACCCTTGTCATCTTCACTGACATACTGATACAGTTCTGTAACTGTTTCACCTGTCTTATTAACAAGTGTGTATTCAGCTGTCTGCTCACCAGTAGCTTCTTCTGTAGCACTTGCTGAATCGGAACTGCTTGCTGAAGCACTCTTAGATGAAGATGCGGCGGTTGAGGAACAGGCAGCGAGGCTGATAGCCATAGCTCCTGCAAATAATGCTTTAATCGTATTTTTCATTTCTTTTTCTCCCTTTACCTTCAACATACAGGATTTCATGTTAGATTGCAATTATCTTGCACAGGCAATTATTGCGAAGTGTATTATCACTTCTTTTTGCCAGTTTTTCCAGTATTCTGCGATACTTTAATGGAATCCAGTTTATTGTCTTCTTCCCCTGGGAAATACTTCTCATAGGCATCAAACATCTGCTTATTCTGAACATGCGTATAGATCTCTGTCGTAGCTATATTTGCGTGACCGAGTATTTCCTGTATTGTACGCAGATCGGCACCTCCCTGCAGCATATGAGTCGCATAGCTGTGCCTCAGCTTATGAGGTGTGATATGTTTCTTGAAGTCCAGTTCTATGCATTTGTTATGCAGCAGATCCTCTACGTATTTTGACGTCAGTTTTCTGCCATGTCTATTAATGAAAAAGTAGTTGATCTTATTTTTTACAAAGCAGGGGCGGATGATGTCACGATATTTTTTAAGAAAATGGATACTGCCGCGGGGAATAGGAACAATTCTTTCCTTGTCCCCCTTCCCAAGCACTCTAACTTTACCAGAGTCAAGATCGACCCTGTTCAATGTCAGACTGCAGGCTTCTGATACTCTTAGACCACAGCTGTAAATCAGTTCCAGAATAGCATGATTCAGATACTGAACAGGATCGCTGTCATCAAAAGAACTCATTAGGCGGTTGATTTCATCCACAGTACAATAGATAGGAAGATGATTGGTGCTTTTTCTTACTTCAAGATTCAGAGAAGGATCCGGGAAATCATACATAAATGATAGATCATGATGGAATGAGCGTATTGAAGCAGCCATACGTACAGCTGATGATGAAGCTTTGATATTCTGCTGCATGCTAATAAAGTCCTGTATGTCATTCTCACTGATTTGATCAGTATCTTCGATACCCTTCTTTTTTAAATATGCAATATACTGGTTCAAATCTTCATGATAGGACGAAATGGTGCGTCTGCTTCTTCCTTCATTAAAAGTGATATGTGTTAGGTATTCTTTCAATGCTTTATCGAGTTCCATCTTTTTTATTCCCCGAAAGATCACTGGCACGCATAAATGCTTTCATACCAAGTTCATTATTCAGACTGGTCAGAACGATATCTGTTGAATGACGTTCATCCTCACTGTCAGTTTCAAACAGATTCAACTGTGATGAATACCCGTTATCATCCTGAAAGTCAGAGACAGAAAGCCCTAAAAGACGCACAGCATCGCCCTCTTCCCAGTTCTCATCGAATAGTCTGATAGCTTCAACAAATAGATCATCTGCTTTCCATATAGGTTTTTCTAGTTTTCTCGAGCGATCGGAATTACGAAAATCATAATAGCAGATTCTTATGGACACATGAAATCCAGCTTTCTTTGATTCTTTTAAACGTCCAGAAAGTTTTCTTGAAAGAGAACGGAAGAGCCCTTTGATCTGGTCATAATCAACAACATCTTCGAGCATTGTTTCAGAAACGCCCATTGACTTGGTATCTGATTCAGTGATCAGCTGGCGATCATCGTGACCGTTGGCTCTGGAAATCATTTCCTCGGTATTCTTTCCGAACACAGGACGCAGCTCATTGACGTTCTTATATCGTGCCAGATCGCCAATTGTGCGGATGCCAAATTCTTCCATCATTGGAAGTGTCTTCCTGCCTACACCTCTCATTTCTGAAATTGAGAGAGGCCACATTTTCTGTTCGACATCTCTTATGCGAAGAACTGTGATTCCCATAGGCTTCTTCATGTCTGATGCCATTTTTGCAAGAAATAAATTTGGTGCAACACCAATGGAACAGGACAGGCCAGTTTCTCTCAGAATCTGGCTTTGTATCGCTACAGCGAGGTCTAGCGGTCTTGAATATCTGCGTATCATTTCAGTCACATCTGCGTAGCATTCATCTATAGAAGCCTGCTCGACAAGGTCTGTATACTGTTTGATGATACCTATAAATTGTTCAGAAAGATTTTCATAGTAAGAATAGTGTCCAGGTATAACTACAAGATCTTTGCAGATCTTCATTGCTTCCTGAATTGGCATGGCACTGTGAACACCGAATTTTCTAGCTTCATAGGAGGCTGTCGAAACGACGCTTCTTCTTGTCTGACCTGAAACTGCTACGGGTTTCCCCTTTAGAGAAGGATCTAAAAGGACCTCCGCACTGGCAAAAAAGGCATTCAGATCAACATGGAAATATACATGTGCCATTATGCCTGATTTCTCCTGAACAGCTCTTCAGCAGCTTTTCTTGAAGTATCGGTTACTTCACCGCTGGCAATTAATGCGAGCTGATCAATTGTATGGCTTTCATCCAGCTGGTTTACGCGTGTGCGTGTCTGATTGCCGCTGTCTGTTTTGGAGACCAAGTAGTTGCTGTCAGCACAGGCTGCTACCTGCGCTAGATGTGTCACAGAGAATACCTGACAGTCTTTGGAAAGAGCCTTCATTTTTCTTCCTATAGAGGTAGCTACCGGACCAGATACACCTGTATCGATCTCGTCAAAGATAACTGTACGGATGCCCTGCAGACGTGTAAATATGACTTTTAAGCCAAGCATAAGACGGCTGAGTTCGCCTCCGCTGGCGGTTTTTGCTAGAGATTTCATATCTTCGCCCTTATTCATTGAAATAAGAAATTCAATTCTGTCATTTCCAAAAGATGAGGGTTCTCCTGTCCGGATATCTGTATGGAATTTTGCATTGGTAAGCATAAGGTCATGCAGCTGAACAGCTATTTCCTTATCAAGTTTCAATGCACCCTTGGTTCGGATTGTACTGAGAATATCCGCTTTTTCATTGTATACAGTTCTAGCGTTAGCTATTTTTCCATCCATTTCCTTCAAATATTCGCTGCGATGTGTATAAGCATTGACCTGTTTCTGCAGCTGTTCTTTCTGGGCAAGAATGTCTTCTATTGTATGGCCATACTTACGTTTCAGTTTCTGAATGGTAAACAGTCTTTCTTCCATATCATTGATGTCATCTTCTGACATGTTCATATTATCAAAAGCATTGTGGAGCTGTTCCATGGCATCACTAATTGAATAATAAGCATCATTGATCTGCGTCTGTATAGAAGTAACAGAGTCATTATCTTTCAGTGACTGTACTGCATGATTCAATTCATACAGTGAATCTGAAAGAGAATCATCATAAAGGGAGATGATTTGGCTGTACTTATCAAATGATTCCTTTGTGGACTGATACTGCTGTTCCTTCTCTTCGAGCTCAGTGTCTTCACCGGATTTTAAATCTGCATCATCGATTTCACTGATTTCATAGTTGAAGTATTCAAGGTCATTCTCGTTATAGACTTCCTGCATAGCTTTATCTTTTTCATGCTGCAGAGAACTGTAAACATCATATGCATCTTTAACTGCTTTTAGCTGTTCTTTATCATTCAGATAGGCATCCAGCAGATGTATATGAGATGCTGTATTTAGAAGATAAGCATTGTCTCTTTGACCGTGGATATCCATTTCATTCTTCAGACAGTCCCGCAATAAAGAAAGAGTAACAATCCTATGATCAATACGGGCTGTACTCTTGCCTGTATTCATAATCTCTCTTGTGAAGGTAGTCTCTTCGTCTGTATCAAAGCCCGCATCCTTGAGAAGTGCGGATGCACGTTTCGAAAGTGTAAATGTTCCTTCAATCAAAGCCTTGTCTTTTCCCTTTTGAATATAGGAGGTACTAGCTCTCTCGGCACACAGTACAGAGATTGCATCAATTAGAATAGATTTGCCGGCACCCGTTTCACCCGTAAAAGCACTGAATCCTCCTTCAAAATCCAGATTCAGCTCATCGATCAGTACAAAGTTTTTGATATAAAGGTGTTTGATCATAGTTTCACTGTATTTCTTTTATGATCTCATCCATCAGCGTATTGAGATCTATATGCATTTCTTTTCTGAGAAGACGTTCACTTCCCTGCTGTATATATTGGTCAGGAATTCCATATCTCTTTAAATGAATATCAAGTTTGTGATCATTGCAGTATTCAAGAATCTCCGATCCAAGTCCATGTATCAATGTGTCTGATTCATAGGAAATCAGATGTATATGTCTTTTGGCAAAATTCTGAATGACTTCTGTATCAAGAGGTTTGAAGAAACGGCAGTTGATCACAGTAACAGCGAGATCATTATTTATGACTTTATCAAGGACCCTGTCAACATTTTCTCCATACGTGAATACAGCCACACGATTATCAGGCGAATCATGCAGTATTTCCCATTCTCCTATAGGTATTTTTTTATAGTCATGCTGCCCATCATATCTGACCGCACCCTTAGGAAAACGGATGCCGAATGGATGCTGCTGATGGAATGCGGTATAGACAAGATCCTGTGCTTCATTGCCATTCTTAGGCTGTGACAGGATCATGTTAGGAAGTGCTGTAAGCAATCCGATATCGAATATGCCGTGATGTGTTTCACCGTCTCCAGGAACAAGCCCAGCGTGATCGATTCCTAATACAACAGGAAGATCCATACGGCAGATATCATGATTGATCTGATCATATGCCCTCTGCATGAAAGAACTGTATATTTCAAGATATGGTCTTTTCCCACTGATGGCAAGTCCTGCAGCAAATGTTGCGGCATGTTCCTCAGCAATACCTGTGTCAAACGATCTGTCTGGGAATTCCGCAAAGAACTTTTTCAGATCGCTTCCATAAAGCATTGCAGGAGTAATGGCAACAATATCATCATTCTTTTCAGCAAGTCTTCTGACCGTTTCACTTGTGATGCCTGCCCAGGTAAGGCAGCCTTCCGGAAGATTATGAATTGGCTTACCTGTACTGATATCGAAGGGGCCTACACCATGCCAATGTCCTTCCTTATCATTTTCGCAAGGGAGATAGCCCTTGCCCTTCTTGGTTATGACATGGACTACAATTGGTCCTTCATGCCCTTTCACCGCATTGAATACCTGTATCAGATCGCTTAGATTATGTCCATCTACAGGACCGATATAATCAAGATCGAAATCTCCGAAGATGCCTTTATCAATCACACTGTTCTTAACAACATCCTTCAGGCTCTTCAAACCAGAATAAATTGCTTCTCCCACTTCATTCGTACGAAGAGAACGTTTCATATTCTTCTTCATATTGTTGTATCCGTAGGAAGACCTGAGTCTTGAAAAAGAAGTAGTGATTGCACCGACATTCTTTGAAATGGACATATTGTTATCATTGAATACAATGATAATATTGCGTTTCTCGTATCCTATTTCATTCAGCGCTTCCATCGCTTCTCCGGAACTCAATGCGCCATCGCCAATGACTGGAATTACCTCATACTGTTCATGGTTGAGATCTCTGGCAACTGCCATACCAAGTGCAGCACTGAGTGAAGTGGAACTGTGTCCTGCCTCCCAAACATCATGTTCACTCTCTTTTCTTTTTTCAAATCCGGAAAGACCATGATACTGGCGCAGAGTACTGAATTCAGAAGCTCTACCAGTCAGTATTTTATGCGTGTAGCTTTGATGCCCAACATCAAAGAAAATCTTATCTGTTGGAGAATTAAAGACATAATGAAGTGCAATTGTCAGTTCTACTACGCCAAGATTGCTGGCAATATGTCCGCCGGTCTTAGACAGAGTGTGAATTAGAAAATCACGGATTTCGGAAGCAAGTTCCTCCATCTGTTTTACATTCATCGATTTTAAGAATTCCGGATTCTGAATCTGATTCAAATCCATTAGCAACCTCCGTTTACTTTCTGCGAGTTCTGATTTTTTCTATCATTTCAATCAATTCTGCAGAATGAAATTCATCGAATGAACGGATATCCCCTTCCGCCTTATCGTAAAGTACATTCATCTGTTTCTCTGCTTCTTCTATTCCCAATAGTGTAACACTGGTAACTTTATTATTTCGCTGATCAGAATTTGATTTGCCAAATTGATCTGCCGTCAGTTCTACATCTAGAATGTCGTCCTGAATCTGGAATGCAAGACCGATATTGAATCCAACTTTCTCCCATAAATTGACTTCATCATGAGAGCGATCACATAGGAGAGCAGCAATCTTTAATGGCGCACTTAGCAGACATCCTGTTTTGTAATGGTGGATATTCTTAAGTGCCCTCCAATCAGTAGCACTGTTTTCTTCGCCTATATCCAAGCACTGTCCCAGCACCATTCCGCCAGCGCCTGCATACTCAGCAAGAGTTTGCAGGCATGCATTTACAGTATCAGCAGGAGCTTTGCTGCGGGATGCGGTTTCAAATGCATACGTCAGCAGCCCATCACCGGCAAGTATAGCTGTAGCTTCATCAAACTGAACGTGACAAGTTGGCCTGCCTCTGCGCAGAACATCGTTATCCATAGCAGGAAGATCATCATGAATCAGTGAATATGTGTGAATCATTTCGAGCGCGCAGGCGAATTCTATGCCAAGGTCCTCTTCTTTGTCATATCCACTGATGGTATGCAGAAGAAGATTCGGTCTGATTCTTTTTCCTCCAGCAAGAAGACTGTATTCCATCGCATCACGAACTCTGCTTTCAGGAAGCTTCTCAATCTCTAATTTTAGATTTTCATCAATCAGTGTCATTATCTTCACTGCTCTTTACTATTGTGTCGATCTGCTTCTCGAATTTTTTCAGCTGAGAATCACAGGTCTTGACCAGTTCCACGCCTTCCTGAAACAGAGCCAGGGTTTCATCCATAGGTTTTTCATTCTTCTCCAGCTCACCGACAATATCTTCCAGACGCTGCATCGATTCCTCGAATGTTCTCTTCTTTTTTTCAGCCATTGCTTTTCTCCTTTATTACTGCATTCAGTTTTCCATCGCTGACAGTGACATCAATCTTGTCACCTATTGAAACGTCATTTACGCTGCTTATTGTTTTGCCATTGTCTGTGATAACACTGTATCCTCTTGCAAGTACCTTAACGGGTGAATATGCATCCAGAAGAGAAGCAGTCTTTGAGAATGCATTCATTCTTTCTGTGAGTCCTTTATTAACGCTTGACTGCAGTTCTGTCTGCTCCTGCTGTATTCTGTTTTTAGTCTGTTCAAGTCTTGTGTTTGCCAGGATGCGAATTCTACTGTCACTCGTATGAAGAATGGTACGGATGTTAGCAGTGTATGCATACATCAATCGATTAAACTCCTGCAGCAGTTCATGCAGATTGTTCCTTTTTTCAGCAGGAATTGAAGTATAAGACATCAGTTTCTCCTGCAGATTGTTAAGACGCAGTTCCTGTTCGCTGTACAATCTTTCAGATCTTGTAAAAACATTTGATTCTGCAGCGTTATCAAAAGTCTTTCTTTCCAGTTCTGCTCTGCTCTTAACAAGAGATATCATGTGACTTTTATACTTGCACAATGAGTTTCTGACTTCTTTGATATCCGGAACTGCTGCTTCGGCTGCGCCGGTTGGCGTATTGGCTCTGAGATCTGCGACGTAATCAGCAATCGTAAAATCTATTTCATGACCGATTCCCGTAATGACTGGAGTCTTCATTGAATAGATTGTCTTGGCCAGAGCTTCATCATTGAAACACCAGAGATCCTCCAAAGATCCGCCGCCGCGTACCAGAAGTACGATTTGATGGTTATGCCTGTCAGCTTTCATCAATGCCTCAATGATCTTAGGAACGGCTTCAGCCCCCTGTACTGGGGCTGGATACTCTGTGATTGAGGCAATAGGCCATCTAGAATGCAGGGTCTTGAGAACATCTGCTTTAGCAGCAGTGTTATTGCCTGTTACAAGTGCAATATTGACTGCATAAGATGGAATCGGCTTTTTATGTGTTTCTTCAAAGTATCCCTTTTCAAGAAGCTTTTTCTTAAGAGCTTCAAGCTGCAGATAAAGATCGCCTACTCCGCTTGGACGCATACTGGAGACAATCATCTGCATTCTTCCTTCTGCCTCGTATACACTGACGTCCCCTGTCAGTATCACCTTGTCTCCATCCTTTGGAGAGAAAGTTACGGATCTGTTCCTCGACGCAAACATGACACATGGCAGTGATGCTTTGCTGTCCTTAATTGAAAAGTACCAATGTCCGCTGTATGGTCTGCGCAGATTTGATATTTCACCCTCGATCATTACGCCGTGCAGTACAGGGTCTGCTTCCATGGTTTCCTTCAGATAATAAATCAGGGTGCTGACGGCTACCACTCTTCTGCTCATATAATATCCAGTACGCTGTTTATCAGTTTGTAAGTATCTTCGTCACAGTATTTCTTTGCCATTTCAACAGATTCATCGATAATAACCGCAGATTCTGTCTTTTTAAGATCAAATTCTGCGCATCCATTTAAAAGAATAGCCTGTTCAATCAGACCAAGTCTGTCGAATGTCCATCCCTTCTTGATTACTTCGTTTATATAGCTTCTGTAGCGATCGTAGTTATTTACTGAATCATGAATAATCCCAGTAAAATATGTATCAATATCAGCATAAGGAATACCATATACATCTTCTGCAAGTTCATTGACATCTCTCTTTGCCAGAAGATACTGATATACAGTAATCATTGCCTTTTCTCGTTCTTCATGTCTCGTCATTCCATTACACTCCTGCTTAGTATTTTACCATGAATGAGTGTATTATGCTGTACTTCTTGCACCTGAAATGGATTGGGTATATGATTCACGGAATGAATACAGACACGAAAAAAATTCCACTAGCTAAAAGATTCTTTCTTCATCTTCATACTGTTGATACACACCGATTTCTGGTTATGAAATACTGCTTCAAATGCGGTCTTTATGCACAGGGTTTGCGTCACGATCTTTCCAAGTACTCACTGTCGGAATTTATTGAAAGCGTGAAGTTCTATCAGGGCGATCGTTCTCCCTATGATTATGAAAAGGAACTGTATGGATATGCTGGCGGCTGGATGCATCATAAAGGACGCAATAAGCATCATTGGGAATACTGGCATGATATCGTTGACGGAGAATATGCGCCCTTGAAAATGCCGTTTAATTATTTAGTCGAACTGGTATGTGACAGGATTGCTGCGTGCCGTATTTATCAGAAGGATAAATATACGTCTGCTTCACCGCTGAAATATCTTATGCGTGGAAAGGATCGATATTTAATACATCCCGAAACAGCGCAGCAGCTGATAAGCATACTTCAGGATATCTCCGTAAGAGGCGAGGATGCAGTATGCAGGGACCTGAAGATACAGATCAGGAAATGGAAAAAAGAACAGAAGAAAAGGAAGTTCCGCTATTGATCATGCGGGGCTTCCTTTATTGTTTAGTGGTTGTTATAGGAGTTGTCGGAGTTTTTGACCATGACATCATGAGCACCGCCCTCAACAATGGATGTCGAGGATACGAGTGTCAGCTTGGCTTTTTCCTGCAGTTCAGGAATTGTGAGAGAACCGCAGTTGCACATAGTAGAACGGATCTTCAGTGTCGTCATACTGACATTGTCCTTCAGCGAACCTGCATATGGAACATAGGAATCAACACCTTCTTCAAAGGAAAGTTTCTTTCCCTGTCCGAGATCATAACGGCCCCAGTTTCTAGCACGTGCAGAACCTTCGCCCCAGTACTCTTTGACAGTATTTCCATTGATAACAACTTTCTGTCCAGGCGCTTCTTCGAATCGTGAGAAGTATCTTCCTAGCATGACAAAGTCTGCACCCATAGCTAAAGCAAGTGTGATGTGGTAATCAAAGACAATGCCGCCATCTGAACAGATAGGAACATAGACACCTGTTTCCTTAAAGTATCTGTCACGCTCTTTGGCAACATCGATGACAGCAGTTGCCTGTCCTCTGCCAATACCCTTTGTTTCACGAGTAATGCAGATGGAACCTCCGCCAATGCCAATTTTGATAAAGTCAGCACCTGCGTCAGCAAGATAGCGGAATCCTTCACCATCCACAACATTTCCTGCACCAATCTTGACTGTATCACCATAGTTCTCTCTGACCCAAGCAATTGTTTCCTTCTGCCAGACAGAATATCCTTCTGAAGAATCAATAACCAGACAGTCAACACCTGCTTTAATCAAGGCAGGAATTCTTTCCTTATAATCTCTGGAATTAATGCCGGCACCCACTAGCAGACGTTTTTCTTCATCCAGAAGTTCGTTAGGATTGTCCTTATGAGAGTCATAGTCCTTGCGAAATACCATGTACAGAAGATGATCATTATCATCGACGACAGGAAGCGTGTTCAGCTTATTATCCCAGATCAGATTGTTGGCATCATGAAGTGTTGTGTCTTTATGACCTACAATCAGCTTTTCTCTTTTAGTCATAAAGGTTCCGGCCTTTACAGAGCCATCCATGCGTGAAACTCTGTAATCTCTGGAAGTAACCATACCTAACAGTTTTCCGGTAGAGGTTCCATCATCTGTAACAGCCATAGTTGAATGGCCAGTTTCCTTCTTCATAGCAAGAATCTCAGACAGTGTTGTTTCAGGAGTGATATTGGAGTCACTGACAACAAAACCTGCTTTATAGTTCTTGACTCTGGCTACCATAGCAGCCTGTGATTCAATGGACTGAGATCCGAAGATGAATGACATGCCGCCTTCCTTGGCAAGAGCAATGCCCAGTCTGTCGCCGGATACAGACTGCATAACAGCAGATATCATCGGGATGTTAAGGGTTATGGCGGGCTTCTCACCCTTTCTGTACTTAACCAAAGGTGTTCTTAGAGAAACATGATCCGGTGTGTTATCCGGTCCTGTGTACCCCGGTATTAGTAAATACTCACTGAAAGTATGAGACGGTTCATCATAAAACGTTGCCATATATCTTCACATCCTCCTTTATATTTCGACCATTATACGAAATATATCATGTTTTGTGAAGTTGAACATGGTATAATTTTTCAGTTGAAACGAGGGTTTTCTGATGAAATTAAAGAATAGTTTTTTCTATACGCTGCGCGAAAACGTAAAAGATGAAGATTCAATCAGTTCAAATCTGCTGGTAAGAGCAGGCTATATTAAAAAGAGCTCATCCGGCATATACATGATGATGCCTCTTGGACTGAAGGTTATGAAGAATATTGAAACTATTATCCGTGATGAAATGGATAAGACTGGCTGTCAGGAATTGCTTATGCCTTCTCTGATACCAGAAGATGTATATATCGCTTCCGGCAGAAGAGCCGGATTCGGACACTCTATGTTCTCATTAAAAGATAGAAAAGATCAGCCGTATGTATTGGGGCCTACACATGAAGAGCTGTTTGCACAGGCCGCCAAGATGAAGATACAGTCTTATAAGGATATGCCATTCTCTCTTTATCAGATGCAGACAAAGTTCAGAGATGAACCTAGACCTAGATACGGACTGATCCGTGTCAGAGAATTCATCATGAAGGATGCATATACATTCGATGCAGATGAAGCTGGACTGGACACAGCATATCAGAAGCAGTTCAATGCATATAAGAATATTATGGACAGACTCGGTTTGAACTATCGTATAGTCAGAGCCGATACGGGTATTATGGGAGGACTGCTTTCTGAAGAATTCCAGGCCGTAACACCATTGGGTGAAGATATACTTGTGCTTTGCGATGATTGTGACTTTGCATCAAACATTGAAGTAGCACCTGCTCTTCCAGAGAAACCGTCCGTCAATGAAAAAGAGGAAGAGAAGAAGCTCGTCGAAACACCAAATTCAAGAACTATAGAAGAAGTTGTGAGTTTTCTGCATAAGGATGTAAAGAAGTTTGTTAAGACACTGATCTATGATATTGATGGAAAGCCTGTAGCAGTAATGGTCAGAGGCGACCGTGATGTCAATGAGACAAAGCTGAGAAAGATGTTCAGCGCAAATGAGGTTGCCCTTTCCGAACCGTCTACTGTAAACAAGGTCACAAATTCTGAAGTTGGATTCGCCGGCCCAATCGGTATTGGATGTACACTTGTGGCTGATGAAGAAGTTACCTATATGCAGAACTTTGTGGTTGGAGCAAATAAAACTGGCTTCCATTATACGGATGTTAACCAGAAGGATTTCAAGATTGACAAGGTTGGAGATCTGCGAAACATTCAGGAGGGAGATGTTTGCCCTAAGTGCGGAAAGAAAGTTCATTTCGCTCATGGTATTGAAGTAGGAAACACATTCAAACTTGGCACGAAGTATTCAAAGGCAATGGGACTTCAGTATCTTGACAGGAACAACAAGCTTCAGGATGTCTGGATGGGTTCCTATGGTATTGGACCTGCTAGAGCTATGGCTGCACTTGCAGAGCAGAATGCTGATGATACTGGTATCAGCTGGCCTGTACAGGTAGCCCCATACAAGGTCGCTGTTGTCATCATTTCTATGAAAGATGAAAAGCAGATTGCTGCGGCTAATGATCTGTACAATCAGCTTACAGCAAAGGGCATTGAGGTTATTCTTGATGATCGTGATGAAAGACCTGGTGTTAAGTTCAAAGATATGGAATTGATTGGCATTCCTTACCGTATCACTGTGGGCAAGGGAATCAATGAGGGTACTGTTGAATGGAAGAGCAGAACTGGTGAAAAGGAAGACGTTGCTGTTGCTGATATCATCAGTAAAGCAATTGAAGCATTGAAATAAAAATACAGACACATGCCTGCATGATTGATTTGGCATGTGTCTTTTTAGATTCAATTAAAAACCATATCATTCATTGATAATGATATGGTTTTATGCATGCATAGTATTTACTCTACGTAGATATAACCTTGCAGAGACTGTGTATATGTACCTGTGAAAGAAACGTAACGGCGGTTGTGTCCACCATTGAATCCGCCCTCTTCAATTAAAACTTTCTGTGTTCCAAAATCGATTGAAAGAACAACTGCAACATGTCTTGAATAGACGGCAACAGCATGAACCTTTGGAAGAGAACCGGTTGAGTAGCCTTTAGCCTTTGCGTTGCTGAACCAGTCACATGCATTGCCAAGTCTTGCCAGTTTAACACCTGTGTACTGATAGATCAGCTGCCAAGCGCCCCATGTGCAATTGCCCCATCCTCCATAATATGGATTGGAAGCAGCACCAGTAACAGTAGTTGTAGTCGATACCTGTGAAGATGACATTCCCTCTCCGACGTACGTCACATAAATACCGTTGTAATCGGCAATCCACTGATTGGTATCAATCTGATACCAGGTATATGCACCTGATGACTTCTTGGAAATAACATTATAGGTTTGATTATAAGTAGCTCTTCCTACAATTGAATTTCCTGTTCCTGCACCATTCCTGATGTTAAGCTTAGTAACATTTACATGAGCTGTTCCAATATAGGAAACGGACGCTGCTGGTGTTGATGTGGCAGCAGGAGCTGCTGTTGCGGTTGATGATGAACTGCTTCCTGCTCCGGTATATGCTACCCAGCTGCCGCCCTTGTCTGCAATCCACTTATTATTATCAATCTCATACCATGTGTACTTTGAGTCACTCTGTACTGCAATGACATTGTATGTCTTGTTATAAACTGCAGTGCCAAGTCTTGCTGATGATGTGGAATATGAGTTGCGGATATTCAAACCATTTACGATAACTTTAGCTGTACCAATCGTGGAAGCCGCCGGAGCAGTGCTGGAAGAATCAGCTGAAGAAGATGATTCTGGTGCTGCTGTCGGTGCAGCCGTAGCTGCTGGTGTCGCAGTTGCTGCAGGCGTATCGGACGCTGTCTGCGAGTATGCTACCCACTTGCCATTGAGATCGGCAATCCACTGGTTATCGCCTATCTCATACCATGTGTATACTGAATCAGAGGCTGTAGCATAAACATCATAAGTTTTATCACAGACTGCAGTTCCAAGTCTCTTTGATGTTACTGAAGAGCCCTGTCTGATACAAAGCATTATGACATTTACTTTAGCGGTGCCAATCTTTGTAAGAGATGTGCTAGCGGTTGAAGATGAACCTGTGTTTGAAGCAGTGTAATCAACCCAGCCTCCATTCTTATCGGCAATCCATTGATTATCAGCTATGCGATACCAGGTATATCCTCCATACTCAGTAGTTTCATAGACTGTATAAGTATTGCCTTCTTTTACATAGCCGCTGGTTGAGGATAAAGTTGTGGCACTGGATCGGATACGCAGATACTGTACCTTTACTGATAGAGTGCCTATTGCCTGATTGTCTGCATATACTGCAGAAACAGTATAAGGAATAGAGATGATAATTGCTGCTGCGATCGCAGCGAGTTTAATACGAAATGATTTCATAAGCTTTACCTCCGTGCACATATATCTTAATAAATATACGTGTATGCTTTCAATTGAATACGGGAAAACCACGCTTCTCAGCTGCTTATGACGCAATATTTCACACGGCTGTCACATTTGAGAGAAAAATAGAAGAAGACATTTCTGCCTTCTTCCGTTTCATTTTTTAGACGCAATCTCTTCTCTGATTTCTTTATAGAAATCTTCAGCAGACATCTGTTTTTGATCCTTTGATCCATATCTTCTCACAGTGACACTGTTATTTTCTGCTTCTCCGTCTCCGACAACAATTTCCACAGGAATCTTCTTTGTCTGTGCTTCACGGATTCTGTATCCCAGCTTCTCATTTCTATCGTCAACTGTAGCACGGATGCCCATTGCTCTAAGTTCTGAGGCAATCTTTTTTGCATACTCAGCATGGTGCTCTGGAGATACTGGAATAATGACGACCTGTTTCGGCGAAAGCCACAGAGGCAGTACACCCTTTGTTTCTTCCAGCAGGAATGCAATGAAACGGTCTAAGGATCCTAGGATAGCACGATGAATGACAACAGGTCTCTTCTTGCTTCCATCGCTGTCAACATATTCAAGTTCGAATCTTTCAGGAAGCTGATAGTCGAGCTGAATAGTGGACAATGTTACGTCATGGCCTAAGGCAGAACGTACCTGTACATCAATTTTAGGTCCATAGAATGCAGCTTCACCAAGTGCTTCGTAGAAAGGAACTTTCATTTCCTTCAGCACTTCACGCAGTTCACTCTCACTCTTTTCCCAGAGCTCATCATGTCCGAAGTATTTTTCTTTGTTCTCAGGATCTCTGAGAGAAAGACGGAAACGATAGTCATTGAAGCCAAAGTCATGATATACATCAAGAATGAGCTTGGTTACATTCTTGATTTCCTGGCCAATCTGATCAGGCCTGCAGAATATATGAGAGTCATTCTGGGTAAATGCTCTGGCTCTTTCTATACCTGTCAATGCACCCGATGCTTCAAAACGGAAGTCATTTGCCACTTCTGCAATACGTACAGGAAGATCACGGTAGGAATGCAGCTTTGACTTATACATGATCATATGTTCCGGACAGTTCATTGGTCTTAGAACATAGGCATTGTCAGGATCTCTGCGATCCTGCATTGCTGGGAACATATCATCCTTGTAATGATCCCAGTGACCAGAAATTTTATAAAGTTTTGTGTTGGCAACGGATGGTGTCGCTACATGAATATATCCCTGATCCAATTCCTTATTCATGATGTAGTCAGACAATGCTCTGCGGATGGTAAATCCATTCGGAAGATACATTGGCAGTCCTGCACCTACAATATCACTGAACATGAACAGCTCCAGATCCTTACCAAGCTTACGATGGTCTCTTGCCTTGGCATCTTCAAGGTCAGCTAAATGTTTATCAAGTTCTTCCTGTGTCGGGAAGCAGACGCCATATATTCTCTGCAGAACCTTGTTGTTCTTATCTGCCTTCCAGTATGCACCGGAATGTTTGGTCAGCTTAAAATATCTGCACATCTTTTCATTGTCCACGTGCGGTCCTCTGCAAAGATCTGTGTAATCGCCCTGCGTGTACATAGAAATGTCAGTCCCCTCCGGCATTCTTTGGATCAGATCAATTTTATATGGATCATCCTTGAATTGCTCCAAAGCTTCCTCTTTTGAAATTTCATGACGGGTGATTCTCTTGCCATCTTTAGCAATCTTCTTCATTTCCTTTTCAATCTTAGGAAGATCCTCATCCGTAATCGTAGCATCGCCAAGATCAACATCATAATAGAAGCCTTCCTCTACTACAGGTCCGACCCAGAACTTAGCCTGCGGCCAGATGTGCTTGATCGCATGTGCCATCATGTGCGCACAGCTGTGATTCAAAGTTTTCAGATTTTCGTTTTCGGTAAAATTAATCATCGTTTCTCCTTCCAAGGATGCTCATATAAAAAGCGTCCTTACTAATAAGGACGCTTTATCAGCGCGGTACCACCTTGTTTCCCGATTATACATCGGACTCTCTTACCCTTAACGTGGGCTGTACGGCAATCCCTTTCGGGTGCAGCTTGCAGGCAGTAGCTTTTCTTCGACGTCAGATTCCTTTCACCGACCGGAATCCTCTCTGCATCTTTCTTAGATAGTTTTGTCCTGTTCTCAGCAATTCGATATTATTATCATCTTTCTATGGATTAGTGTCAAGATACATGAAACACTTATTCCTGCCCTGTATGGAAGCTTCTGTGATAAAGAAAGCCTCCTGCTGCTATGAGCAGAGCACCAACAAGAATTGAGCAAGTCAGACTCATATCGGCTGCTCTTCCCATGATCAGATCAACACCAGCACTTACAAGATCCATCATTACAGCAGCCGCACTGAATACTGCAGCGCGATTTGTTGAATGAATTAGTGAATGTTCTCTGGAACTAAGCAAAGGCTCGAATAGGCTATATGCAATCTCAATAAACGCAACCGAACAGACGGCAATAGCAGCCTTGGAAGAAATGCCTAGTATCACGGCAGCTGTGCCTTGTACAAGGAACAGGATTATTCCTGTCTTTTCCTGCCCTTTTTTCTTTGTGATACGATCCGAAAATACTTCTATCAAAGAAAAAACGGTCATCATTGTAAATACAAGAGCTATAGACGAAGTACTCATACCTGTAGATTCATATTTTGGCTGATTCAGAAATACTGTCAGCATATGAACAGCTTCAGACATCAGTCCAGCCGCAAGTACTAAATAGATCAATGATTTTTCATGGATGGTTTCCTTCATAGCATGAATAATCTGATACGTGCTCTGCTTTTCTTCTGAAGATGAGTCCTTTACCTCCTTCAGGAAGAATGACAGGATGGCTGCGATGGCGTAAGGAATGATGGTGTTGCCAGTGATGATATCAGCATTCCAACAGTGCCCATAACTCCATATACTGCAAAGACTTTCTGATTTTCCTGTTCTTTGCAGGATAGATACAAAATGCTGCTATCTACTCCTGACAGACCGGCAAAGACAATACTCAAAAGAATTCTTTCAAGCAGAAACATAAAGAAACTGTTCGCCTTCCAGAAAATAATCTTAGAAATAAAGTAAAGACAGGAACAGATGATCATTGTTCTTCTATAGCCGATTCTGTCAGCGAGTATACCCCATGGTATTTCCAGACAGATTGTCAGTATATAGGAAATGCTTTCAATTATCGAAATTTGAAAAAGAGTAAGACCCGCGGAAGTTCTGTAAAGCGTAGAAATAGACGCATAAAATACAAAGCCCTGCAGCAGAGCAATGATGCACATATATTTAATGTTATTTTTCACAATAGATTTTCTCCTTTAAATACGAAAGGCCTGATATACAGGCTTTTTAATCATTCATATTTATAAGAATCAATCTACGGTCTTCATATCTCGTGCCTTTGTTACTCTACTGCTGTATATAAAAGCATGTCAAGCATCTGCCGCAAAATATTTTATGGAGTAGAATGCAGTCAGGAAGTGATATCTATGGATACAGATTCTTTACAGAGTTTTATCTCATTTATTAACAGAGGCCATTGGTTTCTGATACTTTGCTGTGCTTTCTATACAGTCTGGTGGCTTGCATCCTATCACCCAGACCATCCAGGCATGAGATCACATCCTCTGAATATAATTCTATTTATACTGACTGCAGTTTCAGGTGTCTATGGAATGTATCTGATATTCAATGCATTTGCATCTTCAGCACCAAGCCATCCCCTCTTCAGCGGATATGCTGCCGCAGCAGCAGCTGTAATTCTATATATACTGAGTGCGTGGATTACTTCTGTAAAAATGAAACGTCCAGTTACTACTGAATTGATTCTGATTATTGGATGGCTATCTATGGAAGCGGTGTGTATAAGCATGCTGTATGGCGCTGATGTGATTGGTACAGGATGGACTTTTGTACTGTTTGCAGCAGATGCGGCAGTATATATACTCAGTATGGCAGCCTATATTGCATATTATAAGATGCCGCTATATAAGGCGTATTACACTGCAGCAATACCTCTTATCGCTGTTGGTCTTGCAATGGCAGTGCTTCTTGCAGCAGTTCATATAAACATATAAAAAGCTCCGTTTCTGCAATGATACAGATACGGAACTTTTTTAGAATAGCGACATCTGATTGCGATCTTCCAGTCCTGCTAGAACGCCCATTGAATCCAGCTTTTTGATCATTGTTGAACTAAGCTGAGTTCTGTGTTCAATATCCTCCTTTGACAGGAAAGGTGCTTTGTCTCTGGCTTCTTCTATGGACTTAGCAACGCTATCTCCAAGACCGTCAACAACATCGAATGGAGGAACAATTACTCTTTCATCATCAGGATCTACTCTGAATTCTGATGCAAGACTTTTATAGAGATCAACATTGCTGATGGAATAGCCTCTAGCATAGATTTCTTCACAGACTTCCAATGTGTCATACAGGGAGTTTTCCTTGTTGCTGACCGGCTTCAGTGGATTGCGCTGTGCCTTTCTTTCTGCAATGTCCTGCATCCGTGTTCGTATTGTTTCAATGCCTCTGGACATTGTTTCTATTTCATAAGCGTCACAGCGAAGTGTCAGAAACTGAATATAGAAATGCTGCGGCTCATGTACTTTATACCATGCAAGTCTTAAGGCCATCATAACGTAGGCAACCGCATGAGCTTTCGGGAACATATATTTAATCTTCTTGCAGGAATCGATATACCAGTCAGGTACATTGTGTGCCTTCAGATTCTCTTCCTGATCAGGTCGAAGACCTCTTCCCTTACGGACATCCTCCATTGTTTTGAAGGCATCAATAGGTTCAAGATTCTTACCTAACAGATAAGTCATAATATCATCACGGCATCCAATAACTTCTTCTAGAGGATGTCCCTGCTTGACCAATTCCTGTGCGTTTCCCGCCCATACATCGGTACCATGGGACAGACCGGATATAATGACAAGTTCAGAGAATTTATGCGGCCGCGTTTCTTCGAGTACCTTTCGCGTTGTTCTAGTACCGAACTCTGGCAGGCCAAGTGCGCCAGTCTCTTTATGGTAGATACGTGTATCTGCCTTCAATGCCTTATCTGTGTAGAATAGAGAAAGCGTCTCAGGATCATTCATAGGAATATCCAGAGGTTTGCGGTCCCCTATTTTCTGCATTAGTCTGATAGCAGTTGGGTCAACATGGCCAAGGATGTCAAATTTTAATACGTTATCATGAATATCGTGGAAATCGTAGTGCGTTGTCTTCCAGGCGGAATGAGGATCATTGGCTGGATACTGGACAGGTGTGAAGTCTTCGGCATCATACTCTGCCGGTATAATTATGATTCCTCCAGGATGCTGTCCGGTAGTGCGCTTAACATTCTGACACCCCTTTGCAAGATAATCTTTCATAGCACGGCGCATATCAGTAATATTCATCTTCTCGCAGTATCCGGAAACATAACCATAGGCTGTTTTCTCAGCAACAGTACCGATAGTACCGGCACGGAATGCATGCTTGTCATCGAATACCTGCTTAATAAAGTCATGAGCCTTCCACTGGTATTCGTTAGAGAAATTCAAATCGATATCAGGAACCTTATCAGCGTTGAATCCTAAGAAGGTCTGGAAAGGAATGTTATGTCCATTGCCTTTCATAACAGCACCGCATTTAGGACATACTTTATCCGGCAGATCAAAGCCGGATTTTACTTCCGGATCATCAATCCATTCACTGTAGTGACAATGCGGACAGAGATAATGCGGTTTCAGTGAATTGACTTCGGTAATCCCTGCCATTGTTGCCGTAAAAGAGGAACCTACAGATCCTCTTGACCCAACAACATATCCATCCTCGTTGGATTTCTTAACGAGAAGATGGGCAATGTAGTAATGCACATCATAACCATGCTTGATGATATTATTCAGTTCCATTTCAAGACGATCCATAACGATGTCAGGAACCTTACCTTCATATTCATACATTTTATGTGCAGTGGATTCACATATCTGTCTCAGCTTTTTATCAGAATCCTTGACATGAGGCGGGAATGTTCCGCTTGGAACTGGTCTCACCTTCGAATCGAGCATATCAAAGAGTCTGTTAGGAGCTTTTACAACAATCTCTTCGACAAGCTTATCATCCTGCAGCCAGTCAAACTCCTTCTTCATCTCATCAGTAAAGCGTATATGCTGATCAGGATTCTTTGTTCTCTGGCGCAGAGATTCATCACGGATAAACAGAGGATGTGTAGCTCCGCCTACTCCCTGCGACATGATATAGACATCTCTGAATATTTTCTGATCTCTGGAACAGTAGTGTGCATCGCTGTCTGCAATGACAGGGATCTGCAGGCTCTGTGCCATGGATATAAGTCTCTTCTGTACGGACTTCAGACGGTCAAGAGAGGGAACACTGCCAAGCGCTATATCAGTAGAATAGTTAGAAAGAGGCTGGAGTTCAACGTAATCATAGAACAGCATTGCACTTCTTAAACGCTCATCATCTCCATTGCATGCAAGCTCAAAAAGTTCTCCATTCAGACATGCAGAACCAACAAGGAGGTTTTCTCGATTCTTTTCAAGAGAGCTCCTCAGTACACGTGCTTCTGCTGCTACATCAGTGCCTTCCTTGCCGCTGGCTTTGCCCATCACGGCAAGAGTTTTTGTATTTGATTCAGTTACCAGACGGTAAAGGTCTTTCATACCTGCCTGATTCTTTACAACAATGCAGGCATGCGATCTTCTCAGCTTATTGAAGATAGAAGCATCCTGTGTCTTTTCCTGCAGATCACGAATTGTTTTGACTTTATACTTTTCTTTAGCATCCTTGACAAGACAGATAAATATTCCCCCAAGTGCTTCAGCATCGTAATCAGCTCGATGGGCTACTTCTTCATCATAGGAAACATGGTAATATCTTGAAATATTGCCCAGCCGGTATGCCCTTCTTTCACGAAGAACAGCTCTGGCAAGATCCAAAGTATCGATGACAGTATTGTTTAAGGCTGGCTGTCCAATTCTTCTCAGTTCTTCATTGAGAAAGTTATAATCAAAAGTCGCATTATGTGCAACCAGTACATCATCGCCAATCCATTCTACGATTTCTTCATAAACATCTTTAAAAGATCCGGCGTCAGCTACCATCTTGTTTGTAATATTTGTTTTGTTTGTGATGTATGGCGGAATCGGGAATGGGGGTTTTATAAAAAGCTGTTTTCTATCGACAACTGTCTGATTCTTAATCTTGACTGCACCAAATTCAATAATGGAGTCATAATAAGCACTCAGACCCGTAGTCTCAAGGTCGTAGGAAACGTATTCAAGGTCATCAATATTGTCATCAGTAGCATTTCTGACGGGAAGGAGCCTGTCATTAACCATGTTAATTTCACAGCCGAACCCCATATGGAAGTCTCTTTCGGGATCTTTCTTTTTATGTGCATCAGCCTGGTTGAATGCTTTGACAAAGGACTGGACGTCAGCGTGATCAGTAATGACAGCACCGCGATGCCCAATGTTCCACAGATAGTCGACCATGTCACGTATGTCGCACACACCATCCATTTCAGACATATTTGTATGCATATGAAATTCAACACGTTTCTCTTCTGCAGTATCCTTTGGAAGTTCTTTGTCAATTTTCTCTATTTCTCTAATCTGAGCAACAAGATCCTTTGCAAAATTGTCATATTCAACGTTTCCATAGATTCGTACATGATCTCCCTCAGAAAAATCATGCATCATTTCACGTGTTGTTCCTCTGCCCTCAAAACGCTTTACCATAATGGCATCGGTTCCATCATAAACAGAAAAAGTCTGTATCAATCTGTTTGTTTTTGTTTCTATCTCCTCCATGGAGAAGATATCGCCTTCAAATTGAATATCGGATACAGGATCTTTTACATCCTTTAAATCGATCCTTGTATAATCTTCCATCTTGGTACGCTTATATGATTTTTTTCTCTGCTGGTAGTCAGGTGCCGGAGCTGATTTCTGCTCGGCTGGAACTTCCATCTTAACAACTTTCACCTGTTCCGCTTCCTGTTTTCCAAGAGTGCATTCTGCATGGATAGATACCAAACCGACAGAATGCAGATACTTTTCAATACCTTCAAGATATGCAGATTCTCTCTCAACATCTTCTCGGTCATTGAGTATAAAGAAAATTGTATTCTTGGCAGCGTCATAAGTGAAAATTGTTTCGCACAGCATTGCATATTCAGGATGCGAATGCGCCAGCCAGCTCAGATACTTATGGAGCAGTGTGCTGTCCGCTTCAGCAGAATCACATTCAAGGATGAGTTCTGCGTCCGATCCAGTCAGATCCTGTATTTCATTGATGATTTCACAGTATTTCTCAAAGGGAAGAAGAGACGGCGTATGCAGATCAAGAACAACTTTGTTTTCACTGCTGAAAAAACGAATCCTTTTCACGAGAATATCGTCTATATCATCTACTTTTCTTCCTAAAATTCCATTTCCTGTATCACTTAGCTTCAATTCCATTCTGTACCTCGTCATGTGCTATTATACCCGAGTTTTGCATTGAAATTATTCGAAACTGATTTTATGTTTCTTTCAAAGCTGTTTCATAATAAAAACAGTTCTTCAAAATGAAGAACTGCAGCAGTTCATTCAGCTTTAGGCAAGACGGATGCCGCCGACATTTCTGATACGAAGAATGAAGCAGCATCCCCTTCCGAAAGCTTTTTCCATTGTTTCTATATAATGAGAAGATGTTTCTTTCTTAACAAATGCCTGTATTGTTCCGGCAAATCCGCCGCCGTGTACACGATATGCACCATTCTTACCAATTATGGAGTCACTCATTGCAAGTGCCACAGCAACCGCCTGATGTTCAGGATCGCCAGTTACCGAAATATTCTGCAGGTACATCCAGGAAGACTGTCCTGATTCTCTTACAAGCTCAAGGAACTGATTAATATCTTTAGCCTTCAGTGCATCTGCTTCATCCTTTGCACGCTGTGTTTCTTTTATAAAGTGATAGGCTCTCAGGAATGCTCTGTCACCGCATTTTTCACGTATTGCTTCAACATGATCGATAACTTCCTGTTCCGTAGCTTCACTGAGATACTGATGTCCCATAACAGAAGCTGCTTTCAGCATTTCCTGAGGAACAAGACTGTATTCGTCAGATAGGTCTGCATGCGAAGCCTTTACATCAGTAAGGATCAGATCATATCCATATTCATCAGGAGAAAAGGATATTTTTTCAACATCAGGATTTTCTTTATCTGCAAAATCAATATATGCAAAACTTCCTACTGAACATGCCATCTGGTCCAAAAGCCCGGAGGCCTTTCCAAAATATACGTTTTCAGCATATTGACCGACCTTGGCTATCTCTTCCGGTGTCACGTTGCCGTCATTGTAAAGATGGCTGATAACAGTGCCAAGCAGTGTTTCAAAAGCTGCAGAAGATGACATTCCCCCGCCGCCTAAAACATCGCTTTCAGCATAGCATTCAAATCCGCCAATATGATATCCTCTGCTTTTCAAGCCGGCAGCGACACCTCTTATCAAAGCTGCAGAAGAGTTGATTTCATCTTTTTTTATTTCCAGTTCACTCAAGTCAACCGGCGGTACATTAAAACCAGCAGAAGCGTATCTTACTGTACTGGACGTGCTTGGGAATACAGCTGCGACTATATCCAGATTGATGGAAGCAGCCAGCACTCTGCCAAGCTGATGATCCGTATGATTGCCGCCTACTTCCGTACGACCTGGAGCACTGAACAGCTGAACATCTTTATCTCCGTAAAGATTCATAGCCTTGTTCAGTATCTCAATATAACGAAGCTGCTGCTGTTCAACTGCCTCTTTTCCATACAGATACGTCAGGGAATTATTCAGTTTCCCCTCTTTGATAAATGATACAAGTTCCGTAACTTTCATATGCACTGATCTCCTTTCAATGATTCTTACTTTGATTGCAATAAGCGCATCCCGACAGCTAAGCGAATTGTACAGCTTAGTCACTACGACATAATTATTTTATCCGTTATTATGCTGATAGGTCTCTATAAAATTATATTTTGTGTCTGTAATATCCACCTTTCTACAGTATGTATTAGTGCTTATGGCGATAATGGGAGATGTTATAGACAGATCATTGCTTCATCACAATAAAGACGGCATTTCAATCGAAAGCCGTCATATATAGTGTATTCTGTTATCTCGTCCATTTCCGTTTCTTCATGAGATAATATTGAGATCCTTATTTAACCATTTTTTCAAAAGCGTCTCTGGCAGCATTCTGCTCTGCAGATTTTTTTGAATCTCCTCGTCCCGTGCCTAAAACAAGATCATCAATAATGACATTCATGATAAATTCAGGATTATTGGAAGGTCCCTTCTCGGATACCAGCTCATAGTGCAATGTTCTTCTGTTATCAGTCTGTACATACTCCTGAAGCTTTGTCTTATAGTCGTGGATGATTCCTACATTAGCGGGATCAGCCAGTCTTGGTGTAATTGCTTCGTTCAGGATATTATCTACAGCCGGCATTCCCTGATCCAGAAACAATGCTCCTAGAAAAGCTTCAAAACTATCCGCAATAATTGCATCCTTATCTCTGCCGCCAGTTTTTTCCTCGCCTGCACCAAGCTTCAGAAACTGATTCAGCTTCATCTCCCTGCCATATGTTGCCAATGCCTTTTCACACACAAGCTGTGCACGCAGACGCGTCATTTGTCCTTCGCTTAAACCAAGCGGAAAGATTGCATTGGAACTCCAAAGCTGCAGCACTGCATCTCCCATAAACTCAAGCCGTTCATTGTCATGACCGTTCTTATGCTCATGCGCATAACTGCTGTGCATAAATGCCTGATGAATCATATCTGTATTCTGAATCGTAATACCTCTGTTTTTCAGCCAGTCTATAATATCCAAAATAAAGCCTCTTTCTATTGAACTGCAGCGTGTTTTTTCTTCTCTTCTATGACACTGTTCACTAAAACTGTATAAGCAGGATTATTACGATTCCTGACTGCGTATTCAGCGTCTTTCTTGGCAGTATCGATAATTTTAGTATCCGTAATCAGATTTCCAAGTATAAAATACGGCACACCGCTCTGTCTCGTACCAAGTATATCACCGGGACCTCTTAGGCGTAAATCTTCCCTCGATATCTCAAAACCGTCATTTGAATTCACTAATACATTAAGACGTTCCAGAACATGCTCATCACGGCTTCCAGTAAGAAGCCAGCAGTGTCCCTTTACAGAGCCTCTCTGTATTCTTCCGCGAAGCTGGTGAAGCTGTGAAAGACCGAATCTGTCAGCATCATAAACAATCATGCCTGTTGCATTCACAACGTTCATACCTACTTCAACAACCGTTGTAGAAACAAGTACCTGTATCTGATTTTTATAGAACTCATTCATGACACTGTCTTTCTCTTCGGACTTCATCTGACCATGCAGTACACCCACTCTATATGGTGTGAACAGTTTTGAAAGAACTGCAGCCGTCTTGGAAACATCTCTTGCTTTATAATCCTCGTTTTCTTCCACAGCTGCACAGATAACATACAGCTGTCTTCCTTCCTGAAGAAGTTCTTTAACATCGCTGAGCACTGATCTGAAACTGTTCTCTCTGATCAATATTGTTTCCGGATCCTTTCTTCCTTCAGGCAGTGTATCTATGGTTGAAGTGTTCATGTCTCCAAAGATTGTCGAAGCTAATGTTCTTGGAATAGGTGTTGCACTCATTAGAAGGAAGTCCACCTGTTCACCTTTTTCTTTCAGGATTCTGCGCTGGTCTACCCCAAATCTTTGCTGCTCATCAGCTGCTACAAATCCAAGATTATGAAAACATACTTGTTTTTGCAGAATTGAATGCGTGCCAATCAGAATATCAACTTTCCCCGATTCAGTATCTTTCAGGATACGTTCTTTTTCAATCTGTGGAAGTCCGCTGTACAGTGCTTCTATAGTGAGATCCGTATCTTTCAGCATTGAACGGAGTGTAGCAAGATGCTGCCGTGCAAGTATTTCTGTCGGCGCAAGAAGAGCTCCTTGATATCCGCTGAGAACACAGGCATAAAGAGAAAGAGCTGCAACAGCAGTTTTACCGCACCCTACATCGCCCTGAATCAGTCTGTACATCGGATGCGTACTTTTCATATCCATCAGGATATCATGAAGGGCATTGCTCTGCCCTTCAGTTAAAGTATATGGAAGACTGGATATGGCTGATTGCAGTTTCCTCATGTCAATATGACGCGGCTGTTTTGATAAGCTGTTTTCTTTACTGTTCCTTCTGAGGTATACTGCAGTAAAGAAACGCAAAAATTCATCATATTTTAGAGTGCGTTCTGCCGCTTCAACATCTTTCATATTCTCTGGAAAATGAATCCGTCTGTATGATTCGGATTTTCTAAGAAGACGATATTTATGAGCATATTCTTCAGGAATGTCATCAATGATATCATTCTTTACTGCTTCATATACATGCTGCAATACAGCGTGTACTGTATACTGTGTTACGCCGCTGCGTGTACTGTAAACAGGTGTAACAGCATTGTGCTCTGATAATGGTTTTGTGTCATAAGTGACTGCAGTTACTTTCCCATCTCCGTTGTAAGTGCCTGTTATAGTTACAGGATGTTCTATAGAAAGCTGATTGCGTATCCATGGGCGATTGAAGATTGTTACATGAATAACATGATCACGGCACGAAACATCGAATCTTGCAGAAGAAAGGTGTCCATGTCTCCATAATTTCACTTCTGAAATGACAGTTCCTTCAAAAGTTACCTTCTCCTTCACCTTCCATGTATCAAAAGGAGAAGCATTCAGCTGGTCATAGCGATATGGATAATAACGAAGAAGTGCCTCTGTGTCATAGATACCAAGACTGTGCATTGCTTCAATTCTTTTTGGCGTTAATTTAAGCTGTTTATCATCCAGATTCATATAAACTATTATATCATTCGCTGCGTTATCAAAAAGAAATCCGCTGAATCAGATACGGCGGATTTCCTCATTTTTGAAATGATTTGGATCAATTGCATAGAAGATAACAACAGCGGCAAGTATAGATACAGCAATGCCCAGTGCAAGAATCATTTTGTGGCTCATGAATTCAAGCAGAAATCCACCAATTGAACTTGCCAGCATAGCACAGATACCGCCGGTTGCCACACCAAGCAATGCCTGCCCTTTTACAATATCTTTTTCTCCGACAATAGAATAGCAATAGTAAATAGCGGATACCTGGTAAAAACCGGAAAGGAATATATGAGTGACATTGCACCAGACGAAGAAAGTAACATTAGGTGAAATGCAGAACAATACAGCCTTTAGAATTCCGCCCAGAGCACTGATCTGAAGCATTCTAGGCGCTCCTATACGGCTCATGATATTGTTGCCGAACAGTACTGCAGGAATCTCTGAGAAAGCCATAACAGACAATGCAAGCCCCATATCAGAACTATTACCGCCAAGATCCTTTATGAAATAGATCATATAGGTACCAATCATGCTGTTTTCGAGCCAAAGGAAGACAAAGCCAACCATAAGAAGAAGAAAACGATGATACTTTGAAATAAATTCCTTCATAGTGCATGGCTGTGATCTGTCAATCAATTCATTGCCTGCAACGATTTTTGCGTTCTTATCCTTTACTGGCACGGGGAACAGGAACAGAACTACAAGGAGAATACCGTATATAGCCACGTAGATTGGAAGAATGATTTCGCTGCCAAACATATTGGTTACATTTCCCATAACTAGAGCTGCTGCTGCATAGCCAAAAGAGCCAAAACTTCTAGAAAGACCAAAATTAATAGAATAGCCATTGTTCGTAAATTGAAGACAGAGCGAATTTACGAGCGGTGACAGTGCACACTGAATACTGTAGGCTGTTACGTAGAATATGGCAGTTGAAACAAAACGATGCGGAAGTATCATCAGAATTGCCATGCATGCAAAGCATACAGCAATGAACAGCGTTACAAAATATTTCAGAGGAATGCTGTCATGCTTATCCACAAAGGATCCGGATATCTGCTGAAGAACGCAGGATATCAATGCACCAGCAGCGATGATCATACCAGTCTCGGCTGTAGTAAAACCTCGATTGCCTAGAAATATTGCAGCAAAACTGCCTATGATCAGATAATCCATCCAAAAACCGGCCTGAATAACTCCATAGCGAATCGTTGGTCCTTTTTTTATCGACTGTGTCATCGTGTCTCCTTATATTGCTCAGGTATTCTATCATGAATATCATAAGAAAACTGCCCTTTCGGGCAGTTCACAAATCTTTCTTTAATTATTTAATGAAACCGAATTCAAAGTTTGGCTTAATCCATGGGAGAAGGATCTGTTCAGTTTCCGGAATACGACCTACAAGGTTGTATTCATTTGACAGTTCAATATCTTCTGTTGCAATCCAGAGCTCTCCTCTATAGTGTTCCAGATTATCATTGACGATCAGCACATCTCCTCTATGAGCTGTAAATCCATCCTTGCTTCTAGCAGGAACTGACTGACCCTTGAATGTCATTCTAGGCAATGACGAGCGGATAATAGAATCATTTGTATCGCCTCTCTGGAAGTGATTTCCAGTAAAGATGATCTTTTCTTCTGTTTCTGTTAAATCATTGACCCACTCAGCCTTCATATTTATCTTGGAAAGATCAGTATGAGCAAGTGTTTCGAGTTCTTCATCAGAAGCGAAGCAGTTGCCAATCAGAATATCCTGGCAGAGATGAATTGCATTCAAATGTCTTGCCTGAAGATCTATCGGCAGATCGCGATCCATCTCCAGTGTAGGCAGTCCATCATATACAGGCCATGGCCCGAATGTGTTTTTCTCCTGAGAAGAAACAAAGGATGCCATATTGAAGCCGGCATTGTAGTATCTTGAAGAAAGTTCAATGTATCTGTTCAGTCCCATTCCTGTATGTCTCTGCGGGAAGAAGTTTGAGCAGAAGCACATATTTTCTTTTGTCGCTCCCATTTCAATCAGGTTGTCTGTAGCTAGGGTCCCGCTGCCGTTGTATTCAATCATAATACCGTAAGGATTATGTGTGATAGCCGCATCGCCCATTGCACCGAAGTTGCCATCAAGACGAATAATATCAAGCCCAATGTCATGGAAAATGCTCAGATCGAACGGTGTGGCACCAATATGCTCAAATACTTCAGGATTTGTATCTGCTGAAACAATCAATCCTGCTTCATGCGCCACCTGACAGAATTCATGGAAGTTCTTGATCAGATCCTCTTTAGCTTCTGTAACAGAAAGGAAGCATGTGAATACTCTCTTGTAACCGAGAGCACCGGCTTTGCGCATATATGCAAAGGCCTTTTCTTTAGTGGTGTGTTCTGGATAAACCGAAATACCTAATTTTCTCATTTTCTTTTCCTCCTTATAAAGCATCATTCATTCCTGATGATACTTATATCCTTTTTAAAATAATGCGCCAACTTTATTATTATTGCACACGCAGAATGAAACCGCTTAATTTGTGCGTGACGCTGGGCAGTCATAACTGACATTCATTGCTGTTCCGTGAAAATCATACATAAAACTGAAAAAGGATACATAATCACAAAAAAAGATTCTGACAGATTTAAGTCAGAACCTATATCAATTATTCAACACCGATAATAAAACTGTATACAGGCTGCCCGCCATCCTGCAGATCAACGTCTACATCATAGCTGTCTTCGATGAAGCTCTGCAGTTCACTGCATTCCTCATCTGTAGCATCTTCTCCCTTGAGAAGAGTCACTACTTCACTGTCATCATCCATCATCTTAGCAACAAGCTGCTTGGCAGCGTCCAATTTATCCTTGGCAACTACTGCAATATCTTTCTCAAGGATACCCATATAGTCACCTTCATGAATCGGCTTGCCCTCTACAGATGTATCTTTAATTGCATATGTGACAGACCCAGTCTTTACGTGATCAATTGCTTCCTGCATGGCAGCAGTGTTATTCTCGACTGTCTCTTCGGGATTGAAACTGATGCATGCGCTCAGTCCCTGCGGTACGCTCTTTGTTGCAAGAACGATAACATCCTTGCCTTCAGTCATCTCCGCAGCCTGTTTTGCAGCCATAACAATGTTGCCATTATTTGGAAGTACAAAGATATGTTTTGCATTTACCTTAGCAATGGCACTGGCAATGTCTTCTGTAGAAGGATTCATTGTCTGCCCGCCTGAAACAACAAAGTCAGTACGGTAATCAGTAAATAGTTTCTTTACTCCTGCTCCTACTGCAACTGAAATGATACCGTACTCTTTAGCTTCTTTAGGCTGCTCAACAGGCTCAGCATCAATAAGGGAAGGATTCAGTTCATCCTGTATAGGTTCGATCTGTACTTTTTTGAAGTTGCCATATCTTTCACCAAGCATCAGGATCTCACCTGGCGTCATTGTATGAATACTGAGTTTCAGACCGGAAGGCTCTACAATCAAAGTTATATGATTGCCAAGACCTTCTAACGCCTTTCTTGCTCTTTCTTCGTTGAAGCTATGCAGATGCTTTTCATCAAAGTCCACAATAAATTCAGTTCTATAGCCCGAAGCGGCTTCATTCCTGTCCTCTGACTTCTTTGCAGAAGCAGATTCTTCAGTTACAGGAGCTCCGCAGAGATATGCATGGAATCCTTCAAGAACTGTTACAAGTCCGCTTCCGCCGCTGTCTACGACGTTAGCTTCCTTTAGAACAGGAAGAAGATCAGGCGTACGATCAAGTGAAGAACGTGCTTCCTTGACGATTTCTTCCATGTATTCTTCTATGGAAGCTTCAGGATGTTCGTTCAGATATGCATTTCCGTAATCACTTGCTTCTCTGATAACTGTAAGAATTGTTCCTTCAGTAGGTCTCATAACTGCTTTATAGGCAAGTTTTGAACCATTCAGAAAACTTTCTGACAGTTCAGCTGCGCTCAGTTCTTCACGATCGCCAATGTACTGATAAATGCCGCGGAAGATCTGCGAAAGAATAACACCGGAGTTTCCTCTGGCCCCCATCAGCAATCCTCTGCTCAGTGTTTTGGCGATGACAGGCAGTGAATCGCTGCCGCTCTTTCTGACTTCGTTCATACCATTATTGAAAGTCAGAGTCATATTGGTTCCTGTATCTCCATCCGGTACAGGGAATACGTTAAGTGAATCAATTTCTTTCTTACTGTTGTTTAAATTGGCACAGCCGCTTTCCAGCATGCCCTTGAATACTTCACCATTTATCTTTTCCATGTTCGTTCTCCGTTATTTAACTACGCGAACGCCCTGGACATAAACATTCACAGCATTCACTTCCTGAGTCAGTGTCTTCTCAAGAACATACTTTACTTTCTTCTGTGCTTCCTTAACGGCTTCGGAAATCTTTACACCGAAACTCACAATAATATAGAGGTCAATGACAAGTCCCGCATCAGTATTGTGCACAACAACACCCCTTTTGTAGTTCTCCTTATTCAGAAGTTCACTCCAACCGTCACGCAGCACCTGCTTTGATGACATTCCAACAACACCATAGCATTCTGTGATGACCTGACCGGCTAGAGAAGCAATTGCATCTTCTGATACCGAAATCATTCCGTAGTTCGTTTCCTTCTCATATGTCATGAAAAATCAACTCCTTATTAACTTTCATATTATAGCAAATCCCCAAACAATGTACAAAACACAGCGGCTCAAATGCATAAGATCATCCACCTGATGGAATACTCAGCGTACCTGTTGAATAATAGCCATTGGCATAGTTTGATTCGAAGTCTCCATCAATCACTTCATTGCCATCGGAGTCTATAGGAATAGGAATCTTGTTTCCAGCAGCGTCCAATGCATCAGTGCCATCAGCCTTTTGATAATAGTTCTTTTTAACCTGATCTCCGTATTTGTTAGTGACAGCAGTGCCATCAGAGTTTGTCCAGTATTCAGTTGTTGAGCTTGTTTGATTCCATGGACAGACCTCCTGCCAGGCAACATCATTGTTATCATCAGCGGAAATACAAAGCGACTTGTCCGTCATATTGTTATAGATAGCATAATACTGATTCAGCTTATCAAGATTGTAGAATGAGCCTACAAAGTAGCCGCCATTCCGCATCAGTATTTTCATTGCATTATCATCATAAGATAAAGAATACTGTGTGATTTCAGAGATGTTCTCTATCATTTCCTGATCGACTTTATTCAAAGCCTTGCAAAGAAGTCTTGTTTCTTTTTTGCTCGTAAAGCCTTCTATATAGGGAACGTTGGCAATGATATCAAGGTAATCGCTTTTCAGTTCAGCTGTAGTATTATCGCCAAGAAGTATCTCGGCAGTGCTGTCATATCGATATCCCACTGCTTTTTTTTCGGTGACACTGATACTGATGATATTTCCATTTTCCAGAGAAACTGAAGCATCCTGGATCATAGGATCGCTTTTCAATTTATGCTCTACATAAGTAGGTACCGTCAGATAGAAAACATCATTTTCCTGTATACCGGCAACTTCCTCAATATAGGTCTTATCTAGATATTTTGTGCCGCTGACCGACACAGCTTTCACTCTGGAAGAAGGCAGGCACAGATAAATGACGACAATCACAATTGCCGCACAGAGTATGCCCCATCGAATTAATTTGTTGCGGTTCCTTTCGAATTTTGACAAACTTGTTTTTTTACGATGTCTGTCAAATATTTCCTGAACACCGGATTTAGGCTGCTCTTTTCTCTCAGTATTTTCTTTTCTGTGCTTCAGTCTTTCCAATTGAACTTCTCCATTTCCGTTTCAAGTTCAATACCATATTTATCTTTTACTCTTTTTTGAATATCCTTAACAAGCTGCATATATTCCTCAGCTGTAGCATGACCCTGATTCACAATGAAATTACAGTGCTTAGCAGAAACGCAGGCATCTCCATTTTCATGACCGCGATACCCAATGCCATCAATCAGTTCCCATGCATTATGTCCTTCAGGGTTCTTAAACACTGATCCGCAGCTTGGCATATCAAGAGGCTGCGAGGCAAGTCTCCTCTTTCTTCTTTCCTGCATAAGATCATCGATTTCAGCAGAATCCTTATGGGCCATCTTCATTTTAGCTGCGACAATGATCCATTCAGGATGATCATGGAAAATAGAATGACGGTACGTAAATCCGCATTCTTCCGCAGAGATCCATTCAAGTGTTTCGTTACGATACACAAATACTTCCGTCACAATAGCAGACATAGAAGATTTATACGCTCCTGCATTCATGAAAACTGCGCCGCCTACCGTTCCCGGAATGCCGCTTGCAAATTCCAGCCCTGAAAGACCATTCTTCATAGCATCCAGTGAAAGACGTATCAAGGAACACCCTGCCTGTGCGGTTACTTCATCACCCTCAAAATAGGCATGATCAAAATGCCTGTCGAGTCTGATGACAGCTCCGTCATAATTGTCATCAGAGCAGAGCAGATCGGATCCTTTTCCAATGATTTTAAATGGGATATTTCTGCTGTTCAGTATGCGGATAATAGAATCCAGAGCTACGACAGTCTTAGGATAGATTACGTATTTTGCATATCCGCCAATTCTCAGTGTTGTCATTGAAGAAAGCGGCATGTTCGTATCCATATCAGCAAAAACCGAAAGTTTTTCACAGAGATCATCAATCATTAACAAGTTCCTCCATCCATTCAACCATCTTTACTGCAGCATCACGTTGACCTTCTGCATATGCATTCTTTTTCATGGTATGCAGTCTTTCATGATCCTTCATCAGTGTATTAACTTCATTCGAAAGCTTTGCCGCTGTCAGATCCTTTTCCTCTATCATGACAGCAGCATTTTTTTCTGTCAGTGCATGTGCGTTCCAGTACTGATGATTGCTTGGTACATAAGGACTCGGGATGAGAATTGACGGTGTTCCAATAGCTGATATCTCGCAGATTGTTGTGGCGCCGGCGCGCAGTACTGCCAATGTGCATCCCTTCAGCATGTTTCTGCCATTTACATAGGGAACAATTTTTACATTAGAACGGTTGCTGTTCTTGAATTGATATTCATTTGATTTTCCGGCAGCGACAAGTATCTGATAGCTGCTGTCGAACATAGGAATAGCATCCTCGATGATCTTTGACACACTGGAACTGCCAAGACTTCCCATCATGAACAGCACAAATGGCTTTTCAGGATTCAATCCGCAGTCCTTAAGTTCCTGCGGATTCCAGACAGTTTCAGATGCCAATGTTGCCTGCGGATTGCCAAGCCGTCTAATGTTAGCACCGGGCATCTGCTTCTCATTGTCTTCATAGCATGTGACAACGGCATCCGCCTTACTGCTTAGAAAACGATTTGCTCTTCCAGCAAAACTGTTTGCTTCATGTATCATTGTGGGTATATGCAGTTTTGAAGCAGCTGTAATTAGCGGAACAGATATATAGTTGCCAAATCCAACACAGATATCAGGCTTCTCTTTTTTTAAAAGATCTAATGTTTTATTTTCAGCTTCTTTCATTGAAAGAACTGACTTTACCTTCTGCATCATGCCGCCCTGTGTTGATTCAATGTGAAGCGGAATGAAACGATAGCCTCTTGCAGGAACTGCTGTCGCTTCCATTCTTCCTTCAGATCCATAGAAGATGATCTCTGAATCTGGTCTTTCTTTTTTTAACTCATCTGCCAATGCTAATGCAGGATATATATGTCCGCCGGTACCGCCGGCGGCAATAATTACTTTCATGTACGATACCTCGATCCAGTACATTTTACCAATTTACGACGCATTAATAAAGTAACACTGCAAAAGGAAAACCGACTGTTTTCATAACAGCCGGCCGTTACGGGAAAAATACTTGTTAAAGTGTTACAGCAGCTTCGACAGATCCGCTCTTTTCATTAGATGCTTTTACCATAACAATGTCGCCTGGATCTCCTTTGATAATCCATGTGACAGCAGCTTTGGCTTTTGCACTCTGCAAAGTTGTCAGATTTCCATAAAAGCATCCCGTATCAGTCTGGGAGAATCCTTCCAGATTCTGTATCTCAGTATTCTTTGAACCGGATATCACCGAGTCAGTGCTGATTGATACAATGATAGGTTTTACTGTTTTAAGTGCAGCCGCTTCGTCAGTCAAACGTGTTGACATATATCCATGGTTGCCAAGAACAGCAGTCACCTTATACATATGATCACTGATACGATCACTTGTTACGGATTCCATGACAAGCTTTGGCAGGGAAAGAACGAAGGAAATATTGAATAAGGCATCCTGCTCGCATTCATGCTGCAGGAATTTTTCCGGAGGATTCTGCATTGTAAACTTACTGTTGAAGCCGCCTATCTCAACCTTGCCGAAGGATGGATGGCTGATTGTATGCCATGGAACATAATATTCCGGAGCATTTGTTTTTACCCACGCCAGTACAGCGTTGAAACGCTTCAGATCTTTCTGTTTGTCTGTTTCTTTCTGCCCCCACTCGTAAGCGGCGCCAGCCTTTGTACAAACATCCCAAAATTCTACGGTATATGCTGGAATCCCCTGTGACTGATAGAACCAGTCATCCAGCGCACCTGAATCAAAGTGTTCCTGATCTGACATAAATGAATCAAAGATGTTCATAGGCTTGTAAGAGAGAAGCTTCTCACCCATGGCAGAGATAGATTTCATGACATTCATGTCAGAAGGAAATGCTTTTGCTGATGCCATCGTTCCTGGAGGATAGAGGAACAGTCCTCCGCTTGTATGACCTATAGCAGCACCTCCGATGTTATTATGCGCAAGCACGAAATCAACGAGTGCTTTTGTTTCGGGATTGCTCAAAGGATATTTTCCAGCACCTTCCTGCCTAGCCTCAGGAAACCATCCAAGTGGAAAATTACGATTGAAATCCAGTCCCCACACATCCTTCTCACATTTCAGATTATTATCGTTTTCCGTTTCATTGAGAATGCCTTCCGGATAGATATCATAAAACTCACCTTCTGTATCGCATGGCTGTCTGAATACCATCAGATCTTCATCTTCAGGATCCTTTTTCCAGGCTCCGTAAGGAGTAGGAATACGCATCATGCGGATAACGCCGTCATTGTCCAGATCTTCTTTTTTTATACCGCCCTTTTTATACATATATTCGCGCGGTGCAGATCTCAGCGTATATGGTGTAGATAAATATTTTTCCGCTCCATCGGGAGAAACTCTTGGGATGATGTAAAGTGTGTAATGATCAAGTACCTCCTTACATTTACTGTCAGATTCATAATTTGTAAGGAGATAGTCGAGAGTATACATAGCAGCTTCAGCAGCGGTTACTTCTCCCGCATGTATGTTTCCATCAATATATAGAGCGGGTTTGGAAAGAGAAGTTCCAGTTTTTTGGTTAGTAAGTGCAGCAGCATACTGGTTTCTGCCTTCCGGTGTTACACAGTTGACTTCAAGCTGCATCAAATTCGGGTATTGATTCTGCAGAGCTTCAAGATTATTTTTCATTTCCTCATATTTAAAATAATGATCATACTTGAATGTTGTTTTCATTTTCTTTCTCCTAGAGTACCTGTGAAAGGAATTCCTGTGTACGAGGATTCTGCGGATGTTCAAACACCTCCTCTGGCGTTCCTTCCTCTGCGATAATGCCCCCGTCTATGAATATGACACGGTCGCTGATTTCTTTCGCAAAATTCATTTCATGGGTGACTATGACACACGTCATACCATCTTCGGCCAGTTTCTTGATGACGTTCAGTACACCTTTTACCATTTCAGGATCAAGCGCACTGGTTGGTTCATCGAACAGCATAATATCCGGATGCATTGCCATAGCTCTGATAATAGCAAGTCTCTGTTTCTGCCCGCCGGACAGTTTTCTTGGATATTCGTTCTTCTTGTCTTCAAGTCCCACCTGCTTCAGCAGCTGCAGTGCTTCTTCTTCAGCCTGTGCCTTAGGTACGTGCTTTTCAAGTATCGGTGTAATCGTAATATTATCCATAACTGTCATATGAGGGAATACATTGAACAGCTGAAACACCATTCCGATTTTCTGACGGTAGCTGTCGATATCTGTCTTTTCAGGATTCAATTCATGGCCTTCAAAGATTATCTGTCCCTTTTCAGGTATTTCCAGCAGATTGCAGCATCTGAGAAAGGTCGACTTTCCCCCGCCGGAAGGTCCGATAATGGATACCACTTCACCTTTCATGATCTTTGTACTTATTCCTTTCAGCACCTGCAAGGATCCAAAGCTTTTATGAATATTCTTAACTTCAAAGAGAAGTTCATTGTTTTCAGTCACTTACACTCAGCCTCCCTTCCATATACTTAACAAGCGCACTAAGCACCAAGGTGCATATCAGATAAAGTGCTGCAATGATGAACAGCGGCTGCCAAACAAGGAATTTGTTTGCAAGAATTGTTCTTGTATACATCAGCTCATAAAGCGAGAATGTTCCGGCAAGTGATGTTTCCTTGATCATAGATATGTATTCATTAGCAAGCGCCGGAAGAATTGTTTTTACCGCCTGAGGAAGTACGATTTTTCGCATACAATGAGATTTTGTCATGCCAAGAGATCTGGCAGCTTCTGTCTGCCCCTTATCAACAGAATTAATGCCGCCCCTGATGATCTCAGAAACATATGCACTCGAGTTCATCAGCAGTGCCAGCAGGACAAAATAGACCTTGTCTATAGAATTCAATGCCGGAATTACCATAGGTATAAAGAAGTAGGAAATATACATCTGTACTAACAGAGGTGTTCCTCTAAGTACATTTGTATAGATAGAAGCAATAGATGAAATGATCTTATTTTTTGAAAGATGCATGAGTGCGATCAATGCGCCAAGCAGTGTACCGAAGAATACAGCAATAAATGCATATTCCAAAGTGCCAAGCAGACCTTTTAGAAATACAGGCCAGTATGTTATAAATACCTCAAGAATCCCAGGTCCCATGATTCAGTCTCCTTCCCTGCTCATTATTTAATCAATACCTGCCTTTTTCTTGGCTTCTTTATACCATTCAGCGTACAGCCCATTGTCTGTTGCTGTATTGATGATTTTATTAACGGCATCTGTCAGTGAATCTTCACCCTTGGCTGCAGCACATACATTCCCCTGATAATCGCCATAGGCAGAAAGGTCGAACTTAACAGAACTTACAGCCAATTTTCCATCAGACTGTTCAGCATAGCTTTCAGCCGTATCTTCGTCCAATGCAACCGCATCGCATTTACCGGATGTAAGGCTTAGTATGGCAATATCAATCGTTGTTACAAGCTCAAGATCTGCATCCGGGATCTCATCTTCGACATACATTTCCTGCAGTGATGCGGACTGCGCAAGAATATGTTTTCCGCTGAAGTCGTCCAGTGATGTGTAATCATCAGCAGTATCGGCTGGAACTAACAGAGTATGCACCGCAGCTTCAGAATCTCCGGAATAGCCAACACTCAGACTGAAATTTTCCTCTCTGTCCTTTTTCCAGCCAAAACCAGATATAGCAAGATCCGTCTTGCCGGTAGAAACGGCTGTCAGTGTTGCATTGAAATCCATTGTTTCAATATCAAGATCCACACCTAAATTGTCAGCAATATATTTGGCAAGCATCATTTCGGAACCCCATACTTTGCCTTCATCGTCAACGAACTCAGCGGCTGGATAGTCTGGTGATGTACTGACTTTCAGTACACCATTGTCCAGTATTGTTTTTAAATCCCCGTCAGCGTCGGACAGATCCAAATCTGCCATTGGCAGATCGGTTGTATCAAGAAGATAAGCATATGTACTTTTTGTACCCGTTTTAGCTGAAGAAGCAGATGAGGACGATCCGGCTGACACGGAGGAACATGCAGTTAATGAAACTGCCATGAGAAGTGAAGCGAATGCCTTGAGTGTATAAGTCTTTTTCATTTTATTTTCTCCCTTTTAGTTTTATTCAAATTGATTCTTGTTCTTTTTCACACTCTTCGTCGCTCTTTCATATTCTTTATCCTCCTGTACAAAAAAGCCGTCTCTGATATATCCAGAGACGACTTTACAATCGCGGTACCACACTGGTTGCCAATCTAGTGACTGGCCACTCTTGCCATTAACGCTGACGAACGTCGTTCACTATGTTTTCATGAACGCTTCTCCCGGATGCGCTTCATCATATCTTCCGTCACCGACCTCACACTCTGTATCGGCTCGCTTTCACTTTAGATATAACTACTCTTCCGTTCTTAGAAGTTATCAGTACTATACCATCCCCAATTCAATTGTCAATACAAATATTTACATTTTGAAAATGTAAAAAATTACAGAACATTTAAAAGGCCGAAAGCTCTTCACTTTCGACCTGTTTGGAATTATTCGTCACCGAAGGAGACACCCAGCAGTTTTGCCTGCTTGATTATTTTAGCATCAGGATCAACAGTCTTCAGTTTGCCTGCAACATCCTTCAGGGGTACATATACCATCTCACGGTTTTTGTATCCGACCATGACACCATAATGCTTATTCAGTACAAGTTTTCCTGCTTCAGCACCTAGGCGTGATGCGAATACTCTGTCATAGGCTACTGGTGCACCGCCTCTCTGAATGTGTCCCGGAACTGTAACTCTGACTTCTCTTCCAGTTTCCTTGAAGATCTGATCTGCAAGTTCATAGGATGTGGAAGGGAAGGCGAACTTCTCGAGCTTCTTCAGACGGTCTTTCTTGGAAAGCTTGGCATCAGCTTTGGAAATAGCACCTTCAGCACATGCAATGATTGTGAATCTTCTGCCTGCCTTGTCTCTGTCCTCTATTACCTTGATGACATTTTTAAGATCATATGGAATTTCCGGCAGAAGTATAATATCAGCACCGCCGGCAAGCCCTGCATTCAGAGGCAGCCATCCAACCTTGTGCCCCATGATCTCAACAATGAATACGCGGCCATGGGAGTTGGCTGTTGTATGAATCTCGTCAATACATCTTGTTGCAATATCTACAGCAGACTGGAAACCGAATGTCATATCTGTTCCCCATAAATCATTATCAATTGTTTTAGGAAGTGTAATGACATTCAATCCTTCTTCACTCAGAAGATTGGCTGTTTTTGTAGAACCGTTGCCGCCCAGCATGACAAGACAGTTCAGCTGAAGCTTGAAGTATGTCTGTTTCATGGCAGCAACTTTATCGAGTCCATTTTCATCCGGTTTGCGGATATCCTTGAATGGAACTCTTGATGTACCGAGAATTGTTCCGCCGATTGTCATGATGTTTGTGAAATCCTCATCTCTCAGCAGTCTGAAATGACCATACATCAAGCCCTTGTAACCATCCTCAAAACCATAAAACTCTACAGGTTCCTTTGCATTGTTGGTCACGACCTTATAGACACCGCGCATAGCAGCATTCAGAGCCTGACAGTCACCGCCGCTGGTAAGCATTCCAACCCTTAACATATAATGATATCTCCTTTGGCCTTTCGGTCTTTCACTCTTAACTAATCATACATTCAATGAAAACAAGGTACAAGTGGCTCACCCAGTGCAAACCGTTTATAATGAAGCGATGAAATGAGGTATGAAAAATGCTGAAGGGTGCGATTTTTGACCATGATGGTCTGATGTTTGATACGGAGAAAATATGGCAGGCAAACTGGCATAGAGCAGCCGAAGAAATTGGTGTTGAGCTGCCAGCTGACTGGGTCCATCATATTTCTGGAACAAGCGGAAGTCATATGAAAAAAGTTATCGAGAAATACTATCACTTAGAAGATGGATCTGAACTGCAGGCCAAGGTCATGAAAAGAGTGCAGGAGGATGAAGCAGTTCATATTGATGCCAAGAAAGGGCTGCAGGAAATTCTTGATATGTTCAAGAAAAATGGGGTGAAGATGGCAGTCGCTTCCTCCTCACCGCGCAGTATGATCGAAAGGAACCTAAGAAACGGAAAGGTGGATGGATACTTTGATGCAGTTGTGAGCAGTACGGAAGTTCAGCATGGCAAACCGGAACCGGATGTTTTTCTGAAGGCTGCTGAGCTGCTGAATTTAAAACCTGCGGAATGCTATGTATTCGAAGATGCTTATAATGGCGTCAGAGCAGGACATGCGGCTGGATGTTTTACAATCATGATACCTGATCAGGTACAGCCGGATGCAGATATCAGGAAAATTGCGAATGGAATATTTGCAACTTTGTGCGAGGCTTCCTTCGCAATTGAAAAGAAGGATATCTAAGCAACAAAGTAGAGAAGCGAATGAAAATGAAAACACTGTTTGTGGTATGATAGACGCGTTGCGAAAAAGAGGCAATGACTATGAAAATATTTAAAATATTAGTGGTTAATCCTGGTTCAACTTCCACAAAAGTCGCATTATTTGAAAATGAGAAATGCATTATCTCAAGAAGCGTGTTCCATGATTCTTCGAAGCTTATGAGCTATGATACAATCAATGATCAGCTCGACTACCGTATGTTCGGTGTCCGTAAGTTTATTCAGGACAGCGGTACGGATCTGGAGGGGCTCGATGTTGTTGTAGGAAGAGGCGGACCGTGCTATGCCACGGAAAGCGGCACATATGAAGTTGATGATAAGCTGATAGAAGATACCCGCGCAGTAAAGGGACACTTTTATCACAGCTCAATGCTTGGCGTACAGATGGCGAAGCAGATAGCTGATCGCTACAATTGCAGATGTCTGATGGTAGATCCGCCGATTGTAGATGAACTCTGTGATGAGGCACGCATTACCGGTGTTAAGGGACTGTATCGCAGAGCTACAGCGCATGTACTGAATGCAAAAGCAACCGGCAGAGTTTATGCAAAGTCTATCGACAGGAAATATGAAGACCTGAATCTGATCATTGCACATATTGATGGCGGTATTTCCATTACTGCGCATCGTCATGGCAGAATGATTGATGGCAATGATGCCGGCGGCGGTGAAGGACCGTTCACTCCAACCAGAATGGGTTCTATGGCAGTCACAGATGTATTGGACTATCTTTATGACAAGCCTAAGAAGGAAGTGCGTGATCTCTGTTCACAGAGAGGCGGACTGTCTTCCTGGTTCGGAACTTCAGACAGTTCCAAGATCTACTATGATATGGTTCGCAAAGGTGATAAGACAGCAGAAAGAGTATGGACGGGCATGCTGTATCAGTGCAATAAGTGGATCTGCATGATGTCAGCTCCGCTTGAGGGACATGTTGATGCAATCCTGCTGACTGGCGGGCTGCTGAGAATCCCTGGGGTTGTTGATTATGTCAAGAAGGGATGCGAATGGATTGCTCCTATCACTGCATATCCTGGGGAGTTTGAACATGAGGCTATGTGCGATGCTGCTCTTAGAGTCTTAAGAGGAGAAGAAGAGCCTAAGAAATATACAGGTAAGCCTGTATGGGATGGATTCAAGGACGAAAAGTAATTCGTAAGAGGATGCTGACAGGGCATTCTCTTTTTTACTTTGCCAAATGGGGTATAATCAGGACATGATAAAAAAAATACTAAGTACAGTTATGGCGGCAGTACTGCTCGCCGGATGTTCTGCTGGAAGCGTATCTTCCGCATCTTCTGCTTCTTCTGAAAAAGAGAGCAGCTATCCTAAATCTGATATGAGTGGATATGAGGGATTCACTGATGAAAATCATGTATTTGTTGATATGACGGTAAAGGAAATGGCTGCTGATATGGATGCAGGAAAGACATTCGTTGTCTATTTTGGTTTCTCCAACTGTCCATGGTGCAAGGAAGCTATGCCGGTACTGAATGATACTGCAAAGGAAAATGATATGAAGGTCGGCTACATCAACACACGTGCAGACTCTTCATGGACAAGCAACACGGATATCGATGACTATGATGTTGTGGTGGAACGTTTATCTGACTATCTGGAATATGATGACGATGGAAAAAAGCATCTTTATACACCGGATGTATATTTTATCAAGGATGGCAAGGTTGTTATGAACCATGAAGGAACGCTTGATGGGCAGAATGCGAAGACCAGCAGTCTGACTGATGATGAAACAAAGGAACTGGCAGCTGATTATCAGGAAGGTTTTGACAAACTGAAGTAGGAACAGATATGACAGATGTTAAAGTACACTCTGTTGAAAAGAATGTATATCAGATCAATGAGAGCGATGGAGCTTCTTTAAATGTGGACAGCTATCTGATTCTAGGAAACAGCAGAGCTGTATTAATTGATACACTGCAGGAAACGGAAACGCTGTATCAGACGGTCAGAGAACTGACTGACCTTCCGCTGACGGTTCTTCTTACACATGGACATCCAGATCATGCAGGCAGATCTTTTTCGGATTTTGTTCAAAGAGGAATTCCTGTATATATGCGTCATGAGGATCTCTTCCTTCTGGAAAATAGAATACAGAAAGAAGTTATAGAGAAGATACATGATCTTTCTGAAGGTATGCAATTCGATCTAGACGGAACAGTGCTTGAAACAATCCTCTGCGGTGGACACACAGCAGGTTCCTGTGTTTTCTTTGACAGAGAAAACAGTCTTCTGTATTCAGGGGATTCGGCGGGCTCTGGAGCCATATGGATGCAGCTGCCGGACTGTCTTTCATTGTCTGACTATTATCCTAACATTGAACAATTATATGCATGCATGAAGCAGTATCCTTCTTTGAAGATATATCCAGGCCATCGCTGGCAGTCATCTGTACAGCTTGGCGTGCAGTACTTAAAAGATACTGCTGACCTGACAGAGGAACTGGTAGAAAACAGAGAAAAGGGAAAAGACTGGCAGATTCAGTTCAATGGAAACACATATCATTTCAGATCTGCTGCAAAGGGTCTGATGCATGAATATGTATATGATCCTGAACACATATAAAAACATCGCTTCGTTTCTTGAAGCGATGTTTTAATACTGTCAGGCTATAGCAGCATCCAGAGCAATTTTCATCATATCGGTGAAGTTTCTTTCGCGCTGCTCGGGTGTTGTGATTTCAGGCGAAACAAAGCTGTCTGAGATTGTCAGCAGACAGGAGGCGTTTTTTCCGAGCACGCGTGCGTTAGAGAACAAAGCAAAGCTTTCCATTTCAACAGCAGAGCAGTGATGTTCTTCTACTGTCTTCAGATATTCCTTTGATTCACGATAGAAGACATCACTGCTGTGTATACAGCCGGTATGAAGCTCAATACCAAGATTCTGTGCTGACTTTCTGATCTTTTCATTCAGTTCTTTAGAAGGATAATCGATTTCCTTATCATATCCGCATTGTTCCTTTGCATAGGATGATTCACTGTAGGCACTGTCAGCCAGCAGCACATCAAATATTTTCAGCTCTGGAACATAAGAACCTGCTGATCCTACCCGGATGATATTTTGGACATCATAATTCTTGAACAGTTCATAGGAATAAATACCGATCGAAGGCATTCCCATTCCGGAAGCCATGACTGTTACAGGTTTTCCCTTCCAGGTACCTGTATATCCCTGAACACCTCTCACATTGTTCACAAGTACAGGGTTATCAAGAAAATTTTCAGCGATGAATTTGGAACGAAGCGGATCTCCTGGCATTAATACTGTTTTTGCAATCTGGCCTTTTTCGGCACTGTTATGAGGCGTAGACATATTATAAGTTTCCTCAGCTTTCTATCGACACTATTATAGCATTGCATAAGAAAAGGCGGACAGTGTCCGTCTTGTTAAATTACTGTTTGGAACCCTTGGCTCCCTTGGCACCGTTTTCACTGTAATTGCTGAGCAGGTTGGTGTCATAAGAGAAGGTCATGCGCGATCTTCTTCTTTCCCTGTCCAGTGCCAGTGCAATCAGTCTATCCATCAGCTGCGGGAAGGAAACACCCTCTTCCTTCCAGAGATAGAAGGCAAGCGATCCAGGAATGGTATTGATCTCATTGACATATACTTTCTTTGTTTCAGCATCCATCATGAAGTCAATACGGCAGACACCGGAAGCACCAAGCACTTTGAATGTTTTCAGAGCGAGGCTCTTTATCTGTTCTGTTTGTTCCTTTGAAATTGGAGCAGGACATATACGTGCAGTGGAAGCCATGCCAGCACTCTTTGAAGAAGTCTTTACAGCTTTGCTTCCTTTTCCTCCGCCTTCATATTTGTCTTCATAGCTGAGAAGTTCATCGCCGGAAACAGAACCGACCTGCTCAATAGCGGAAGCTCTAGCTTCGACACAGTCTCCGAGAACAGAGCAGTTCAATTCGATCATTGGTTTTACAACTTTTTCGGTAATGATCTTTTCATCATACTGACGGGTATTCTCAAAACATTCTAGGTATTCCTCATCGTTATGAGCAATTGCAATACCTACTGAAGAACCCGTACGTGCAGGTTTCAGAATGACAGGATAAATGATCTTATGAACCGCGCGGAGCACTTCATCTTTATGGTCATCCATTTCAGTACCGTATACCCAAAACCAGCTTGTAATAGGAAGACCGTTGTCATTAAGAATATTTTTCTGAAGTACCTTATCCTGTCCGACTGCTGCACCATAGAGGTCACATCCTGCATAAGGAACCTTCATCATTTCAAGGAATCCCTGAATTGTTCCATCTTCACCGTTTGTACCATGCATTACCGGAACAGCAACATCAATTGTTCCAAGTTCCTTCTGTCCAAAGACCTTCGCTTTTACAGGCTTGATGACAGTGCGATTGTCTTCGGAAACAATCATGATCTGGGTGCACTCATCTGTCAGTGCTTTCAGATCTCTGAAGTTCTTCATATCATTCAGCAGATCAGAACAGTACATCTTTCTGTCCTTTGCAATATAGACAGGGATGACATTGTATTTTTCCTTATCCAGTGCTGCCATTGCCTGGTGACCGGATATAATGCTTACTTCATGTTCAACGGATTCGCCGCCAAAAAATACTGCAATATTCAATTTCATAAAATCCTCCATAAGACGGATTAATTATATCTCAAATAAGGCGGTTTTGCTTAAGGACTAGGAAGGAACCTGATAATGACAAATAAGAGGTTTTGTACTGACGCACTGTGCATGCTGATGATAGAATGATGCAGAAGAAAGGGGAACAGATCAATATGACTAAAAAAGCACTGGTCCTGGCAGGCGGAGGTACGAGAGGCATTTATCAGACAGGTGTTCTGAAAGCACTGCATGAACTTGGCAAGGATGATTACAATATGGTTTTCGGTGTATCTGTCGGGGCACTGAATGCTGCTCTGATTGTACAGAAGGAAGAAGATGCACTGGATGATATGTATGATCATCTGACTTCTGACCAGATTGTTAAGGGCTTTGTGCCTAATGACCTTTCCCTTGGCAATATCATTAATTCAAGAGACGAGTTTATTCCGCAGCTTCAGTATTATCTGAAATCTGGTGGCATTGATATCAGTCCTTTCTACGATATGGTCGAAAAATTTTATGATCCTGATAAGTTCTTTTCAAGTGATATAGACTTCGGTGCACAGGTTGCCCTGAAGAAAGATCATTCTGCTGTCTATGTAACTAAAGATATGATGAAGGATCATGGCAGAGACTGGCTTGTGGCAAGTGCTTCTGCATATCCCGCCTTTCCTGTAAAGACAATTGATGGTACGGAATATGTCGATGGCGGATACTATGATAACTGTCCGGTAGACTTTGCACTGCGGCAGGGTGCAGAGGAAGTGATTGCAGTTGATCTTGGGGCGGATCCTCTGCATCATCTGTATCTCGATAAGCCGCATATCCGTTATATTCATCCGCATAAGGAAATGTTCAACTTTCTTGACTTCGATCATGAGAAGATGCAGGCTGCAAGAATTGCCGGATACAATGACGCAATGAAATGCTACGGAAAGTATGAAGGGGAACTTTATACATTTAAGAGATTCTCACTGCCTTCCTATTTTGATGAATACTACAGAGGACTGCTGATCCTTGAAACAAAGATCAAATATGCAACTAACATCAATGAACGATTCCGATCAGAACACGTCATTACAGATCGCATCAAGGAACAGCTGCATGTTGATCACCTGAGCACAAGACAGTATATTTACGGTATTCTTGATGTTCTGATGGCGATGATAGGTCTTGATGACAATAGGGTCTACACACTGAATCAGGCAAGAAAATATATACTGGCTGCTTTTGCGGACTGTGCAAAGGAGGACTATCCGTATATGCCGGGCATAAAGCCTTCAGACATTGCGGCATATGCAGGCACACTGGATAGAAAAGGAACGATATCGAAAATCATTCATTCAAACCTGTATCCTTCTCATCGTCTCTTTACAGAAAATATGGATTTGACCATGCATCCGTATGAAACTGCAATGGCAGATTTTGTTACAATTATGATGCGGCATCTGCCGGAGGAGAAGAGTTTATGAGCGAGAGAATCGCACAGTTTGAAAAGGTATCATTTGAGCAATTCTGCAAAGACTGGAGCAAGAATTTTCCTAATGACAGCACAGCCGATATACAGCGAATCTATGATGAAATAAAACTTCCAGCAAGAGCTACAAAGGGTTCTGCCGGATATGATTTCTATGCGCCTGTATCCTTTGAAATGAAGCCTGGAGAGATTCGGTTAATACCTACCGGAATACGTGCTAAAATAGACGCCGGGTATGTTCTGATCATGGTGCCGAGAAGCGGACTGGGATTTAAATACAGAATGCAGCTGAATAATACGATTGGTGTTATTGATTCGGATTATTACGGAACATCTAATGAAGGGCATATCATGTGCAAGTTCACGAATGATTCACGTGAGGATAAGACACTGCAGCTGAATGCCGGTGACGGTATGGTACAGGGTATATTCCTTCCGTTCGGAGTGACTGCAGATGATCATGCTGATCAGGAGAGAACAGGTGGATTTGGCAGTACAGACAGCAAATAGAAAGCAGGCAGTTATGTTGGATTCAGAAATTATTAAGAAGATTGATGAAGAGGAGCCTATCCCCGAAGAAGTTCATGAACGCATGAACGAACTCAGAGGAAAGCATAAGGAAGTCATTGGAGATGAGTGGATCAAGCGTCCTACAATGATTGAAGGTATCAGAAAAGCAGGTGTAGTCAATACAGGAATTCTTGATGAAGTAGGCAAGAAAATCTGTGATGGCATGAGCACACAGGATATTGATGATATTGTTTCTTCTTATACAAAGGAACATAACGGTATCTGTGCGCCTCTGCATTTTGAGGGCTATCCAAAGAGCGTATGCACATCCATTAATAATGAAGTATGCCATGGTATTCCTGCCAAGCATAAGAAACTTCATGATGGTGATATTATCAATGTTGACTGTACGACAATTGTCGATGGATATTACGCTGATGCAAGCCGTATGTATATGATTGGTGAAGTTTCCGAAGAGAGAAGAAAGCTTGTTGAGGAAACAAAGAAGTGTCTTGAAATTGGAATGGCTGCAGCACAGCCATGGGCAACAGTCGGAGATATTGGCTACGCAATTGCCAAGTATGCCCATTCCAAGGGATATTCAGTTGTACGTGAACTTGGCGGACATGGTGTTGGGCTGGATCTTCATGAAGATCCGTTTGTTGCTCATGTAGGATCCAAGGGCAAGGGAATGGTACTTGTTCCAGGTATGATCATCACAATTGAACCGATGATCAACGCAGGAAGAGCTTCTGTTGTTATAGACCCGTACAACAACTGGACAATCTACACAGAAGATGGTTCTGACAGTGCTCAGTGGGAACATACGATCCTGATTACTGAAACAGGCAATGAAATTTTGACGCATTAACTGAAATGACGGCTGAGTCCGTCATTTTTTGGTACAATCCCATCTTTGACAGTTACACAATACAAAAGCACTCAGAAACAGCTTATTTAAGCTGAAACTGAGTGCTTTGTGTTATGCATCGATATGTAGTAACCACTATTTGTTCTTGGATTTCTTTATGATACTGCGCATTGTTTTCTTCGTAATGATCTGTCTGTCTGTGTGAAAGCCAAAGAGTTCATGAAGCTTATCTGTCAGGTCTGTGCGTTTGTATGCTGGAATATAGCCATATCCTTCTACGGCAACTGTATTCATTCCACGCAGTGTATCAATGATCTGCTCCGCTGTGTACTTTTTATCCAGTTTAGCTTCCAGCAGTCTGTATACAAGAAGCGATAGGAAACAGATAAGAAAATGTGCTTCAATTCGATCCTGTCTAGAAAGATATACTGGTCTGGCATTGAAGTCTGTCTTCATGATTCTGAAGCACTCTTCTATCTGCCATCTTCTTTTATTGATCTCTATGATCTGACCTGCGTCGCCGTCTATGTCTGTGACTACAGCATAGAAGCCATCATACATTTCTTCCTGTGCAATCTTTTCTTTGTCTATCGTACAGAAGGTATGCTGGGCAGCTTCTCCATTTTCTGTGACAGCAGTCTTCTTCAGGAATCTTGCCGGATCATTCGGATTGTGTCTGCTTGTTTTCACACTGCCCTTATTGTCAATCATATGCTCAGCTCGTTCTACCTGATTATCACGGATTGTTCGCTGATACTTTCTGTATTTAGGTGAATAGGTCACAATCATAGTTTCAGAAATGGATTTGTTTTCTACTGGTATCTCTTTATAGAAAATACTGTTGAAGACAGAGGGATCATTTTCATCCAGATCTCTTAGATCTATGAACTCGTTACTGCCGATCCTGCGATACTGTGCTGGATCCAGTGCAGTCGCACGAATCTCTGCTTTTAGTTTCTTTAAGGATTGCGTGATGACATAGGATCTATTTCCCATGTCATTGAATAATTTATTGTTAGCTGAACCAAGACCGGAATCCGAACAGTAAATGAATTCAGAACAGTTGAAGTCTCGAATGACTTTTTTCTCGAGAGGCTTCAGAGTAAGCTGCTCATTCATATTCCCTGGATGTAAGCCGAACGCAAGAGGGAATCCATCTTTGTCCATGAACAGTCCCATTCCTACAATAGGGTTGGGACGGTTCTCTTTACTCTTTCCATACTTCCTGAATTCATCCTCCTGTTCAATTTCAAAGTAGTAATTGGTGCAGTCATAATAAAGAACCTTTGTATTCCTCTTACGCAGAAATTTACTGTTCTGATAGACCTCACTCTGTATGTAATCAGAATTGTCAGCGAGAACAGAAAGAGCACGGTAGACATCGTGCAATTGATACTTAGGGGATTCAAGAAGCTTCATACAGTATTGATATGAACTGGCCTTACTTGAAGGCTCAAGCACTCTGGCATATACGAGATCGGAGAGGATAGCTTCAAGATCATATTCGAACTTATGATTGTTTTTAATATTGCGGACAATGTTGTCAAAACGAAGAGAAGAACAGATTGACTGTAGGAACAGATAGCCGCAGTTGAACTCTCTTTCACAGCCTTTCTTAATGGATATGTTAGGGAGAAGGGAAATGGAGACCTTTTCATTTTCCTTTTTGAAATTATCAGTATCTTTCTGTGCTTCCTTCTTAGCCCAGGCAAGTACACCGGTACGATCAGTATTCAATTGTGTTTTCAACTCATCAACAGTACCGAGGGAACGGAAGATCTTAGAGGAGGTTCTGCCTGAAGAAGTGCGGAAGGACTGCTGAATATAAACAAATTCATGGTTCTTAGTTTTCTTAACAGATATATGCATAGGATCACCTCAGAAAGATTATAGCACATATAGCACAATGTAGCACAACAAACGTCATAATATTTGACATTAATTTCAAATAAAAAACGTGGCTGTTAAGCCACATCTGATTTTGGTGTGTTCACGACAACTGTCAAACTCCCGACTGACTTCCACTTTCTGCTGAAGTAAATTGCCGTTACTTTTTCAATTGAGGCAGAAAACTCTTTGTATTTAAAGAATTGCAGAAATATATTCAATATAGTAAAATGCATAGCACGAAATACAAAAGCAGAATGCAGTTTGGGATATCTCTTAAAACTAATTTTTTCGATTTCTCGATTATAAGTAAAACTATTTTAATCAGCAAGAAAACACTGATTGGGACTAGACCCCAAAAGCTTTTTATGACTTTCATAGTTAGTTTCTCCTATACAGTATTACCGTCCTCAGCAAACTGGAAGCTATCTTAAACTAATAATATAGATCTGGCATGGATCCCAGCTATCCCACAATGTAGGAAGCACTTCGAATTCCTGAAAACCGAGAGACAGATAAAATTTATTTGTTCTGTCATATTCCTCGTGTTTCCCCATCTGCACGGTCTTTACCTGCAGATAGGAATAGCCTGCTTTTCTCGCGGCTGTTTTTGCGCTTTGGAATAATTGGCAACCGATGCCATATCTATGATATTCTTTCAGGATGCCCATAACATACAGTTCAACCGTGGCATCCCCCGTTTCTTTCAGGCACAGAAACCCCCGCTGGTTTATTCATATCACAAGTGCAGAAGAATATCTGAAGTGAACCCCGAAAGTTAGATCGTATCAACATTTTCTTACTACAATATTTAATTACAAACACTTTCATAATGGCCTGTAGCTGCAACAGCATCATGATGTGTTGTTCCAGTCTGAACCTCCTTAACAGTATATGTACCTTCACCATCGTGATTTTCATCAGCCCAATCATTCCAAGCCTGTACAGTATCAAAAGTCATACCGCTATTCCAATAGTTATCAACCACCTTCGCAGCATATACTGGTTCATCATGTGCAGCAGTTCCAGGCGAGTCTTGATGCCATACTTGTTTGCAGGTCTGCGTTTTTGCCGGTGCTGCTGGTGCTGCGGCTCTAGAATTATCACTTGTTCCTCCACTACTAGATTTTGTTCCGCTTCTAGAGCTCTTTGAGCCAGAAGCAGAGCTTGAGTTGCTAGATCCAGAAATTCCGGAATTTGAATCCCCAGATCCCGAATTGTTTGCAGCAGATTCAGAGCTCTTCGCTGTATCGAAGCTTGAACTAGATTCTGCTTCATTGGATGTACTCGCACTGGCTTCTGCCATCTTGTTCAGTGTTCCAGAAGCAACTTCATTCCAATTCTTTGCATTAAACTTCTCAGCCTTATCAATTTTATTCTTGCATTCATATACAAGAACAGTCTTATCCTTGGTAACTTTAACTGGATCGTCAACCTTGTAAGTCTTTGAATTTTCATATTCAGCAACTTCAGCCCATTTTGCAGAATCAAACTTGCCTGTTTTTGAAACGGCAGTTGTGCATCTGTAAACCTTACCATCTTTCTTTACATAGTCACCAGTTTTATAAGTAGATTTTTCAACGTAATCTTTCATACTGACAACATCTGTTTTAGAGTCCGACTTTTCGGCGAAGACAGAAGATGGGTAAGTTGATACTACTGATGCTTCTTTACACCCATTCAAACCAATAATTAATGCAACTACAATCACAACAATCACTACAGTCGCAACAATGAATTTGTTCCGTTTAGACATTGACTTTAATTTATCAATAAAACTACCTTTGTTTTTCATATAAAATTCCCCACCACATGTGATCTTATATCCCCCCCTGTCCGTGTAAAGTTTCTGACATAATCCCACACAAAAAAAGCCCGCAGACTATTCATTGAGTTGAAGTACAACATTTCTGAAAATGATTCATAAAAAGATATCGTCGCAATAAATTCTCAGGAGCAGGTGCTCTCGCAATAAAATATCCGGTGGCCGATTTTCAACCACTTTTTCAGTCCTTGAGGCTATCGCTTTAAAATTACCGGTGCCATCAGTTCATAAAAAACTCTGCTCTGATCAATGCAGTGAAGGCATGTTTATGACGGCCTATGAGGAGTTGGCAAATGCAATCATCTTGCAGGCTGTCAAAGACTACAGAGCTGACTTACGGATACTGAAACGATTCCCACATAACGAGAGAGCATTGAAAGACAAAGAAGAAATAGATGACTTCTTCTACTCTAGCTATTTTGCAAAGCTTACCAGAGTAGAACCGGAAGTCATCATTCATAGATTGGAGGCAGAGGTATGAGTGAATTCAGTAAGAAAACTGAAGCAATACTGCACAAGTATTCAGACATGCAGTTCATCATCGACTCCACGGATGAGAAGATCAAAGAAACAGAAGTCATGATGATCGGTGTGAAATCCCCTTCTTTAGATGGCATGCCTAAGATACACAATCCCAATGCACACGAAGAGAGAATCTTGAAAGGTGCTGAACAGCTGGATGTCCTTCATGAGAGATATCAGAAAGCGACTGCTTACATGGCTTGGGTGAAACCAGCCTTCTCTCAGCTCTCCGATGATGAGCAGTTCATTCTCACTGAGTTCTATCTGAGTCCAGATCGAAGCATCGCACTTTACACAGTCAGCACCTATTTTCATGTGGAACGATCCACTGTTTATGCGCGTAAAAACAAGGCACTCGATCACCTATCTACCCTTCTCTATGGCAGATAAATTATGCCTCTTATTTATCTTGCTATAACGAGGGTTAGGAGTGATGTATTGATGTAGAAAGGAGAAGTCATGAAAGTCACAAGATTAGAATCACCTATCGTGAGGGCAAGAAGAAAGAAGCGTGTTGCTGCATACTGTCGAGTATCTACCGTCTTTGATGCACAGTTGGAAAGCTTGGATACTCAGCGCCGTCACTATATGGACTACATTGCACAGCATGATGATTGGGTTTGTGTTGGTGTCTTTTATGATGAGGGTATCAGCGGAACTAAGAAAGAAAAGCGTCCTGAACTGATGCGTATGATCGAAGCTTGTAAAGAACGGAAAGTCGATATGGTTCTTACAAAATCAATCTCACGTTTCTCCAGAAATACTGCAGACTGCTTATACCTCACTCGCCTTCTCATGTCATTGGAAATTCAAGTGTATTTTGAGAAGGAGAACATCAATACTGCTTCGATGGAAAGTGAGATGTTCTTATCTATTCTTTCTAGCATGGCGCAAGACGAATCAACCTCAATATCCGGAAACGCAAAGTGGTCCCTTCAAAGTCGATTCGCATCCAACACCTTCAAGATGACTTCCGCTCCTTACGGCTATGACTGGACACCGGACGGACTCATCATCAATCCCACCACCAGCAAGGTTGTAAAGCATATCTTCCGCGAGACAATCCAAGGCAAAGGCAGACATCAAATTGCGAAAGAGCTTAACGCCAAACACATCCCGAGCAGTAAAGGAAAAGCCTGGGGTGATTACGCAATCAAGTTCATCCTGAGCAACGAGAAATATACCGGTGATTGCATGTTTCAAAAAACATATACCGATTCTGCATTCAAACGTCATAAGAATGTAGACCAGCGCAAAAAGTACTTAGTGCGTGAACATCACCCTGCTCTGATATCACATGCAACATTTAATAAAGCAGCCGCTATGCTAAAGCAGCACATCTTAGAAAGAAACGTTGAACCTGGCTCAAGTAAATACAGCAATCATTACGCCTTTACTGGCAAACTGATCTGTGCGCATTGCAATCGTCCACTGAAGAAGGTACAAACCGGATGGGCCTGCCCTACGCACCTTTCAGATATAAAGAAATGCCCCATGAAATGCATCAAGGAAGAGTCAATTCAGGTCGCATTCATGACGATGCTGAACAAGCTCATCTACTCACGTGGATATCTTCTCAATCCTTACATGGATTCACAGCACAGATCACAATCCAATGAACGTGATGCCCTGAAGGCAGTCATTCAAGAGCAGGATGAGTTGCAGAAACAATTTGCCAATAAGGAGATGGACTACTCTACCTACACCGCTATGAAAGCAGAGATCAAAAGTCGGGATGACGACATTCGAAAGCAAATTGCTAAAGGCAGTAGTCAAACCGATGAGCTCATGCGTTTTATAACTGGCAGTCGAGCGACTGATAGTCGAATGCTAGAGAAATACGATGAATCGCTATTCATAGCTTTTGTAGATAAGGTAATCATCCAATCCCGCACCACTTTCGTATTTGAGCTGAAGTGCGGATTGAAGCTAAAGGAGGAATTATGTACGGCTATAAAATCGTAAATGGAAAAGCAATCAAGCAGGATAGCGACAAAGTGAGTGCCCTCTTCCAGGCTTACCTTTCTGGTTTATCTCTTAACGCTTCTGCTGAGAAAGCCGGGATAGAGAAACACCACAGGGAAATCACGAACATACTCTCTGACAGACATTACCTAGGTGATGACTTCTACCCTGCTGTCATCGATCAAAAAACTTTTGATCAAGTACAGGCAGAGATGCAGAAGCGAAAGAAACATTATCAAAGACATCCAAAGCAAGTACACGTCCCAACACACTTCACTGCTTCTCAGCCAGTGGAACACTATGACGATCCAGTCAAAGAAGCAGAGTATTTATATTCACTTATAAAGGAGGCTCAATCATGACAAACGTTACCGTTATTCCCGCAGCTGCTAAACCATGGAAGCAGCCAGAAGTACAAGTTAAAAAGCTAAGAGTAGCTGCTTACTGTCGAGTATCAACAGAGTTTGAAGAGCAGGAATCAAGCTACACGACGCAGGTCAATCACTACACTGATTACATAAACAATCATCCAGAATGGTTGTTAGCTGGGATTTACGCGGATGATGGGATCTCAGCAACTAACACCAAAAAGCGTGAACAGTTTAATAAGATGATCGACGACTGTATGGCTGGTAAGATCGATATGGTGATTACAAAGTCCATTTCCAGATTTGCCAGAAACACCCTCGATTGCCTGAAGTACATACGTCAGCTTAAGGAAGTGAACATCCCTGTTTTCTTCGAAAAGGAAAACATCAATACAATGGATGCCAAGGGAGAGGTGCTCATCACGATCATGGCCTCCCTTGCCCAGCAGGAAAGTCAGTCCCTTAGCCAGAACGTAAAGCTCGGAATTCAGTACCGTAACCAACAAGGTATTGTCCGCGTGAATTCGTTACTCGGTTATAAAAAAGATGCGAACAAGAAACTGATCGTTGACCCTGAGCGTGCCTGGATAGTGAAGCGCATCTTCCAGGAATTCCTTGACGGTTATGCGCCGAGCGAAATCGCAAGAAGACTGGAAGCTGATGGAGTCATTACAGATTATGGAAAAAAGCAATGGCGCTCCAGTAGTATTGAGCTGACACTCCACAATGAGAAATATATGGGTGATGCGTTACTAGGCAAAACGTACACGGTGGATTTCTTAACCAAGAAACGAGTCGTTAACACAGGCCAATCCCCTCAGTACTATGTTGAGGATGACCATGAAGCGATCATACCGAAGGAAGAATTCCTCGCTGTTCAAGCAGAAATGGACAGGCGGAAAACAATAGCCATAGCGCCGGACGGAACAAGGAGATCTTACACTGGAAAGACATGCTTTTCTCAGCGAGTGTTCTGCGGCGTATGCGGTGATATGTATGCGCACATCTTCTGGTATGACGGAGGTAAGCACACCGTTTGGAGATGCGCCAGCCGGATGGATGGTCTCCAGAGATTCAAGAAAGACCACTGTACAGGCCGAACAGTCACCCAGGAAGATCTGGAGAGAATCAGCGCGGAAGCCATCCGTCAGGAGTTTGGTGGAGACAGCGAGAAGATCAAAGAGATCGCTCCTGATCTTCAGTGCAATCTGGAAAACGGATTTGACGAAATGCTGGTAAGACGACTGATACGTAAGATCACCGTATGCAAAGATACGTTCATTGTTGAATTCAAATCAGGCAATAAAAGAGAGCTCTCGTAATTGAGAGCCCTTTTGATTACGCGCAATCATCTGATTGTATCAAGTAATATTTTGAATCTTTTTTACCGTTTTCTCTGGAATCTCTTCGCATTCTCCGCACTCTTTACGCTCGTTCTGTAGGAGCGCTTCGTTCCAGTCTCGTAGTATATTGGCGTCAAAGAGTCGTTGAATCTGATTGATTCTGCCAGAAACGACATATATGCTATTTCCTATGTCGATTTGTATCAGCTTACTTGTTTTGCTATTTTCACTTTCTGCTTCAAAGATTGTCAAATCCATATTTTTCGCACCGGATTCAATCTGTTTTTCATAATTACGATATAAAGGCTTTTCCTTTATTCTCAGCATAGTTTCCAAGCTAGCATATGATTTTACAGTGCCAAATATTGGTGAATAGTAATATGTTATCTTCCCGTCTTCCGGATTCAGCATGATATGGCACAGTCCGCTGACATCAACAATGCATCCGTGAATTTTTCCCATCCCACCAAATTGTTTAACAGCTCTTGATATATATTCCTGTGCTGTTCTGTATGGGAGCATTGCCAGAATGAATGAATCAATCATTCGACTAAAGTTCTTGTCATAATATTGAATGTCGCCGTTTGTATCGCTGATTTTTTTAACTCTACCTCCGGCGCAGATATATGCCTTCCCTTTTGGCGACATCATGAAAAAAGCGTAGTATGAGCTGTGCTTAACTACATATAAAATCGCACCGTTTTCCAGCATCCGTGAAATTATGCCGCCATTTCCAATTTTTGTTTCAGAGTATTGATTGAAACGTATGCAGTCAATAACCGTTGTCTGATAATATCCATCAGGCAGTGATATATATGGGTTTGTGACTTTGAATATTATTGCCTCTTTGAATTCAACCTTTTCGCTGTGATATCCAATCTGATTATCGGCAAATACATGAATGTTATTTTCGTTATCATGTGATATTAAATTTTGATGTGTATGGCCATAAAAATAGATAACATTGCCGCAGGAAGAAGAATCGGTCTCTTTCCAATCTGCAATCGGATTGTGTGTCAGTACGACGAGCAGACATGAGTTGCTTTTTGCGTATGAAATAGCTTTTTTATAGGTTCTGTACCAGTCTTGAGTCAGCTGAATCTCCTGCTTGCGATTAACCGTCTCGCGATAAATACCGTTGTCTGCATTGAAAAAATGATTGTTGCCAGCGAAGCCAAGCCCACCGACAATAACAATGTCGTTGGAATAATAAACCTGATGATCATAATTCTTTCTGTTTTCTTCTCTCTGCAGGATATTTGATTCAAACTTTTTCTTTTTCTTGTTATATGTATATTCAACCGGAATCGTTTTCCCGCCAAGCCACGCTGTGCTGTTGTTCAGAAAGCAGATATTCAGTGAGTCAAACAACTGCTGATACGCTTTTGTACAATCTTCAAAAGAGCAAAATTCCCATAGTTCATGGTTTCCTAATATTGCATAAATGTTGTAATTATACGTACGGTTGCGTTCTTTTTTTAGCTGGCATGCGTATTGTTTGCACTGCTTTGCAAATTCCGAATAGAACAGTTTTGATATTTCAAATGTTGAAGCAATATCGCCGCCAAACAATATAATGCCCGGTTCATTGGCGGAGTGAAACAGACTGCCTGCAATATTTTTGATGGCTTGCCTGATTTCTTTCGTAGAAGCCCCGTTTGGGTATCTGTTTATGATTTGATTTTCTAAATGTATATCACTGATATAAAAAATGTATTGGTTTTGATATTTCAACCAGAAGTCGTCACTTTTGCCTATTGCTGTGGGAATTGTAGAATGTGAATTTTTCACAGTTAAAGCATGCAACGGTTTTGTCAGATCATGCGAAAAATCCAAGTTTGTAACAGCTTCACATTTTTTAAATAAGGTATTGTTCATATGCCCTTTTCTGTAATGCTTCCTGTTTTATAAGATTCGCCACATATCTGCTGCATTCAATTTCACTATTTATAAACTCAGTTTGTTTCGCAGTTCAATATATTCTGAATTTCAGCGTTTTTTACTTGTTTCATCTATCTTTTCTTCCCTGTTTAAGCAACTTATTGCGGATAGACGTGTTTCCTTATACGTAACGTGCTTTTTCAATCTTCATTATGCAAAGATACGTTCATCGACAAATGCCAATAGAGCTCTCATGATCGAGAACCCTTTGCGTATTTAACGCTTATCTTCAGTACTACGTAATTGACACATGTAACTACAACCTTCTTTGCTTCTCTGGCTGCCATAGTATCTGTCTCTGCATATCTAACGTAGTAAGTACCACTTGCAACAGTTGTACTTCCGTTGGAGCATGCCTTCCATGTCTTAACATTCAGGCTGTACCCTCATATTATCAGTTGTTCCTTTGCTAAAAAGCGTACTCAAATAACTGATTCGATCATATCATAAAATCCTTCAAAAACAAAAAGGCTTCTATTTTAAGTGTGGAAACGGCTTCTGTTATCATGTTTTCTCACTTGCAATTATCATTTTTCTGCCTATTTATGCCTTATTCTTTATTGCTGCTTTTCACTTGCAAACGTATTTTCACATTGGTCTGTTGGGACAAGTGGGACAGGATTTTCCCAAACTTTTAACGAGCCAGAACTACTATGTTTTCTGTATGTTTTGTAAACGGAAAAAGATCAACAGGAACTATTTTCTCAATCTTATATCCATGCACTTTCATTAGTTTAAGATCTTCTGCCTGGCTTGCTGGATTGCATGAAATATAAACGCATCTTTTCGGATTCATTGCTGCAAGTTTACTCATAAAGGGATTGCCCATTCCTGATCTAGGCGGGTCCATAATAACCACATCAGGTTTATCCAGCATTCTATCCATAAAGTCTTTTGCATCATCGCAGTAGAAATGTGCATTCTTTATATGATTAACCCTAGCATTATGCTCAGCATCCTTAATCGAACTCTCATTGATTTCTACGCCTACTACCTCTGATGCTTTCTGAGCAGCAAGCAAGGAAATCGTACCTATCCCACAGCAAGTATCCAATACGGTTGTATGTTTATCTAACTGTGCTAGATCAATAGCTGTCTTATACAGTTTTTCTGTCTGAACCGGATTCACTTGATAGAAAGACTTAGAAGATATGCGAAAAGGAATTCCTCCAATCGAATCGATAATATTTCCATCACCGTATATAATTCTTTCTCTTTCACCAAGTACCATCGAGGTGCTTCTTCTGTTCCAATTCAGTACAATCGTTTCTATTTCAGGATTTTCTTGAACAAGTTTCTGTACAAGTCTCTTTGAACCAGGCAGATCCTTTGACCCAATAACCAATACGAGAAGCACTTTTCCAGTCATATGAGAAACACGTATATAAGCGTGACGAAGAACACCTGTCCCTCTGTCTTCATCAAATGGTTCAATCTTCATTTCACGCGCATTTTTAACAATTGAAGAAATAATACGGTTTCCTATCTCGTTTTGTATCAGGCAATCTGGAGCCATTACCAGTTCGTGGCTTTCTTCCTCATACATTCCTGCCACAAGATTCTCATCACGATCATAGCCAAATGCAGCATAGATTTTGTTTCTGTAATGATATGGATCGTCCATTCCAATCACCATATCCACTTCTTCTCCAGGATAAAGACTCTGTATAAACTTTCTCTTTTCAAACAGCTGTTCAGGATATGCAGTGCCCATAAATCTGCATCCGCCGCATCTCTTCCATGCATGACATTTTTTATTCATATACGTACTTCCTCCATTGTATGAACTACACGATTCGTCTTTTCATGAAGCACTTTGTATGACTGATGGCCGCAGGCCACAAGTACATACTTTTCAATACCCATGGAAACTGCTGTATCCATGTCATGCAGTGTATCTCCAATATACATGCACTCATTCGGGTCAGTATCCGTACTCATCATCCACCCTTTAGCCATATCTATCTTTGAACCGCCAAGATCATTTTCAATGCCCATCATTTCATCAAAGAACTGTTCAGCATGAAGCAATTTCATCTGTTTATGCAGTTTATCATTCCTGCATGCAGAGATAATGACATTCCTGAAGCCATAAGACGATGCCTCTTTTATCTTATCAGCTGTTCCTTCTACAATCGTACATTCTGAAAACATCTCGTCATAAAGACGGTTGTATTCCTCAGAAAGCTGTTCGAAGGATTCACTTTCAAATGTATACCCCAATTTCCGATAATACTCTGTAATTGGGAAGCAGAACAGATCCTTGTATTCCTCTCGAGTATATCCATACTTCATGCCTCTTTCCCGAAGCATGTAGTTTTCAACTTTCAGCGAAACGTTTACATCATCAACAATCGTCCCGTTATAATCCCAGATCAACGTTTTCATATGCAATTATTCTACCACACCAAAAAGACACTCTTTCGAGTGTCTTAGCAGCATTGCCTATTACTTAACTGTTACAGATGTAATATGCGGATTCACACCCTCATACCAGTAAAGATAGCCTTCCATATCAACGGTATCGCCAACCCTCAGTTCTTTTACTGTCTTATATACATCGCTGTCTTTATCACATAGATAGGATTCGACTGTGAAGGTATACGTACCTGTATCATTGGAAGCCTTGAAGTAGAGGTCATCTCCGTCCGTACCAGATCCATCATAATTGTACAGATATGCAGTGTCGCCGCCATCATCAGAAGCAGCAATCGTCAGATTCTTAAAACTGACCTTCTGATTCTGCATCTTCAGCAGTGCATCTTCATCACCAAGAGAATTTGTAGCATCTGCAGCTTCTGCTACCCATGTACCATTTTCAATCTTGTAATTTGAAGCGTCCGTAACTTCCACTTCGCCAGACCACTCAGACTTGTAACCGGTGACCTGTATCTTTGTACCTTCCTTCAGTTTCTTGTAATCATTTTCCTCAATCGGAAGTTCATAAATGAAGTAGGCACCATCAGGATCCTGTGTATACAGTGTAGCTTTTCCCTGTCCTTCGTCATCCCACCATGACTGTTTAGCCTGCACATAAGCTTCAATTGTAACTTCAGTTTTTCCATCTGCAGAAGCAGCATCATATTCAGCATATGTCATGACACCATCGCTTTTTTTAGATGGATCTGCTGTTTCTGAAGATGAAGCAGAGGAACTGTCGGCGGCAGACTTGCTGCTTGCAGTACCTGTTGAGCAGCCTGCCAGAACAGCTGCTGCGAGCATTACAGACCAGATACGTTTCATTTTCTTTTCTCCTTTTGGTCCGGATCTAGTCCGGTATCCATTCATATGTTAACACTCTAACAAAAGTCACGCCTGTCAGTTTTCTGTACGGCGGCGCGCCTTTCCGCAAATCCACCAGATCAGAATACCAATCCAGCATAGAGCAAGACTGCCAAGAAGTATCTTTGAAGGAAGAGGCATTTCACCAAGATCCTTTGAGTGGTCTGATGTCTGCATATTCTTTCTTTCAATCTGATCCAGTTTATACATAGAGTTCACACTGTCATACAGATTATCAAAATATGCATCATCGATCGTCTTTCCTCTTTTTACATCCTTACATACCGTTTCAATCATGGTTCCCGCAGCATCTCTCAATGAAGCAGATCCGTTGAATACAGAAGTAATAAAAGTATTATCAATATTTTTCAGCAATGTTTTAACTGCTTCAATCTTTACCTGATAGTGGGCATCATTATCTGTGCCCTCTTCACTCAAATACTCCTTATATGCGGCGGAATTCTGAGCTTTTGCAGTAACAGGGATATATCCCTCTGTTTCTGAATATGGGATCTGCACTTCGTCAGTCAGCAGATACTGTTCAAAAAGCCAGGAAGCCATGACTTGCTGTGAATCCGACTTATTAAATAAACAGATAGAAGGTCCCTGTGAAATCATTTCCGGGTTTTCAGTGTCGTACTGCGGAATCACACGTACAGCTGTATCAAAATTCATCTGTTTATCAGCACTGATATCAGACAGAGGCGCATTGCTGCCCATCCAAGTCGATCCAGCCGTCGAATCAACTGCGAAGATACATTGTCCAGCATTCAGAAAATTCGCAGGATATCCGGATATTTTGAATGTGGAGAAGGCTCCTGTCGCCGCATGTGATGAAACGGTCTTCAGTACTTCTTCTGTTGTGCCGTTAAAGAGATCAATGCTGCCATCATCATCAGAATAGCCAGCATTCATCTGCTTCAATATCTGTATAAGCATATTATCCGTAGATTTATAAATAAATGGTATAAGTACATTCTGTCCATTCAGCTTATAGGTTCCATCGGCATTCTTCTCGAGTGCCTTTTCCGAAACTTCGTATACAAAATCCCACGTTAGTATATCTGGAATCTCATACCCCAGCTGCTTCAGATATGATACGTTGATATAGCATACTTCTGTGGAACGCATAAATGGCAGTGCATAATAGTGATTATTCAGTTTCCCTTCATCAAGATATTTACTGATAATCTCATCTGATGTGGGAGAATCAAATTTAACTTCACTTCCTCCCAACCCATATTTACTGTCATTCATCAGGTCATCCAGTGGAACTACAGTATTAGTTCCTGTTATGTATGTAGCAATGTGATCCGGATATGTGATTGCTATATCCGGTGTAGTATTAGTTGAAATATTGTTGATAACGTCATTGTAGATCTTTCCATAATCTGTATACAGCTTCATCTTAATCGTTATATTTGGATACAGCTTCTCAAAGTCATCAATTGCCTTCTGATAAATCTGTGTCTGTTTTTTATTTGTATCATTCTTTGCCCAGAAAGTTACAGTGTAGTTTCGAGATGCATCAAACTCATCCGGAATGCTGAATTCAGAAAGGCCTGATGATGTATGACATCCAGAAAGAGGAAAAACAAAGCTGACAGTCAGAAGGCAGCCAAGAAAGACCATAAATAGCTTTCTCAAGTTCTTCATCCTTTTGTCCCTCCTCTTGAAACACCTTCCATAATCTTCTTGTGAAAGATCAGGAACAGGATAATCAGCGGAATTGATACAGCTACAACAGCAGCCATCATAGCTGGTATATTCTCTCTGCCGAAGCCATTTTCACGGATTTCTTGTATGCCGTTTGATACAAGATAGTATGCAGCGTTATCAGTAATCAGACGCGGCCATACATAGGAATTCCAGCATTCAATCACCTTCAGTATCAGTATTGTAATGATGGTAGGTCTGCACATTGGAATCATCACTTTCAGCAGATACTTCATATCTGAAGTTCCATCCACTTTAGCGGCCTTATACAGCTCATCCGGGACCTGCTCAAAATTCTCCTTCAGAAGATATATGTAAAATATGGACGTGACGCTTGGAAGAATCAAACCAGTAAATGTATTTCTCAGCCCCAGATTTGTAATTGTTACATAGTTAGTAATGATGACCAGTTCGTTTGGAATCATCATGAGCGAAAGAAGAAGTGTAAATGCAGTGTTCTTTCCCTTGAACTTCAATCTGGCAAAAGCATACGCTGAAAGTACCGTAACAGCCATCATAAGTGCAACCGTTACAGCCGCAAAGATTACTGTGTTGATCAGGTACTGTCCAAGATTCACCTCTGTAAAAGCACTGAAGTAATTTTCCAATGTCGGTGAAAGTGTAAATGCCTTCGGTATAGATTCACTGTTATAGGTGCTGTAGCTTTTCAAAGAGGTCAGGATCATCCAGTAGAAAGGAAAAAGTACAATAACCGCCCACATACTGAGCAGTATATATGTAATTGTCTTCCTTATTTTTCTGCAACAAATTTCTTTTCTGTTCATAAGTGCCTCACATGATGGAAGCCGTACCATTCTTACGGCTCATAATCAAATTGATAATCGTTATCGTAAAGACAATTGCAAACAGAATCAATGCTGCTGCAGAAGCATAGGAAGGATAACCGCCGCTGTTTCCATACAGCATGTCATACACATATCCGACAATCGTATTCATGCCTGCATCGTTAAGATCAGTGCCGAATATTGCCACTTCATCTGAATACGCTTTAAATGCACCGATACATCCAGTGATTACAAGATAGGAGATCATTGGTTTTATCATGGGCAGTGTTATACAGAAGAAAGTTCTTGACGAAGATGTCCCGTCAATCCGAGCTGCTTTATAAAGGTTTTGATCCACTGATGCAAGTGCACTTGTCAATATCAGTATTTTAAAAGGAAGTACAATCCAAATTGTATAGAAACACATGACAAACATCTTTGCCCAATACGGTCCTGATATAAAATCAACTGAGCTTCCCCCAAAGAACTGTATCAGAACATTTACAAATCCGTCTGAATACGGTGTCTTCTGAAAAAGAATCATAAATACAAGACCGACAGCTATTGTATTTGTTACATAAGGCAGACAGAAAACCGTCTGAAAAAAATCTTTGAACCTCTTAATTGAATTCAATCCTAAAGAAATAAGCAGTGCAATGCCAGTAGAAAGAGGCACTGTAATAACAACTAGCAGAAAAGTATTTTTAACCGCCTGCATAAAATATGTATCTCTTAATACATAGGAGAAATTATATAATCCAATCCCAAAATAGCTCTGTGAAGCACTGTTGTATCCTTCCTGCAGTGAATACACGATAACATCAAAAAGAGGATATATCAGAAATACCGAAAGAAACAGAAATGCTGGCAGCAGATACAGCCACGCTTTGCCCTTGCCTTTCTTCATATCAGTCTCCTGACACTTTAAAGGAAATACGTTTTCCATCTTCTGCAGAAAAAAGGAATACCTTGTTTGGCTTCAGAAAGAATTTAACAGCGTCATCATATTCTTCAACACTGCTATCTGAAGAAATAATAGATCTTATATCCGTCCCCTCCATACCTTCATGCAATGAAATAATACTGGTATCACGGCCCATTATTTCAATTCCCTTAAGATTGCAAACAAAACTGCCCTTCTCATCAGGTATAAATCCTTCAGGGCGGATACCTACCATAACATTCTGGTCAGAGATATTTTGTATCTTCATAACAGCATCGCTGCCAATAAGCAGATTTCCATCTTTAACTGATCCATGAAACATATTGATAGGAGGTGTTCCTAGAAATTTCGCAGTAAACAGATTAGCAGGACTATCATAAACGTCCTGAGGTCTTCCAACCTGCTGTATCACACCTTCCTTCATTACAACACAGCTGTCAGAAATACTCATCGCTTCTTCCTGATCATGTGTAACAAAGACCGTCGTTATTCCTGTCTCCTTCTGAATTCTTCTGATCTCGCCTCTTGTCTGAATACGAAGTCTTGCATCAAGATTGCTTAAAGGTTCATCCAGCAGGAGTACTTTAGGTCTTTTCACCAGAGCTCTTGCAATTGCTACTCTCTGCTGCTGACCGCCTGAAAGTTCGGATGGTTTTCTGTCCATCAGTTCAGATATCTGAACAAGAGAAGCAGCCTCATCCGTTTTTCGTTTCATTTCTTCTTTATTAAGTTTTTCACTGCCCCTCAGATTCTGAAGAGGAAACATAATATTCTGTCTAACCGTCATATGCGGATACAGCGCATATGACTGGAACACCATCCCTACGCCTCTATTTTCAGGAGGAACACTGCTGACATCTTCATTGCCAAAATAGATTCTGCCCTTGCTCGGTGCTTCAAGTCCACAGATCATATTCAGTAAAGTACTTTTTCCACAGCCCGAAGGTCCCAGCAGACTTACCAGTTTTCCATCCGGTATCTCCGCACTGAAATCACTGACAGCCGTAACATCCTCATGAACCTTGGGATTTCGATTGGGAAATACCTTTGTCAGATGTTCTAAGACTATTTTCATAACAGCTTCTCCCCTTATAAATCAAAAACAGCAATTTAAATATTCTTCAAAGCATCAATCCACAGATGCATGCTGGCATCGCTCGGCATTCTCCAATCGCCTCTAGGTGATAGTGATACAGATCCTACTTTAGGTCCATCCGGCAGACACGATCTCTTAAACTGCTGCTGGAAAAATCTCTTGTAGAACTTCATTTCAGCATCTCGGATGAATGACAGTTCCAATTCTGGATATGCGCATCCAGCAAGTGCCAGTATCTTCTCGGGTTCTGTTCCATATCTCAATACATGGAACAGAAAAAAGTCATTCAAATCATACTTGCCTATTCTTTCTTCTGTCTTCTGAGCAATGTGGTCATTGCTGTTTGGTGTCAGTTCCGGTGTAATTGGCGTATTTACAATGCTGATCAGAATATTCTTTAAGTTCTCATCCCCGCATGTCTCTGCATAAGAACTTACAATGTACTGTACCAGTGTCTTTGGTACAGAAGCATTTACTCCATACATAGACATGTGATCACCATTATATGTGCACCATCCAAGTGCCAGCTCAGACAGATCGCCTGTCCCAACGACAAGACCATTCTCCATATTTGCTGCATCCATCAGAATGTAAGTTCTCATTCTCGCCTGCGCATTTTCATAAGTGGTATCTCCATTGCCGTTGTATTCAATACCATGTCCAATTGCATTAAGATGATCATTTACACCCTTCCCAATAGGAACTTCTCTGATCTCTGTATGCAATGCTTTCATCAGTGCAACAGCGTTGGTATACGTCAGTGTTGTGGTATTTCCCTGGTTAGGCATTGTATAGGCAATGATATGTATAGAAGGTTCTATCAGCTGTGCTCTTCTGCAAACAATCAATGCAAGCGTACTGTCCAGACCGCCTGATATGCCAATAATAAGATTCTTGATTCCAGTAGTCTGTACTCTTGTTGCAAGTCCATGCGCCTGTATTTCCAGAATCTGTCTGCATCTTATGCCTCTTTCATTCGTATCAGTTGGTACAAATGGATTTCTCTCAGAATGATAATCCTCTTTCTGCAGAACATTTTTTAGATCTGCAGAATTGACATCTATACTGCCGCCAAGAACTCCAATTGATACTTCACATCGCATAAAACCATCTGGTTCGCTTCCAAAAGTTGTCTGATGCGTACGATCATGTTCTATCTCATCAAGATCAATTATTTCTGTGCACACTGAATTTTCATCAGGAAATATCTGTTCCTTCAGTATTCTTCCACTTTGTGCAATCACAGAATGACCAGAGAACACTAGATCCGTAGATGATTCTCCTGTTCCTGACGAAGCATATAAATAAGCACAGTAGCAGCTGCCGCTCTGCTGTTCAATCATCCCTCTTCTATAGGAAGCTTTGCCAATCAGTTCATCTGACGCAGAAAGATTAACTATCACATTTGCCCCAGCCATGCACGCATGTGAGCTTGGCTTATCCGGCACCCAGAGATCCTCACAGATATCCGTTCCAATCACTGCGCCGCTAACTGTATCTTCTAATAATGTGTAAGATCCAAACGGCACTGTTTGTGATCCAACAGTAACTTCACCACTGTAATCTTTTCCGGAAGTGAACCATCTTCCTTCATAGAATTCCGAATACGTTGGTATATTGATCTTTGGTACCAATGCACTGATAACACCTTCAGAAATAAAAGCAGCACAGTTAAAAAGTTTATGATTCACTCTGACAGGAAGGCCAACGGCTACACACATCCCCTGCAGATTCTTTGTAGTTTCTGCTATTCTTGAAAGTCCCTCCAGTGCACCTCTTAGAAGAATGTCCTGACCAAAAAGATCACCGCATGTATAGCCGGTAATGCTCAATTCAGGAAACACAAGAATTCCACAGTCGAAATGTTCCTTCATTATCTTTATGATCTGGTTCGTATTGTATTCTGTATCACCGACCTTGATATGCGGTACAGCTGTACCAACCTTAATCATTCTGTTTTTCATAGAAACAGCCTCCTGTCTCTGTAATCATGAAGTCCGTTCAGTTCCTCTGGTACTAGAGCATTCAGTTCTTGGCTATCAGGATTTTCAATAAATATTTTTCTAACTTCTGTAGATGATATCTCCTGATAAGTATTAGAAGTATTAATTAATTTAATGTGCGAACGAATTCCACTAAGAAAGGGATCATCATCTATCATCTCTTCACATTTATCGTTATGTCGTACCATGCATACGATACCAAATTCTTCTGCAATCTCGGGGATTTTCTTCCAGCCAGTCTGAAGTTCATTCAATTTGTCCGAACCCATCAGCAAACTCACATCAAATCCTTTTCTCTGTAATGTCTGAAGCGTGTAATAGGATCTTGGCTGTTGGTCAGCATTCAGCTCAACATCAGACACAAGCATCCATTCCCTGCTGCAAGCAATCTTCTGCAGCATTTCATATCGAACATCATCCTTAAAAACGATGTCCTTATGCTGGTCATGCTTAATATATACAGACTTCGAAGGAACAAATATAACAAAGTCTGCGTTGCATGCGATGCGTGCAGCATCAGCTAATTCAATGTGTGCACGTGTCGGGGGATTGAAAGCACCCCCGAACATTAATGCTCTGCTCAAAGATTGCCTCCGTGAAGAAGTTCATACATCTTCTCTCTGACTTCATATACACCTGGTGTCAGATCTACATAGTGGCGATGCGGCACTTCCGGTCTCAGTTCTGATTCCCAAACATGGTTCTCGAGCTGATCTTTAATATATGCTTTCTTTTCCTTTATTGATGGCAGCGATTCAGCAAGTTCGCCATTCACCAAGAAAGGAACAAGAATCTTCTCGATTCTGTAAGGTACAATCTTTCTTTTATGACGGAATGCATCAGGATCCATGTCATAGACTTCAATTTCCTTACCTTCAGCTATTTCTTCATCATCCAGTGAAATGATGTCGCACTGTCCTTTCCCCTCTTCATCAAAGACTCTCCAAGCCATCAGTTTGCCTGGAATGACAGCCTTTGAAGCAGAATCAGAACATTTCATACGAGGTTCATATTCACCTTTGCTGTTCTTCACAGCAACCAGTTTATATACACCGCCAAAGACTGGATCGGATGCAGAGGTAATCAATTTTTCACCGACTCCATAAGAATCAAAATGTGCATCTTCATAAACTTCCATGTCAGCCATCTTCTTGGCGTCCAGTGAGTTGGAAGCAACAAGCTTAACGTATGTCTTTCCGGCAGCATCCAGCTTCTTTCTTAATTTTTTATATCCACGTGCAAGATCACCGGAATCAATACGTGCACTCTTTACTCTTTTACCAGGATCATTAGGATATTTCTCAATCAGCCAATCATCAATCTTGATCAGATTAGGAAGACCGGATTCAAGAATGTTATATGTATCAAGCAGCAATGAAACATTATCTGGATATGTTTCTGCATAAGCTTTGAATGCTTCAAACTCATTGCCATAGAATTCAATAAAGGAATGCGCAATTGTTCCAACCGCCTTCACATCAGCACCATACTTCATTTCAGCTAAACAATCAGCAGTGCCAATACAGCCGCCAAGAACAGCGGCATATGCACCTTCATTGCCAGCAGATTCACCCTGTGCTCTCCTAGTTCCGAACTCCATAACATTCCTTGGTGAATGTGTAGAAAGACCAGATATCTTTGTAGCCTTTGTAGCAATCAGAGAATGAAAGTTCATTGTCTGCAGCAGATATGTTTCAATCAGAATTGCACCGACCATATCGCATTCAATACGCACCATAGGGACCTGCGGATAGCACACAGTTCCCTCCTTCAGTGCATAAAGATTTCCCTTCCACTTATAAGTTCTGAGGTATTCAAGAAATTTCTCAGACATACCCTTTGTACGAAGATATACAAGATCCTTATCAGTGAAGTGATATTCCTGCAGGAATTTAACCAGCTGATGCTGTCCGCAGGAAATTGCATAACCCTGATCGTCAGGATTCTTGCGGTAGAACATATCAAATACCATTACAGTGTCCTTGAATCCATGAAGAAACAGGCAGTTTGCCATCGTGAATTCATAGAAATCAGTTACCATAGCAGGATTGTCATAATCCTCATCGGGGAGATACGGTTCTACTTTAATATCAGACATTTCTTTGTCCTTCTTTCTTATATAACAGCAATCTGGCAGGAGCGCATCGTCTGCAGAGCCGCCTTATGACTATCCGGAGTAACTCCGGCACAAGCTTTTTCAATAACATTAATATCTGTTGCATACAAAGCTGCTCTCAGCATCAATGCATTGGATACTACACATATATCAGTACAAAGTCCAACCAATGTTACACTGTCCGGCTGCATTGCTGTGATTGCCTGTACAAGTGCAGCTGATCCAAAGGTAGGCTTCTCAATAATAACGGCATTTCTTTTATCAAGTGCCTCTTCAATAAGATCATTCAGTTTCCATCCTTCAGTACCCTTCACACAGTGTATAACAGGCAGATGCTTTCCTTCGTATGTTTCCATGTATTTTTCTCCATGAGTGTCCATGGTTGCAAATACATAGTCATAAACAGGATTCTGAATTTCTTTAAGCACAGCAGGAACAATATCTTCAGCTTCATCGGATCCAAGTGCCCCGTCTATGAAGTCATTCTGCATATCAACAACGATAAGTATCTTTTTGCTCATAAGTTTTCCTCCAGATATGTATACATAGGATTAAAAGTATAAAGAGCTGCTGCTTTTCCTCCAACTTTCTTTTTCTTTCCTGTTGTTTTCAGCATCTTTCTAACATCTCTGCGAAAGTTGCCTGTATCCACCTTATGCCCTATAACTGCTTCATAGGCATTCTGCACTTCACGCAAAGTACATTCCTTTGGAAGCAGATTGAATAGAATGCCAGTAGACGCTGCTCTATGCTGAAGCTGATCCAATGCCATATTTACAGCTTTGATATGATCAGCGGCAAGAACAGTTGTAGAGTTCTTTGTAAGACTGCTCTTCGTCTCAACATAGTTGCGATTCACTTTATCTCTGACAAGGTATTCCATATGCACACCCTTTTCTTCAAGATCGAGTGTAAGCAGAGACTTTCTGCCTTTGTCATCAGTTGAAATCGTCTTCTTGCTCAATGTAAACCAGGCGGTATCTGAAGCATCATCCCCGGCCATCACATTTCTGACATTGGAGGCAGGTGTCATAGACAGATAAACCGTTGTGATAACTCTTGTACGCGGATCACGATCTGCGCTGCCAAATGTGTACAGCTGCCGGAAGTATGTATTCTTAGTAATACTGGTCTCTTCTGCAAGTTCTCGGCGCACCGCGCTGTCCATATCTTCATCAAAATTAATGAAACCTCCGGGCAATGCCCAGTGATTGATGAACGGATGATTATTTCTTTTAACAAGAAGTATTTTCAGCTTTCCTTCCAGAACCGTCATCAGGATCATATCAACCGTATTACTTGGATGCCGGTATTTTGATTCATCATAGTTTTCAAGAAACTCCTTTAGTGTTTCACCGTTTTCATTGGCATCTTCCATGTCTTCTCCAATAGTCATTTTGACTATATATATAATAGTCAGATTGACTCTATCGGTCAACCTCAAAAGAAAAAGTCCGGGGTTGCCGGACATTTACTTTGATTTCTTAGCAATATCTGCCATCGAAAGTGCACCTGCTTCACTGTCTGCTCCGCATAGAAATCCAGATGGATGGCAGAATCTCGCGTCTGCAACACCGCATGCATTCTGCAGTTCTTCAGCACGCAATCCATACCACGATTCCGGAAGCGGATGGCGATATGAAGTCCTGTCATCAGGGTCGTCCAGCACACACTGTACATTCCATCCCCCGCGCAGTGCAGGCGATACAACGTACCAGAGATCTTTTGCCTTCTCATCACCCCTGGAACGTGATGTCACTATTCCCTGCCATGGTGCAAAATGTTCGAGAACCATCATATGATCGGAACTGAAGTCAATATGCTGATAGATAAAGTCGCGTGCATCCAGCGCATCCATGATGGAATCAAATCTGTTAAACAGAATATCCCTTGCGAAAGATACCGCATCCATGAATGCAGCATCCGGATTGCGATCTGATTCCCAAGAAGGATTGAAATCCGCAATCATTCTCGAAACTGTATACGGTACGCTTGCCTGAGATATAAGTATTTTCTTCTGATCGTCCTGCAGATTCGGCATATCACTGCAGGCATCATTAACGCCATCGAAACCATTGTCATGTCCATCAATGCCTAATATCAAGGATCTTTCAAGCTTTTCATAGACCTTGTCCATATATTTATCCGGGCAGTTCACAGCAGACAATATTTCATGATAATATTTTCTCCACACAAGTCCGCATGAGGCATACGGAACATTTGTCCCTGGATGGACACCATTATTTTCTTTATTTTCAGGCGTATGGTGATCCAGTTCTCCGCCGCCTATATCAAAGACAATCCAGTTTTCAGTATCTGCAGGAATGCTGTCATCCCCACCCCTGACTATTTTGATATCTTCATTAAACATAATTGAGAACATAGCTGCTGCGAAAACATCATCCGCATGGAACAGACCGTTATGTGTGTATAGATTCTGTGTCATTTCAATTCCTTCCTTTCAAAAAGAAGAAGCCTCACTTTTTTGACTTCTTCTTCATTCTTGTAAACTTTCCATGGATATTGGCTTTCAGGAATTCCATCAGGTATTCCTTATCCTTAACACTGAAGTCCAGTTCCTTAGTAGTATACTCATCAGGTTTCTTTTCATTCTGCGACTCAATCGTGAAATATACAGCTATGACATTTTTTCTTTCTTCATAGTCATATGCGCGCACTATATTCCATGGATACATTTTTCCAGCTGATACAAGACCGTCTTCGCCAATACCATCTCTGACCGCCATATAAGCCGTGACGACAATCAGCGTCATGCCTAAACGCAGATAATCAAATATTGTATTGCTTGATCCCTGATATACCAGTGAGAGGAATGCAAGCACTCCCAATACCAGAAACATAATACGTACAACTGACCACTGCTGATCCTGTACAATAACTTTTTTATGAAGACGCTTGAATCTGACAAACATCAGTACTGAAAGAGCTCCAAAGAGAATACTGATAACAATGTTGATAATATCCGCGATTGATAAATTCATATTCTAATACTCCTTAACTCCTGTGCATTATACCATGCGACACCATCCAAAAGAAAGAAACATCCAAGAATATCCCATGATTTCAATATGATTTTCTAGTTTCATCATTGCATGTTTGTAGTAAACTTTTCTCCGGTAAGGAAGGATGGCACTGATATGGATAAAATGACAACGGCAGAGGCCGTGAAAGCTCTGACTGCATATGGGCTAAGAACAGGACTGATTGAGAAAACGGACATATACTATGTTTCCAATTCCCTGTTTGATGTATTGAAGTTTGATCCTGAAACTGATTTCAATCCAAACGGCGGGCAGAAGGAAAAGCTCGAGGATATTCTCAGAGTACTTCTTGATGACGCTGAAAAAAGAGGCATTATTGAATCAGGCAATGCCTCCAGAGATCTCTTCGATACAAAACTGATGGGATGCCTGACACCGCGCCCGTCTGAGTTTCTTAAAAAATTTAATGAGGACTATGCAGAAGATCCATGTATGGCCACGGATTACTTCTATCGCTTTTCGTGTGACAGTGACTACATTAGAAGATACAGAATAGTAAAAGATAGAAAATGGATCACACCTACACAGTATGGTGATATAGACATAACAATCAATCTTTCAAAGCCTGAAAAAGATCCCAAGGCCATTGCAGCAGCTCTTACAAAGAAGCAGAACAGCTATCCTGCTGATCTACTATGTCATGAAAACGAAGGATATGCCGGGAATCTCAATCATCCAGCAAGAGAAACACTGCGCCAAGTCCCACTGACACTGAGCGGAGAAAGATGGTACATGCAGTACAGTCCATATGTCTACTACAACGAACATTGTATTGTTCTATCTGACCAGCATCGTCCTATGAAGATAGAAAAAGCAACATTTGAAAGACTTCTTGCGTTCATTGATATATTCCCTCATTACATGATTGGATCAAATGCGGATCTTCCTATAGTAGGAGGTTCCATTCTGACTCACGAGCATTTCCAGGGCGGCAGATATGAATTCGCAATGGCTAAGTCCCATATCAGAAAAGAGATCGAATTCAAAGGATATAAAGATGTTAAAGCAGGCATTGTCAATTGGCCCATGTCTGTTATCCGTCTTGATGCCAGCGATAAGAACAGACTCGTTGAATTGAGCAGTGAGATACTCTCTGCATGGCGCTGCTACAGCGATCCTATAGCTGATATTCTCTCTTCAACAGATGGCGTATTGCATAATACGATTACACCAATCGCAAGGAAGAGGAATGATCTATATGAAATGGATCTAGTTCTCCGCAATAACAGAACAACTAAGCAGTATCCATTAGGAATCTTCCATCCGCATCAGGAGAAGCACCATATCAAGAAAGAGAATATCGGACTGATAGAGGTTATGGGCATGGCTATTCTCCCCGCCCGTCTTCTGAAAGAAATGACTGAGTTGAAGAAAGCTATACTCAGCGGCAGCGATATTCATTCTATTCCAGATATTGCATCTCATGCAGACTGGGCAGAAGGCTTTCTGAAAAAATACGATACAGTCAGTGAAGAAAATATCGATGAGATACTGCATCGTGAAATCGGACTTGTCTTCCTTGGTGTCCTAGAGGATGCTGGTGTCTTCAAGGATACCGAAACAGGTCATGCTCAGTTCGATCGTTTTATCAAATCATTATAAAAAGATATCGCAAGGATCATTTCAGAATAGGTCCCGCGATATCTTTTTTATGCTGCATTGATAATATAACCATTCTCATCCGCATCAACTGTAATTGTCTTACCAGCAATATCAGCATCTGAGAGAATCACCTGAGCAACACCTGTTTCAATTTCTCTCTGTATATGTCTTCTCATTGGACGGGCACCGTATTCCGTATCAACACCATACTTGATAATACGATCCTTGGCCTTGTCAGTAATAACAAGACCAATGCCCTTCTCGGCAAGTCTGCCTTTCAAAATTCCAAGGAACTTTTCGGCAATCTTTTTCTGCACTTCAGCACCAAGAGAGTTAAATACAATAATCTCATCGATTCTGTTAATCAGTTCAGGCTTAAAAAACTTATGAACTTCATTCAGATAATGTTCCTGACGTTCCTGTGCGTTGTCTTCAAAGGCATACTGCGACCCAAGATTGGATGTCATGATGATGATTGTATTCTTGAAATCTACAGTGACACCCTTTGAATCCGTAATCCTGCCATCGTCGAGGATCTGCAGAAGGATGTTAAATACATCTGGGTGTGCTTTTTCAATTTCATCAAGAAGAACAATGGAGTATGGATGCCTTCTGACCTGCTCGGTCAGCTGACCTCCTTCTTCGTATCCGACATATCCTGGAGGAGCACCAATCAATCTCGATACAGAGAACTTTTCCATGTATTCGGACATATCAATTCTGACAATATTCGATTCATCATCGAACAGCTGCTCTGCAAGAGCCTTGGCGACTTCTGTCTTTCCTACGCCTGTAGGTCCAAGGAACAGGAATGAACCAAGCGGTCTGTTTTCGTCCTGAATATCCGCCTTGGAACGCATGATTGCATCGCTCACAAGTTTCAATGCTTCGTCCTGTCCCATAACTCTTTTAGCAAGAGCCTGCGGGAGATTGAGTATTCTGTCACGCTCCGTCGCCTTCAGCCTGGAAACATCTATATGAGTCCATCTGGAAACAATTTCCGCAATCATATTCTCATCAACAACGTTCTTAAGCATTGCATTCTGCAATGCCTTGTTGCCATCATCAATCTTTCTATTCAAATCCGGAATGATCTTGTACTGCAGCTCAGAAGCCTTATCATATTCTCCATTATTGAAATATTGTTCCTGATTACGTTTAGCCTTTTCAAGCTTCTCCTGAGCATCCTTTACAGAACTGATCTTTCCTTTCTCTGAATCCCAGCGTGACTTGCCAGCTTCGAATTTTTCTGTGAGATTGGAAAGCTCCTTTTCTATCTCTTTCTTTCTTTCCTCGGATTTCGCATCCTTCTCTTCTTTCAGAGATACCTGTTCCATCTTCAGCATATTGATTCTTCTATTCAACTCATCCAGTTCTGTAGGCATAGAGCCCATCTCAACCTTAATAGAAGCACATGCTTCATCAATCAGATCAATTGCCTTGTCAGGAAGAAAACGATCAGTAATATAGCGATCAGAAAGTTTGGCTGCAGCTACTATTGCCTCATCCTTAATGACAACACCATGATGTGTTTCGAAACTTTCCTTCAGGCCTCTGAGTATAGCAATTGTCTCGTCAATTGTTGGTTCCTCAACCTGTACCTTCTGAAATCTTCTTTCAAGTGCCCTGTCTTTTTCAATATACTCACGATACTCATTGAAAGTAGTAGCACCGATACATTTCAGTTCGCCTCGAGCAAGCATAGGCTTCAGAAGGTTGGCAGCGTCCATGCTGCCTTCTGTTTTGCCTGCACCTACCAGATTATGAATCTCATCAATAAACAGAATGATATTTCCATCGGCTTTCTTTACTTCCTTCAAAACGCCCTTCAGACGTTCTTCAAATTCGCCTCTGTACTTAGCCCCTGCAATCAATGAACCCATATCCAGTTCAATCAGCTTCTTGCCTCTGAGATTATCTGGTACATCATTGTTAAAAATTCTCCATGCAAGACCCTCTACAATAGCCGTCTTACCGACACCTGGCTCACCGATCAGCACAGGATTATTCTTAGTCTTTCTTGAAAGTATTTCTATTACTCTTCTGATCTCCGCATCTCTTCCAATTACCGGATCAATGCGGTTATCCTTAACATCCTGTACGAGATCTCTGCCGTACTTTTTCAAGGCATCAAGCTGGGACTCATTATCTTTGTCATCCATCCTCATACCTCCTCTTCTGTCCTCTTCAGCCTTGATTACCTGTTTAGCATTGACAGAGAAACGATCCTGTATATCTTTAATTACAGGTGCTTCTGTTTCCATCATGCCAATCAGCAAAGCTGCTGCAGACATATATTTATCTTCTTTTTTCTTCATGTACCTCAAAGCATTCTGATACGCATACGTCAGATATCTGCTGTATGAAAGATCATTGTTGCCTGAGGAAACATTTGGAAGTTCACTAAGTCTGCTGTTAACAAACTGAGCAAGCTCTTCCTTACTGATATGCAGTCTCTGCCAGATGCCGTCAAGAGAATCATCTTCCACCATTGCCGAAAGAACATGCTCTACTGCAACTTCAGAGTTACCAGCCTCCTGCGCTTTTGAAACAGCTGCACTCAAAATCTTCTGCAGTATTTCAGACATAATTTCAGGATTCATATTTGTTCACCTCCATTTTCCCCTGGAGATTTCCCTATTAATTCATAAAGTTCTTTTTAAATCTATTCCAGATTGTTTCGCCCTTACCGGAATTCTGAAGCTCCTGCAGCTGTTCATACAGCTCCTTTTCCTTCTTTGTCAGATCTGAATCGACTTTTATCCGAACAGTGCAGATCTGATCGCCCTTACGGCCCTTCTGATCAACAACTCCCTTGCCCTTCAGACGAAGCATTCCGCCATCCTGTATGCCGGCTGGGATTTTCATAGTGACATCGCCGTCAATCGTTGGAATATCAACAGAAGTCCCTATTGTGGCATCAACTGCGGATACAGGAATATCAAGATGAATATCTCGCCCGTCTCTAGTGAAGTATGGATGCTTCTGTACATTGATCTCAATGTACAGATCTCCATTAGGACCGCCATTGGATCCCCTTTCACCATATCCAGCTACACGCAGTCTCATGCCTGTAGCAACACCAGCCGGAATCTGTACATCAACCGACTTGCGTTTATGGTTGTAGCCTTTGCCTCCGCAAACATGGCATGCCTTACGTACTTTCTTACCTGTACCATGACAGTCAGGACATACAGATTGTACTTTCATTCTTCCAAACAGACTGTTCTGGATTGTATTCACGACACCAGAGCCGCCGCAGGTAGGACACGTTCCATAATCTGAAGGAGATTCTGCACCCGTACCATGACAGTGCTCACACTGTTCATCAACATCCAGGTTCAAAGATTCTGTCTTTCCAAAACATGCATCCATAAACGAGATTGTTATACGTGTATATCGATCTTCACCCTGTACAGGTCCATTGTTCCTTCTTTGCTGAGAACCGGATGAGAAACCCTGACTTCCCATTCCTCCGCCGAAGAAGTCACTGAAAATGTCATCGAATCCACCGAATCCCTGTGATGAGAATCCACCAAATCCTTGACCTCCATTGGCCTGAGAACCATCCATGCCAGCAAATCCGAACTGATCATATGTTTTACGTTTGGCAGCATCGCTGAGCACTTCATATGCTTCATTGACTTCCTTAAATTTTTCTGCCGCATCCGGAGCCTTGTTCAGATCCGGATGATATTTCTTTGCGAGCTTTCGATATGCCCGTTTTATCTCATCGTCTCCTGCGTCTCTGGAAACACCTAATACTTCGTAGTAATCACGCTTTTCAGCCATATCGTACAGCCTGCCTTTCCTAAACAAGAATGCGGGAGACGTCCGTCTGCCGCATTCTAAGAATTATACCTTACTTCTTCTCTTTGAAATCGGCATCTACAACATCATCATCCTTCTTGTTGGAAGATGTGCTGCTGTCAGCAGATTCCTGTGCATTTCCGCCTGCAGCTGTGCCGGCTTGTGCACCCTGCTGCTGATACATCTGCTGTGCCATATCGTTAGCAGCCTTCTCCAGTGCATCCAGCTTTGTCTTAAGAGTGTCCATATCATTCTTATCAATGGCTTCCTGCAGTTCATCTCTAAGTTTCTTAACCTCATCCTTCTGTTCCTTAGTAACATTAGGATTGTCGCTCTTCAGTGTCTCATCAATCTGGTTAATGTAGGATTCCGCCTTGTTCTTAGTTTCAATATCCGATTTCAGCTTATCATCCTCAGTCTTATGCTCTTCGGCTTCCTTGACCATACGATCAATTTCTTCATCAGAGAGTCCTGTGGAATTCTGAATCGTAATATGCTGTTCCTTGTTTGTACCCTTATCCTTTGCAGATACATTTACGATACCATTAACATCAATATCAAACTTAACTTCAATCTGCGGAACACCTCTTCTTGCCGGTGCAATACCATCCAGCTGGAAGTTCCCAAGGGTCTTGTTATCAGCAGCCTGAGGTCTTTCACCCTGCAGGACATGAATGTCCACAGCAGGCTGATTGTCTGCAGCCGTTGAGAATACTTGAGACTTTGATGTAGGAATTGTTGTGTTACGAGGAATCAGAACAGTCATAACGCCGCCAAGTGTTTCAATGCCAAGACTCAGAGGTGTTACATCAAGCAGCAGAACATCCTTAACATCACCGCCAATCACGCCGCCCTGGATAGCAGCACCAATAGCTACACATTCATCAGGATTGACTGACTTGTTAGGTTCTTTGCCTAACTCATTCTTAACAGCTTCCTGTACAGCTGGAATACGTGTGGATCCGCCGACCAGCAGAACCTGATCAAGATCAGAAGCGGACAGCTTAGCATCAGTCAATGCATGTCTTACTGGTTCCATTGTTCTTTCAACAAGATCCTTTGTCATTTCATCGAACTGTGCTCTTGTCAGAGTTGCCTCCAGATGAAGAGGCCCTTCGGATCCAGCTGAGATGAACGGCAGTGAGATGCTTGCCTGTACAGTACCTGATAGGTCCTTCTTAGCCTTCTCGGCCGCTTCCTTCAATCTCTGCAGAGCCATCTTATCAGCCTTCAGATCAATGTTATGTTCTTTCTTAAAGTTGTCAGCCAGCCAGTCGATAATCTTATTATCAAAATCATCGCCTCCCAGATGTGTATCTCCTGCCGTAGAAAGAACTTCAAACGTTCCATCAGCTATATCCAGCACAGATACATCAAATGTACCTCCGCCCAAATCGTATACAAGGATTTTCTCTTCCTTGTTCTTGTCCTTGTCAGCACCAAAGGCAAGAGCGGATGCAGTAGGCTCATTGATAATACGCTGAACATCCAGTCCAGCAATCTTTCCAGCGTCCTTTGTTGCCTGACGCTGTGCGTCATTAAAATATGCAGGAACTGTAATAACAGCCTTGTCTACCTTCTCACCCAGATATGCTTCAGCATAATCTTTGATGTAGCTCAGGATCATTGCGGATACTTCCTGCGGTGTATATTCTTTACCCTCAAGAGTAACCTTCTTATCTGTTCCCATCAGTCTCTTGATGGAATACACAGTGTTCTTGTTTGTGATCATCTGTCTCTTAGCAGCATCACCGACAATTCTCTCGCCATTCTTAAACGCCACTACAGATGGTGTTGTACGGTTTCCTTCTGGATTTGTTATAACCTTTGCTTCTTTACCTTCCATGACAGCCACACAGCTGTTGGTTGTACCTAAATCAATTCCGATTATTTTATTACTCATATTTCTATCCTCCTAGTCACTCGCTGACTTTTACCATAGCTGCTCTCAGCAGTCTGTCCTTCAATTTGTATCCCTTCTGCAGAACCTCAATACAGACGCCTGGTTCTACACCGTCTTTCTTTTCACTCATAAGTGCCTGATGCCAATTGCCATCAAATGGCTGATTCAAAGCATCAATTTCCTCAACGCCTTCCTTCTGAAGAGCGGTTTTCAGCTGACTGTAAATCATCTCAACACCCTTACGATATGCTTCATCAGTTGTAGCCTGAGCTAAGGCTCTTTCACAATTATCCAGCACCGGCAGAACCTCCAGAGCAAAGCCCTGAATTTGATACTTGGATCTCTGCTCAAAATCGTTCTGCAGACGCTTTCTGGTATTTTCTGTATCAGCATATGCCATAGCATATGCATTTTTCAGTTTAGCAACCTGCCCAGTAAGATCATCAACCTGCTTCTTCAATGCACCGGCGAGATCATCACCCGTTTCATTTTCTTCCTTCTTATCTTTTTTTTCATCCGCAGAAGATTTCTTAACTTCCTTTGATTCCTTTACATCTTTCTTTTCTGTTTCAGCACAATTTGCCTCATCCTGCTTTTTTTCTTCACTTTTTTCCTTCTGGTTCATCCTCATCACCTCCTGCGCTGTACATTCTTTCTATCATACGAGCAGCATATTCAACCATAGACACTACCTTGTCATAGTTCATGCGGCTCGGTCCTACTACCATAAATTCCCCTGTTTCATTTTCATTCACATGGAACTTGGATCTGACAACAGCCAAGTCGTTATACCAAGTCAGTTCTGCACCATTTCTAGTAGAAACTGCTATGGAATGATCTGAACTGTTGATTTTTTTCCATGTTGTCGAATCATCCAGCATCAGCATCAGTTTCTTCAGTTTATCGATGTCTTCAAATTCGGGCTGATACAGCATTCTGTCCCTGCCTGAAAAATAGACGTTTTCGTTTGCAAACTTAACGAAGGCTTTAACAAATGCAGTAAACAGAAGATCATGTCTCTTTACCTGAGAATCAAGCTCCGGTCTGATTTCCTCCATCTTTGAAGGAAGATCAGCGACAGATACATTCTTCAGCTTTGAATTGAGAATATCTGTACATGACTCAATATCGGAATACGGTACATCTTCATTGAAATGAAAGTTCTTTGTTTCGGTATGTCCCGTATTTGTAATGAATACACATACGGCATTTTTTTCATCAATCGGGAACAGTTTAATATGCTGCAGTGTCTGTGTAGCAGAATCAGGACCAATTGCGCCGCTGGTCATGTTTGTCATAGCCGACAGTATCTCACAGCTTTTTCTCACTGCTTCCTCAACATTCAGATTGGACGCATCAAAAGCTTCTTTGATTGCGACTTCCATTTTTGTATCTAGACAGGAATCATTTAGAAGATTCTCACAGTAGAATCTATATCCAAGAGTACTCGGCACTCTTCCTGAAGAAGTATGTGTCTTTTCAAGATATCCCATCTCTTCAAGTGCCTGCAGATCATTTCTGATGGTTGCACTTGAGTATGACAGATGGTATTTCTGCTGAAGAGCCTTGGAACCTACAGGTTCCGCTGTTTTGATGAATTCATCAACTACTGCCTTGAAAATTTCTATTCTTCTCGGCGTCAGCATCTATACCACCTCCTTAGCACTCATATCAGCTGTCTGCCATTATGGTACTCCCACGTTTTAGCACTGTCAAGGATTAAGTGCTAATTTTTTCATTCATTTTCATCATGAAAAAGAATCAGTAAGATTCCTCTGCACGATAGTAGGTGATCTTACTGATTCCATATATTTTTTGCTTGATAAATTTGAGGTTTCCACAGTCTTGAGAGAAGCAGTCTTCCTTTAAAGATTCAATAACAGCCATACCGCCCTTCCTTATCATATTATGCTGATCAAGGTATTCGAGTATTTCCTTATTATGTTCCTTTTTATATGGAGGATCTAGATAGACAAGATCAAAGACAGCATTTTCACTGCTTAGTATCTCTAACGCTTTCATATCCTTCATATTCAATGTACGGCATCTGTCAGATACATGCAGTGATTCAATGTTCTTCTTAATTGAAGTCATAGCTTCACGGGATACATCTGTAAACACGGCCATGCTGTACCCTCTTGAGAGTGCCTCAAGTCCAACGGCTCCACTGCCTGCATACAGATCCAGACAGCAGCCTCCGTCAAACATGCCGCCCAAGCTTGAGAATACCGCTTCTCTAACCTTATCTAATGTAGGCCGTGTTTCGCTTCCACTTCTTGTTTCAATGCGGCGGGAAGAAAACTCTCCTGCAATGATCCTCATTCGATCTCACCATTCTTATATGCAGAGATGACCGACTGCGCAATGCCGACGCATGCCATGATTGACATGGCGGAGGAACCGCCTGCTGAAACCAGAAGCAGCGGTACACCAGTCAGAGGGATCAGTCCTGTGACACCGCCAATATTGAAGAATATATGAATAAGGAAATACATTGACGTTCCAACAAGAATAATCTTTGCACGTTCGCTCTTTATCTTGATAGCATAGGAAAGCATACGAAATATAATTGTTCCGTAAAGTATCATCAGGAACAGAAATCCAGCAAAGCCCAGCTCTTCTACAATAATTGCCAATATAAAGTCTGTATTAGCAGCCGGAAAATCCATGTACTTACGAATAGAGTTGCCAAAACCAAGGCCAAACCACCCTCCCGTTGCAAAAGCCGTTAATCCATTGACCAGCTGATAGCCGGAACCATATTGATCCGAGAAAGGATTGATTGCGGAAAGGAAACGATTTTTCATATAGGTCGCAATAGGAAGCGACTTGATGATCACAGAGCCTTCTGGAGAAAGAATCAAAACCACAGCTGCCACCATGATCCAGAACAGCACTCTAAGCATCCTTTGGAATCTTCTCATCTGCGCATTCTTAGGAATGAGCAGACAAACACAGCTGATTAGAAAAATAACTGCTGCAGATCCAAGATCCGACTGCAGAACAAGAACTGTCACAACAAATATTCCAATAAATATGATTGGTCTCTTAACACTGTCCCATTCATTTTTGAAATGGATGTCAGTATCCCCTGCATATGCTGCAACAATCAGCATTGCTATGATCTTTGCAAATTCAGAAGGCTGAATAGTTATTTCAAGTCCCGGCAAAGGCAGACGGATCCATGCCCGTGCCCCGCCAACAGCCGAGAAAACAAGACATGCAAGCAAAGCAATTTCCATAACAAACATTACAATAGGAAATGATCTGCTCTTCAGGAAGCTGAGCTTAAAACGATTGGAAAGCGTGGTCATCATCAGATACCCAATGATAATAAAGACCAGCTGTTTACCAACCGTCTTCAATAGATACGTGTTATTGCCAACAGCCAGTCCCATTGAAGCACTGCCAATCATAATCAAGCCAAACAGCATCAGTACAACCATTGCAACATGAATCCATATATCAGATCCTGATACCATTCGAAGATACAGGAATCCGTGTTTTTTCTTTTTCTTTAAAACAGCAGCTTTATTTTCAGACATAACTGCTATTTTAACATAAATCACAAAGACATAACGTATGTCCTTTGACAATACAGGCTTACATGCATAGAATTATTGCGAGGTTAAAGAAATGCTGATTAATAATGATACGATTGTAAAAGACTCAAGCAGTAAAATTCGTGAGAAATCTCTTCCTGTTTCACTCCCGCTTTCAAATGAAGATGAGCAGCTATTAAGAGATATGTTCAAGTATGTTAAAGATTCTACGGACGAAGAACTTGCAAAGAAAAACAACCTGCGTCCGGCAGTAGGCATCAGTGCCATTCAGGTTGGCGTTAACAAAACAATGACAGCTGTAGTGGTTGATGATATGGACAAAAATGGTGAGAAAGAGCATTTTGAATTCATGCTCGTCAACCCAAAGATTGTTTCTTCTTCCGTACAGCCAGCTTATCTTGAATCCGGTGAAGGATGTCTGTCAGTTGTTGGTGAACATCCAGGGCATGTTATCAGAAGTGCCCGTGTGACTGTAAAGGCCTATGACCTTCTCCAGAATAAAGACATCAAGATCAGAGCCAGAGGCTATCTCTCGATTGTTCTGCAGCATGAATTGGATCATTTCAATGGTATACTGTTCTATGATTCTATAGATGCTAAGGATCCAGAAAAAGAAATACCAGGTGCAATAGTCATCTGATGAATATGTAAAAACCGTTACTCAGCTATGCATCTTAATGTTATACTTAGGTTGACAGTTTTCTGTTAGCCTTCTTGGAAATGAGGTAATCATAATTTTATGACTGAAACAAACAACAGGAAAAGACCGGTTAGGAAGCCACCGGTCCGTTATTCCGAGACTTCCACCGAAAAACAGATCAATCACAAGACCGACACACTGGTGTATGCTATCGGCGGACTAGGAGAAATCGGCAAGAATATGTACTGCTTCGAGCATGACGATGAAATCGTCATTATCGATTGCGGTGTCATGTTCCCTGAGGATGATCTTCTTGGCGTAGACTACGTCATTCCGGATTATTCCTATCTCGTAAAGAACCAATCAAAAATAAAAGCAATGGTAATCACCCATGGTCATGAAGACCATATAGGCGGTATTCCATTCTTCCTGCAGTCTATCCATCTGAAACAGATTTATGCCCCACGTTTTGCAAAAGCGTTGATTGAAAAGAAACTGGATGAGCATAGACAGCTGAAAAACTGCAAGATCATTGAGATAAATTCCGACTCAAGTATAAAGACCAATCATTTTACGATCGGTTTCTTTGATACAGTGCATTCCATTCCGGATTCACTAGGTGTTCTGATCAACACGCCTAACGGACGTATCGTTGAAACCGGCGACTTCAAGTTTGACATGACTCCTGTAGGCAAGAACTCCGACTATCAGAAGATGGCATATATCGGACAGATTGGCGTCAGCCTTCTAATGTCTGATTCAACTAATTCATCGATTCCAGGTTCTTCTATCTCTGAGAAAAAGGTAGCTGCAGCAATCAACAAGCAAATGCGCAGAACACCTGGTCGTATGATTGTTTCGACCTTCGCATCAAATGTCTTCCGCTTAAATCAGATACTTGAAGCTGCGGTTGCCTGCAATCGTAAAGTTGCTGTATTTGGCAGATCTATGGAAAATGTCCTTGAAATAGGCAAAAATATGGGTGTTATCAATATACCGGAAAGCAGTTTCATTACCGGGAATGAATTGAATACCCTGCCGCAGAATCGTATATGCATCGTTTGTACCGGGTCGCAGGGAGAACCAATGGCAGCCTTGAGCAGAATTGCCAATGGCACGCATCGCTTCATCAGGATTATCCCTGGTGATACTGTTCTCTTCTCATCCAATCCAATTCCTGGAAACGGTGTTTCTGTTTCCAAAGTTATTGATCAGCTTACAAGAGTCGGAGCCAATGTCATCACAAATTCACCTCTGACTTCATTCCACACGACTGGACATGCACCGCAGGAAGAGCAGAAACTTATGCTCAACCTGATCAAGCCTAAATACTTTATGCCTAACCACGGTGAGTACAAGATGCTTGTACAGCATGCACGCACTGCACAGCAGACCGGCATTCCTAAGGATAGATGTTTCATCTGTTCCAATGGCGATGTACTGGTACTGCGTAATGGTGAAGTATTCGAGGCAGATGAGCGCATACAGACAGATGCTATATATGTAGATGGAAATGACGCTTCTGGCTTAAGTACTTCCGTCATCAAGGATAGAAGAATCCTTGCTGAGAATGGTATGGTTGCCGTCATAGTCGCTATTGATTCCCGTTATAACAAGATTCTCTGCAGGCCAAGCATTGTCTCAAGAGGATTCGTATATATTAAGGATTCACAGACACTGCTGAAGGAAGCAGAGCTGATTGTCTACAGTGCTCTTAAAAAGAAGATGCAGCAGAGAACAACCTTTGGGGAACTGAAAAACTGTATTCGTTCTTCTCTGGAACCGTATCTGTTCAAAAAGACAAATCGCAATCCTATTGTTATTCCTGTCATTCTGAATCAGAAGGCAGCAATGGAAGAAATTCTTGAAAAGACAGGTGCAACTCACAGAGCTGCTTCCAAGTCGTCAAAAAGCGCTAAGACTCCTAAGATTTCAAAGGAAAAAACAGCATAAAAACAAAGAAGCGATAAATCCTCGCTTCTTTTTATATTTTCTCCTGTATAGGTTCCAATGTAATTATTTCTTTAGGCACTGCTGAATCTTCAAAGCTGACATAAGTACTCTCTGTCTGCCTAATATCCGGGAATAGCTTTCTAATATCCTCTATATCAGCGAGCACTTCATATCCTCTGCTTCCTTCTCTATAATGCATCAGTATCTTAAGATTTGCATTAATGTTCTTCAGTATCTCAGAAGCCTGCAAAGCATCAATTGTGTAATATCCGCCTACTGGGATCATGACAGCATCTGCTTTCCTAAGCATAATATATTCTTTTTCAGTAGGCATTCTGCCAATGTCACCAAGATGCGCAATCGTACACCTTCCAATCTTAACAAAAGTGATATTGCTAAAACCTCTATCCCTGCCCTCTGATCCATCATGAGGAACACTCATATAGCTGACTTGAAATGGCTCTCTTCCGCCAGTTACATGTATCAGGTCACGGGCATTGTGATCCTCGTGTCCATGAGAACAGTAAACAGCATCTGCTGCTATCTCATCAGGCAGTCTCAATCCCGGAACACTGTTATTCTGATATGGATCAAACACTATTTGACGTTCATCTGCTTCCACTCGGAAACAGGAATGTCCAAAATATTCAATACGAATCAATGTCATAAAATCATTCACATCCTTTATACATATTTTAATACTAAACCGCTTAAACAATAACAAAAAAAGAGGAATTTCTCCTCTTCTCAAATTGCTTACTTAACTTCGATGATCTTCATCATGTTAGCAGAGCCTTCTCCTGTAGGATAGCCTGCTGAGATAATGATTTCCTGACCCTTCTTAACTCCATAATCCTTAGCAAATAATGAAGCAAGTTCATCATCATTTGTCATCTGATTCTGAACATCAGAGAAAATTGGCAGAACGCCCCAGTAAGATTCCAGCTTGCGCTGTGTATCCTTAGTGAATGTGACCGCAAGGATTGGAGCCTTAGGTCTGAACTTGGAAATACGGCGTGCAGTTGTTCCACCCTGTGTGAATACAACGATAGCACCAATGTTATCAAGTGTCAGAGTAGCATCAGAGATAGCAATAGATACAGCATCCTGAATTGTCTTATTTGATGTTGTCTTCAGCCATGACAGTCTGTCCTTGTAAGGAATGATTTTTTCAGCTTCCTCTGCAATCTCGCTCATTGTCTCACATGAAGCTACCGGATAATCACCAGCTGCAGATTCACTGGACAGCATTACACCATCAGATCCATCCAGAACAGCATTGCAGACATCAGAAGCCTCAGCTCTTGTACATCTTGGGTTATGTGTCATGGAATCCAGCATATGTGTAGCTGTGATAACAGGTTTTCCATAAATGTTAGCTTCATGGATAATATGCTTCTGATATACAGGAACCAGCATTGTAGGAATCTCAACACCCAGATCGCCACGTGCAACCATTACACCGTCAGCAGCTTCCAGAATAGAATCTACATTGTCATAGCCTTCCTGGTTCTCAATCTTAGCAATGATATTAATTCTAGGCTTGCCCATTTCGATGCAGAGTTTACGAATTGCATTGATATCAGCAGCTCTTCTTGTGAATGAAGCAAAAATAAAGTCTACATCATTCTGGCAGCCAAACTTGATGTCTTCAATATCCTTTGCAGAAAGGAAAGGCATAGACAGCTTAACACCTGGCACATTGCATCCCTTATGCGAGGAAATAGGACCAGCAACATCAACCTTGCACTTCATTTCGTCGCCGTTGTTCTCCAGAACTGTAAGTCTCATCTTGCCGTCATTGATCAGAATGTCGTTTCCAGCCTTCATATCATCAAACAGCTGCGGAACCTGGATATAAAACTTCTCATGAGTACCCAGCATTTCCTTCTTTTCAACATAGACAATATCGCCAATCTTGTAGTTCTCGGTGTCATTTTTGAAATCACCAAGACGAATTTCAGGTCCCTTAGTATCCAGAGCAATTGCAAGGTTGATTCCTGTCTGCTCGGACACCTTACGAATACGATCAATTCTGTTCTGGTGTTCATCATGTGTTCCATGTGAGAAGTTAAGACGGGTAATATTCATTCCCGCCTCAGCCAGCTGTGTCAGAATCTCAGGGGATTCAGAAGCTGGACCGATGGTGCAGATAACTTTAGTTTTCTTGAATAAATGATTAGATGCCATATCCTATCTCTTTTCTATTTTTAAATCAGACGGTCAAACAAACGGTAAAGCGCTTTACGACTCTTTCTCGGTCTTTCGAGAGCATCCTGAATCGGTACAGATGTAATCTCGTTGTCGATAATGCCGACACAGTGTCCGCCAATGCCTTCCATCAGGAGATCGACCGCTTTTTCTCCCATTCTGGACGCAAGCATTCTATCTGTTGGAGTCGGTGAACCACCTCTTTGGATATGTCCGAGCACAGTTGCACGTCCGCTGAATTTTGTATTCAGTGACACCTTCTTTGCCAGATCATCCACGTCACAGATCTTCTCGGAGATAATAACGATTGCATGGCTTTTCTTTACCGCATCACCGATATATCTAAGCTTTTCAAGAACCTCAAGCTCATCATATCCGGTATCCGGTGAAATAACCATTTCTGCACCGCATGAGATTGCAGTATACAATGCAAGATCCCCGCAATGATTCCCCATTACCTCAACGATCGAACATCTATGATGGGAACTGGAAGTATCACGAAGCTTATCAACGTTCTCGACACAGGTATGAAGAGCTGTGTCAAAGCCGATTGTGAAGTCTGTACCTGGGATATCATTGTCAATTGTTCCAGGAAGACCTATGCAGTTAATCCCCTTCCGCGTCAGAGCAAGTGCTCCGCGATAGGAACCGTCGCCGCCGATGACAACCAGTGCATCTATCCCTTCGCGCTTCATATTCTTTATGCATTCGTCCTGTACGGATTCTTCTTTGAATTCCGGCAGTCTTGCCGAACCTAACTTTGTACCGCCTCTTGCGAGGATATCCGATACAGCATTGCGGTCCATTATTTCGAAACTGCTTTCCAGCAATCCCTTATAACCGTCATGAACGCCAACGACTTCAACGCCATTGTTCAGAGCAATTCTTGTTACAGCACGAATTGCCGCGTTCATACCCGGAGCATCGCCGCCAGAAGTCAGCACACCAATTTTTCTGACCATGTTTCAGCCTCCAGTTGCGCTACTATCATAACACGAAAAAACCATAGAAATCTTCGGATAACATAGCGAATTTCTATGGATTTTCTGCTGAAATCGCTTTCACATGCTGATTTGTGCGGAAACGTTTACAGTCTGCGGTCAACCGATTGACTTCCAGCAAATGAAATCGTGCTGCACATAGCCGAAATTCTCTCAATTATTCTGGCGGCTTTGTATTCTTCATCCTTGCCGCGGTTGGAAATACGGAAATGAATCTTTAATGTTTCAAGTGTGTCATTCGATGTGAACCATGTCATCAGATGGTTTTCATATCTCTGATTCAAGATAGGCAGAAGTATCTGATCACGATTCCATTCTGTTACACTTTCAGCACCTATATCATCTATGACCAGGAAATCTGCATAGCAGAGCCTTTTCATTTCAATACGATATTCTCCCGTCTTGATTCCGGCAACCATTCTCTGCGTAAAAGTAGGATAGTGAATAAATGCCGTATTCTTCTTGCTGCGCGCATACTGATTGGCCGCACAGGCAGCAAGATACGTTTTCCCCACTCCCATAGAGCCGCTCAGAAACAAGCTTTCACCAGCATCCGCAGCTTTCTTGGCTGACACGAATACTCTTTCATATTCTTTTGTATCATTATGAGACGAAGCAGGATCAATGCCCTCAAAGGAAACTGTTCTCAAATCCTTTGGCAGATCACTGACAAGATAAAACGCAAGATGGGCCTCCGCCTGATTCAGAATACGCTGATACTTGCAAGCACTGATATCCGAATGCAGGATGCCGTCATCATTAAGATTCATGAAGAATCCCTTCTGTTTCTGACCGCAATGTTCCAATCCCTGACAATGGCAGCAAGGTTCAAACTGTTTTCTCCATTCGTAGATTTTCCAGGTATGCGTATCGATGCGGCCTGCAGGAATATTATTCTTTGCAAAAACCGCGAGCACTGCAGGATCTTTCTTAAGTACATCAGCTGCAGCCCTTGTTTCCTCAGCACTGCTTCCGGCGGAAAGATTAGAATATTCTATCTTCTTCATGATCTGTTTCCTTTCTATTTCCCTAAGAACTTTTTAAATTCTTCAAGTTCCTCAGGGCTAAGTTTTTCTATCTTTGAAGGATCTGCCTTTTCTGCCTCTCGATAGCTGTCAGGTGTGGGGACTGTCATGTTATTACGATATCTGTTTTTCTCCCATGACATTTCCTTCTTTGTTTCTTCTACCGCTTCTCTGCGTGTATGAATACCATCTCTTGCCCATTGTGAAGAAACCATATCCACAAAGCGAGGTGTCAGACGGTTATCAGATTTTCCAAGAATATATTCAAGCATTGTATTGATAACTTCATTAGGAAATTTCATATCAATGGAAAGATGTTCAAGTGTTTTCTTATCCGTAGCAGTCACTTCAGCACCATGCTGTTTTGACATCAGGAAGGAAACTGGCGGCAGCATATATGGATCATCAGCCTTTGTAATATCAGGTTTCTGCCTAGAAGCTTTCCATTTCAATCTCTGTGCATCAAATTGCATCGTAGAAAGCGACACGCAATCATTCACTAGTATCAGCATTCTGTCAGCACTGAGTCCATATACTGTTGCAATCCGTCCGATCAAATTCATATTTTCCTTGGTTCTCAGTTCTGCAGGAAATACCAGAGTACTAGTTATTGCGAGGAAATGATCATAATCAAAAGAAATATTCTCATCATCATTTGAAAACATATACTTTGGTTTTACATCTGTATACACTACTTCATTATCATAATCAGCTGATTGGCTCATCACCACAGGAACAGTAATATCTTTGAAACCATCCTTAGCGATTTGAGCACTGGACATATTTGTTTTTAAAGAATTGAAGGCTCTGTCACCCAGCACCTTATGCAATCTTGCCGCGTAAATCGCGGTCGAGAAAAAATCATCAGCACGCATAGGACTTAGAAGCGTGTAGATATATTGCTGCTTTGTACCGTCTTCCCTTGCATAGCTTCTCATCAGCATGTACTCTTCAAGCTTCACCCTTGCTCTCTGAAATGTGTCAGGATCAATATTATTCATAACCGTGAAAAGATGACCATGCGAATCCCTGTTTCTGCCATACGCTGAAAAAGATGACAGTGTCATATAAAGAAGCACTGCATCGCCCCCTATCAGAGGCTGGTACATCGTCAGTAGAACAGAAGCAGTTTCCGTTGAAAGATTTCCTCTGCGTTCGATGGTAAATATATCGGCTGGCTTAATTTCCATGTCTTCCTTCATTTCTAATTTTCCGCAGCCAGAGATTCACTTCCTCTTCTAGCGCGTTCTTGTCTGAATCATTATAAATCACATCGGTTGCTTTCTGTTTCTGAATCTCTGGATCCAACTGAGAATTGTATCGTTCTTCCGCATCTGTGCGTTTATAACCGCGGTCGTTCATCATTCTGCTTACCGCTGTATCATGCGCACATGTAATCACAAGTATCTTGTCAAAATATGTTTCCAGTCCCGCCTCAAACAGCAGCGGCACTTCCGCAAATACCAAACTCCGGTTTTTGTTTGAATCAAAAAAATGATTCATTCCTGCAATTACATATGGGTGAACAATTTCATTTACTTTTAGACGTTTTTCTTCATCGTTAAAAATAATTGCAGCCATCTTACGGCGATCTATATCTCCCTGTTCATCAATTACCGAGCTGCCAAGCAGTTCAGCTAACGGTGCAAAGCATGGATTCTGAGCATGTGTAGCCATGCGTGCATACTGATCGCTGTTGAACACAGGAAATCCTCTCTTCTTTAAAAGAGAAGATACATACGTCTTCCCAGAAGCAATCGTTCCAGTAATTCCTATTTTCTGCACAAGCATCCCCCTACTTCTGACATACAGGACAGTAATAGCTGCTCCTGCCGCCAATATATTTTACATGTATCTGAGCACCGCATCTTCTGCATACTTTCTGCATATGCACCGTGCAGTCTGTCTGAAATCTTCCCGTCACGCCAAGTGAAGAAGTGTATGAACGGATGGTAGTTCCTCCCGCAGCTATAGCAGCTTTTAGTATTCTTATCGTTTCCAGAACAATATTCTCCTCATCTGATACCGTGATTCTGCTGCATGATCTTCCCGGTCTCAGATAACAGGCAGCAAGTATCTCATCCGCATAGATGTTACCAATACCTGCTACAAAGCTCTGGTCTAAAAGCAGTGACTTAAGCGGCTCTTTTCTGCCTTTGATATATGAATGAACATATTCTCTATTGAATTCCTTTGAGAATGGCTCAGGGCCTAGATTCTTAAAATGCTTAAAATCATACGCAAGAGGATACAGAGACATTCTTCCAAACTTACGAGTATCATTGTATCGAAGCTCCATACCGTTATCCAGAACAAAAATAACATGCATATGTTTTGTAATAGGCGTTTCCGGTTCCTGTATATAATATTTTCCTTCCATACGGAGATGTGAAACAAGTGTTATGCTGTCCATTCTGAAGATCAGATACTTTCCTCTTCTCTCAAACCTGCGGAAATGCTGTCCCCTCAGTTTTCTGCAGAATGCGGCCGCATCCCCCTCAATCATTTTAGGATAATAGATCCGAACTTTTTCAATTCTTCTATTTCCAATTTGCTTTTCGAGAGTCCGTACAACCGTTTCCACTTCAGGCATTTCCGGCATATTACTTAGCCTCGTACCAGTCGCTTCCAACAGCACACTCTGAAGTAAGCGGAACCTTCAGTTCCATTGCATGTGTCATACCTTCGTCAACCAGTTTCTTCATAAGCTCGATTTCATCTTCCGGTACATTGAATATCAGTTCATCATGAACTTGGAGGATCATACGTGATTTCACGTTGGCATTTTTCATTGCTTTATCAATGTGAATCATAGCCAGTTTAATCAGATCCGCAGCAGATCCCTGTATTGGTGCATTCATTGCTGCACGCTTTCCGAATTCCTTTATCTGATGATTCTTATCATGAATCTGAGGAATATCTCTGCGTCTTCCGCATATCGTAGTAACATACCCTTTTTTTTCACAGGAACTGACCACATTGTCCATGTATGTTCTGATACCAGGATACTTTTCATAGTAAGTATGAATAAAATTTCCTGCTTCTTTTCGGCTGATGCCAAGACGTTCTGCAAGGCCAAAATCGCTGATACCATAAACAACACCAAAGTTGACCATCTTTGCCTGCCTTCTCATCTGCGGGGTTACTTCATCACGTGATACGCCAAATACATCCATTGCTGTTTTTGTATGTGCATCAATACCATCTTTAAAAGCATCGATCAGTCCCTGTTCATCAGCCATATCCGCCAGCATTCTGAGCTCAATCTGATGATAATCAGAGGATAGCAGTACGCATCCTTTTTCAGGAAGGAATGCCTTTCTAATTTCTCTGCCCTGCTCGTCTCTTACACTGATGTTCTGCAGGTTAGGTTCTGATGATGAAAGGCGTCCAGTCTGGGTAGCACACTGATTGTATACAGTATGAATTCTGCCGTCCTTTTGAATATATTTCTTCAATCCTTCCGCATACGTAGAATAGATCTTTGACAGCTTTCTATATGTCAGTATATGAGAAATGATCGGATGAAATTCCTTAAGTTCCTCTAAAACATCAGCAGATGTACTGATTTTCTTTTTATGTGGAAATCCAAGCTCATCAAATAGCACTTCCTTAAGCTGCTTTGGTGAATTGATGTTGAACTCATGTCCAGCTTCCAGATAAATTTCATTCTGTTCCGCAGTAATCTTTGCAAACGTAGATTTAGCAATACCATCCAGTACTTCTCTGTTGCAGATAATGCCTTCCTTTTCCATACGGTACAATATCTCTGTCAAAGGCATTTCGATATTTCTGTAAAGATCATCCATTCCATATTCATGGATCTTTGGCAGCGTTTCATTCAGAAGCACCCTGATATTTTCGGCAGACTGGCAGCCAAATTCCTTCTGCTTTTCAGCATCAGTAAAAAGCGTAGCCTTGCTTGCTTTTCCATATACCTCTGTAAAATTCACACCCGTGTGCAGATCATAGGCATCCATAATCTTGTCAGTACTGGTCAATGTTGAATCAGCAAGAGAGGCTGTAATCATCGCATCATCATGGAATGATATATGCATGCCTGCATGTTCAAGAAGATGATAATCTCTTTTAATATCGTAGCCTGTCTTGTACGGATTCTCATTCTTGAGATAGTCAATAAGCGATGCATCCCTTAAAGCATCTTCCAGAGAAATATATACATCTGTATTCTCAAAAGATAATGCAATACCATTCACTTCTGCAGTCATATATGGCTGTCTGTCTTCATCAAGGAATACAGCACTCTCACTTTTAAGGAGTTCAGCAGGAACATGATCCATTCGTATTCTTTCTCTTGATGGCTTTTGAACTATGGCGGCCGTATCCTCAGCTGCCAATCTTTCATCATACTTTTTAGCAAGTACCCTCATATCAAGAGAAAGAAGGAATTTTTGCAATGATACATAATCAGGTTCATAGGCACATTCTTCTATTGTGAAGTCAAGCGGAATATCTCTACGTATTGTTGCAAGATTCTTTGAAAGAACAGCATTTTCCTTTCCTTCCTGTACATGTTTGCCAAGTACACCCTTGATTTCAGCAGCATGGTCCAATACTGCTTCAACACTTCCATATTCATGAATCAGTTTTACTGCGGTCTTCTCACCAACGCCCTGTATACCCTTATAATTATCTGAAGCATCTCCCATCAGCCCCTTCAGATCAATAATCTGCAGAGGCATGATACCATAGTCCTCTTCAATCTTTTCAGGTGTCATTTCATCCATGTCAGTAATGCCCTTCTTCATCAGAAGAACAGTTGTTGTATCATCTGCAAGCTGCAGCATATCTTTATCACTTGTCAGTATATATGTCTGATACTCAGCAGAAAGTTTGGAAGCAGTCCCAATCAGATCATCAGCCTCAATATCCGCCTTTTCTACCCAACGTATATGAAACGCATCCAAAAAATCACGCACTAGTGGAAACTGAGGTACCAGACTTTCAGGTGCCGGTTTTCTTCCGCCCTTATAATCCGCATACAGATCATGTCTGAACGTATGCTTGCCTGCATCAAATGCCACAAGAATTGAATCCGGCTGCACAGTATCAATTGCCTTCTGTATCATAGATGCGAATCCAAAGATAGCATTCGTTGGAGTGCCATTAGAAGAAGTCATTGGCTTTCCATATGCAGTAGCATAATATGCTCGAAACAGCATAGAGTTGCCATCAACAAGAAGCAGTTTTTTCATATTCATTACCTTCTTTCTTAAAGAGCCGGCCACTGAGGTCAGCCCTTGTATTAGTTATCTGTTGCAGCAGCATCACTGCCGACTGCGATCTCCTGCAATGCATTGAGATTCTCATACATAATCGACAGATAATCCTTGCCGTCACTGTCCTCGTCATTAGAGAGCGACGACAGATTCGAAAGACTGACTGCGGTCAGATTCAGATCGTTCTTTACCTTTTCATACAGAGTCTTCATAGACGAAGTCAAATTCGGTTCATCGGCAATATATTTCACACCAGCATCTTTGATTGTCTGTTCAATGATTGCAAGCTGTGCATCTGTCGGGGCAACACCGTATTTAGATAGAATCAGCGGATATACTTGAAATCCATATGCCTTCTGCCAGTTGCCAAAGCTAGGTGTTACAGAAACAAATGCAATCTTCTTATTTGAATCTGTCAGTTCTGTTGAGAAAGCCTGATACTGCGCATCCAGATCAATCAGATCATTTTCAAGTGAACTCAGATTGTCTTTGTATGTCTGCTCATTATCTGGATATTCATCAATCATCCAAGATTCAATATCTTTTGCCATGGATAGCATTGCAATAGGATCATTCCAAAGTGAAAGATCCTTTTCGGTCACATCTAATGAATCAAACGCTTCTCCTTTATAATAAGGCGACTCTTTCCATGTCACTTTGCCATCATCATCCAGCGTCCTTGTATACCGCTCAAATTTATACACAGCATTGACAGCAGAGAGGTCCTGTTCTTCTACGCCGCTGGATGATATTTCATCTTCATTTACTGTAATATATGGTTCAAGATCCCCGATATGAAAGAGCACTATGCTGCTCTTCAGAGTAGTCTGATAATTATCTGCAGCCTCAGCACACTGCACAGGTACATTCATATCCTTCTGAATAGAAGCAGCTTTTACAGTATCTCCAGCAATTCGCTGGATCAGGTATCCAATCGGATAAACAGTATAAGCTATCGTGTCTCTTTTTACTGTACTGCATCCAGCCAACATAAGATTCAATGCAAGGCAGATTGCAGCGGCTGTCTTTGCAAAGCACTTCATGCTTTTCCTTCCGAAACCGCTGCTTTCTGCTGTTTATGTGTTTTTCTATGATTCAGAACAATAATGCGAATCGAAAGGAATACTGGAATTGCAATCACGATGCCTACAGTGCCGCAGAGTTCTCCTCCAGCAAATACGCTAAACAAAGCCCACAGCGGTGTTACCGCTGTGTTATGAGAATGAACAAGCGGTGCAATTACATATTCATCAACAAATGACAATACAACGATCAGTGCAATCAGAATGATGACCCTAATTGGAGAAAGTGTCAGTGCAGTAACAATGCCAATTACATTTACAACGGTCGGTCCTAAATAAGGGATAAGCAGAGAAAGCGATGTAGCAACACCAAGGATCAGCCAGTTAGGATGCCCGACAATGAAATACACAAGCATATATTCAAACAAATGAATTGCCATGAGAATAAACAATGAATGCAGGTAGGACTTTACTTCATGATTGACAGACATTACATCTACATATGTCTGGTTAGAAATGCTCTTTGCAATATAGATAATCTGGTCTCTTATCTTTTCCCATCCTGAACTCATAAACACCGAAATAACAATTGAGAATATGATAACTACAGCTGTATTCGTCACTTCAGAAAGCATATCTGATACCGAAGAATTCAAATCAGGGAGAAGATTCCTAACATCGCTCAATGCACTTGTAGCCTGATTAATCAATTCTGTAAACCATTCCGGTGTTCCTGAAGAAGATACACCGGTAATTGTATTTTCAACCCACTTCAAACCGCTGATCAACGAACTGATCAGGCTGCCGCTTCTGGTAATGAACATAGGCACAAGAGAGTAAATCAGCCAAAACAGCAGCAAAAATACCGTCACATAGATAACAGCAATCGTCACCTTGCGGTTGACATGATGCTTCTCACCGTAATGAACCGGTCCGCGCAGTATGAAAGCAATAACAAATGCAATGATAAAAGGCTGTATCACTTTCCAGACGGTTGAAATAATGCCCAGCCAAAAGGAACTTGTCTGAATAAACAGCCATACAATCAGAAAGATCAGTGCTGCTTTTTCAAGGGTACGCAGGGTTAGATCTTTTTCTATTTTGTTCTCGATTTTGTCTACAAACTTCATAGACATATTTTATCATCTTTTATCTGCGTTATCCATGCACTGCTTCATTAGTCCACTGTCTGAAAAGCTAAAATAACTGGATGCTGACACGATCAGATGATCTAGAATCGTTACATCCATGATCTGTGCTGCCTTTATCAGTCTGATCGTAGTCAGTATATCGGAATCACTTGGTTCCGGTACTCCGCTTGGATGATTGTGTACCAGTATAACTGCCGTGCTGTTTTCAAGATAAGCGTTTTTAAATATCTCTCGAGGGTGAACCTCTGAAGAATCAATTGTTCCCTGAAATAACGTCTTATAAGAAACAATATGCAGAGACTTATCAAGAAATACTGCTAGGAACTGTTCTTGAAGACTTGACCCTATTTCACTCTGTAGCCAGCTGACTACCGCTAAAGAATCTCCCGCTGCTCCTCTTATTTCAGCATTCTCGTACCTCACTCTTCTGCATAACTCAAAAGCAGTCAGCAATTCAAGCGCTTTGATACGTGAGACACCCTTCACAGATGAAATCTCTCGAATAGACATTTTCATCAATCCAGAAAGATTCCCTGCTTTCTCCAGCAGATTCTGTGCACTTTCCATAACATCATTTCCTTTGATCCCCGTCCTCAGCAGCACTGCTAAAATTTCCCGATTGGTTAAAGATCGTACACCGCTGCAGAATGCCTTCTCCCGCGGTCTTTCACTCGGCGGCATTTCCTGTATTTTACTCATACTTTCTCCTGACAGACATAATATTCACTTCAGCAGACCAGGTTCCTCAAAAGAAAAAAGGAACTTTCGTTCCTTCTATTTCAATGTATTGCCAATCAGTGCACTGATGATCTTTGCTCTGGTATCCAGTGAAGCCTTATCACTTCCGCCTAATGCTTCCTCTCGGCAGTTATCTACAATCATCGCTGTTATAGACAGCAGCAGAACATCCATTGCTTTTTGATTTTCCACTTCACCTTCAGCAATGGCCAGTTCTTCTTTAAGAGATATTTTCAGTCTAAGGAAGAAACTTTCATTAGTACCATTTGCAGAGAGTGCACGTATCATCTTTGCATTTTTCTTTGAATAAACTAACAGCATATATACACTCTTATAAGGATTTTCCTTCATTGCTCTGATAGAGGTAAGGTTTGCCTGAATTGTAAGAGAGACAAAATCAGTTTCGATTTCATTCTGAAGATCCTGTATATCTTTATAATGTGCATAAAAAGTACCGCGGCTGATATCGGCACGTTTAATAATATCAGAGGCGGTAACGTCTCTCATTGACTTTTCTTTTGCAAGTTCCAGATAAGCCTGAAAAACAGCTTTTCTTGTCCTTGATACATCTTTTCTTTCAGCCATATGCTATCAGTAAATCCTTTCCACTAAATTGCGAGTGTTATGAATTAGGCTTCCCATGGGAAGGAAAATGGTGACGTATACACACCGCCCCATATTCCAAGCAGAGATCCAGCAAGTCCAATTGCAATAACCAGCAGTACACACTTGAATACCGACCAGTTTTTCTTTGTAAGAAGGTAATATAACAGCAGCGTTACAAGTACAGGTATAACGCCTGGCAGAATATACTGCAGAGACTGATTCAATGTAATCGAGCTTCCTGAAGACATTGAATTCTCTATAGAAACTTTTGTAAGAATATTTCTGCCATAATATACAGTCATAGCACCGACCATGAACAGTCCTCCGCTGACAGCAGCATTCTTCAATGCAGAGCGTTTCTTAGTCAGTTTTTCCATAGCCTTTGTACCCTTTGAATAACCGTAGTACAGAAGACCAAAACGAAGAGCCACTGTTAATACAAGCAGAATTGCTAGGAATAGCAGAGGTCCTTTGACGCTTCCAGACGCGCTCAGCGAACATGCCATTGCAGCCGTAAATGGAATCAAAAGACATCTGAATACAGACGCGCTTAGGCTGTCGGCTGCACCGCACGCAGCAGTGCGTACCGAACGTATCGTTTCAAGATCAGCCTTTTGCTGTTCCATAGAAAGTACAATGCCCATGGCCAGAGTACTGAAGAAAGATCCAGTTCTTACAAATTCCAGATTGTGTCCCATAGAAAGCGCAAGATCCTGCTGGTCTGTATGGATTTTCTTCAGTCCGGGCATCATTGCCCATGTCCATCCTATTGATTCACCAGTTTCACCATTTATTGAGGATCCCACAAAGAAGGAACGCAGTGCAATCTGATTCAGTGTCTTTTTATCCAGCGGGAAAGCTTCTGCCTGATCCTCATAGGCCCCTGTTCCAACTACCACCATTTCTGTGCACCTCCCTTCACTTCATTCTGTTTAATTGTCTGAGATTTTTCTGATCTTTCTGAATCGTCATCATTTTTAGAATCAATTCTGTATTCGAAAGCTGCGATTGAAAATGCAGCAACAGCACAGAGAAGCAGACTCCCGCTCTTTGCAGAGACAAGGATCATCACTGCTCCTGCAGCAACACCTGCAAAGAACATTCCTTTTCTCTTCTCATATCCAATATTGCGCATCAGTACAGCAAGGCCGATACACGGCATCAGCATTCCCGCAACAGCAAATGCATTCAGTACCCATCCAGCATTGCTGCTGAGTGATGACAGAGTATCCGTTAATGCAGATCCGCCTAAATATGCTGCTGCTGCAAGACCGCCATATACAATACCTGTTAATAGCATTGGGATGAAGTTTGCCGCTGCTAGTTTCTTCTCATTCGCTGTACCAGCTGCTTTTCTAGCAAGAGGCAGGAACAGTGTGTTAACGTTCAGCAATGCATAATTGATATAAACACCTATAGCAGTCAATGAAGAAGCTGCGCCTACGGCTGCTGCTGTAGACATACCGGAACTTATAACAAATACAGTAATAACAATGGAAAACAGAAGAAATCCGCCTGTTTCACCAGTCATCATTCCATCTCTTTCCGCCTGATATCCAACTAAGAGCATTTCCAGCGTTGTGCCAACAATAATACCCTGAGAAACATTGCCAAGAATCAAACCGATAATTGTACATGCTATTAAAGGTCTATATAGAATACGGCTCAGTGAAAACTGATCTATCCCAAGCAGAAATGCAGCAATAAACAATACAGGTACCATAAATCCTCCAGACTATATTTTAGTTATACACACGATATAATACGGCGCGTATATGCTTCATTATAACAAAGTTATTCCAAAATAAATGAAAAACGGATGATTACATTTTATACAGACTGTATATATGCATCTTTCTCCGTTTTTTATTTATAAATCGAACAATTATTGAATGCCGTCAGGATTCTTCAATGTAAAATTCCAGGAATCTCTGCACATATCATCAATGTTGTACTTTGCCTGCCAGCCAAATAACTTCTTTGCCTTGCTGCAGTCAGCGTAGCACTCAGCAATATCACCTGCTCTTCTTCCCAATACCTGATAAGAAAGCTTCTTACCGCACGCTTTTTCATATGCATGCAGGACATCCAGAACACTGTATCCATTGCCTGTTCCCAAGTTGACATACTCAACACCTTTATGCTCAAGAGCATACTTAACAGCACCAATATGACCATCTGCCAGATCTACAACATGGATATAGTCTCTGACACCTGTTCCATCCGGTGTAGGATAGTCATCGCCAAATACGCGGAGATAGTCCAGTGTACCATTTGCCACTCTTGCAATATAAGGAACCAGATTGTTCGGTATTCCATTTGGAACTTCACCTAGCAGTCCGCTCTGATGTGCTCCAATTGGATTAAAGTATCTCAGAATCAGTACAGACCATTCCGGATGTGCCTTGGCCGTGTCAGCAAGGATTTGTTCATTCATCAATTTTGATGTTCCATAAGGATTTGTAGTGCCGCCTACCTTTGAATCTTCAGTAATCGGGCACTTCTCAGGATCGCCGTATACAGTAGCTGATGATGAGAAGACAATCGTCCTAACATCAGCTTTTTCCATAGCCTGATAAAGGTTTATTGAACCCGAAATATTATTCTGATAATAAAGAAGAGGCTTCTCAACAGATTCCCCTACTGCCTTATATCCAGCAAAGTGGATAACAGCGTCAATGCTGTTTTCAGCAAAGACCTTATCAAGTCCATCACGGTCAAGAATATCTGTTCTGTAAAACTTTGGCTTGGTTCCTGTGATCTTCTGAATACGATCAAGTACCACTTCATTTGAGTTGTACAGATTATCAAGTACCACAACATTGTATCCAGCCTGAATCAGTGCGACACATGTGTGAGAGCCAATATAGCCTGTCCCCCCTGTTACAAGAATAGTAGACATATAAATCCCCTCCTCTTCTGTCTATCCTGCTATCAGCTTGGAAATATCATTCCAAGTAACAAACACCATAAGTCCTATTAGCAAAACCCAGCAAGCAATCATGATTCCCGTTTTAACTTTCTGGTTCAATTCTCGATGTGCAATCCATTCCACGAGCGTTATGATGACCTGTCCTCCATCCAATACCGGCAGAGGAAGCAGATTCATAATACCGACATTCAATGAAAGTTCAGCTACTAAGAACATAAATGCCGCAAATCCCATCGAAGCATATTCACTGGATGCCTGATAGATACCTACAGGCCCGCTTAGCTGAGACAGCCCCGATCCATGGAATATCAGTCCGGCGAGCGTTGTCATCAAAAGCTTGACAATCATTCCCATTTCGGCAATTCCATACCACCAGCAGTTCAGTATATTCACGTCATTCACAGTCGCATCAGGTCCTGTAATACCGATAATATAGCTCTGACTGTCATCATTATACTCCGGCGTTACAGTTAGAGTCAGAGTTTTTCCATCTCTCTCAACAGTATATGTTTCGGTACCGCTGTAGGCAGAAGTAAATGACTGCATATCAATATAACTGTCAGGCTCCACAGAAGATCCATCTTCCTTAACGATCTTGATAATGCGATCTCCTTCCTCAAAACCTGCTTCTTCTGCGGGAGAACCAGCAACGACTTTATCAACGACAGGTTCTGGAGAGTTTGAATATGAACCTCCCGCCAGTATAATCAGAGAAAAGATCACCCATGCCAATACAAAATTCATAAAGACACCCGCGAGCATGATGATGATTTTCTGCCATGGTTTCTTATTTGTCAGTCGTCTGTCATCCGGTACCTTTACATCCGGATATGCTTCATCGCCGTCTTCTTCTCCTGCCATAGAAACAAATCCGCCGATGGGCAAAGCACGGATTGAATACTGTGTTTCTTTCTTTTTCCTTTTAAATATCACCGGTCCCATGCCAAATGAGAATTCATAGCAATAGACACCAAATTTCTTTGCCGCAAATAGATGACCTGCCTCATGGATTAGAATAATCAAAGAAAGCAGGATCAGAAAATACAGAATATTCAGAAAGTTCATTTAACAGCTCCTTCTATCATCTTTTCTGCAAAAGCTTTCCCCCATGCATTGGCATCCAGCAGATCCTGCACATTATTCAGTTCATGTGCCGGTGCTCGGTGTACTGCATTGATTACAATATCCTCAATCATCAGGAATGGAATCCTTCCCTGACGGAAAGCAAGATTGGCAGCCTCGTTAGCTGCATTCATAACAGCATCATAGATGCCGCCCTTCTCTCCTGCTTCATAGGCAAGAGCAAGAAGCGGGAAGCGATGCAGATCTGGTTTTTCAAAGTGAAGTGCTCCAACGCTGCCTAAATCCAGAGGATGGCTTTCTTTCAGAGGAAGACGATTTGGCCATGTCAATGCGTATTGAATAGGCAGTCTCATATCCGCTGCGCCCATCTGTGCAATGATACTGCGATCTACATACTCCACAGCAGAATGTACTGTACTTTCCGGATGCATGACAACATCGATCTTATCATATGGCATATCAAACAGCCAATGAGCCTCTGTAACTTCAAAGCCTTTGTTCATCATATCTGCTGAATCAATGGTAATCTTTGCACCCATTGACCATGTTGGATGATTCAGTGCTTCTTCAACAGTCACATTCTTCAGTTCTTCTCTGCTCTTTGTGCGGAAGGATCCGCCTGAAGCAGTAATGATCAGACGATTCACTTCGGAATGATGATTCCCCTGCAGGCACTGAAATATAGCACTATGCTCAGAATCTATAGGATACAGAGAACGATTGTATTTACGAAGAGCTTCATAAATCAGTTTTCCACCGACTACGAGTGTTTCCTTATTTGCCAGCGCTACATCATGTTTTGTCTCAATTGCCTTTAGAGTCGGTAGAAATCCTACAAAGCCTACAAGAGCATTCACAAGCACATCATAGTCACTTCGTTCTGCCAATGTACACAAGGCATCTTCACCATAGATAAAATGAATGAAAGGATACTCTTCCTGAAGCCTTTCAGCATCCTCTTTCTCACACACCGATACTGTATCAATCTTTATCTGTTCAAGGATTTTTCTAAGGATAGCAATCTGATGTCCAACACCTAATGCAACTATATGAAATTCAGATGGATGCTGTAATACAACATCAATCGTCTGTGTTCCAATTGATCCCGATGCACCAAGCAGTACAAGTCTCTTCATGCTGCAATTCCCCATACCATCATCAGCGCATCAAATACCATGAGACAGAATATCAGTGAATCAACGCGATCCAGTATACCGCCATGACCTGGAAATTCCTTTCCAAAGTCCTTAATACCGAACTTTCTCTTAATAGCAGAGAAGCTCAGGTCTCCAACCTGAGCAGTCAGAGGAAGGATCAATGATCCAGCCACAATAAGACCGACAGGCAGGTTTTTCAATACAAGCATTCCATATACCAGTGATATGATCAAACCTGAAAGATATCCGCCTGCTGATCCTTCCCATGTTTTATTTGGTGATACATGAGGTATCATCTTGTGCTTGCCAATTGCAGAGCCGACAAAGTAAGCGCCAGTATCGCATATATAGCAGGCAAGACCAACATACAGGAAAGTCAAAGGCCCTGTCCATCGGTCTCCAGGCAGTGCATAAATAACCCCTACCGAACGAAGTGCAAGTCCGACAAGCACTGTAATAAGAAATGTGTAGACGATCTGGTCTGTCCCCATCTTTGTATTGTTGATCAAATAAAACACAAATAGAACATTCAGCCACAGTGCAAGCACTGAGCCAATATAAGTGCGGGGTACATAATAAAGAAGAAGAGTAAAAACAAAATTGAAAACCGCCATTATCCAATGCGGCTTCTGATCCTCCATCGATGCAGTTTCATAAGCTGCTAAAGCCGCAAGAGCAATCATCAGAGCATCAACACAGTATCCTCCGATTGCCAGAAGCGGCAGAACAACCGCCAGCATGATCAATGCGGTTGTGATCTTTATAACCATCTTTCTAGACATTTTTTATTCCTCCAAATCTTCTGTCGCGGGTATTGTATTCATCCAGACATCTCTTCAGTACTTCCGGTGTGAATTCTGGCCAGCTTTCAGGGATAAATTCCAATTCAGCATAAGCAATCTGCCAAAGCAGATAATTGGATATTCTCATTTCACCCGACGTACGTACTAACAGATCCACAGGTGGAAAGCCCTTTGTCATTAAGTATTTTTCAAAGCCCTTCTCATCTATATCATCAGATGCTTTTCCGTCTCTTACATCTGCAGCATACTGACGTGCTGCCAAAGTGATTTCCCTTTGAGAACCATAATTCATACAGATATTCAGATTCAGACCTGTATTATTGCGTGATTCATTCATCGCATCCATCAGTACTTTTCTGGTGCCTGCAGGAAGAACATCAAGTTCGCCAAGAATATTCATTCTGTATCCGCGATCCAGAAATTCCTTCATATATTTTTTAAAAAAGTAAGCCGGCAATTTCATAATATAGCTCACTTCGTCCTTGCTTCTTTTCCAATTTTCAGTGCTGAACGCATAAAGCGTCAGATATTTGATTCCCATGTCACTGGCAGCAATAGCAATCGTACGCACATTGTCAGCCCCAGCAAGATGTCCCGCCGTTCTTGGCTTGCCCTGTGCCTTTGCCCATCTACCGTTGCCGTCCATAATGACAGCTAAATGTCTGCATTCATTCATAGTCTTATTTTCCTACCTTGTTTATTATACCGAGTTCAGAAATGAAAGTCAGTAAACCGATATACAGAAATGAAAAAGCGCCTTCATTCGGCGCTTATATTTACTGATGAAGTACTTCCTCTTCTTTTGCAGAAGCAAGATCATCAAGCTGCTTTGCATACTTGTCAGTCATCTTCTGAACTTCTTCTTCCGCATCCTTCTGAACATCCTCATCCATTGTCTTGTCCTTCTTGATTGCAGCGTTAGCATCCCTGCGAATACCACGGATCTGAATCTTGCATTCTTCCTGAATCTTTCCGACCTGCTTTGCCATGTCCTTACGAACATCTCCTGTCAGCTGAGGAACTGTCATACGAATAACTGTTCCATCATTCAGCGGATGAATGCCGAGATTAGCTTCATTGCATGCCCTTTCAATATCCTTTAATGAAGAAGGATCATAAGGCTTAATTACAAGCGTTCTGCCTTCCTGAACAGAGATGCCCGCGATCTGATTCAGCGGAGTAGGCGCTCCATAATAGTCAACCTCTACCTTGCTGAGCATATTAGCATTAGCCATGCCTGTACGGATGGTAGCAAGTTCTTCCTTCATATGCTTCAGGACTTTTTCCATCTTTTCTGTGCTGCTGTCAATTACTGCATATGCCATGATTAATTATCCTCCCGGCTGATAATCGTTCCAATCTTTTCGCCCTTCATTGCTTTAACAATATTTCCACGTTCATTCATGTTGAAGACAATCAGTTTCATATGGTTGTCCATGCACATGCTTGTTGCTGTAGAATCCATGACCTGCAGTCCTTTATTCAGCAGATCCATGTATGTCAGATATTCATACTTTGTTGCAGTTGGATCCTTCTTAGGATCAGCTGAATAGACACCGTCCACACCATTTTTTGCCATAAGAATGACATCAGCCTTAATCTCACTGGCTCTCAGTGCTGCTGTAGTATCAGTGGAGAAATATGGAGATCCTGTTCCTCCGCCGAAGATAACAACTCTGCCCTTTTCAAGATGGCGAACCGCTCTTCTCTGAATAAATGGCTCAGCTACCTTTTCCATTTCAATACTTGTCTGTACTCTTGTATCAACTCCTGTACCTTCCAGAGATGACTGAATTGCAAGAGCATTTATGATTGTTGCAAGCATGCCCATATAGTCACCCTGCACACGATCAATGCCTATTTCTGTTACTGTCTTGCCACGGATGAAATTTCCTCCCCCAACAACAATTGCAATCTCAACTCCCAGAGCCTGAGCTTCTTTAATTTCTTCTGCAAGTCCGTGTAGAATTTTCGGGTCAAAGTTCTTTTCGCTGCCCGAAAGAGCCTCACCGCTAAGCTTCAACAGAACGCGCTTATACATGAATTATCCTCCAGATTTCCTTTTCTACCATATTATACACCATACAGCTCCGTACGCGAACAATCCCCTGTTTTCTTTTCACTCTGATTTCATGTATCATAACGCGGGAGGCCGAATATGACAGAATACGGAATATGTGACATCGGCAGCAACACCATTGTGCTGATTGTATATGAATTGATCAATGGTAAACCTGTTCAGAAACTGTATCGTTCAACACCTGCTCATCTGATCGATTATGTAGATTCAAACAGGTTCATGTCCAAAGATGGAATCAAAAAAGCATGTAAAGTTCTCGATGATTACAGAATAATACTGGATGAGAGAAATATTAAATACAGATGGGCTGACGTGACTGAACCATGCCGCATTGAAAACCGTGATGACTTTATTGATGCATGTTCGAAATACAGTTTTGAAATTCACCCATTGACTGGTGAACAGGAAGCTTCATTGGACTATCTTGGCACACAGCTTTCGTGGCCAAATATTAAAGATGGAATTGCATTTGACGTTGGCGGCGGTTCAACGGAATTAATCTCATTTAAAGACAGCAAAGCAGTGCAGGCTATATCCTTTCATCTTGGATGTGTCAGACTAGCGCATCTTCCTCTTGATACAGATACCTGCCATGATGAAATCGAAAAAGCACGCAAAAAATATCAATCGCTGCATACTTCCAGTGTTTCACTTATTGGCATCGGCGGTACTATGCGCGCTGTAACCATGACAATGGACAGTCTGTATCACTGCGGCAATGCAGTCTCTGTCAGAGATTTGAAAGAGCTCTTCCGAATGCTGTGTCTAAAAGATGAAAAGACATTGAAAGCTGTTGAGCAAACTGTCGATCACGCAAGAATTCCAGTATTCCTTCCTGGCATACATATGATCATTGCGATTTGCGATGCTTTCGATTCAGACACTGTATTTTTCTCAGTCACAGGCATTCGTGAGGGATTCCTGCTCGACAGATTATCACACTTGTCCCTTGATTTTAATCAATAATTGTATATGATGATATCTGTTTTAGGAGGATATTAAAATGTTGAGCTTAATACTTGAACTGGTACTTGGTGCCGCTGCAGGATGGATTGCTTCAAATATTATGGGCAAGGAGAAAAACGGTCTTGTAATTGACTGCATTCTCGGTATTGTCGGAAGTATTCTTGGCGGATTCATCTTCAATCTTCTCGGATTCTCAGCAGCACATATCTGGGGGCAGCTGATTATTGCCGTCGTTGGTGCATGTCTGGTCATCTGGATCTACAACAAGTTCTTTGCTTCTAAGTAATTTGGAAGCAGACCGTGTCCGTGTGGCACGGTCTTTTTTATTAAATCCTGCTATACTTATAACCATGAAAAAGATAATGCGCATCTGTTTTGCGGTATTCATTTCAATACTGCTGGTCATACCTAGTTCCTCTGCATCTATACATGCAGAGGACACAGGAGGCGATATTCTTGAAGGCACATCTTCTGACTATATTATTGTTGAAGATCAGAGCACAGGAAATGTCATTGCTTCAAAAAATGCAGATAAAAAAATGTTTCCCGCATCCATGACAAAAATGATGTCGATCATACTTGCCATAGAAAACTTAACTGATCTGAATCAGACAATTACGATAACCAATGAAATGCTTTCCGGTCTCTATGAAGCAAATGCTTCTGTAGCAGGTTTTGCTTCCGGTGATCAGCCTACAGTTTTAGATCTTCTCTATGGAGCAGCTCTTCCTTCCGGAGCAGATGCAATCAATGCTATTGCTTATACCGTTTCCGGCTCTATTGATTCATTTGTTGCGCTGATGAATGAAAAAGCACAGCAAATCGGCATGTCATCTACTCACTTCACGAATCCCACCGGACTTCACGATGATGATCATTACAGTACCGCAAGAGATATTGCAGCACTTCTAAAATACTGTCTCGGCAATGATACTTTCAAAACCGTACTCTCCGCAGCTTCTTATACTTCAACAACAGGCATTTCAATGACCAGCACTTTCAGCAAAGGTATGAACAGTTCAGGTGTTGCAATCAATGGATTCATTGGCGGAAAAACAGGATACACTGGTGAAGCCAAACACTGCGGTGCATCATTTGACGAAGTAAATGGTATGTCACTGATCGTAGTAACCGCGCATGGTGGCAGCACTAACGATATTCCAGCTCAGATCTATGATCTGAATCAGATACTGACTACGCTGCAGAATTACAGCAGTACTTCTATTGTCAATAAAGGCGATACCATCTCTACTGTCACACTAAGTCACGTCATAGGAGATGAATCCTATCCGATCATCGCAGATTCTGATGTTTCTGCAGTCATACCGAATGACTCCTCACCTGAAGTAACATTAAGCGGTCTTCCTGACAATCCCGAAGCAGAGCTGGATGAGCAGAACTACAAATGCACGCTCAGTGTAACAGTCAATGGTACAGTGATCAGCACTTCAGAAATGACAGTTTCAATACCAGCTGAAAGCAATGTTCTATATCGATTGCTTCTGCATGCAAGATACTTCTTTACAGGAAAATAAAAACCATCGACCTATAAGATCGATGGTTATATTTATCTGCAATCAGCAGCTCACTTTGCCATTGAAGCAACTTCAGCAGCGAAGTCTTCCTGCTTCTTTTCAATACCTTCACCAACAATGTACTTTACGAAGTGTATAACTTCTGCATTGTTTTCCTTCAGATACTGACCGCACTTCAGATCTGTGTCAAGGAAATACTCCTGGTCAACAAGGCACATATCCTGCAGAGACTTAGAGAGACGTCCCTCAACAATACCCTTCTTAACCTTTTCTGGCTTGGAAGCAAGACTCTCGTCCTTTTCCAACAGAGCCACCTGAATCTCACGTTCATGAGCAACAACATCCTGAGGCATGTCATTTCTGGAAACATATGTAGGATTCATAGAAGCTACCTGCATAGCCATATTCTTGGCAACCTGCGGATCAGCTGTGCCCTTAACAACAGTCAGAGCAACGATGCGTCCGCCCTGATGTGTATAGGAGCCAAAGATTTCATCCGGATTCTTTGAAACAATTTCAAATCTTCTCAAAGTAATCTTCTCACCTATTGTTGCTACAGCATTTACAAATGAATCATTCAAAGTTCCTTCAGCAGTCTTGAGAGCAAGAGCTTCTTCAACTGTTGAAGCATTTGAATTAACAATAGTCTTAGCAGCTTCATCGAGCAGAGCAAGGAACTTATCATTCTTAGCAACAAAGTCAGTTTCTGAGTTGACCTCAATAGCAACTGCCTTGTCACCATCAATGACAACCTTTCCTAAGCCTTCTGCTGCGACTCTGCCCTCCTTCTTGGCAGCCTTGGCAAGTCCGTTTTCACGAAGCCAGTCAACAGCCTTCTTGATATCTCCGTCAGATGCTTCAAGGGCATGCTTGCAATCCATCATACCTGCTGAAGTCAGTTCACGGAGTTCCTTTACCTGCTTAGCAGTAACAGCCATTATTCGGCCTCCTTAGCTGCAGGTGCCTTTTCTGCGGATGCTGGAGCTGATGTACGAGGAGCTGACGAAGGACGATCGCCATTTCTGCGGAACACACGTCTCTCACCATTGTAAGAGCCACGTCTGTTCTGCATCTGCTGACGATGCTCTTCAAACTTCTGTCTTCTTCTCTTTTCGTATTCAGCTGCGTCTTCTTCAACCTTCTTGATAACATCCTTCATTGTGATGTCTTCGCCCTCTTCTTCAGCAACGTTTTCAACTGGCAGGTTCTTTCCTTCGCATACAGCATCGGCAACCAGAGAAACCATCAGCTTGATGGAACGTACAGCATCATCATTTGCAGGGATTGGATAATCAACAGTTCTAGGATCTGCATTTGTGTCAATTAATGCAAATACAGGGATGTTCAGCTTGCGTGCTTCAGCAACAGCGTTATGCTCCTGCAGAGGATCAACAACAAACAGCGCATCAGGAAGCTTCTTCATTTCCTTAATTCCGCCAAGGAAGTTCTCCAGCTTGTCCTTCTTCTTCATGAGAAGAGACTGTTCTTTCTTTGTATAGACTTCGAGTGTTCCAGACTTTTCCATTTCTTCGATGTCAACAAGTGTTTTAACAGACTTCTGAATCGTACGGAAATTTGTTAATGTTCCACCCAGCCATCTCTGGTTGACATAGAAACTTCCTGAACGGATAGCCTCTTCCAGAATGATTGCCTGAGCCTGCTTCTTAGTTCCTACGAACAGAACCTTTCCACCATCCTCAGTAATCTTCTTCAGAGCATCATATGCCTTCTGGAGCTGATCCTGTGTCTTGTTCAGATCGATAATGTAAACACCATTCTTTGCAGTGTAGATGTACGGTTTCATGTTTGGATTCCACTTGCGCTTCTGATGTCCAAAATGTACCCCGTTTTCAAGCATTTTTCTCATTGATACAACAGCCATAATTTTATTTTCCTCACTTTCCGTTGTAAACCGCCACAGCTTCGAACATCATCAACATACTTTTTCACGCACTTCCGTGTGTATGCACGGGATGATGAATCTGCTGTGTGAGAAGTACGCCGCTACCTCATAAAAAAGCAGACGACGCCGAGTAATATAGTAGCATTCGTCTGCTTCTTCCGCAAGCATAAATATGCTTGATTACACATCTTTTAATGAAGAATTCATTCTTTTGCTCCATAGGCATCATAATATGCTTCAATCCTTGCCAGCATTTCATCGTCCAGAGCATGTTTTTCATTCATGATTTTAATAACTTCAGGCATGGAAACAATTGCTGCTGTTTCAAATCCATACAGTTCTGATATTTCCTTCAGCGCAGTACTGTCTCCCTTGCCCTTTTCATTTCTATTGAGAGAAACAATGAGTCCTTTAATCTCTATTTTTGACTGTGCTCTCACAATCGGAACAGTTTCTTCCATAGACTTTCCAGAAGTAGTAACATCCTCGATCATAATGACTCTGTCGCCATCCTGCAGCTTATGACCAAGCAGAATGCCTTTGTCTCCATGATCCTTGATTTCCTTACGATTGGAGCAGTAGGATGCCTCCTTGCCATACAGTTCATCCAATGCAATGACTGTTGCAGCAGCCAGAGGAATGCCCTTATACGATGGACCGAATAGAACATCAAAATCCAATCCAAAATGGTCATGAATCGCTCTTGCATAGAAAATACCAAGTTCATGAAGCTGATGGCCGGTCACATATGCACCTGCATTCATAAAGAAGGGTGATTTCCTGCCTGACTTTAATGTAAAATCGCCGAATTTCAGAGCCTTGCTTTCAAGCATGAAGTCTACAAAATCCTTTTTATATTCTTCCATTGCTGATAGTCTCCTCTATCTCATGATATGTCTTTACAGGATTCGCACTCGTGGTAATAGAACGCCCTACAACGATCAGATCGCATCCCTGTTCTCTTGCAAACGAAGGTGTAGCAATCCTCTTCTGATCATCCGCACTGTTGCCAGTCAAACGGATACCAGGTGTCACTGTCAGAAAATCTTCACCGCACGCCTCATGAATTGCCTTAGCTTCATGAACAGAGCAGACAACACCGTCAAGTCCTGCTTTCTTTGCATTTCTTGCATAATGTATAACTGTGTCCATCACGGTTCCTGGAATACCAAGTTCCGCATTCATTGCCTCCTGAGAGGTACTTGTCAGTACGGTAACGCCAATCAGTTTTGCCGGCTTCTGGCCTTCAGGAGTTCCTTCAAGGATACCCTGTTTAGCTGCTTTCATCATCTCAATACCGCCTGCACAGTGGCAGTTGATAATATCTACACCGAGCGCAGCAAGATTCTTCATGCCTCCCTTAACAGTATTCGGGATGTCATGCAGTTTCAAATCAAGGAATATGTGATGGCCTCTCTTCTTGACTTCACGAATAACATCAAGACCGCATGCGTATGTCAGTTCCATGCCGATCTTTACATAGATAGGTTCAGTAAACTGATCGAGGAATCTTTCAACTTCCTCCCTGCTGGAAAAATCCAGTGCAACAATAGTTCTGCTCATCTCAGGCTCCTCCCTGTTGCTTCTTTTACAGAAGCATTTCCATGTGCTGCCAATACATCTGGCAAAGTTTCTATAATTGTTTTGCATATATACGGATCATGGAAGTTGGCCGCACCTACTTCTACAGCAGAAGCCCCAGCATATAGAAATTCAAGTACATCTTCCGCGCTTGAGATTCCACCTACTCCAATAATCGGTATAGATACTGCCTTTGCGCACTGGTATACACAGCGTACTGCTACAGGCTTAACTGCCGGCCCGGAAAGACCCCCAGTAATATTAGCAAGAAGCGGTTTTCCTGTTTTTAGATCAATGCGCATGCCAAGCAGTGTATTGATCATTACAAGCCCATCAGCCCCAGCCTTTTCAACCGCCTTAGCAATGGCTGTAATATCCGTAACATTCGGGGTCAATTTTACATACACTGGCTTCTTAGATATTTTTTTTGCAGTTGCCGTTACCTCTGCCGCAAGGTCAGGATCTGTACCAAGCCCCATACCGCCATGCTTCACATTCGGGCAGGAGATATTCAGTTCATAAGCCTTAACAACAGGGGAGCTGTTCAGTTTCTCTATCACTTCAGCGTAGTCTTCAATTGAACTGCCTGCAACATTTGCAATGATCTCAGTATCAAACTGTGCAAGCCATGGCAGTTCCTTCTCTGCTATATAATCAACTCCATGATTCTGCAGCCCTATTGCATTTAACATGCCGGCAGGCGTTTCAACAATACGCGGGGTTGGATTCCCAAAACGCTCATGCGGAGTTGCTGATTTGATTGCAATTCCTCCAAGAATAGAGAGATCATACAGCTCAGCAAATTCCCTGCCATATCCAAAGCATCCACTTGCAGGAATAATCGGATTTTTAAGATGAAGTCCCGGCAGCTCAACTTTCATGTCAATCATTAGAGAGCCACCTTTCCTATTGGAAACACTGGACCGTCTTTGCATACGCGAAGACTGTTTCCCTCTGTATCCTTAACAACGCATCCCATGCATGCTCCAATACCGCACGCCATTCTTGCTTCAAGAGAAAGAAAACCATGCGTGTATGTTTTACTTACAGATTTCAGCATTGGCAGCGGACCGCAGCCAAGTACATAATCCTCTTTTACCTGATGCTCTTCAATAGCATCCATGACTGTCCCCTTTGTACCGCAGCTTCCATCCATAGTAGCAATAAATACAGTGCATCCAATCCTTCTGAATTCTTCGTCAAGAATAATATCATCCTTACTGTTAAAGCCAAGTACAGCAGTCACTTTATGACCATTTGCTGCATACGCTTGCGCAGCGCCTAACAGCGGAGGAACCCCTACACCGCCGCCAAGCAGCAGTACATCACTGTTCTCAAGCGGATATCCATTTCCCAGAGGTCCGAAGATATGTATCATCTCGCCAGCGTTCATATGTGACATCACATTTGTTCCATCACCGCTTACTCTATAGACAAGTACAATACTGTCATCTGTATGACTGCACACAGATATCGGTCTTCGCAGGAAATACTCCGGAACTTCAACCTGTACAAATTGACCAGGTTTCACCTCCGAGGCAATCTCTGTCTTCAGTTCCATCTTCCAGACACTGCGTGCTATGCATGCATGATTCAGTATCAGTGCGTTATCATCCTTCATCCTTATTTTCCCATCTCATTCATAGATACCATTGAGAAGCTCTGTGATTCCAATACACCGCAAAGCGCATTTGCGGTATCAAGCGACGTCATGCAGGAAATATTATTCTCTGCGGATACTCTGCGGATCAGGAATCCATCCAGTGAAGTATCTCTGTCAGAGATATTCATAGTGTTGATTACGAAGGAAACCTTACCCTGCTGAATGATATCCAAACAATTCTCACCTTCGCTTTCGTCAGAGATCTTAGCAGCTGTGTGAACGAACAGCCCCTCTTTTCTAAGGAACGCTGCAGTTCCTTCAGTTGCATAGATTCCATAGCCGATTCCATACAGACGTCTTGCTATCTTAAGAGCATCCTGCTTGTCAGCATCCGCAATTGTCATCAGAACCGCACCAGTCCTAGGAATCTTCACACCGGAGCCGATTAATGCTTTATACAATGCCTTTTCCAGAGATACATCGCATCCAAGTGCTTCGCCCGTTGACTTCATTTCAGGTCCAAGAACCGTATCTACAGATCTGAGCTTGGCAAAGGAGAATACCGGTGCCTTTACATATACATGTCCAGGCTCTTCTGGATGATATCCTGTCTTATAGCCCTGTTCTTCAATAGACTCACCAAGAACTGCCTTTGTTGCAATAGTGCACATAGGTACACCCGTGATCTTTGACAGGAATGGAACTGTACGCGAAGAACGTGGATTAACTTCAAGCACATATACTTTCTGATTATGATCAACGATGAACTGAATGTTATAAAGTCCTACAAATTCAAAACCCTTTCCTATTTTCTCAGCATAATCAATAATTGTATCCTTGACTCTCTTTGAAAGTGTCTGCGAAGGATATACAGAGATTGAATCTCCCGAATGAATTCCCGCTCTTTCAATATGCTCCATAACACCAGGAATCAGTACATTCTTTCCATCTGCTACTGCATCAATTTCGCACTCCGTACCGAGTACATATCTGTCGACAAGAATCGGTGAGTCATGTGAAATTTCCTTTACTGCTGTTGCCATGTACACCTTGAGCTCATCATCATTATGTACAATCTCCATTGCTCTTCCGCCTAGAACATAAGAAGGCCGAACAAGCACTGGATAGCCGATCTTATGAGCAATCTCTAAAGCATGATCCACTGTAACCGCGGTCATACCTTCTGGCTGCGGTATCTGCAGCTTATCCAGCATCACTTCAAACTCATGACGATCTTCCGCCTTGTTGATAGTATCAAGTGAACTGCCGAGTATCTTTACACCATGTTCTACCAAAGAATCGGCCAGATTGATTGCTGTCTGTCCGCCGAACTGTACAATGACACCCAGAGGTTTTTCAAGATCGATAACATGCATGACATCTTCAGTAGTAAGAGGTTCAAAGTATAGCTTATCCGAAATAGAGAAGTCTGTTGAAACGGTCTCAGGATTGTTGTTGATGATAATAGCTTCGTAGCCCTCTTCATGCAGTGTCTGTATGCAGTGAACTGTCGCATAGTCAAACTCTACGCCCTGTCCAATACGAATAGGTCCTGATCCTAAAACAATGATTTTCTTACGGTCCGAACTGACGGATTCATTTTCCTGTTCATAGCTTGAATAGTAGTATGGAGTCTGAGATACAAACTCTCCTGCGCAAGTATCAACCATCTTGTACACAGGCGTGATTCCATTCTCTCTTTCCAGTTCATACAGATCCTGTTCTTTCATGTTCCAGTTTCTGGCAATGTAGGAATCTGCGAATCCATTCTTCTTCAGTTTTTCAAGTACAGCAAGATCTCCAGCTGATTCCTTCATTTCCTTTTCAAGCTGAATAATATGAAGAATATGATTTAAAAACCATCTGTCTATATGGGTCAAGCTGTGCACTTCCTCAAGATCATATCCATTGCGGAGCCATTGAGCTACCGCAAAGATACGTTCATCATCCCGTGCCTTTATCTTCTGATACAGTTCATCCTTTGTATATCTTGAGAATTCCTTCTTTTCAATATGGTCGACCTTTATTTCCAATGAACGTACAGACTTCAGAAATGATTCTTCAAAAGTTCTTCCAATAGACATAACTTCGCCGGTAGCCTTCATCTGTGTACCTAGCTGACGGTCAGCGTTAGGAAATTTATCGAATGGCAGACGCGGAAACTTTGTTACGATATAATCCAAAGCCGGTTCAAAACAGGCATACGATGTACCTGTAATAGGATTGATGATTTCGTCCAATCCAAGACCTACTGCCAGCTTCGCAGAAATACGGGCAATCGGATATCCTGTAGCTTTTGAAGCAAGTGCAGAGGATCTGGATACGCGTGGATTTACTTCAATAACATAATATTGAAAGCTATCAGGATCCAGAGCAAGCTGAACATTGCATCCACCGCAGATTCCTAAAGCGCGGATGATCTTCAGCGATGCATTTCTAAGCATTTGATTCTCACGGTCAGTCAGTGTCTGTACAGGTGCCGAAACAATAGAATCGCCTGTATGAATACCCACTGGGTCAAGATTCTCCATGTTGCAGACAACAATTGCATTGTCCTTTGCGTCACGCATTACCTCATATTCTATTTCTTTATAACCAGCAATTGACTGTTCAACGAGACACTGATGTACAGGCGACATCTTCAGACCAGTATCTGTTATATGCTGGAGTTCTTCTTCATTGTGTGCAAAGCCTCCGCCGGTACCGCCAAGTGTATAGGCAGGACGCACAACTAATGGGAAGCCTTCGCTTTCTGCAAACTTCAATGCATCATCAACAGTATGTACAATCGCTGATTCAGGAATCGGTTCATGCAGATCCTGCATCAATGTACGAAACATCTCGCGGTCTTCTGCACGATTGATTGCATGAATATCTGTGCCTAGAATCTCTACACCAAACTCCTTCAGTATACCGTCATTATACAGTTCAACGACTAGGTTCAGACCAGTCTGTCCGCCAAGACTGCCAAGAATGGCATCCGGTCTTTCTTTAAAAATAACACGCTTTGCAAATTCAAGTGTCAGAGGTTCAATGTATACACGATCAGCAATTGTAGAATCTGTCATAATCGTTGCCGGATTGGAGTTGATCAGGATTACTTCATATCCTTCTTCACGCAGTGATGAGCATGCCTGTGAACCTGCATAGTCAAACTCTGCTGCCTGTCCGATAACTATCGGTCCGGATCCAATCACCATAATCTTATGTATATCAGTACGCTTAGGCATTTTCTTCCTCCCTGTTCAGCATTTCTGTAAATTCATCAAATAGGTAGTTGGAATCCTGAGGACCTGCATTAGCCTCTGGATGATACTGTACAGCGAAGCAAGGATAGTCGAGATGACGTACTCCTTCACAGGAATGATCATTCAGGGCCTGGTGGCTCATCTCCAATCTCGTATGATTCAAAGAATCAATATCTACCGCAAAACCATGGTTCTGTGAAGTAATCTCTACTTTCCCAGTTTTAAGATTGACAACTGGATGATTGGCACCTCTGTGTCCAAACTTCAGCTTATAGGTACTTCCGCCGCACGCAAGCGCAATCAGCTGACATCCAAGACATATTCCAAATACCGCTGTCTGCGGGATCAATTTTCTGACCGTATCTATCACTTCCGGAAGATCCGCGGGATCGCCAGGGCCATTGCTAAGCATGACTCCATCCGGATGAAAGCTCATGATCTCTTCACTGCTTGTATTCCAAGGCACAACAATCAGATCCAATCCTCGCTTCGAAAGTTCACGAAGAATAGAAAGCTTGATACCGAAGTCCATGACAATGACTTTTTTGCCCCTGCCAGGGATTGGATAAATACTTCTGGTTGATACGCTTTCAACCTGATTATGCAAAAAATCTGCATTCTTCAGTGTTTCTGCAAGTCCCTTGATTTCGTCCTCACTGTCACAGAAGGACGCTTTCAACGTTCCAAGTGCACGTATCTTTCTAGTTAATGCTCTTGTATCGATGCCATAGACACCAGGAATCTTTACTCTTTTCAGATACGCATCAAGGGTTTCTTCACATCTGAAATTACTAGGCATTTCACTGTAATCACGAATAACGAAGCCGAAGACTGCCGGCTTAATAGACTCGTTATCATCACGATTGATGCCATAGTTGCCAATCAGAGGATAGGTCATCATGACAATCTGTCCGCAGTAGGAATTGTCTGTAAGAATCTCCTGATAGCCCGTCATCGATGTGTTGAAGACAAGTTCACCGATCCTGTAATCGTTTGAGCCAAAACCTTCGCCCTCGAAGCTGCTGCCGTCTTCCAATACCAGAAATCTTTTCATCGTTTCACTCCTTATATACGGTCGTTCCGTCTACAATTGTTTCCTTTACTGATGCATATACTTCGTATCCATCAAACGGTGTATTTTTTCCCTTTGAAAGGAATCTATTTTTATCAATTCTTCTTGCATTGTCCAGATCTGTAAGAATCAGATCCGGTTTCCATCCTTTTTCAATTTTTCCTGTCTTTTCCAGTCCAAATCTTTCTGCAGGCTTTGTGCTCATCCATTCAACCAGCTGTTCCAATGTCCATCTCTTTTCATTTTTGACGAATTCTGTATACAGCAAAGCAAAGCTTGTTTCCAGAGATACAATACCGAAAGCTGCATCCTTCATTGCTCTGTTCTTATCTGCATATGTATGCGGCGCATGATCGCTGGCAATGAAGTCAAGGCTGCCATTCTCCAACCCCGCAATCAGTGACTGTCTGTCTGCTTCTGTTCTAAGCGGCGGATTCATCTTCCAGTCTGTTCCCTTTACATCTTCATTATTCAGAAGCAGATGATGCGCAGTAACTTCTGCAGTAACATCAGCACCCTGATTCTTGGCTTTCTGAAGAGCTTCTACACTCTGATGCGATGAAATGTGACAGGCATGATATCTGCCATGCGTCTCTATGGCTGCCTGAAGATCCTTCTTCAGAGGCTCTGATTCACATTCATCAGGAATACCGATCCATCCATGTTTTTCAGCATACGCTGCTTCATGTACACTGGCACCAGGCTTTCTATACTTCAGGTCCTCCGTATGGCAGGCAATGATCAGATTTTTTTCTCTGGATAACAGCAGTGCCTGTTTCATTAGAGCCGGGTTATTCATTCCAGTACCGTCATCCGAGAACCATCTGACACCTTCTTCTCGCATTCCTTCAAGGTCCGAAAGCCGTTTTCCTTTTTCTTCTACAGTAATTGTACCGTAAGGATAGGTATGAATAATACTGTTCTTATGGATGAACTGCTGATACTGATGCATCGTTTCTCTGCTGTCAGGCGAAGGTATTACATTCGGCATAGCAAACACCGATGTGAACCCACCTGCAGCTGCAGCTCTTGAACCGCTGGCAATGGTTTCCTTTTCCTCTCTGCCAGGCTCTCTGAAGTGAACATGTACATCAACCAGACCAGGCAGTACATACATACCTGCCGCATTGATCTCCTCAGCATCCGTTTCAATATGCTTTCCTATATCCAGTATCTCCCTGTCATCAAAAAGCACATCCAGCAATTCTATTTCTCCGCGGCAAAGCACTTTTCCGTTTCGAATGATTCGTTTCATCTGCCCTCCTTGAACGGTGCATATCCAAGAGCACGTTTAATCACAGCCTTTCTCACCAGAACACCGTTCTGCATCTGCTTGAATATTCGAGATCTATCAGCTTCAACCAGACTGCTGTCAATTTCAACACCTCTGTTTACCGGTGCCGGATGCATGACAATAGCTCCCTTTTTCATTCGATTATATCGAGATCTGTTCAAACCATATTTATCAAGATATTCACTGTCACTCATATTTTCTATGGCAGCGCCTCTTTCTTTTTGTATTCTCAGCATCATAACCGCATCTGCTTTCCCCAATGCTTCATCAAAGTCGACATGAGGATACCCTTCTCTTTCCCATTCTTTCGGTCCGGCAAAGGATACGGTACTGTGGAACATTTCAAGTGCCGTCTTATCGGACGCGGCAACGCGTGAATGTGCAACATCACCGCAGATCAATACATTCAGTCCCCTCAGCGTTCCAAACTCCTGATACAGTGTCAGCAGATCCAGCAAACACTGAGTAGGATGATTGCCTTTACCGTCCCCCGCATTCAGAATTGGTGACTTGATTTCTTCCAGCTGATTGAAATATTCATCCTCAGGATGCCGTATGACAAACAGTCCATAACCGGCAGATTCCAAAGTACGTATCGTGTCATACAAGGTTTCTCCTTTAATGACAGACGATGCAGATGTCTGAATATCCACAGCTTTGATTCCCAGCTGCAGTTCAGCGCTCTCGAAGGAATAGTGCGTTCTCGTACTTGCTTCAAAAAAAAGATTGGCTGCAAGCACTTTATCAGATAAAGGCAGCTGCCAATCTATACGGGAATGACTAAATAATGAGGCATCATTGAGAATATCATTGATATCATCAACAGTAAGATCTTTCATAGAAAGAAGCGAATTCTTGTTCATACAGGCCTCCGTTCTCAAAAAAAAGGGATTGCAGGACGAACTTGGTTCAAACTGAATCTCTTTTTTTCTCTTGAGTATTCTATCACAGCGCATTCAATAATCAACCCCCAAAAGGCGATTATTTCTGTTCCTGACGACTGTGCGGATGTGCCTTATCGACCGCTTTCTGAAGACGGTCCTGCGTTACATGAGTGTATATCTGTGTTGTTGTAAGATTTTCATGACCAAGCAGTTCCTGTACAACGCGAAGATCTGCTCCATTATCCAACAGATGCGTTGCAAAAGAATGACGGATCATATGAGGATGCACATGCATTGGAATACCGGCATCAATACCAGCCTGTTCACATACATTCTGTATTGTACGCGAGGTCAGAGGCTTTCCCTTCTGATTCACAAAAAGGATTCCGTGTTCTTCAATATTCTTCATGAACTGCGGTCTAGCCTGAGACAGGTACACCTTAATAAGCTGTCCGCATCTTGGATAGAAAGGAATCATACGTTCTTTAGATTCCTTTCCAAGAACACTCAAGTAGTGATCCTGCAGATTAATATCCTGTATCTTCAGTCCAGCACATTCCGACACACGCAATCCACAGGCATACATCACTTCCAGCATGCATCGGTCCCTGACATCCACAGGATTGCTAAGGTCAAAGCTGTTCAGCATTGTTTCCATCTGATCGAATGTCAAGAATTCAGGAAGCTTTCTGTGACTGCTTCCGCCCTTGAACATACGGACAGGATTGCTATGAATACCTTCTGATCGGTTCAAATACTTATAAAAAGACTTTAAAGATGAAAGATTTCTGGCAAAGGAGGCATTGGATAGTGCTTTTCCGCCAATCTCGCCGGATCTCAGCTTCACAATGTAGTCACTGATATCTTCTTTTGTAACATCATCAAATGATGTTATCTTTCTCTCTTCAAGATAACCTATAAAGCGATCTATATCTCTTCGATAAGCATCCTGAGTATCCCTGGATCCGGTCCTCGAAAGAGAAACATGATCCAGAAAATGATCCATTGCCTCTTCAAAGCTGTCCATTATGAACACTCTCCTGAATTAAGGAAAGAGACTGCTTTGCATAGGCTTCCTTACGGTCCTTCTTATTGACCGATACAGATAGATGAAAAATCCCAAAGTTTGCGTTCATAGGCTGAAAATGATTTGGGTCAGCATGTGTTATATAATGCGACATTGCTCCAATCATTGTTTCGGGGCCAGGAATATATACCCCTTCCTGATGCAGTATATGTGCAAGATTGATACCTGCCAGCATACCAGAAGCAGCACTTTCTACATATCCTTCGACACCAGTCATCTGTCCGGCAAAGAATAGATCATCTCTGTCACAGTACTGATAGCTTTCCCTAAGACATACTGGCGAATCAATATATGTATTTCTATGCATGACTCCATATCTGACAAACTCACAATGTTCAAGACCAGGAATCATCTGCAGCACTCTCTTCTGTTCTCCCCACTTCAAATGCGTTTGGAAACCAACAATATTGTAGAGAGAAGCTTCAGCATTATCCTGACGAAGCTGAACAACTGCATAAGGTCTTCTGCCATCAGACATTTCAAGTCCAACTGGTTTCATTGGTCCAAAAAGAAGTGTATCTCTGCCTCTTCTTGCCATAACTTCAAATGGCATACATCCCTCAAATACTTTGTTATTCTCAAAACCATGCACCTCAGCGGTTTCTGCAGTGATCAGTGCTTCATAAAAAGTATCAAATTCATCTCTTGATAAAGGGCAGTTAATATAGTCGGCTGAACCTTTGTCATATCTGGATTTACGATAAGCCTTTTCAAAATCAATCGACTCCGCTGTTACAATAGGAGCAGCAGCATCATAAAAATAGCAGTACTTTTCATCAATCAGTCTGCCGATAGCAGCAGACATACTGTCAGATGTCAGAGGTCCTGTAGCAATAATTGCAGGCCCTTCCGGAATACTGTCCATCTCCTGCGATATAACTTCTATGTTTTCATTATGTCGTATATAATCCGTGATCTGTGCTGAGAACTTTTCTCTGTCCACAGCAAGTGCACTGCCTGCAGGAACACGGTTTTCATCAGCAGATTTCATGATCAATGATCCTATTTCTCTCATTTCCTGTTTCAGCAGTCCGACCGCATTTGCAGTTGAATCACTGCGCAGGGAATTTGAACATACAAGCTCAGCAAAATCATCAGAATGATGTGCAGGCGAATGTACCTTAGGTTTCATTTCAATTAAGCTGACATGAACACCTCGAGATGCCAGCTGATAGGCTGCTTCACAGCCTGCCAGCCCCGCACCTACTACCGTAGCTTTTAACGTCATTCTTCAGCCTTGTTTGCAGACTTCGCAGTTAGAGCTTTCTTAGCAGACGGCTTTTTTACTGCAGTCTTTTTTACTGTGGTCTTCTTAGCTGCCGTTTTCTTTACGGCAGTCTTTTTAGCAGGTGTTTTTTTGGCAGAAGTTTTTGAGGCAGTCTTCTTAACGGCAGCCTTCTTGGCTGCTGATTTCTTAGCTGTACTCTTCTTAGCTGCTGTCTTCTTTGTTTTGGCAGTACCTTTACCATCAGCTTCCTTCTGTGCCTTCAGACGATCCTTCTTGGAAATAATTCTGTTTCCATTCAGATCCTCCATATAGTGGCATTTAGGAAAATCCGAACATCCAAGGAAATATGTACCATACCGGGATTTTCTCTTCAGAAGTTCGTGACCGCAGTCAGGGCACATCTTTCCTGTAGGTTCCGGTTTTTCCTTATCCGGCTTATCAATTTGTCTCGTATATCTGCACTTAGGAAAGTTAGCACAGGAAATGAACTTTCCATATCTGCCAACACGGTAAACAAGCTCACCACCGCATTCCGGACACACTTCACCGACTTTCTCAGGCTCGATTTTTTCCATCTTATCGTATGCAGTGTCCAGAAGAGGTTCAAACTTCGTGTAAAAATTCTTCAGTGTAGGAACTTCCTTTTTCTTTCCATCTGCTATTTCATCCAGCTGGCTCTCCATATCGGCAGTATACTGTACATTGATAATTGAAGAAAAGTATTCATCAAGCTTGCCGGTTGTCAGTGTTCCCTGATCTGTTGGCTTAAATACTTTTGTGCGTGATTTCTCTGAAACACGGTCAAGCGTCACATAGCCTCTGACCTGGATAGTATCGATAATTGTTGCATATGTAGAAGGACGTCCAATACCATCCTCTTCCAAAGCCTTGATCAGACGTGCTTCGGTGTATCTTGCCGGAGGTTCTGTAAAATGCTGATTAGGCTTCACTTCCTTGGCAGCTATCATTTCATCCCTATCAAGCAGCGGCAGAATAACATCCTTGGAAGAATCATAGTCCCCATAAACTTTCAAATAACCATCAAAGGCCATTGTGCTTCCGGTTGCCGTGAAATCATAGCCGTTCTGTGACAGCGTAATGGTCTGTGCGTTATAAGATGCAGGAGCCATTAATGAAGCGAGTGCTCTTGCATAGATCAGCTTATAAAGGCGGAACTGTTCGGAGCTCAGATATGGCTGAATAGATTCAGGGGTATAGGCGATGTTAGTTGGACGGATAGCTTCATGAGCATCCTGAGCTCCTTCATCATTGTGAACAGTATATGCCCCAAGATACTTGTCACCATAAACAGCTGTGATACGGTCTCTGGCTCCATTAATATATACGTTGGACATTCTGGTACTGTCAGTACGCATATAAGTAATCAGACCCTCTTCACCATTGCCTACATCAACGCCTTCATACAGACGCTGTGCAATGCTCATTGTTCTTCTTGCCGAAAATGAAAGTTTTGTTGAAGCTTCCTGCTGAAGGGTTGAAGTAATGAATGGAGGACGCGCAGCTCTTGTACGCTTCGCAGTCTTTATATCGCTTACTTCAAATTTATCCTTGGTATTCTTAAATACTTTATCTGCTTCTTCCGCATTATGAAGTTCTGCCTTCTTGCCATTTATCTTTGCAAGAGAAGCAGTGAATTCTGTTTCGTTCTTTTCAAATCTCGCATCAACAGTCCAGTATTCTTCAGGTTTGAATGCTTCAATTTCTTTTTCACGCTCAACAATCAGCTTTAAAGCAACAGACTGTACTCGTCCTGCCGATTTGGACTTAATCTTGTTGTGCAGGAGCTTGGAAAGCTTAAAACCTATGATACGATCCAGGATACGTCTTGTTTCCTGTGAGTGGACAAGATCCATATCTATCGCACGCGGTGTCTTAAAAGCTTCCTTTACAGCATTTTTGGTAATTTCCTGAAAAGTAACTCTATCAACTGCGTCATCTGGGAGATTCAGCTCCTGCGCAAGGTGCCATGCAATCGCTTCTCCCTCTCTATCAGGGTCACTTGCCAGATAGATCTTATCTGCTTCAGAAGCATCCTTTTTCAGCTCTTTAACTGTATCAGCCTTATCCTTGGAGATTACATATGTCGGCTTAAAATCATCTTCTATATCAACACCCAGACCATCTTTGCCCTTTATAGCAAGATCTCTAATATGTCCCTTAGAGGAAACAACCTTATAGTCCTCACCAAGATACTTACCAATAGTCTTGGATTTAGACGGAGACTCAACAATAACCAGATTTTTCATCGAATATCCTTCTTTCTTATCCTTTTCATAAAAGCTTTCAAAGCATATCCTAAATTATAGCAACTTGCAACTATTATGCGAAACAGCTACTGCTATATCCCTTAACTGAGCCGTTTCATAGAGTATTCCTGCCCCTTGTGAGATCAGATGATTGCATCCGGAGCCTTCCTTTGCTTCAAAAGGATATGGAAAACACCAGATATCCTTGGAGAGTGAAATTGCCTCATTCACTGTCAGCATTGTACCGCTTGCAATCTCTGCCTGCGTAACTATGACACACTTTCCTAACGCCGCTAATATTCGATTGCGCCATGGAAAGTGATACTTCTGAACTCCAGAGTACCATGGATATTCAGACAGGATCAGATCATTCTTAGAAATTTCTGCATACAGCTGTTCGTTGATATGCGGATAGTGCGTGCCCAGTCCGCTTCCTATGACTGCTATCGTATTTCCATTCTGCATTGCAGTCCGATGTACACAGGCATCCACTCCTTTTGCCAAACCCGATACCAGTACATGCGATGTGGAAAGAACAGAAGCTGCTTTTTTTGTATATGTTTCACCTCTAGCTGTCATATTGCGTGATCCAACAATCGTTATCATAGGTCTATTCAGCATACTGATATCCCCTTCATAAAAGATGACCCATGGCGGGAATCTCAATCTCCGCAAGGAAGCAGGATATTCACTGTCAAGTACTGTGAGATATCTTTCGCGTATATGGAAAGGCATTGGCTGCCTTTCTTCTTTGATAGCGCGTGCTATCTGCGGCCATTCTCCGCCATATTCATAGGCGTACAATGCCAGCTTTTCTCTTCTGTCCATTGCCAATATCATTACCTCAAAAGAAAAGATCTCCTCAGAGATCCAATTTCTGCTGTCTGATTCTGACTGGTCCAAAACTGCGGCGATGAATCGGTGTAATACCATATTTCTCAATCGCTTCCATATGCTGTTTGGTGCCGTATCCTTTATGCTTGGCAAAGCCATACTCAGGATATTCAGCATCATACTCAACCATGATCCTGTCTCTAGTCACCTTGGCAAGGATCGAACCTGCCGCAATGGATATCGACTTCTGATCCCCTTTAATCAGATCAATTACCGGTTTATCAATAGGAAGCTTCATTGCATCACTTAGAACTGTATCCGCCGGAGACCGCATGGCAATCTCTTCCATCGCTCTGCGATCTGCTTCAAGAATGTTATAACGGTCAATCTCTTCCACAGGCACTTCTATAATTGCAAACCATAGCGCATCTTCACAGATGACATCATACAGTCTATTCCGTTCCTTCTCGCTCAGTGCCTTAGAATCATAGATATCCGGATTCTCATAGCCTGCCGGAAATACTACACCGGCCACACTCAGCGGCCCGGCTAATGGTCCTCTTCCTGCTTCATCAATACCAACTACAATCCTGCCTTCTCGCCAAAATTGATGTTCAAATTCATTCGGACAGATTTTCTTCATTTGTTCTCTCCAGTGTAAATCTTCCAATTCTCCCTTTGCGAAGATCATTTAGGAATGAAGAGGCTGCCTGTTTTGTATCAGGCTCTCCCTGCTTCAGAATGTGATATTTCGCAGCAATTGCCTTCAGCATGCCATTCGGATTGACAGTGCCTGACTCATAGAATGATTCAAGTATTCCTGGATACAGATCCTGAATAATATGGATCGTATCCATCGCGATCATCTTCTTATCAATGATTTCATCATTGATAGAGCCCATAGCCGCAAGCAAAGAGCCAGTTCTGTCATCCTCAAATTTAGGCCATAGAACACCTGGTGTATCCAATATATCCAGCTGCGGATCTGCATGCACCCATGTCAATGATCTAGTAACCCCAGGATGATCTTCAGCCCGCAGAGTATTCTTGCCTTTCAGGCGATTGATCATTGTTGACTTACCTACGTTAGGAATACCAGCAGCCATCGCACGTACAGCACGCGGATGTATACCTTTTTTCTCCATACGTTCTCTTTCAGGCTTCATGACTGATACTGCTGCTGCCGCAATCTTCTTGCCAATCTTAGGATCATTCATCAAATCCACCGCCATACATAAACGGCACTCCGTATTCAGAAAACGGATCCAGTTCTTTGTTTCAGCTGGATCTGCTTCATCGCATTTTGAAAGAATAATAATACGTGGCTTATCAGGAGCCATCTCCTGAATAAGCGGATTTCTGCTGGCGGAAGGGATTCTAGCATCGCGCAGTTCAATAATAAGATCCACTGCCTTCAGCTTCTCGTTCATTTCCCTCCGGGCTTTTTCCATATGACCCGGGTACCACTGTATAACAGCCATTATTCAGCACCAAAATTGCTTAATGGCCAGATTACAAATACACTCTTAGAACGAATATTCTCCTTCTTGAAAGGACCATAGTATCTAGAATCGCTGGAATGAGGACGGTTGTCCCCAAGACAGTAATACTCATCATTGCTAAGTGTAATAGGCTCGACATCATCCATAAAAGTTCCGTTATACGAATCAACATAGTCCTGATCAAGAAATGGTTCATCAACAGCCTCTCCATTGATATAGAGCTGTCCATTTGTATATGAAACTGTTTCTCCTGGAAGACCGATAACTCTTTTAACAAGATATTCATTCTTCTCAGGAACATAAATAATCGCGATATCAAATCTCTTCAGGTCATTCACTTTATATCCAACAACATTGGAAAAACCAAGTTCTCCATCCTGCAGGGTTGGATACATGGAACTTCCCTCAACTCTGACTGGCCTCACTATAAAATTAGTGACACAGAATACTGCGAGCATACAGATAACAAGATCCCTGATACAACAGAATACTTCATGACCGGCGGATGGCTGCTTGTCATTGTCGTCTTTTCTGCGCCAATCATCTTCTTCATTATGATAAATCGGTGCATCTGGATCTGTAAGCTTCGAGATAACCTGTGTTTCACTCAAATTCTCTTTTTCTTTTTCCCCATCTTCGGAATCATCGTAATCAGCATCCGTCAGACGGGAAATGATCTGTGTCTGAGACAGATCTTCGTCTTCATCTTTTCTTTTTTCCATATTCACCCGCTAATTATAGCATTATTGCCTCTGACTGTTCTTACATCATTCTTACATTGCTACAGAATTCCATAAGAAAAACGGTCATACGACCGTTTTTGAATGAACAGCTTATCTGTCTTCCTTGATACGAGCCTTCTTAGCTGAACGTCCCTTCAGATAAGTAAGCTTAGCTCTTCTTACCTTACCATGACGGACAACTTCGATCTTATCAATGATAGGTGTGTGCAGCGGGAATATTCTCTGAACTCCTACGCCTGAAGAAATCTTACGTACAGTGAATGTTTCACCGATGCCGCCGTTGTTGCGATCAACAACAATTCCTTCATAAACCTGAATACGAGTCTTCTCACCTTCACGAATACGAACATTAACCTTTACTGTATCACCGACTTTGAAGTCAGGGATATCATTTCTTAACTGTTCCTTTGTAATCTTGTCTACTAAACTTAAATCCATCGTCATTTTCTCCTTTTCGATTGATCATCTGCTCATAGTCCAACATATGCCAGCGGAACAGTGACGCGCTTATGCGCAAGTAGAAGATTACCATAAATTCAGCATAATGTAAACGAAAACATGTCTACAGCCATCCAAAATGACGGCATGCATTAATAATCCCATCATTCACATTGGCAGTTGTTACATAATCTGCCTTTTCCTTCAGTGCAGGAATGCCATTTCCCATTGCAATAGAGGTCCAGCGGGGATCAAACATGACCAGATCGTTCTTTCCATCCCCAAATATGACAGCATCTTCAATCGGTGCTTCTAGAAGATGCATCATGCGTTCAATGCCTATATTCTTTTCATCATATTGGAATACACAGTAATTCTTTCCCATACGAAGAAAAGCTATTGTATTCAGCCAATCATATCTTTTTTCATCTTCGGGACTGATAGCAAGATATATCTTATAAATATTGGAAAGATCGTGATAATCCATGTCGGGTTCAAACTTATAAGTTGTCAGTTCTGTGCGCAGACCTGCCTGTTCCAGAAAACGATAGTCTCTCATATATACCTTATCAGAATCATCCAGTATCAATATCCATCCAATATGATGGCTGTCAGCATTCTCAAGCAATGCAATACACTTATCATGATCCAGACTGCGATTCTCGAGAATTCTGTCATTCGATACAAGACATCCGCCGCCCGAACACACAATATTATGAACACCTATTGAATCTGTGAATGTCTTTGCCTTGTAATGCACTCTTCCAGTCGCAATTGCTATAAAATTTCCATTTTCCTGCAAACGGTTTAATGCATCCGCCGCACTTGGCACAATAAGATGTGTTGCATCATCCGTTAAGGTTCCGTCAATATCAAAGAAGAAATAGTGCTTATTCATATGTTTTCCCCTTCACGCTTACCGCAATACCATTCTTCATCTCCGTGTGTATTGCAAAGTGAAAAGCATCTACATTTACACACATTGCAAAATCCTCTTCCGGAAACACATCCTGCTGAGTTGGATCAAAAAACTTCTTTCCTTCTGTATAGCGCAGTGCGTCTGCCTTCTCATGTATATCCTTCATTTTTCTTCCTTCCAGCAATGACTTCAAATATTCAGCACAAAGTTCATCTTCCTCTGTACGTCTTCCTTCCCATCCCATACAGACAAGACTGACCTCATCAGAATTAAGACCGCGTATATAAGCAGCTGTTGCTGACGCATTTACCAGAGAACCTAGTATTATCTCATCAGATTTTGATGCCTGTGAAATACCGTATGTTCCATTGCTGGTGGTATGAATGATCGTTTTCCCGGTAAAATCAATTCCCCGAATGGAACTCGGAGAATTGCCAAAATCAAAGCCGGGCAATATCTTTCCATGTCTTTCACCCGCAAGATAACAGTTAGGTATTTCATGAGCAAGCTTTTCAGCAGTATTCATATCATATACAGCAAGTATTTTATCTGCGCCCTGTGCAAGTGCATATGCTTCAAAAGTAAATGCACGGAAAACATCAATAATCACTGCCACTCCACGTGCTTCAGACGCCCCTTTTCCAAGATGAAGAATATTAATATTCATATGCTTCTGCCTTCTTTTTGACAGAACGATTATACCATGCTTGCGAAAACGAAATTTTCGGTTTATATTTCTGTTCAAGAGGTAATTTATGCTGGAAGAAAAGTCAAAGTACTATCCATTTCGCTATCTTCATCATTCAGTATATACGGTTGCCCTTTATGGGCAGAATAATCCCGTTATATGCAAGGGTTTAATGGTGCTCAGAACTTATTATTATGACGAACAGAAGACAAAGATCGACTATGAACATACTTCTGAATACTATACAGACGAACTCTTCTACGAAACTGATAAGATACTCAGAGAAGCAAATCATCAGCCCTATGGCGGAAAAAGAATTTTGAAAGAGGTCGCAATGTCAGAGCTTGGCGATGAGTACCGTCTCATCTATAACAATGCTGACAATGAAGACAACACCTATGATGAACATATTCCTCTTCTGCACTTCAAAGCACCGGAAGCTACAGGTACTGCTGTAATTCTAAAAAGAGATGCAGAAAAAGGAATAATCTATCTTACAGAAGATGAAGCTAAATATGTACAGAAAGTGCTGAAAGAACTCATGAGCGTATAGCGTACAAAAACTTTGAGGATACGAACGTCCTCAAAGTTTTTATACATCCTTTTCTGTTACCAGTCCGTATACCATCGGATTGATCTCTCCCTTTTCCGGAGAAATGACAAGTGCTTCCGTAAGCAGATGTTCAACATCATTCAGAGCTTTATCATCATTCACATACAGTGTGCACAATGCCTGACCTTTTTTCACATAGTCGCCGCATCTGACTTTCATGATCAGCCCTACAGCAGGGTCGATAACGTCGGTTTTCTTAGCTCTGCCTGCGCCAAGCATCTGTGCTGCAGTGCCTATCATTTCAGCATTCATAGCAGTAATGTATCCATCTGATTCCGCTGGAAGAGCTATCTTTTGCTTTACTTCCACAAGCTTCTCTATTGTATCAACAGTCAGATAGGAAGCATCCCCGCCCTGCAGTTCTATCATTCTCTGCAATTTTTTCAATCCTGAGCCATCCTTGATGTGTGCCTTCAGCTGTGCTTCAGCATCTTTTTCATCATCTGCCAGATCTGCAATCATCATCATCTGTACACCAAGCAGAATGCAGACTTCATATAAAGGATCTGTCTCTGGAATCATTCCACTAAGCAGCTGAACTGCATCTCTAACTTCCAATGCATTTCCTACGGCAAGACCGAGCGGCTGATTCATATCAGTTACAACAGCCCTGACTTTTCTTCCGGTCAGTTTTCCAATATGGACCATTGTACGTGCGAGTTCAAAAGCTTCTTCCTTTGTACGCATGAAAGCACCTGTACCCGTCTTAACATCCAATACAATTGCATCAGCACCTGAAGCAAGTTTCTTGGACATAATAGATGAAGCAATCAGCGGAATGGAACGTACTGTAGCAGTCACATCTCTCAATGCATACATCTTCTTATCTGCAGGATCGAGGTTGCCTGACTGCCCAATAACAGCAGCACCATTTTCTTTGACAATTTCCTTAAAATGCTCCATTGACTGTTCAACGCATGTACCTGGAATAGCTTCCAGTTTGTCCAGTGTTCCGCCTGTATGACCAAGTCCTCTGCCTGACATTTTCGCAACTGTTCCGCCGCAGGCTGCCACTAAAGGTGCAACTACAAGTGTTGTTGTATCGCCTACACCGCCGGTAGAATGCTTATCCAGTTTCACGCCTGGAAGATCAGAAAGATCCACAACATCTCCGCTGTGCATCATCGCCATTGTTAAATCAGCCGTTTCCTCAGGTGTCATATTCCTCTGCAGAATTGCCATCATCATAGAACTCATCTGGTAATCAGGAACATCTCCCTTCACAAAGCCGTCAATCATTGCCTGAATCTCTGCTTTTGATAAAGCATGTCCATCGGCTTTCTTTTCAATCAGATCAACAAATCTCATCATAAAAAGTCTCTCCTTATATTATTAAATAAATAGCCACTCCATACAGTATGACAACATTCATACATCTTTTCAACCAGACAAAAAGGCATCCGCAGATGCCTATGAATTCAGTTCGATCCTTCTCCTGAAGAGTCTGATGATGAATCTGTTGAAGTACTGTATTTCTTTTCATATGCATCATTTCTCAAGAATACAGCGCCATCAGAGAATACAGCTGATGAACCATCAGCGATGAAATCAAGTTCCGTATCATCAACTACAGTAAAGCGAAATACATACTCGCCATCCAGCGTCTTCATTGTCATAACATCATCTTCAATTGTATAGTGACCATAAGGCACATTCTTTTTATTATTAATAACAATCTGGAATGTCTTATTATTTTCCTGAAGTGTGAGTCTTGTTGGATAGTTATCTGCCCCTGTATACATAGAATATTCTATTGTATCCGAGGAACCGGAAGAGTTGCTTCCACTGTTGGCATTCGTACAGCCCAGCATAGCAGCACAGCAAAGTGCGGCTAGAATCTTCTTAATATATTTCAAAATGAATCCTCCGTAATGACTATATTCTAAGAGATTCATTTCGCAATGGCAAGCAGTTCACGTTCATTCCTGCATATGCTGTTCTCATAATTTCTATTCCTAGTGAGCAATACATGATCTCGATCATTGATAATTCTATTCCTGTCAAATCCGCACATTTTTCCACCGATTCATGTTTCATAAAACAATTGACGACCGTAAGTATTTCCTGTTGACTCAATCCTGACCTGCCTTCCGCCAATGTTCTTACAGCATATTCTCTCACTGCTCTGCAAAGCACTTTATCCTTCCCCTCCATACTTCATTCTCCCTTCAACATATGAAATATTACCCATAAAAAGGAAAGGTACTGTACGCAGTATTGTACTCCAACGATAAAAAAGACCGCGGAGAATTTATATCCACAGTCTTTCAATTCATTTCAATTTGCATCCACATTTGCTGCAGAAGGTTACATCAGCATCCGATAGTTTACTGCCGCAGTTAGGACAGAACTTTAGTTTTTCTTCTGCAACAGGTTTTTTCACATTTCCATCTTTAGCTTCCGGCTCTGATAAAGTTTCTGCCTTATCTTCAGCAATCGCTGTACCATTTTCTTCAGCTGAAGTTTCTGCTTCTTCAGATTTCTTATCTTCCTTTAATTCAGTTTTCTCAGACTTCACTATATCAGAAGTATTCTCGGTATCAGTATTTTCTACTGGTTTCATTTTTTTAGGGGTTTCCGCAGCTGCCTGTTCTTTCATAGATGCAGGCTGCTTCTGTACAGGTGCTGCATTAGATACCTGCTGTAAACCTCCATTAGGCTGTACATAATACTCTGCAAAAAGTCCGCTTCTCTTATGGAAATAGATCACATTGCACAGAAGATCAATTAACGTAACCCCGCATATAATACCAGCTGCTATTGTGAACACCGCTGTTGAAGCATTTGCATTTGATGCATAGTATTTAATAACAGCAGAAACCAAATCCCAGTTCATAAAGCACATTGCAAACAGACACAATGTCTCGATGAACACAATCAGCAATGTACTAATCCATGACACAGGTACTGAATGTCCGAAATGGAATGAGCCAATCCATGTGTATATACAAAGTATCAGAATCAAAACATTAATACAGTAGTAGATAACAATTGGCCAGAAATAGCAGCCAAGTCCAAAAGCCGAAATACCGATGCTTCTGAATAATGCAGGAAGCTGTTCTGTTACATATGGAATATGAAATCCGCCTAACGTTGCAGTCATACCAAGAAGTCTGTATACAGTTTCGAGAATCATGACAGGCAGTATTACATACTGCATCAGGTGGAACCATTTTAACGGTGTATGCTTACGATCAGAATATTTCATAACTAGTCACCTCGTATGATGCTATTTTAATACGCAAAGTAAAAAAAAAGAAGTTCTTCAGAGAAGTCCTTCTTTCTTCATTTTCTTCAAAACCTTTTTCTCCTCATCAGTAAAGATATGTGATTCATAGAGATCCGGACGGCTTTCCTTTGTCCTTATGAGCGATTGCATTATTCTCCATTCTCTGATTTTCTGATGATTTCCTGACAGCAGAATGTCAGGAACCCTTTCATCATTGTAATCAGCTGGCTGTGTATACTGTGGGTATTCCAGAAGTCCATTTTCATAAGACTCCTCATCTGCAGATCCTTCCGTAATACTTCCATGCAGCAAACGTATCACAGAGTCCATGATAGCCATGGAAGCTATCTCTCCGCCTGTCAGAATATAATCTCCAAGCGATACAAGTTCATCGCAATGTTTTTCTATGCGTGCATCCATTCCTTCATAGTGTCCGCATATAAGAATCAAATGTTCCTTTGAAGCAAAATTTCTGGCCTTTGCCTGTGTATATTGATGACCAGCAGGATTCATCATTACGGTCCAGCTGTTTTCATCCTTCACTGTAGCAAGTGCATCCAATGTTGGCTGGCATTTCATAACCTGTCCCATACCGCCTCCAAAGGGGCGATCATCCACATGACGGTAATGATCCTTGGCAAAATCTCTTATCTGTACAAAATCGACCTGAACAAGATTTCTGTCCAATGCACGTCCTATGATAGAGGTTGTCAGAAAATCATGATACATTTCCGGAAATAATGTAAGTACAGTTATTCTCATAGCAGCCCCTCCGTGATATGAATCGTAATAGTGTGTGTATCATCATCAATATCAGTCACAAAGAAAGGTATCATCGGTATCAGTGCATCTTTCATTCCCTCTCTCTGTATTCTGAGATTGTTCTGTGCACCATTTGTTGACTCTACAGCTGAGACAGCACCGATTATATTTCCTTCTTCATCCACAGTTCTCATACCAATGAGTTCATCAATGTAATGTCTGCCATCCTTCAGTGGTTTTCTGTCCGCCTTATTAAAATAGATCTCCATATTTTTGAATGGCTCCACAAGATTAATATCCTGATATTCCTTGAAACTGATCAATGGAAGATCCTTTACCCTTCTATAAGTGGCTATCTTCATAGGAATATAGCTATTTTCTTCCTTGAGATAAACTGTATTATTAACGGCATAACGTTCATCATCAAAAAAGGAACTGCTCTTGATCTTCAATTCACCTTTTAAACCATGTGTATTTATAATTTTTCCGATTAAGATATAATCCATACAATTCTCCGTTCAGAAAAGGATGCTCGTAAAAGCATCCTTAGATCTGCTGAAACTTAATTGAAATTCTTTTGTCTTCCGCGTGAGATGCAACAGACATAACCTGGCGAAGTGCAGAAGCCATGGAGCCCTTGCGTCCAATCAGACGGGCAATATCCTCATCCTTGGCATATACGTAAAGAACAACTTCCCTATCTTCAGGACTTGACTTTACCTTTACCTCAAGGCTATCAGGATCATCTACCATTGGCTTTACCAGATCAAGAAGAACCTGATCTAATTCTGCCATAGGATTACTTCTTTCCCTTAGCGGCCTTTTTTGCGTCTGCATACTGCTTCATAATACCCTGCTTAGCAAGGATATTACGTACAGTATCAGAAGGCTGAGCACCGTTATTCAGCCACTTAATAGCCTTTTCGCTGTCAACTGTTACTTCTGCAGGATCTGCAGTTGGATTAACAAATCCAATAACTTCGATATCACGTCCATCTCTAGCAAAACGTGAATCTGCTGCAACGATACGATATCTTGGAGCCTTCTTGGCGCCTACTCTCTTTAAACGAAGTTTAACTGACATATTTATTGTCTCCTTTATTAACGATGCAATCATATTATGAATATATAAGCCTGTCAAGGTTTTTAACTTGGCAGGCTTATAATCTCATGAAATTATGTTTTTACTTCTTACGGAATTCAGGACGTACAGCTCCATTATTCTGAACCTGATTCATCATTTTTTCCATTGATTCCTCATTAAGCGATCCGTTTTTCTGCATCATGCCGAGCTGTCCCATAGACTTCTTGACCTTTGCAAATTGATTGATAAGTTTATTTACATCTTCAGGTTTTGTGCCAGAACCTCTGGCTATTCTCTTCTTCATGGTTCCACGCAGCTTTTCAGGATGTACCTTTTCATAATTCGTCATGGATTGAATAATTGCCTTTGTATGCTTCATTGCATCGCCAGCTTTGGCTTCATCAAGCATACCTGCATATTGATTCATTCCCGGAACCATCTTCATAATGCCGGAAAGAGGTCCCAGTTTCTGAATCTGTTCAAATTGTTTCAGCATATCATCCATCGTAAACTGACCATTAAGCATTCGCTCGGCCATTTTTTCGTTTTCTTCCATGTCGAGCTTGTCCTGTGCTTTTTCGACAAGAGAAACGACATCCCCCATACCGAGAATTCTATCGGCCATACGGTCTGGGTGGAAGACACCCATGTCTTCAATCTTTTCTCCTTCACCGACAAACTTAACTGGAACACCGGTAATTTTCTTAACTGAAAGAACGCCGCCGCCTCTGGAATCACCATCAAACTTGGTAACAACCAAACCAGTCAGAGGAAGTGCATCACTGAATGCTGTAGCAACATTCACAATATCCTGTCCTGTCATTGCATCAACAGTCAGCAGTATCTCATCTGGATGAACCTGAGCATTCATCTGCTGCAGTTCTTTCATCAGTTCTTCATCAATATGAAGACGCCCTGCAGTATCAATGAACACAGTATCGAATCCATGTGAGCGGGCATAATCCATACCCTTTTCCACTGTTTTCAGTGCGCTGGTATCAGCTCCAAGTGAAAATACTTCACAGCCGATTTCCTTGCCCAGTGTCTGCAGCTGTTCAATAGCAGCCGGTCTGATAACGTCAGCCGCAATCAAGAGCGGATTGCGATTCTGCTTTGTTTTTGCAATGTTGGCAATCTTTGCAACACTGGTAGTTTTACCAGTACCTTGCAGACCGACAAGCATAATTGTCGTAATTCCATTTTCGCGATATTTGATATCTGCTTCTTCAGTTCCAAGAAGGTCTACGATTTCATCATGTACAATTTTAACAAGCTGCTGACCCGGTTCCACACTGTTCAGAACATCAGTGCCCCTTGCCTTCTGGCGTACGTTCTCCAAAAATTCTTTAACAATCTTATAGTTGACATCTGCTTCCAGCAATGCGAGACGCACTTCCTTCAGCATGTCCTCCATATTTGCGTCGGTAAGCTTTCCCTTGCCGGCAACATTTCTCATAGTCTTGTTTAAGCGTTCGCTTAATGAATCAAATGCCATAGTTTCACCTCTCGAATGTCTATATTATAGCAAAGATGAAACATCATTTGGGCATTCTCGATCAGTTCATGACACGATGCGGGAATGACACATTTTCTCCGACAAGCTGACATGTATAAAATGGTACATTATCTTTCATTTCAACTTTAGAGATCATTCTTCCCCTTATCGCAACAATATCCCCTGGATGGCACAGTTCATGACACTGCTGTGCCGCGCCCTTCCATAAAGAAACATAGAAACGATCACTTTCCATTTTCCCTGTTGCTTCCCGGAAAGGTCTGTCTGTTTCAATGATCACATGTGTCATTGCCTTTCCTTCTTCACTGCTTGAATCATCTATTATTCTTCCTACTAGAATGCATGTATTGAACATAATCTTCCTCCCCGCGGTGATTACATAGTTGCACAGTTCAAAAGCATTATCAAATCAACGAATTTGTGCCATTCTCGGACAAATATGCAGGTACGTTCTAGACGTACCTGCATCAATTCAATAACATCTGCAAATTTCATACTTTTTCTTTTTTGAAGAATGAATGAAGTTTCTTCTCAACACGTATGTGTCTCGAGGCCCTGCGAATATCCTTTGCCCAGTGACATGTTTTTCCGCAGGTGCCGCAGTCGCCGCTGCATCCTGCTCCATTTTTACATATATATCTGACATCCAGAATAATCAGGATGATCAGCACGATTAGTATTGCTAACGATACAGTATTCATAAAGGTTCTCCTTCTTCGCTAATTCTGACTATCTGAATGTATTGTGTCAAATCTTCTGCCCTCCAACATAAAGGAGAGACATCAGTCTGTCTCTCCTGTCTCGGTATGATGCTTTCCATCATCCTCTGGCTTCACATATACATCTCTTGGCTTCGATCCCTGAGCAGGACCTATAATTCTTTCCTGCTCCAATGCATCGATCATCTTTGCAGAACGGTTATATCCTATACCAAATCTTCTCTGCAGCAATGAGACTGATGCTTTTTGTGCTTCAATAACATAATCCTTCACTTCCTTATAAAGTGGATCATCATTCACACTGACTATGGAAGCACCGTCTCCTGAATCAAGACTGTCTAATAGAACAAACTTATCATCATACATCGGTGTACCACGATCACTGACCCACTTTGTAATGCGTGCTACTTCCTCGTCAGTAATGAATACACCCTGTACACGGGTCGACGAAGACTGTCCAATAGGCATATACAGCATATCTCCATTGCCAAGCAGTCTCTCAGCTCCAACATGATCAAGGATTGTTCGTGAATCAGTGCCAGATGTAACCGCAAAGGCAATACGGCTAGGAATATTAGCTTTAATGATACCGGTAATAACATCAACAGAAGGTCTCTGTGTAGCTACAATCAGATGAATTCCTGCAGCTCTTGCAAGCTGTGTGATCCTCTGTACAGACTGTTCAACCTCCTTGCCTGCCACTGCCATCAAATCAGCAAGCTCATCGATAATTACAACGATATAAGGCATCTTCTTCGGTGCAGGAGAACCGTCTTCATTCGGACGGCCGCCCTGTTGCAATACTTTCTGATTGAATACTTCAATATTCCTGACACCCGCAGATGCAAAGACATTGTATCTTTCATCCATAATCTGAACGATTGCCTTCAGAGCATTGTTTGCCTTGGCCGGATCATTGATAACCGGACCTATCAAATGCGGTATCTTCTGATACGGTGTGAACTCGACCTTCTTAGGATCAATCAGCAGCATCTTCACATCATCTGGATGTGTTCTCAGAAGCAGTGAACAAATAATCGAATTCATGCACACAGATTTACCTGAGCCTGTAGCACCGGCAATCAGCAGATGCGGCATCTTGTCCAAACGGCACGTAACTGTACGGCCCAGAAGATCTTTGCCTATAAAGACAAGCAGAGGCTGTTTCTGATCCTTTTCCGGTACGTCTGGAAGAAGCTCTCTCACCTTTACCGGTGTCGACTTGAGATTAGGCACTTCAATTCCTACCGCATTGCGGCCTGGAATAGGAGCTTCAATTCGAACATCCTTTGCGGCCAATGCCATCTTGATGTTGTCTGCAAGTCCAAGGATCCTTGATACCTTTACGTTCACATCCGGTCTGATTTCAAATTGTGTGACTGCAGGTCCGATATGTGTATCCACCAGCTCTGCTTCTATGTCAAAGTTCTTTAGAATGCTGATCAGCAGATCACCCTTCTCATTGGCAGCTGCTTCATTCTCTATCTTTGCATCTCCATTCGGAATAGGATCCAGCATTGAACTGACTTCACGTTTGTTTGGAATTCTATAGGGGCGGCCTGACTTCCTTCTGACAGATGCGGCTTTTACAGTTTTCTCTTGTTCTTCTTCGCCGAAATCATTGGAATCATCTTCATTTTCATCTTCTTCATTTTCGGCCTCGATATTATCATCTTCAGCAGTTTCATCTTCTGGTATTTCTTCATCATTATCTATGTGATCTTCGAGATCAGAAAGATTGATGAATACAGAAGAATCATCTGATATTGTCTTGCCTGGGATCGAAACAACAGGTATCTCCTCGGTAGGACGATCAGCAGTAATATTGACAAGCTTTGTCAGATGCGGCTGATCATCAGTTGGAAGCGGTGCGGGTTTATTCTCTTCTGCATTCATAATATCAAGAGATGCAGTATCTTCTTCATCATCAGGCTTCAGTGAGCCAAGTTTGGCTTTTTTCTTTTCTTTATGTTCTTCCAGCATATTCCAGAAATTTGCAGGTTCTTTGTTTTCTTCTGGTTCTTTCTCTTCCTCTGGTTCTTCTTCCTTTTCAGGAGCACGGAAGAAAGCTGCTACTGTTCCGAATGCATTCTTATAGACATCCGGAGAGACCGCAAGAAGCGCTGCTATCAGAAACAGTACAATAATTACCAGAATAACGCCTGGTCTTCCAAACAGCGTAGAACAGAGTGCATAGAGCAGTCCACCTGTAATGCCTCCAGCCGCGTTGATCGAAGCAGCTCCTTTAGCAAAATAGGATGAAATATTGTTGATATAGACCATAAAAGTCTGCAGGCCTGTCTTTTCAGTGCCCAGATAGGAACATAGAAGCAGGATTCCGCATATCACCATAACAAACGGTACTGGGTTGACAGCATCGCCGTCTGTATGTGCACTGGCAAGATCGGCACCAATCAGAAGAATAATGATTCCGAGTATCAGCCAGAATACTTCACCAAGAAGATATCTCTGGAAATTGTAGAGAAATACACCGATCATTCCCCATCTCATCAGACTGATAATCATCAACGCTAAAAGGATCACTGCCGTGATCCATTGTCTAAGTTCTGTCTGCTGTTCTCTTTTTATCTGTGCTTTTGACTTTCTAGCCACGTATGCTCCTTATTCTGCAGTATTGATCTCCACAATAGCCGGCAGAATCATCGGACGCTTGCCTGTTTCATGAAGAATGTAACGGGCAATTTTGTCACGTGCATCTGCTCTGCAGTCGAGATTGCTGTAATGCTTAGATTTTACAGCATCATTAATCGTTTTTTCCATAATTTCACCGACCTGCTTAACAATATAGTCAGCATCTTTTAAGTAGATAACTCCGCGGCTCTGTACATCCGGTCCGCCGATAATCTCCTTTGTTGCATGGTTGATAACAACACCGATGATCATGGCGCCATCTGTTGACAGTGTTTCTCTGTCCTTCAGCACCATGCCTGTCGCATCCAGTGATTCAGAACCGTCGACCATAACGTCACCAGCCTGTACATGATCAAATGATTTCTTCAGCTTTCCATCTTCAAAATCAGCTACTTCGCCATTGTCCATAACAACGATTCGTTCTGCATTATATCCCATATCCAGTGCAATATTCGCATTAGCAATCAGCTGTCTGTATTCGCCTTTTACAGGAATGTAATATCTTGGCTTCAAAAGATACAGCATCATCTTCAGATCTTCAATTGATGCATGCATTGTGAATGCACGCTTTGCATCAATTGCAACTACATTTCCAGCTTCTCTGTAAAGATCATCTTCCATGGAAGCCTCAGAACGTTCTGTGCCTGGAACCGCCGGTGAAGCAATGATAACAGTATCTGTGGAACGGAATTCAATCAGATCATCTTCTTTTGTAGCAATCTTATGTACCTTATTGAAGATCGTAGAACCATTTCCGCCAATAATAACCAAAACATCCTCTCGATCATTGTTAAAGGAGTCTCGTGCAATTTCAAGTCCAGCAGGGATTCTGTAATAGCCAAGTTCTGCCATCTCGCTCATCATTGTTTTCAGTTCGTCGGAGAAGATCATAATTTTGCGATTGTACTTGTTGGCAAGTTCTATGATCTCAATAACACGATAGATATTCTGATTGAATACAGTAACGAAAAGACGTCCCTGTGCTTCTTCGAAATATGGTTCAAGCTGATCTGCAATTCTATGATGCGGTGCTGAATGTCCATCTCGAGTTGCACCAACTGATTCACACATCAATGCAAGTACACCAGAACCAGATGCACCAAGAGAGGTGATATTCGTTACATCAAACTTAAAGGCATCGTTCTTTGTATCATAGTCAACGATGAATTCACTTGAATATACAACGTATCCTTCATCCGTTCTGATAGCAAGACCGAATCCATCAGGAATAGACTGTGTCGTACCGAAAAGACGGATCTCTGTCTGTCCTACCTTAATGATTGAATTTCTTCTGACACGATGCATGTTCATTTTATGGATGCCGGCAAGCTTTGTTTTGCGTTCAATCATCAATGCTGTCAGCGGTGCAGCATATACTGGAACATCCGGTATCTCCTTAACAAGCTGAGAAACTGCTGCCATAACATCATCATGTCCATGGGTGATAAAAATACCCTTGATATGATCCTTATGTTCAATCAGATAAGTGAAGTCCGGTATGATCATTTCAATTCCCAGCTGTTCACCCTCTGGATATTTCAAACCGCACTCCATAACAAAGATGTCTTCATTGTTTTCAACGACATACATGTTCTTGCCGTCTTCCGCAAGTCCGCCCAGCGCAAATATGCGTACTCTACTCATAATTAATTATCCTCCAGAAACAAATTACTTGTTCCACAATATTATAGGCAGAAACCTCCCGAATCACAATGCCCTTCCATTCAAAGAAAAGCTGTGCACTTCGGTGATTTCAACGTTTACGATAGTTCCTTCAATGCCAGCGGGGCCAGTAAAATTAACAAGTTTGTTTTCTTCACTGTATCCGCTCCATACATTATCATTCTTTTTAGATTTTCCTTCACACAGTACTTTTACTGTTTTATGAAGGTACGCCATGTTATTGGCCAGTGCCCATTTATCAAGATGACGATTCAGTTCACTCAATCTTTCCTCTTTTATATTTTGAGGAATCTGATCACTCATAGCCGCCGCAGGGGTTCCCTCACGCGGTGAATATTTAAATGAGAACGCACTGTCAAACTTACAGTAATCAACCAGCTCCAGAGTCTCCTGGAACTGTGCATCTGTTTCGCCAGGGAAACCTACAATCAAATCTGTTGTGAATGTAATCGACGGGATTCTTTCCTTAAGATGATCAAACACCTGTTTATACTGTTCAACTGTATAGCCTCTTGCCATACGGCGCAGCACTTCATTGGAGCCTGACTGCACCGGGAGATGCAGTGCAGGCATGACCGCAGGAATATCCTTCATCGCTTCTATTGTTGAATCTGCATAATCACGCGGAGAAGAGGAATAGAAACGAATCCTTTCAATACCAGTTGCAGCCGTGTCCTTCAGAAGTTTTGTGAATCCATCTTCCATGTGAAGATCCTTGCCATAAGCATTTACATTCTGTCCAAGCAGTGTAACCTCCTTGCCGCCGGAAGACGCGAACTGCTTTACTTCGCTCAGAATATCCTCTTCTCTTCTGGATCTTTCTCGCCCTCTTGTGTAAGGAACAATGCAGTAAGTACAGAACTTATTGCATCCATACATAATATCAACAAAGCCCTTATATTTCTGATTCCTTCGGCTAGGAAGATTTTCAACAATGCCCCCCTCTTCCGAATAAACTTCTATCGTCCTTTTCTTCTTCAGCATTACTTCTTTTAAAAGATCAGGAAGGCGGTACAAATTATGCGTTCCAAACACAAGATCGACCTGAGGATAAGTTGTAATGATCCTCTGCACGACAGATTCTTCCTGTGCCATACAGCCGCATACAGCAAAAACTCTGTCTTTTCTATCTTCCTTCAGGCCTTTCAGAAGACCTATCTCTCCAAATACATGTTCTTCTGCAGCTTTTCTGACAGCACATGTATTGAAGATAAGAACATCCGCATCTTCAGGTGCCTCAGTTTCTTTGAATCCCATCACCTCCATCATGCCGGCAATTGTTTCTCCATCTCTGACATTTGCCTGACATCCGTAGGTACGTATGTAATATGTTTTGTTCTTTCCAAGTGACTCCAGTTCGTCGTCCAGTGAGAAAAGCCCGTACTCAGGCTTTATATCAGAACCGGATCGTTTTGCTTCGGATGCATGATCCGGAAGAATATATTTTCTGTTCATTTTTCTACCCTTTTTCGAGTCACCATTATAGCACAGTGTGCAAATGAAAAAAGCCTGTACAACAGGCTCTTCCCCTTTTAGATCATCTATCGAATTACTTCTCCTTGATAGCGGAAACAGGGCATGTTCCAACGCAGGAGAGGCAGCTGATGCAGATGCTCTCATTGCATTCTGACTTTCCATTGTCATCAAGAGAAAGTGCAGAAACAGGACATACACCTACGCAGGCACCGCATCCGATACAAGTATCCTTATCGACTGTAACTGGCATAATGATCCTCCTTTACTCAAAAATTATAGCACACATTTTTTGAACTGCACTTACAATACAAGCCGTTCCCGCCGTGTTCTCACTGTTAAAAAGAAATCCGTATACATTACTGTATGCGGATTCTGCGTATTACTTAGCAACTTCCTGTACTCTAACCTCTCTGATTAGTGTTACCTTAATCTGTCCAGGATATGTCAGTTCATTTTCAATCTTTTCACGAATATCATGAGCAATCTTTACCATAGTTACATCATTTACCTTTTCAGGCTGTACCATGATACGGATTTCTCTGCCCGCCTGAATTGCGAACGCCTTGTCTACTCCATCGAAGCTCTTGGCAATCTTTTCAAGATTCTCAAGTCTTTCAATGTAGCCTTCCATGGATTCGTAACGTGCGCCAGGTCTTGCAGCAGACAATGTGTCAGCAGCAGCTACCAGTACAGAGATAATATCTGTCGGCTCAGTATCGCCATGATGTGATTCGATAGAATTGATGACAATATCATTTTCACCATATTTCTTGGCGTACTTAGCACCGAGTTCAACATGGCTTCCTTCCTGCTCAAAGTCGACAGCCTTACCAATGTCATGCAGAAGTCCTGCACGTTTGGCAAGTGCCTGATTGATTCCAAGTTCAGCAGCCATCATTCCTGCAAACTCAGCAACTTCGACAGAATGCTCAAGACCGTTCTGACCATAGCTGTAACGGAAACGGAGACGTCCAACAAGCTTAATAAGCTCCTTGTTCATACGGCCGATACCCAGTTTGAATATCGTGTCATTGCCAATCTTCATAATTGTTTCATCAAGATCTTTCTGGACCTTTTCAACAACTTCTTCTACTCTGCCCGGCTGAATTCTTCCATCCTTCATCAGAATTTCCAGAGACTGTCTGGCAACCTCTCTGCGGATAGGATCAAAGCAGGATACAGTAATGATGTCAGGTGTATCGTCAATGATAAGATCAACACCTGTCGCCTGTTCAATTGCCTTGATATTACGGCCTTCACGTCCAATGATACGGCCCTTCATTTCTTCGCTAGGCAGTGTCACTGTGCTGACTGTACGTTCAATTGTCTCATCCTGTGAATATCTCTGAATAGCAAGCGCAATCGTATTTCTTGCTTCTTCTGCAGCATGTACTTCTGCTTCTTCCTGCTGTTCACGGAGATACTGTGCAATTTCCTTTTCCGACTTCTTTTCAACTGCAGCCATCAGTTCCTTTTTAGCGTCTTCCTGATTCAGACCTGCAGCTTTTTCCAAAACTGTTAACTGCTGGTCAATTTTCCCCTGCAGGTCTTCCTGCATCTGACTGAGGTTTGCAAGCTGTGCATCAGCGGCTTTATCTTTTTCAGTAATTTTCTTTTCCTGTGCAGACAGATTTTCCTCGCGGAAATTGAGGCTGTCTTCACGGCGCAGAAGTTTATTTTCGCTCTGCTGGATCTTATTTCTTTGATCCTTGAGCTCCTTCTCTGCCTGCAGCTTCATCTCATAAACCTGCTGTTTACCATCAAGATTTGCCTGGCGTACTGTATTCTCTGCTTTTGATTTTGCTTCAGAAAGAATACTTTCGGACTTTTCACGATTTCTATCAAGTCCAGTTTTGCCGGCAATTAACATCAAAATAATGCCTACTGCCAAACCTGCAACCACAGCGAGAATGATACCTAGATTCATATTAATCCTCCATTCTGCGTGGTTAACGAGATTACTCTCAAACATCATTATATAGTTTGCTTGTATTTTTCACAAGTGCAGGAAAGTCACAGCCATAGAAACAATCCGGCCGCAATTCCGCATAACAAACCTGCTGCTGCATCGCGTGGATAGTGAACACCTCCAATAACTCTCACAGCACCCGAAAAAACACATAGAACAAATGCTGTCAATCCCATCGGCACAGAAAAATACAGCATTGTCATAGCTATTACAGAAGCAGAGAAAACATGTCTGCCTGGCAATGAATTGCCTTTTGTCTCTTTATGAAGAAGAGGATGAATCCATGGATCTTCATAAGGTCTTGCAAAGTTCAGTCTGTCTCGCACCATTGTCAGTATGACAAAAGATATCCCCGGAACAAGTATGCATTTCATCAGTTTATCTGGATGAATGATCAATATCCAAACAAGCAGCACCGGATAGCCAATATAAAAGATCCAGGTAAGAAAAAAGTTAGCATACTGAAGAAACTGTATTCTTTTTTCGTCTCTTCTGAACCAAGCTGTCATTTTCCTATAGACAGCATCATAATTTTTTTCCATACACGGCAGTTTACCATAAAGAAAGACACATATCATGTGACTGGTATGTGTCCCGCTGTTTATTTCTTTTCTGCCTTAGCATCTGCCTTAGCATCTTCAGGCTTTTCCTCGCTTGGATCCGGGAATAAAGCTTTCTTTACCTTAGCTGTGACTTCTGCTTCAAAATCAGGATTGTTCTTCATGTATTCACGTACAGAATTGAAGCCCTGACCGATCTTTTCACCATTGTAAGAGAACCATGCACCGGCCTTGTCAATAATTTCATGATCAATCGCAAGATTGATAACTTCATCCAAATGAGAGATGCCTTCTCCATATATCATATTAACAAGTGCCATCTTAAATGGAGGGGCTACCTTATTTTTAACGACCTTTATTTTAACAACATTGCCATATGCTTCCGTGCCGTTCTTCAGAGTTTCACCCCTTCTGACATCCAGTCTTACAGAAGCATAGAACTTCAAAGCTCTTCCGCCAGGAGTGGTCTCAGGGTTTCCGAACATAATGCCGACTTTCTCACGCAGCTGATTGATAAAGATTGCTGTTGTACTGGAATGATTCATTGCCCCTGCAAGTTTACGCATAGCCTTTGACATCAGTCTTGCCTGCAGACCGACTGAAGCATCACCCATTTCACCGTCAAGCTCTGCCTGCGGTACAAGAGCAGCCACAGAGTCTATAACCACCAGATCAATTGCTCCGCTCTTAATCAAAAGCTCTGTAATATCCAAAGCCTGTTCACCTGAATCAGGCTGTGAAAGGATCAGTTCATCAATATTGACACCAAGATGCTTAGCGTATTGAGGATCGATTGCATTTTCTGCATCGATGAATGCACATCTTCCTCCCTGCTTCTGACATTCTGCAATTGCATGCAGCGCCAATGTTGTCTTGCCGGAAGATTCCGGTCCAAAGATCTCAACAATTCTTCCCTTTGGATAGCCGCCAATACCCAGTGCCTGATCCAAAGAAAGCGATCCTGAAGGAATTGCATCAATAGAAACGTCAGCTCTGTCGCCAAGACGCATGATTGATCCTTTTCCGTATTCTTTTTCAATTGCCTTTAAAGCATCCTTTAGCAGTGTATCCTTCTTCTCATCGGACAGTGCAGCCGCATTTGTTTCCTTTGCCATCTTAATTCTCCTTCCGTTATAACTATTACCTTAATGTAAGTTATTCCTAAATGTTCTTCACTTTGATTCCAAAATATCATCCTTCATCTGAGCAAAGTACTGAACGCCTGAAACAAAGCTGACAAGAGCAGCCAGCCAAAGCATAATATCACTGACTGGAAGTCTGAATATTTCAAATGGCAGATTATTCATCAGTATCAATGCTACAGTGACCATTTGCAGTACTGTCTTAAGTTTGCCCATCATACCTGCTGCAACAACTTTTCCATTGGAAGCAGCCATCATGCGGCATCCGTCAACAACTGTATCTCTTGCAATCATAATAACAACTGGAACTACTGGAATGATTCCTCTGGAAAGAAACAGCAGCCACATCGTTGTTGTAAGAAGCTTATCAGCGATCGGATCAGCAAACTTTCCGAATGTAGTAATCATGTTGCGGCTGCGGGCAATATGTCCGTCAATTGCATCTGTTACAGCTGCAAGAACATATATAAACAATGCAATAATGTTTATCAGTGATATATCAACTCCTCCGATTATAAACACCGGAATATCGATACCGCACGCTGCATAAGGAAATATGTATACAAGAATAATCACAGGTATCAGTATGATTCTAAAAATTGTAATTCTATTAGGCAGATTCATAGTGGGTCTCCTTTATTTCAACTTAATAAGTATATCACAAGAAACATCCGAAAAAAGCCGTCTGCCCAAACGAAAAGGAAGGTTTCCCTTCCTTTAGCGTATGCACAATCATAAGCCATGTTCTGTTCTTCCTTACGGAAGCGGCAGTCATTTATCTGTACCGAAGTACCTGCATCATAGCTTCTATTCGCCTTCTGCAGTTCCCCTACCAAATTTGGGTTTCTCGCCTGCGGGGTTTATCGCGTTCCACCTTTCCAGTTTCCCGGAAAGCTACGTCACTGTGACACCTTAGGGTCATTCACCATGGATTGCTCTTTAGGTTTCAGACCGCCGTCATCTCACGATGCCTGGCCTTATTTATTAAACCAGCGCAGTCACTACTGTCATCACAGACAGTGCGAGCATGGACTTTCCTCTGGTTGCCCAGCGGCTGCCTCATGTGCATGCATTTACTACTGCTTGTTCTGATTGCTGAAGACTGTATCTTCCAGACGTCTCAGTCTTTTCAGCACATCAACATTATTCGATCCCTTTAGGATCGGATCAGCATCTTCCTGTGCTTTTTCCTGTCCTTCAACCTGAATCAGCTTTGCACGGAGACTTGCATTAGTACGTTCAAGATCCTGCATCTTAATTTTAAGATTCTGAATCATTGACTCGTATGTCTGATAGTCCTGGATCACCTGATCCAGTATCTGATCAACCTGACCCGGATTGTATCCTTTGAATTCGACGTCGAATTGTTTATTCACGATCGTCTGCGGATCGAGAATCAGTTTATCAGCCATATTTTGCATTCCTCCTGCTAGTTATTATCGCATCATACTTTTGGTAAATCAATAATTCTTCCTTAATAAGGTGAACAAATGTATAATGATTAGCGGTGATTGAAAGCATGGTTCAGTATCCTAACGGGAAGAAAAAAACCTGGGTTCCTAAAAGCACTTCAGCTTCCCGGAGGGGCATGGACCTTGAAAGAGATATCAATATCACAAACCAGTTTTATCTTGATGAAGATCTGGCAGTGATTCACAAGAAGCCCACTCCGGTTACGATTGTTAAAGTGGATTACCCTGCGCGAAGCGCAGCAAAGATAACCGAGGCCTACTTCAAGCTTCCAAGCACAACAGACTATAACGGTATCTATAAAGCCAAGTATCTGGACTTTGAAGCGAAGGAATGTCAGTCTAGAACTTCCTTTCCGCTGAAGTCTATCCATGATCATCAGATCAGACATCTTGAAGCCGTTCTGAGACATGGAGCCATAGCATTTCTGCTTGTCCGTTTCACCGTTTATGACATTACCTATTTGGTTCCTGCCGAAAAAGCAATTCTTTTCTGGAATCAGAGAACAAGAAGTTCTATTCCGTATAAGTGGTTTCTGGAAAGCGGGTATCCTGTACCTCAGGGTTATGTAAAACCAGTCGACTATCTTCAGATAGTTGACAATATATATTTCAGCAATAAGGGAGGCATTACATCCGATGAAGATCAGCAATCTAAACAAAAATAAAACGCATAAAAAGAAAACTGAAGAAAAGATTCCAGTTGGATTTAAAAAGAAGTTCCACTGGATGCGATTCTTTACGGTCGTACTCGCGGTAGCACTCGGCTTTGAGCTGGTGGCTGGAACAGTTGGACTTGTCGGCATCCAGACAATGCTGAAGGATGAACCGGAACTCGACGTCTCTGACTTTAATTCACAGGAATCCACCGTTATCTATGACAAGGATGGAAATCAGATTGCAAATGTAGGTGCGCAGCTGAGAACCAATGTCACCTATGATCAGATGCCGGAAGCACTTGTTGATGCATTCCTTTCCATTGAGGACTCACGTTTCTTTGAACACAATGGTTTCGATATTCCTCGTTTTCTGCAGTCAGCTATCAACACTGTTCTGCATGGCAATCGTCAGGGTGGATCAACATTCACTATGCAGCTGGTTAAGCTGACATATTTCACAGACGATTCAACCGGTACCTCATCGACAAAAGATATTGAATACAAGGTACAGCAGATCGATCTGGCTATGCAGCTGGAAAAACAGTCATCCAAGGAAGAAATCTTCGAGGATTATCTGAATAAAATGAACTTTGGCGGCATTGGAAATATTCGCGGTGTTGAAAAAGCAGCTGAGCAGTATTTCGGGAAAACAGTATCCGAACTGAATATATCAGAATGTGCTCTGCTTGCCGGCATCGTCAATTCACCGACCTACTATGATCCGCATAACTATCTGGACCACGCTACTACAAGAAGGAATACAGTTCTCAGTATGATGCTCCGTCATGGATACATCAACGAGGATGAATACAAACTTGCCAAGAGCATTAAGGTGGAAGATCTTCTGATTGATGCCTCCAGTACTCTTGCTTCAACAACTTATCAGTATCAGGCATATATTGATACAGCACTTCAGGAAGCGGCCGATCTAACCGGACAGGATCCTTTGGCAGTATCCATGGATATTTATACAGCCATGGATCCGGCAGCACAGCAGGAAGTAGAAGCAATTGAAGCTGGGCAGGTATCAAGCGTAAAGTTTGCAAATGACCTGCAGGAAGTCGGAATTGTATCCGAGAATAATCAGACAGGTGAAGTAGTCGCCATAGGCGGCGGACGGAACTATGCGGCGGGAGGCAGTATGCTGTTGAATCATGCAACAGCACAGTACAAACAGCCGGGTTCCTCGGTGAAGCCATTCCTTGATTATGCGCCCTGCTTTGAATATCTTGGCTGGGCAACCGATCATGAGCTGACCGATAAAGCTATAACTTACGGAAACTGGACTTATAAGAATGCCAGCGGCCAATACTACGGAAAAGTAGATCTGACCTATGCAATCCAAATGTCTCTGAATACCCCCGCTATTCAGGCTGCTCAGGCAGTCATTGATGAAAAGGGAACAGACTTCTACGCACAGTATATGAAGGATCTAGGATTTGATGAGAGCATCTCCGATGGATACGAAATTGGCTATGCAATCGGCGGTGATAACTTCACATGTACGCCTGAGCAGTTAGGTGCAGCCCATTCCACATTGATGAATGGCGGCAATTACATAACACCGCACACCATCACGAAGATCCATTATCGTGTTAACAATCAGGATGACGTAACACCGACATATACAAAGAAACAGGTATTGTCTGATGGCGCAGCTTATCTAGCTGCAACACTGATGTACAGTGCAGTTCATACAACGATTGCGAACTTCCTTCCTATTCTTCAGAGAGATTACGCTACTTATGGTAAAACCGGAACTACTGACTGGGGTGACTCAGGCGTTCAATACGGTATTCCTGAAGGTGCGAAGAAAGATAAATGGATGGTAGCCGAGACATCCCAGTTCACTACAACAGTGTGGTGCGGCTGGGAGAAAGCAGTCGAAGGCGAAACCACCTACTTCACATCGTCGTACTCAAACATGAATACGGTCGGCCACATATGCTCAGAAATGCTGGATGTTCTTGAAACCAGCTACGGAACTCCTGCAGCATTGACTCAGCCTTCTGATGTTGTCTCAATTACTCATGTAAAAGGTGTCTATCCATATGTTGCACCAAATGCCGATACCCCTTCCAGTTACATTTCAACAGGACTTGTAAAGTCCGAATATGCGACCCTTGGTAAATTTGATGTTACAGCCGCAGCGCTTGAAAACCTTTCTACATTCACGGCTTCAGAGGCGGATGGTTTGAATATCAATTTCAACTGGGCAACGTATCCAAACTCCAGTCAGTTGAGTGTTGCAGATGATAACTCGGAGGATTTCCAATCCTCCTGGCTGACCGGGCGTGTTGTTTATAAGGCAAGAGTGTCGCAAAACGGCACATCACTGGGAGAAATCTCCAGTGATTCAGAATCCAGTACACAGACAGTTTCAGGTCTGAAGTATGACACATCCACTGAGGTGTGTGGATACTACGGATATGAAAATAACAGCAGTACTTCTAATGAAGTCTGTGTAACCTTCACGACCGGGAAAGATCCTTCAGCAACTGCTGCACCGACAGCTACATCAACTCCAGATACACCTGCCGACAATTAGCAATAGCCGCAAACAAAGAGCTTCGGATTCCGAAGCTCTTTTCATATGCACCGAGAACAAAAAAACATCTGCATTTGACAGATGCATTATTCCTTTACTTGCTTAAAATTCTTGTTCTTCTCATGACAGATGCCGGTAAACGGGCATTTGTCGCATTCTGGATTCCTTGCATGGCACAGATATCTTCCAAAAAATATCATTTGATGATGCGTACGAATCCATTTATCCTCCGGTATCTTCCGCTTCAATTTTCTTTCTATAACTTCAACGGAATCCTTCTGATACGCTAAGCCAAGTCTTTTCGATATCCTTGAAACATGCGTATCTACAGCAAGTGCCGGTATACTATAACATTCACTGAGAATTACATTGGCACATTTTCTCCCAACCCCTGGAAGTGTTACCAGCTCTTCCATACTATCCGGCACTCTGCCTCCATAGTCTTCAGCAACGCCCTTTGCAAAGCCCATAATGCTGACTGCTTTGTTATGATATAGACCAAGAGAGGAAATGCATCTCTCAACATCCTTCTGATTTGCATCAGCAAGAGATTGCACATCCGGATATCTTCCAAACAGTGCCGGTGTCACCCGATTAACAGATGCATCGGTTGTCTGAGCAGAAAGAATTACAGCAACAGCCATCTCATAGTTGCTGCGGTGATTCAATTCACAGTGTGCATTCGGATACAGCATGTTCAGTTCTTCGATTATTTTCTCAGCGGTCATATGTTCCATACTATTTTTTCTCTTTCTCAAGGGAAGCAGCAGTAACACCTGATTCCTTCCACTTCTTTAATATAGTATCAATATATGGCAGAGAAACACTCTGATATGCACTCGCTTCTCTCAATGCATAGATGATCAGCTGTTTATCTGTAGACTTCGTCCAATCTCCAATTTTCTGCATTTCTCTTGAAGTCAGCGGGCGTCCAATCTCCGTCTCAAATACATCGAATAAAGAAGAATCTAACACTCTTTCATCACGTGCAGTATCTGTTTCAAATAGAGAATCAAGACTGAAACGTATATGCGATGACGATGCTTTTATATTCAAATACTTCTTTGCACATAATACAGAAATAATCCTGTCAATATCATCGCTTGTGAATCCAGTCTTCTTAGCAAGTGTCTCCATAGTTATTTCCTGCTGATGTTCATTCATAAAATCAATCATCAGCACAATAACCGTCTCTTCCGAAGACATACCTAAATACTGCAGATTCTGCAGTACCCAATCACGATGATTTACGTATGTCTGTTCATACCATTTCATACTAATCCCTTTCACTGAGCATAGAATTGAAACCATGCCCTGCCTTTGCTAGAATACTGCTATGCTGAAAAAAATACTATTTACGTTTCTTGCTCTGCTGATTACATACAGCGGTGCAGTTATTATATATCGGCTTTTAGAACCCGAAACAGAAACATCCGAACCTAAAACATTCATTCCTTATTCTTCATTGAAACAGTATGTAGCTGCCAATGGAGAATCCTCAATACATTATCTTTTCTTCTACAGTTCTGCAGATGTTAACAGCAGCTATGTATGCACAACTGTTCTCAGTAAAACGGCCAGTCAGACAGGTCTTGATCTCAGTAAGATCATTGAAACTGTCGACATGACCGCAATTGATCAGAGCGGAGAAACAAGTCAGCTCCATACAGACTGGAATATCAGCTCGTACCCTGCCTTTGCGGCTGTCTCAGTAGAGAATGGGCAGACTGTCGTTGCAAACACGCTGGAGTGGGACTCGGAACATCCTCTGGAACCATCCGACATTGAAGAATGGCTGGAAGAAAATGACCTGTATCAGAGCACTTCAGCAGCCAAACCAGTTCAGTCAGCAGACTGATATGTTTCCTGCGGCTGATCGCCCCAGAGCGACTCCAGACGGTATGTCTTTCTAGCTTCTTCCGTAAAAATATGCACGACTGCTTCATTCAGATCAAGAAGTACCCAGGTACTGTCCCTTTCACCTTCGCGTACACGTACATCGTATCCATTCTTTGCGGCTTCCTGAGAAACGAACTCAGCAAGCGACTGTGCATGACGGACATTTCTAGCAGTGCATATGACATAATAATCATTGAAGGGATTCACCTTCTTCATATCTATCGTCACGATATCTGCAGCCTGTTTTTCATCCAGTGATTTTCTAACAAGATCCAGTAATTCAGACATTTGCATTCTCCTTTTTTCTATATTCTTCTGCTTCTTTTTTTATCATTTTAACTGCAGCCTTCAAATCATTGCATGCAAGTTTAAGTTCCGCAGAGCTGTCATAACCGCGGTTAGGTTCCGTCTTATCTGCAATATACAGAATATCATCATACATAGAGCCGCCGTCACCGATCGTATGGTGTTCTATTGCGTTCAATATCCGATGATCATACAGTCCTGCTTCCTGTTTCAGATAGATCACTGCTGTGTAACTATGCCATATCTTTGGAGAGATGGAAAGCCATTCCGGTTTCCAGACTGACAGTATTTTTCTTCCGTCTTCATCGCTCATACCCTTAGTTATGTCATGAAGCATTCCTGCTCTATATGCGATATCCTCGTTCAGATGCCAATGGTGTGCCAGCATCTTGGCGGTCTCCGCAACGCCGACAGAATGGATAGCTCTATGTTTGCTGCATCTAGCTTCAGCAACAGCTGCCAGATAGTCACCTTCTTCGAAGAGAATTTTCTGTGTTCCATAAGCAGCCTTTCTGAAGGATCCTTCTCTGACTTTTTTCTCTTCTTCAAAAAAGGAATCAAGCAGAATATCACATCTGCCTTCAGAAGAAAAATGCAGATGACGGTATGGAAGGAGTGCTCTTTTCAAAAGCTTTTCACGTTTGGAAAGCGAAAGAACGCCCTCTCCTGATACACCGACATACAGATCCTTTAACTTCTTTTCTCTGTACATTTTCTTCAATGCACAGATTTCTGATTCCGTTACGGGATCAAAGGATGCGCCTATCTTCATGGCAGAAGAATCTGCGGCTCCTCAGCCTTCCTGTAAAGAACAATAGTATGTCCGATAATCTGAACAACTTCGCTCTTTGTGTGCATTGCCAAATCAAAAGCTGTTTCCTTCAGATCTGCTGAAGAATTCTTCAGCACACTGATCTTGACCAGTTCTCTTGACTTCAATGCGTTTCCAATCTGTTCAATCATGGCATCGCTCAATCCATCTTTTCCAATCTGGAATATTGCTCTGTCTCTGGAAGCAAGGCTTCTCAGATATCTCTTTTGTTTTCCGTTCAGCATTACAGCATCGCCTTTCTAAATGTAACATGTACATTTTCCGGTACTCTTGCGGAGATCGTTGAAATCTGTCCGCTTACACTTGCCCATCCCATACCATCAATGACAACATCCATCTTGTGCATTTCCTTACGTATGGAATAGTTCTTAAATTCACTGTTTACAGGAACCGGGCTGAACAGTTCACCGTAATGTTTCTTCCATAAATCATCCGCAGCAGATATCTTCGATCTATGGATAGGAAGATCTTCACTTACATAAAATACAGCAGTTGCATGATCGCATCCAGAAAGATCAATTCTGGCAAGACCGCCTATCGCAAATGACTGATCCCCTCTCAGCTGGAATATCTGAGGCTTGATCATACGTGAAGGAAGAATTGATTTCAAATCGCTTTCCTTCACTTCCTGAAGCATACTGTTCTGTATTTCAATACCCGGTGTATCGACATAAGTATGCCCATCAATTTCCATCTCATTGAAATCAAGTGTTGTGCCTGGATAGCGTGACATTGTCAGTGTATTCCTACCAATCAGACTGTTAATAAGTGTACTCTTGCCTGAATTAGCTCTTCCAATGACCGCTATTTTTCTTCCTCGCGCATAAAGATCCACAGCATCCTGTATCTCTTCAACACCCTCATGATGCAGTTTGGAAGTCAATACGAGTGTCTTGATCTTAATGCCCTGTTCCTTTAAACGTGAGAAAATAAATCTTGCACACTTATCAGGTGACAGTGTATCCGGCAGTATATCACGCTTATTGGCAGCCAGAATAATATCTTTGTCTGTCAGAAGTCTGTTGATGCCTGAAATCATGCCTGCTTCAAAGTCAAAAAGATCTGCCACCCAAAGGATCAGGCAATCCATCTCTGCAACTCTGTTCAGCACCTCATCCGGGTCAATACCCTTGCGCATAGAAACTGTAAGGTCATCGTAGTGCATCAGTCTAAAGCATCTCTGGCAGTATTCACTGTCCTTCTTCGGCGTGTATCCTGGTGCCTTTTCATCTTCATACTGCAGTTCAATTCCACATCCTCTGCATTTAGTCATTCTTCATTCTCCTGATTGAAAAGAGAGATCTTTTCAACATCGTCATGAACCGTATCATCATTATTTTCAGGTATATCAATAATCCTGCATTCATCGATTCCCTTCAGTATATCCCATCCTTGCTTAAGTACGAGCGGAGCTGAGAATCCTGTTTCTCTAGTTTTATAAGGAATGTCACTTGCACGAAGTTCCTGCAGTTCAGGATCATAGAATTTCAGTACATCTCCTGATGTGATAGGAAGTGCATATCTGATCACTGAAGGATTTGTCTTCATCTTCTTGCATATAAGATTGCCCTTCAGGGGACGATTGCCCTCCGGTATTTCTTCAATGTGCACTCTCTTTGCAGCACCCGCATCGCTTAAGAAACAGACTGCCTGTGTATCATCATTCAGAGCGCAGGCATAGGAGGCCTCATCGCCTCTGGCAAAATTCATTGCCTTGACGCCCTTTGACTTCACTCCAGTACTTGGAATCTGATCAAGTGAAAAGCGATATGCATTGCCAAGTCTTGAAACAGTCAGGATCTCCTGACCTTCATAGACAGGGAAAGCAGCTGTCATTGTTTTGCCGGAAGGTACATTCATTGCCGGTGTTACCTTGCGGCTTACCGTAGGCTTCCACATTGCCAGCGGTGTCTTCTTGATCTGACCTGCAGTAGAAAGTGTCACAATCCATGCATACGTATCAAAACTTTTAACAACCATTGCATTGATGATCTTGTCATCGCCGTCTATACGTATGTACTGATTCAGATGTGTTCCCATATCTTTCCATTTTGCGTCAGCGATCTGCCATATTGGGAGACATCCGTAGTTTCCTCTGGAAGTAAACAGAAGCAGATTATCTACTGTATCACACTCTATAGCGCCAATGAGTACGTCATCATTTTTCAATCCTGTTTCCGCATCCGGTGATGCATTGAAGGATCGCAGTGATACTCTCTTTACATATCCGTCTCTTGATACAGTCACCATCACTCTTTCATTGATTACCATCTGTGACTTGTCTATGACAATGTCGGATACCTCATCTTCAATACTGGTACGTCTGTCATCGCCATATTCCTTTGATACCTCACGCAGTTCCTTAATAATAACGGAGTTCAATACATTGGCATTCTCAATAATGGATTTTGTTTCCTCTATCTGATTGACCAGTTTAGCAAACTCATCTCTCAATGCAGTAATGTCAGTGTTGGAAAGACGATACAGACGCATTGATACAATTGCCTCTGCCTGAATATCATCAAAGCCAAACGCCTCTATCAAATTTTTCTTGGAATCTGCCTTATCCTTGGAAGCGCGGATAATGCGGATAACTTCATCAAGTATAGAAACAGCCTTCATCAAACCCTCAATAATATGTGTCCGTGACTCCATCTGACTGAGTTCATACTTTGATCTGCGCAGCACAACTTCTTTGCGAAAATCAATAAACGCATCCAGCAAGCCCTCAAGACCAACCTGCACAGGTCTCTTATCAATAATAGTGACATTGTTATAGTTGTAGTAAATCTGCAGATCTGTATTTTTATACAGATAGTTCAGAACCATCTGTGCATCTGCTTCCTTCTTTACATCCACAACAATTCTCATGCCGTTTCTGTCTGATTCATCACGTACATCAAGAATGCCATCAATATCCTTTGACAGCCGGATCTCATCCATCTTTTTAACCAGCTGTCCCTTGATTACCTCATAAGGAATCTCAGTAATCACGATCTGCTGGATTGTACGTGCATCAACAATCTCACATCTGCCTCTGACTACAATTCTTCCTCTGCCGGTACTGAATGCGTCACGTATTCCATCTGCTCCCTGCACAACCCCACCTGTAGGAAAATCCGGTCCTTTGATAATATCCATCAGATCTGTCAGTGAGCAGTCAGGATTCTGTATCCTGTAAACAGCCGCATCTACGCATTCACGCAGATTGTGAGGCGGCATGTTAGTGGCATAGCCTGCTGCAATACCGGTAGCACCATTCACCAGCATAACTGGGAAAGGAACCGGCAGCACTGTCGGCTCATTCTCCGTATCATCAAAGTTAGGTGTCATCTCGACCGTATCCTTATCCAGATCTGCTTCCATGACTTCGGTGACCTTGGCAAGTCTTGCTTCGGTATAACGCATCGCAGCAGCTGGATCATCATCGATGGAACCATTATTGCCATGCACATCAATCAAAGGCAGACGCACCTTCCAATCCTGTGACATACGGATCATTGCATCATATACAGAGGAATCGCCATGTGGATGATAATTACCAATAACAAGACCGACCGTCTTAGCAGATTTTCGGTATGCATGATCATAGGTATTCCCATCATGATACATTGCATACAGAATTCTTCTCTGTACCGGTTTCAGGCCGTCTCTAGCATCCGGAAGTGCTCTTTCCTGAATGATATACTTGGCATATCTGCCAAAGCCATCGCCCATGATATCTTCCAGAAGCTCATTTCTGTATTTTGTATGATCTTCTATTTTTGCTTTTCTGCTCACGACTGCTGATCCTCCAGTTTATAGTCATCCTCGAGAGTAAATGAGATGTTATCCTCGATCCATTTTCTTCTGCGCTCCGCTTTGTCTCCCATAAGAATAGAAACTCTCTTTTCTGCAGTTACGCCATCCTCTATACCAACACGTATTAAAGTACGGTGAGAAGGATCCATGGTCGTTTCCCATAGCTGAGTAGCATTCATTTCACCAAGTCCCTTATATCTCTGTATCTCACACTTGCCAAGCTTTTTCTTCAGTTTATCGAGTTCATCTGTTGTGTAGCAGTATTCCAGCGTTTTCCCCTTTGTCACACGGAATAGAGGAGGCAATGCAATGTATACCATTCCCTGTTCCACAAGCGGACGCATATATCTATAGAAGAATGTCAGCAGAAGAATCTGAATATGAGATCCATCGTCATCGGCATCGGTCATAATAATGACCTTGCCATAGTTGCTGTCTTCATAGGAGAACCCCGGTCCAACACCCGCTCCAATTGTATAGATAAGAGTATTCAGCTCTTCATTTTTTTCAATATCAGCGAGTGAACATTTCTCAGTATTCAGTACCTTTCCACGAAGTGGAAGAATTGCCTGATAGACAGAATCTCTTCCCTGTTTTGCAGAACCCCCGGCCGAATCACCCTCAACAAGGAAAAGTTCCTTGATGCGCGAATCCTTTGTTCTTGCAGGCGACAGTTTTCCAGAGAGAACTCTTTCTCCTTTACCAGCACGTTTGCCCCTTCTCGCTTCATCTCTAGCCTTGCGTGCAGCGTTTCTGGCTAACTGTGCCTTCTGCATTTTTCTGATCAGCATGTCCGACTGTGTCTTATTCTCCACAAGCCATGACGCAAGTTTTTCTGTGACCACCTGCTCCACAGCTGGCTTAGCCTGAGGTGTTCCCAGTCTTCCCTTTGTCTGCCCTTCAAACTGCAGAATTTCTTCCGGTACAGATACAGACAGAATTGTAGTCAGTCCTTCACGGACATCGGAGCCTTCCAGATTCTTATCCTTTTCCTTCAGAAGTCCAGTTTTTCTTGCATAGTCATTAACAGCCTTTGTAAAAGCGCCCTTGAAGCCTACCTCATGAGAGCCTCCATCCATAGTGCGGACAAGATTCACAAAGGAATATGTATTTTCCTGATAATCATCCGTGTACTGAAAAGCAGCTTCTACGTGAATGCCCATTGCATCACCGGAGAACTTTACCGGTGCCATGATCTCAGTACGGTCTTCATTCAGATATTTCACGAATTCAGTAATACCATCACTATAGCAATAGCTCTCTACTACAGGTTTCTTGCCGCGATTGTCAATAATCTCAAAAGTAATTCCACTCAGCAGAAAAGCTTCTTCTCTAGCTCTTTCACAGATCACATCAAACTTAAAATCCAGTGTCTGGAAGATCTTAGCATCCGGCTTGAAAGTAACAGTAGATCCTGTCTTGAATGTTTTACCTATATGTTTCAGTGCAGATACCTTAGATCCGCCATCCTTAAAATCCATACGGACAAGCTCTGTTCCATTGGCAACTTCAACACTCAGCCATTCGCTCAATGCATTGACAACAGAAGCGCCAACACCATGAAGCCCTCCTGCTGTCTTATATCCGCCGCGGGATGTAAACTTTCCGCCAGCATGCAGTACTGTAAAGATTACTTCCAATGTATTCTTACCACTTGCATGCTTCCCTGTAGGCATACCGCGGCCTTCATCACTGACGCGTACAGATCCGTCCATCTCCAGTGATATGGTTATCTTCTTCCCAAATCCATTAATCGCTTCATCAACCGCATTATCAACAATTTCCCAGATTAAATGATGCAGTCCATGAGAATCTGTAGATCCAATATACATACCCGGTCTTTTACGGACAGGTTCAAGTCCCTCAAGAATCTGAATACTGCTGTCATCATACTTCATTACATTATCTTTCGACATGCATTTCCTCCAAATCAACTTATATATTATACCAAATATCCGCAGACTCATGAAGGGTTCACGATTCCCTATCATAAGTACTTCTGACATATCATTCACATATTTCTCATCTCGTTACGGTCTAATAATGCTAAAATAGAGTCGCATTGGAGGGAACACATGAATCCTGTCTCATTAACACTGATTATGCTGATTGCCTACCTTTTCGGTTCTATTCCGTGGGGACTGGTAATTGGCAAAGTATTCTTCCATAAAGATATCCGTCAATTCGGTTCCGGAAACTCCGGCGGCACAAATGCCGGACGTACACTCGGGAAACCGGTCGGCGTTATTGTAATACTTCTGGACGCCCTGAAAGCATTCTTTTCTATGGCTCTGGCACATTTTCTTCTGCCTGGCAGTGAAATCTATGCCGGATTAGCATGCTGTTTTGGGCACTGTTTTCCTGTCTTCGCAGGTTTCCACGGCGGCAAGGCTGTAGCAACATCCTATGGTTTTTTCCTAGGTGTCACAATGTTTATAACCGGGAATTGGTTTTGGACCTTTTTCTGGCCAGTGATATGTTTTTTTGCCATTCTTTATTTTTCAAGAATGGTCTCCTTTTCCAGTATGAGCGCACTATGGATTGAAGCATTCACGGGTCTTTTCCTCTATGTTACCGGAAATACTGCTTTTGTTAGCGTACCCGTTTCTCTGTTTATGCTTTGCTGCTTTGTTACATACAGACATAAAGCAAACATTGCCCGCATTATCAACCATACCGAGAGCCATATTCATTGGATGGGAAAAGCACCATGGGAAAAGTAGAAACCTTCGCACTGCCCATTGAGCCTTTTACACAGTCACCACGAAGAATATGGGTCTATCTCCCTGACAGCTATAAAACATACGGGAAAAAATTTGACGTGCTGTATATGTTTGACGGTCACAATCTTTTCTTTGATGAAACAGCAACCTATGGCAAATCCTGGGGGCTAAAGGATTATCTAGACAGGACTGGCATTGATCTGGTTGTTATAGGGCAGGACTGCAATCACCGCGGCAATAAGAGAATAGCAGAGTACTGTCCCTATAAAGCCGAAGAAACACAGCTTGAGGATCTTCCTCGTTTTCATCCATTAGGAATGCTGACAGCGGAATGGTTCGTTAATACATTGAAGCCTTACTGTGAAAAGAACTATCACATCAGCAGAGACCGCAGACACATCGGTATCGGCGGTTCTTCACTGGGCGGATTGATGTCAGAATATATGATTGCAGCATACAGCAGCTGTTTTTCAAAAGCAGCCTGTATTTCTCCTTCCACCTTTTTCAACTATCAATCCCTGACTCAGCTGACAGAGAATACAAAATTCAATACCGGTACGAGGATTTATATTGATCAGGGGTCCCAGGAGGAACATGGAAAACGTCTTTTCATTGACTCAGTAGATATCATGCTGAGCATGAACCATATGTATACGGAGAAGGGCTGTGTTACATACCCTCACCTAACCCCCGGTGGGCATCACTGTGAAGCTGACTGGGAAAGAGTTGTACCAATATTTATTCCCTTTCTGTTTCCCGATCTTTTTCATAAATAAAACATGCAGTGAACTGCATGTTTTATTACTTAATGCTTATAGTAGTTGATCAGACAGCCGTCCTTCAGTATCTCTTCTTCTTCCTTAGTCAGAATACCAAGCTTCAGTACAGTCTTTTCAGCTTTTCCATTTTTTACTGTATATGCTTCAATATCCGTTTCACTTTCCAGTGCATGACGGATATCCTTTACAAGCACCCATGTTCCTTCGGAGAATGATTCTCCTTCATTCACAAGAAATGGAAGAATACCCCAGTTAATACAATTTGAACGATAGCGCTTTGTTGCATATTCCTTAGCAAAGTTAGCAGCACCGCCAAGCACTCTCTGACATGAGGCTGCCTGTTCACGTGCGCTGCCATCACCAGGCTTATTTGCATAGACAGCAGATCCAATGTTTGTTAATGGAGGATTAACTTCTGCGCCCGCCTTCTTCAGAAGGCCATATACTTCCTGCACCTCAGCACTGTCAGCATTCATTGCATGAACCTTCTCAGCATTCGGTACATAATTTGGATCTCTTCTGGAAAGCGTAAACTGAGCAAGACGCAGCGGATTGGAACGATATGAGGATGTTTCTCCACTTGGGATCAGTTCATCCGTTGTTGTGACAGGATCATCAATATGACAGACAATCTTCACAAGCAGATCATTGCTCAATGCAGGCTGTTCAGGCCAGTCCTTGATATTTGGACCGAAGATCAAGGATGTTTCCGGTTCAGGTCTGCCAAAGCCGTTATAGACTCTGCGTTTGTATACAGTATCATCAAATTCATAAAGATATTCAGGTTCTTCTTCTCGGCAGACATCAGTAGCTGCAGTAATCAATCCCTTTCTGGATGCGGTTGCTGCGATGGATCTAGCATCCATCAAAGCTACGCCTGCAATCTGATCCTCACCAGGTTTGGATCCTTCACGATTCGGAAAATTCCTCGTTGTATGACGGATTGAGAACTCATTATTAGCAGGTGTATCTCCTGCGCCAAAACATGGGCCGCAGAATGCTTCTCTGAAAATAGCTCCTGTCGATACAATATCCGCAATTGTTCCATTCTTTGCCAATGCTTCATACACAGGCATGGAATCAGGATAGACACTGAGACGGAATTCCCCATTGCCGCAGTCCTTGTTTTTCAGGATAGCTGCAGCAGCCATAATATTTGTATATGTTCCTCCAGAGCATCCGGCAATAATCCCCTGATCAGTATGAACACCATCCTCATGGATCTTTGAAAGAAGATCCATTTTGACATTTCCATTCAGCTGATGATTAGCTCTGTCCTGAGCCTCGCCAAGGAATTTTTCAGGATCCTTTTGAAGATCATGGATAGATACCGCATAGCTCGGATGCATCGGCAGTGCGATCATTGATTCAATCTCAGAGAGATCAAGATCAATCCAGCGTTCATAGTAAGCACCATCTTCCGGAGACAGCACTTGATAGGCTTCCGGTCTATGATGTGCATCGAAATATGCCTTAGTCTTATCATCCGTGCTCCAGATAGAGGACCAGCATGCTGTTTCTGTTGTCATTACATCAATGGCATTCCTGTATTCCTGAGAAAGCGATGCAATACCAGGGCCGGCAAATTCCATTACTCTATTTTTGACAAAACCATTTGCATAGACTGCATGGGTCAATGCCAAGGCAATATCATGCGGGCCGATACCCGGCCTAACCTTTTCATGCATGTATATCAGGACAGTCTCACATGGAGACATATCATAGGATTTTCCAAGAAGCTGTTTGGCAAGTTCGCCGCCGCCTTCACCGACTCCCATTGTTCCAAGCGCACCATATCTAGTGTGCGAATCGGAGCCTAGGATCATACGGCCGCATCCTGTCATCATTTCACGATTATAAGAATGAATAACAGCCATATTCGGCGGAACATAGATACCGCCGTATTTATGTGCTGCGCTCAGGGCAAAGCGATGATCGTCCTCATTGATTGTTCCGCCAACAGCACACAGTGTGTTGTGACAGTTAGTAAGAACATAAGGTACTGGGAACTGCTTCAGACCGGACGCTCTGGCCGTCTGAATAATACCTACATAGGTAATATCATGAGAAGTCAGAGAGTCAAACTTCAGATGAAGAAAAGCATCTCCGCAGCTATGATCATGTGCCTGAAGAATACGATAGGCAATTGTTTTCCTTCTCCCCTCTTCAGCAGAATATTTTTTATTCTCAGTCGGCTTTCCAGCAATCAGGAATGTCCCGTTGTCATGCAGTATCATGCTTTCATCCTCTCTATAACGGCATTTGTGAACTCATCAGTACCGGCTTTGCCGCCGATATCCACAGTTGTATGAATGCCTTCCTTAACAGTATTTCTCAATGCCTCATCAAGCTTCAAAGCTTTATCCATCATGCCGCAGTCCTTCAGCATCATAGAAAATGCCATCAGAATAGCTGAAGGATTCGCTATATTCTTGCCAGCAATGTCCGGTGCAGAACCATGAACAGCTTCATATATCTGAACATCATCACCAATATTGGCACTTGGAGCAAATCCAAGACCGCCGACAAGACCAGCGCAAAGATCAGAAATGATATCTCCATACAGATTCGGTGCAGTCAGAACATCAAACTGAGTTGGATCTGTAACCAGCTTCATGCATAGGGCATCAATAATAACAGAATCATGTTCAATATCAGGATACTCTTCTGCTACTTTGTTAAAAGAATCTAGGAAAAGACCGTCTGTCAGCTTCATGATATTTGCCTTATGCACGCAAGTCACCTTATGACGGTGATGCTTTCTTGCATAGTCAAATGAGAATCTTGCAATTCGTTCACTTGCTGCACGTGTAATCAGCTTTATACCATGTGCGGTATCAGCGTCATACATATATTCAATGCCTTTATACAGATCCTCAGTATTCTCTCTGACTATCACAAGATCCACATTGCTGTATCTTGTCTTCACTCCTTCAAGAGAATGTACTGGTCTCAGATTCGCATAAGTCGAAAAAGTCTGACGCATCAGAACATTAATAGAACGGAATCCTTTACCGATAGGTGTAGCTGTAGGTCCCTTCAATGCAATGCCTGTTTCTCTAACAGCATCAAGCAGACCATCTTCCATAAGTTTTCCGTTTTCTGCATAATACTCCGCACCAGCATGATATTCTGTCCATTCAATGCCCGTACTCAATGCATCTGATACTTTTATTACACTCTGTGAGATTTCTTTTCCAATCCCGTCTCCTGGAATCAAGATAGCTTTCATATTATCCGCCTTTCAATGACTGCTATTTTACAATAATATTGCATGAAAACTAAACTTCTTGCATAAATTAATCACAACGTTAAAATAGGCGTTATATATGGAGGACTGCGAATGATATACCCTGATGTACAGGAACTGAGTGATGATCAGTTAAAAATGCTGGCTGACGAATACCGTCAGAATAATTTCATTGATCCTGAAATCAGCGAAAAACTTGGTGTTAAGCGAGGCCTCCGCAATGCGGACGGCACAGGTGTTTTAGCTGGGCTGACGAATATATGCGATGTTATCGGTTACGACAGAAAAGAAGATGGAACAATTGTTCCTAGAGACGGTAAACTTATATACCGCGGTATTGATCTGAATACGATTGTTGACGAAGCGGTAAATGAAGATCGTTTTCTGTTCGAAGAAATTGTATGGCTCCTGCTGTTAGGCTCACTGCCTACAGAAAAAGAGCTGAGTGCATTTCGATCCCTGCTTGAAAACCATAGAGAACTGCCTGATGGATTTGCAGAAACGCAGATCATGGCAGCACCTTCTCCAAATATTATGAATAAGATGGCACGTTCCGTACTTGCCATGTACAGCTATGATGAGAATGCAGAAGATACATCGCTAGGCAATATATTGAAGCAGTCAGTCAATCTGATAGCAGAACTGCCAACATTCATGATTTATGCCTATCAGACAAAGCGTCATGCATATGATCATGAATCATTGTACTTTCATTACCCGGTAAAGGGGCTCAGCACAGCTGAGCATATACTTGCTACATACCGCCCTAATCAAAAATTCACTCATGAAGAAGCGAAACTTCTGGATCTATGTCTAATCGTACATGCGGACCATGGCGGAGGAAATAACAGTGCCTTTACTTCACGCGTTCTTTCTTCTACAGGCACAGATACATATTCATCTATTGCTGCTGCCATTCTTGCGCTGAAAGGGCCTAAACATGGCGGTGCCAATCTGAAGGTAATGCATCAGCTGGATGACATTATTGCACACGTAGATGATCCGTCAAATGAAGATCAAATCAGAGACTATCTTCGCAAGATCCTGCGCAGAGAAGCGGGTGATGGATCCGGTCTGATATATGGTATCGGCCATGCAGTCTATACAAAGTCCGATCCACGTGCACAGATCCTGAAAAAGTATTCCCGTGAGCAGGCATGCGAGCATGGACTTGAAACAGAGTACAACACTCTCTGCATGATTGAAAAACTCGCCCCTGAGGTATTCTATGAAGAAAAAGGACAGACAAAGAATGTCTGTGCCAATGTCGACCTGTTCTCTGGTCTTGTTTACAGAATACTTGGATTTTCCGAAGATCTGTTCACTCCGATATTTGCTATATCAAGAGTCGGCGGCTGGTGCGCACACCGTATGGAAGAAGTTGAGTTTGCTAATAGGATTATCAGACCTGCCTACAAGTATGTCGGCAAGACTGAACAGCCATATGTCCCTGTCAAGGACAGGAAGTAATCAGTAAATAAAAAGATGTCCGCTGGCATCTTTTTATTTGCTTATATCTTAAATTCCTCAGGAGCCACCATCAGCTGCACAAGTTTGAAATCCCCATTTACATAGTCAAAGCGGAAGACACCGCCATTCGGCATCGGCTGTTTTCCTTCTTTACGAAGTTTATCCTTCAGTTCCTGACCATCAATATCAAACAGATTCTTCAGAATATTCATATAGTAAGTTCCGTGCGATACAAGCAGAACATTGCTGCCATCTTTAGTTCTGGATATTATTTTCGACAATGTTCTCAGTATCCGCGTTCTAACCTGCTGTCCGCTTTCTCCGCCGGCATCCTGCCAATCTTCTGTCTCATGACGGCGGTTAATCTCATCAATCCACGAGTCACGGACAACTGCTTCAAAGTCCCCGAAGTCCACTTCCTTCAAACCACGCATCGCAACAGGTACAATATTTCTTCCGGCAGCTATAATAGCAGCAGTATTACGTGCTCTCTCTGAACTTGAAGTAAAGATCTGCGAAAAACTTATATTGCGAAGCGCATCAGCGGTTTGATGTGCCTGATAAATGCCCCTTTCTGTCAATGGAGAATCACAGCTTCCCTGCATGCGATTCCAAACATTGAATACAGTTTCGCCATGGCGGACATAGTAGAAATGAATTGTTTTTTCTTCCTTGGCAGGAACCCATTCAGAGGCTTCCATCGGAAGATTGACAATAGAATACCTGCCATCCTCATATGTGAACACCATAATACCTGCATTCGGAGTCATATTCTTAAATTCACCCTCAGCAGCCTTTGCGTATTCAGCAATATCAACACCAAGAAGTATTTCCATAAAATACGATTCAAGATATCCATGGGATGTAATCAGTGCATGGTCTCCATCCTCGCACTTGGAAACAATCGTATCCATCACCTTGTATACTCTTCTTCCCATATCCTGACTGCTTTCTCCGCTAACGGAGGAAAAGTCACGGGAATCAAAACAAGCCCTCATTTCATCTGGATGTGATGTGAATCTGGAACCTTCAAGGCGGCCAAAGCTTCCTTCATGCAGATCTTCAATGATTTCCGGTTTCATATTGCGGCCTTCCAAAATGATCTGTGCCGTATCAAGACATCTTTCCGCAGGTGAAGTAAATGCCTTGTCAAAGTAGACTCTCTGCAGAGCAGAAGCAGCCTTCTTTACCTGCGCACGGCCTCTTTCAGAAAGCATGGAATCGCATCTCCCCTGAATACGGGATTTCTGGTTGAACATTGTCTCTCCATGTCTTACAAAATAGAAAGTGATTTTCATTATATAGACCCTTCCTTTCCAAGGCTGAAAAGAGTCTCACAGGAGACTCTCTGTTTCAATTATTTCATATCTTTAAGAAACGCTGCATATGCACGGTATGCTTCATAAACATCCGCCTTGGATACTACTTCCTCCGGCGCATGCATATTCTGCACAGCAATACCAGCATCAATAACATCCATGTTCAAATCAGCCATAATATAGGCAATTGTTCCTCCGCCTCCAGCATCAACTGCACCAAGTTCACACGTCTGAAAGCAGCAGTCATTGTCATCCATAACTCTGCGAATCTCAGCAATGTATTCTGCATTGGCATCATTGGAACTGTATTTTCCTCTTGAACCTGTGTACTTATTAAAACAGATACCGCATCCAAAATATGCACTGTTTCTGCTTTCCATGACTTCCGGATAATTCGGATCATATGCTGCAGATACATCGCTTGAAACCATCTTTGAATTCTTTAGAGCATCATTCAGATTCTTAATAGATGCTTTTCCCTGACGGTCCAGCAGATCAGCAAGTACATCTTCAAAGTAACGGGACTGCATACCTGTATTTCCTACAGAACCAATCTCTTCCTTATCGACCAGCAGGCAGCATGACGTTCTTTCCGGTGTACCCTTAAAATCCAGCATGGCACGCAGTGAAGTATATGCACATACTTTATCATCGTGACCGTATCCAAGAATCATGGAACGATCCAGTCCATAATCTCTAGCTTCTCCTGCAGGAACCACTTCTATCTCTGCAGAAAGAAAATCATCCTCATCAATGTCATACTGTTCCTTCAGAAGACGCAGAATATTAGACTTTACAGGGTCCTTCTTCACATTCTTCGCAGGAATAGAGCCGACCAGTACATTCAGATTTTCTCCACTGATTACTTCAGCAGCAGACTTCTTCATCTGTTCTCCAGCAAGATGTACCAGCAGATCAGAAACACCAACGACTGGATCATTCGGCTTATCACCGATATTGATTTCAACACAGGTGCCATCCTTCTTGATGACAACACCGACTAATGCCATTCTTCTAGCTACATACTGGTACTTTTTAATGCCGCCATAGTAATGAGTATCCAGAAGGACAAGACCATCCTTCTCATACAGAGGGACCTGTTTCAGATCCATACGCGGAGAATCAATATGTGCACCAAGGATATTCATTCCATCTGTCAAAGGCTTCTTGCCAACAATAAAAGCAAGGAAATTTTTTCCTCTGTTAACAGAATACAGTCTGTCTCCAGCCTTGATCTTCTTTACAGAATCAATATTCTTAAAACCAGCCTTTTCAGCTTCCTTAACACTGTTTGCAGTAAATGTTCTTTCCGTCTTTGAAGCACTCAGAAACTTTCTGTACTCTTCATTGAATGCCATCAGCTTTTCAGTCTGCTTTGCATTCAATTTTTCCCAAACTGTCTTTTTCATATTTCTCCTTCTATAATCCTGTATTCATCGAAGGCCTGTGTATATCTGCGCGGGCCTCTGATTTCAATTTTCATGCCATCCTCTTCATTGCTTAGGATCTCAATCTGCAGCATCTGTTTATATGTTTCCAGCATAGCCATCTTATCATACGGCAGACAGCATATCATCTCTGTTTCATTAGGATAAAGTCTTTTCATGATCTCATCCAGCAGAGCATTCAAGCCTTCTCCAGTCACACATGAGACTGCCTGTCCTTCTTTTTCACTTCTGTTTTCCATCAAGTCGCATTTACTGTAAACACGCAGTACTGGAATATCTCCAGCACCAATTTCCTTCAATGTTTTCTCTGTAATCCGTGTCTTTTCCGGAGCATTTTCATCAGAACCGTCAATCACTTCGATCAGAAGATCTGCATCTCTTGCCGCATCCAGTGTAGACCGGAAAGCTTCAACGAGCATATGCGGAAGATTTGACACAAAACCAACTGTATCGTATAGAAGAAATTTCTTTCTATCCTTTTCAATTGTACGAACACTGGTATCCAGAGTCTTGAACAGAAGATCCTCGGCATCGACATGTGTTCCTTTGGCACCAGACTGTGTCATGAGCGCATTCATCAATGAGCTCTTGCCGGCATTCGTATATCCTACCAGAGCCACTCTCGAAAGCATTGTCTTGGCTCTTCTTCTTTCATCCTGTGATCTCTGCTTGCCTATCTTTTCCAGTTCCTTTTTCAAGTCCTGTATTCGAGCCTGATACTTCTTGGAGATAACCGCACTTCTCATCTCACCAGCGCCTCTGTTTGTTACAGAGCCGCCTCTTGATCTTTCATGATCATCTGCCATAGCCAGTGCCTTTGGAAGATCATACTGCAGTCGCGCCATTTCAGTCTGCAGCTTAGCCTGCCGGGAACGTGCTCTGTGTGAAAAAATATCCAGGATCAGTGCAGTTCTGTCTATTACCTCACATTCACACAGTTCAGCAATCCTCTGAGCACTCTGCACGCTCAGTGGATTCAGGAATACGACCAAATCGCTGTCAGTCGCATGAACTGTTTCATGAAGCTCATCAAGTTTTCCTTTTCGAAAAGCTGTCCTTGTATCTGCAGAATCTGACTTCTGTGTAATTCTTGCGGTCACCTGCATACCGCATGCTTCACAGAGCGCTTCACACTCATTCATGGCACTCTCGAATTCATTGTTCTTATCTTTTAAGCAAACACCTGCAAGTACTGTTTTTCTCATGGCTTCCATTGTAGCAAAAAGCGGCTTCCTTTGTCGGAAAACCGCTCAGAAATTCTCAGGAACACGATTATGCTTGTTTTCAAGATATGGATCAAGATTCTGCAAAGGCTGCGGTGCCCGATCATCATCAGCTTCCACGAGATTCTTCTGATAATAAGCAACACCAAGCCATTTACCATCCTTGTATCCGGACTTTTCAAGGAAGCCTGCCTTCTTGAAGCCAAATGATTCATGAAGATGCATAGATGACGTATTTGTTTCAGTTATAATGGAGATCAGACTGTAATAGCCATCCTTAACAGCTATATCCTCCAGTGCCTTCATCAGTCTCTTCCCATATCCTTTTCCTGTCTCCTGCGGATTCAGATAAATTGAAACGTCAGCAGTATGATCATATGCAGCTCTTTCATTGAATACATCCAGATATGCATATCCAAGCAGTTCCTTATCTTCCTGAAGAACAATCCAAGGGTACCTTCTGCGCACTCTATGCACTCTTTCCGTGAACTCATTGCCATCAATTGGATCCGTTTCAAATGTACATGTACTGTGTGTAATGTACCAGTTATACCACCACCAGCATGTCAGTATGTCATCCTCTTCGATCATACGGATCATCTTTCGAATACCGTCCTTCCATCAGAAACAGTCATCATAACTTTGATCTTAGCGATATCTCCTCTGCTGCATTCAGCAGGATTCTCATCCAGCACTGCAAAATCGGCGCAGTATCCTTCCTGAATCTTCCCAATGCTTTCATCCATCATCAGCTGCTGTGCGCCCTTCACTGTGTAGGAATCCACTGCCTGTTCAATGCTCAGGCATTCCAAAGGGTTCATTGAACAGCCTGGAAACCTTATTGATTCACCTGTTACAGCAAGCTGTATTCCCTTCATGACCGAAGGAAGTTCAACTGGTGCATCGCTGCCATTGCTGGAAAGTGTCCCTTCATAAAGAGTACGGTATGGATAGGATTCTGCAGCCCTATCCTTGCCTACTCTTTCCTTCAGAATAGAAGCATCATAATCAATAAACTGTGTCTGAAAGAAACATGAATACTGATGTTTGATAATTTCATCTATCTGATCCTTCCTCATGATCTGACAGTGAACAAGACCGGAATGGAAAGGATTGCCTTCATAGGTATAATCCTTCAGAATACGCAGTGCCTGGTCTACTGCACTGTCTCCAATTGCATGGCATATTGTCGGCATGTTGAATCTGGACGCTAGAGCAACCATTGTTTCTGCATCTTCATCATTGTAAAGAAGACAGCCTTTTTCATCCACAATGTCGCTGTATGGTTTGCTGAGAGACGCAGTATGTGCTCCTAATGATCCATCCAGTATCAGCTTCAGAGGGCCAATTCTGAAATAATCATTGCCTACATCAAATGTATAGCCATCATCCAGAAACTGTGAAAAATCATCTGCTGATGGAAATTCACACTGCTCATTTACCTTAACATTCAGACGCTGCTGGTACGAAAGCTTCTCAAAGGCATCCAGTACTTCCTTATAGTCATTTGAAACAGAAAGGAAGTCATCACTTCCAACTGTGGTAATTCCGCATGAATTTGCGTATTTTGCCCCTGCAAGAATATAATCTTCCAGCCTCTGTGCATCCGGTTTCGGCCATGCATTATGTATCAGATTAATTGCATTCTCCTCAAAGATACCATTCTCATAATCGATTTTTCCACCTTCGACCTGTGTATCCTCAGCTATACCGGCAAGTTCCATAGCTTTTGTATTGACACTCATTACATGCCCGCACGCTCTGGTCAAAGAAATAGGAATATCTTTCGAAACCTGATCCAGCATTGCTCTGTTCGGTCCTTGATGCTCTTCAAATTTATCTTCGTTATATCCTCTGCCAACAATCCATTCGTCTTCCTTTGTATCCTTCAGTTTACTGAACAGTATTTCCTGAAGCGAATGGAGTGAGGTACAGTTCTCCAGTCTTACATTGCTCAGATAGTATCCCAGCTCAAGAAGATGCATATGGCTGTCAACAAATCCAGGCAGTATCAGCATACCATTCAAATCTATCAGTTCATCCCTCTCATCAAGAGCTTTTTTAACTGCTGCATCATCACCGACTGCACTGATTATGCCATCTTCTACAAGCAGCGCTGTTTCAGTGCTGTTCCAAATTTTCCCGTTAATAAATCCTCTGCGCATGTGTTCCCTCCATACTTTTAGGTATTATATCTTTTATGCAAAAAAAGAAACAGGATAACCCGTTTCTTTTCGAATTAATATCAAACACCTGATTTGCCGCCAGCACCGTTCTGACCGCGTCCTCCACCGTTCATACCGCCATTGGAGGAAGCATTGATTGAAGAAATCTTATCACTCACTGCTACGCTGCCTGTTTCAGTGCCATCTTCATATACCGTATATGTTTCACCACTTTTGACAGCCTCGGAAGTTAGAATCAGTGAACCATATGATTTTGCAGAGCTGTATGATGCTATTTCATTTCCGCTGCTGTCCTTCACCGTTATACTTCCGCCGGAAGTACCAATAGACAATGTATACAATGAGGAATCTTCAGATGGAGTCTGCGCCATTCCCGTTGAGCCGCCCGCAAGCAATGTACCGCCATTCACTTCAAAGCTTCCAGCATAATCCAGTGCACCATTTCCACTGTTCTCAGGTCCATAGACTGTTACAGTGCCACCAGTCATTGTACCCGAACCATTCATATCAATACCGTCACCCTCTGCATTGACTGTAAGAGTTCCACCATTCATTGTAAATGTCGAAGAGTCTGCAGTCATTGTGTCCGAACTGACTGAAGGGTCAGAGGAATTGACCCCATCATCACTGGAAACAACGCTGATATTTCCTGCATTTATAACAACATTCAGTCCTTCAAGTCCCTCATAGCTTTCTGTTACATTAACAGTTCCGCCGTCAATTGTCAGTGTATCATCTGCATGCATGGCATCATCACCCGCGCTGATCTGCAGTGTACCTCCAGCAATTTCTATGTCACCGGCTGCGTGCAGAGAATCATCCTGTGTATCCATGGTGATCGTTCCACCTTCAATATCTACAGTGCCCTCTGCAGTAATTCCCTTGCATTTTTCCTCATCAGCAGTATCAGTTTCAGTTTCATTGTCATCCGTTCCGGATCCCTGCGGTGCAAATCCTCCGCCTTCCTGTTCTGTATGAACTGCTGCAGAAGCACCCTCACCAGCCTTTAGAGAAATGGTTCCATCCATGACAACTGCTCCATTGACAGCCTGAATACCGTCATCACCTGCTGTCAATGTATATGTCCCGCCATTGATCAGAATATTGCCTTCTGCAGTATCTGCTGTATTGCTTGCCTTCAATGCATCACCGCCGCCAGTTACAGAAGCACTGACATCCTGCATATAAAGCATATCCTTGCCAATGATTCCATCATCTGACGCTGTAACTGTTATCTTTGTATTGACAATATACAGACTGTCCTTGGAAGTAATGCCGTCATTAGCATTCCCGGAAACAGTCAGACTTCCAGAGCCATTGATTACGAGATCATCCTTGGAATAGATTGCTGCATTTGTTTTGCTGTCAGTTTCTTCGGAAGTATCACTGACTGCATTCTCAGTATCCTTATATGCTGTCAGTATTGTCTTTGTAGCAGCCTCAACACTGATCGCACCCTCACCGTCATATGTAATATTCACACCATTCAGAACCAGTCTTACAGTCCCTTTGGATTCACTATCTATAATAATCTGGCCATGAAAGGTTCCTGTAAGAACATAAGTACCAGGCTGTGCAATCGTCACTTTTCCACTGGCAATAGATACAGCAGAATCACTGCACTCCGCAGAAGTTCCACTCAGCTTGATAGTGACTGCACTGTCTTTGTCATACGATTCTTCTGTATCTTCGTCGTCTAAATCAACCGTTTTCACAGGGTCGCCGGCTGCAGCTGTACTGCTGGACGATGAAGAAGCGGAAGAAGAATTTTTCGAAGCAGAACTGCTGCATCCAGCACCTGTAAATAAACAGATTCCCAGCAAGGCAGCTGCTGCTTTCTTAATATTCATAATTCTGCAGTACTCGTCGCAGCTCTGCCTGAGATAACCGGCAGATTGCCATTTCTAACCCTAAGCGCATCTATCATATTCTTTTCTTCATTCACATCATTCAATTCAACGTCATATTCAATCTGATACATGGTGCCAAGATTGATCGTACGTACAGATTCTACAGTTGCCTTGCTGGTGTACTGTGTGAATACATCGCTGAATACATTTGTATAATCAAGATCTTCTGGAATATTGATCCTGATATTTCTGTATACAGGATCAGCATCCAGAAAGGAAATCTTTGAGAGAACAAAAATAGCAATGGAGAGAACAATGCTAAGTATCAGAGCAAACACTGCATACCCCATACCTGTCACAAGACCTACAGCCATCGAAAGGAAGATGACCAGTATATCGCTGGCCCTGCCTGGAAGCGAACGGAAACGGACAAGTGAGAAACTGCCCGCAACAGCAACACCTACGCCAAGATTTCCATTTACCATGAGTATGACTGCCATGACAATTGCCGGCAGCATCGCAATCGTAAGCAGAAAGCTCTTTGAAGCGTGCTGACACTTTCTATATACAAGTGCAATGATAATACCGCATATCACGCTGACAAGCATGCAGATAAGCACACTTGCAATTGACAGTGTTGAGGTACTGCCTGTCAGTATTGAATTGAACATGTTGTAGCCTCCTTTATATATGCCTCATCCTCCGTCTGTCTGTTCTGTTTAACAGGCGGGTTCATAACTGCTGCATTTTCCCGGTAAATGGTTCCATACTTGGAAAATGCACATTGGTACAGCTGCATATCACTGAGTATCCTTGTAAGCCAAATTGGATATCTATGCATTGCTTTTACTTCCATAACAATCTTTCCAGCCTGCAGAGGTCTCTCATCGCCTTTCTCCTGCAGATTCACATCATGGATACGATAGCGGATATTTCTGTCAAAAGTCACACGTACGTCCGCTTCATCAAGAGCAGCGTAGCAAGTCCTTTCATACAGAATCAGTACCTTTGGTGAAAGACGATAGAAGTCTCTTAGATATGCAATCTCGGAAGCGGTGTTTCCTGTTCTATGCATATCAGTGGTTCCATTTAGGAAATCCATGGCTTCCTTCTCTTCCATCTGCAGTCTTTTCTTATACACAATTTCACCATACTTTTTCTTTGTTTCAAGAAAGACCGGTTCGGTACCATCAGGATCTTGATAAGCACGAAGTCTAAGCTTAATCCTATACTTTGACTTCTGCAGACCGTTAATGACAAGTTCACTGTCCGGACTGTCACAGTAAATAGAATGAACAGTATATTTGAAATATATATCTGGCTTTACATATGGTGCAATCCTTCTTGATACTTCCTCGACCTGTTCAGGCGTGAGTGTATATTTGTCTTCTCTTCTTTCAAATACATCTATCATTTCAGTCATAGTGCACACCATCTTTCTTACACGGATAGAATATCTTTCGTGGATGAACACGAAATGGTGTAAATATGAAGTTTATGTGAATAATATGTAAATTCCCCGTAAGAAAAAGACACTCTCCAGTGTCTTTCAATTCATTTGTTTTCTATCGTCGGCCCATATAAATCGGGTGTCATAATACTGTTCCTCAAATGCAACAGTCTGAATAATATTGTCATGTGAAGGTATAGTACCAGGAGCTGTCACAATCCAGCGTGAATGTTCACTGTCCTTATGAAAGATTATTCCATACACTATACCCGTAAATTTTTCTACAGGTTCTTCCGGTCCATAAACATAGGCATCCTGAAATTCGCCATCCTGCTCACCGGCAAAGTTCTCAATATATCCATAATTCAGCGGATACAGAACATCCGGATTGTGCGGATGAAGGGAGCCATAGGGACGGTCTACAGCAACACTGACTGATTTTCCAAGATACTTCCTGCCAAGCAGATATTCCATGTGCTGCAATCTGACTCTGCCTTCCTTGGCCTCTTCGTCCGCTTCCTCAAACCCATAGTTCTTATAGAAAGAAATAGAGGAACCGGCAGCGTTCACAGAAATCCTGCTGAGGTGCTTTGCATCAGCCTTCTCACATAGTACATCAAGCATATCCGAGCCTATGCCATGACAGCGATATTGCTCATCAGCAGCCAGAAACAGAATGTTCATCGAATCCTTATCATAGATAAGTACACCCTGCAGTGTATCTTCATCAAATGTGCCGAGCATTCCATAAGTACTGATTCTCTCACGAATGAACTGCAGCGCTCTTTCGGCTGAAGAAAGATCGGGAAACACTTCCTTCTCCTCTTCAAATACGTTCTTTACCAGATCAAGCACCGCATCATTATCTCCTGTATGAATTTCACGGATCATCAGAACTCCAAGTTGCGATCATACAGTGCAACAGATTCATGAATGATATCCTTCATGATCTTCTCATCAGAGAAGACGGTTTCAATCTGGATATCATTGGCTTCCGGTACAGCTGCTTCACGTATTTCGTTCAGGATATGTTCATCCTTCTTGTCAGACTCAACAACAAGCAGAAATGACATTGCCTGACCAGCCAGTTTTGCTTTCAGCCATACTCTGCTGATCTCATTGACTGTCTTGCACTTGTCATACACAGCATTCACCATCTTGGTAGGATATATCGGCGGCTCCGTATAGCGAATGTTCAGTGGGGAAGCCTGAATTGTATTAGATGTCTTAGCAGGGATCTTTCTTCCGGCAATCGCTCCGACTAAATTCTCCGGGATAACAATATTATTCAAACCCGGATTGATAATGATTCCAGTTGCCTTGTTCTGCTTATCCTGTACCAGTTTATCAAAGTCAATCATTGTTCTGACGATAAGTTTTGGTTTAATTCCTTCACCGAACTTCATATTCTTCATATTCTCCGTATTGGTAAATGCGGGGAAAAATGTTTTTCCATCCTTAGTATTCAGCAGATAGAACTTAATCTGCGACGGATGGACATTCTGAACTGTGCCCGGTTTTTCCTTTGAAATATCCACATCAAAATCACAAGGGCACAGCAGTTTAGCATCCTTCAGAGTTCTAATAAGTGCCTGCTGATTCTCAGGAGTCTGATTTTCCTTCAGATCTGCCATTACTTTTTCAAGCTCTGTATTTTTAATTGGAGCCATCTGTTTATACTGATTGTTATTCTGCGCCATAGATACCTTCTTTCAACCTCTTTAGTATATATTCCATGACCATTTTTCACAATGTGACAATTCACGCAATGTTCATCTTTTCGTCATTTCCAATACTTGTCATGTATTTATCCTTCCAAGTAGAAAAGGAGGTACATTTATGAATCGCATTGTATTAATACCGGCCTACTGCCCTGAAAAAAACTTACCTTCCTTTGTTCATACACTGTACGAGCACAACTGCAGAGTGATCATTGTTGATGATGGAAGTCCTGTGGAATATCAGAGCATCTTTCAGCAATGCTGTGATGAAGCATTCATTCTGCACTATACACCTAACCATGGCAAAGGATATGCACTGCGCACCGGCATGGCTTGGATACAGAAGAATATCGAAAACGGAAGCATCGTCATTGCTGCTGACGCAGATGGTCAGCATGCTCCGGAGGATATCGATAAATGTGCTTATACTGCAGAAAAATATCCTGATTCATTAGTACTGGGTATACGCAATTTCCATCAGGAAGGAATCCCCTTCAAATCAAAGGCAGGCAATCTGATTACCGAAAAAATATTTAAGCTTGCCTGCGGTGTATCTGTACATGACACGCAGACAGGTCTGCGTGCATTCAGCACGACTCTGATACATAGTTTCCTCACTATTGAAGGAGATCGTTATGAATATGAGATGAATCAGCTTCTATACTGCGTAGAAAATAGGATACCATTCAAACAGATGGAGATCCGCACAATATATGAAAATGACAATGCATCATCTCATTTCCATCCAGTGCGTGACTCCTTTCTGATATACAGGAAACTGCTATGTTTTGCACTGTCGTCATTTTCCAGCTTTCTTGTAGACTATGGCCTGTTTTCACTATTTACATTCCTCTCATCGCATGTACTTCTTGCAAATATATGTGCACGTCTGATCAGTGCTTCTTTCAATTATGAAATGAATAAACGCTATGTATTCAAACAGAAGGATGCAGGATACAGCAGTTTGGTGAAGTATGCATTTACGGCTGTTACAGTACTTGTCTGCAATACCATGATTCTGGCAATCTTCACGGATATTCTTCATATCAACCCAATGATCGGTAAGCTGATGACAGAGCTGATCCTGTTCATATTCTCTTGGACTGTGCAGAAAACGTTTGTATTCAAACCTCAGAAAGGAGTTCTTCCGCAATGAAAAAAATACTTCTGCACAGCTTTGATCTGATCCTTATAACCGCCTTCACAATCTATGTTCTTCTTGATACATTCGTCATTCCAAGAACATATGCTGCCCAGACTGACGAAAGCACTGATGCGTCACAGACGTCCAGTTCTTCTTCAAATGCTGTGATAACCGATACTACCTACAGTGATGACAATATCACAATCGCAATCACCTCAGAAGTATATGAAGATACAACAGTCTATACCGCAGATATACAAGTATCAGATGTTTCTTATCTGAAGACAGCACTGGCTAATGGAACATATGGCAAGAATATAACTGCCACCACATCAGAAATAGCTTCTTCGAATGACGCTATTCTTGCCATAAACGGTGATTACTATGGTGCACAGAATTCCGGCTATGTTGTCAGAAACGGCACTGTTTACAGAAGTACAGCTTCCGGCAATGACCAGGAGGATCTGGTCATTAAGAGCGATGGCTCCTTTGCCATTATCAATGAAGGAACTGTCGACGAAACCTATCTGGAAAGTGATGATATTCTTCAGGTGCTGTCGTTTGGACCCGCTCTGATAGAAAGCGGCGAAGTCAGTGTTACAGCAAACGACGAAGTCGGCAAAGCAATGACTTCCAATCCTCGTACAGCTATCTGTGAGATTGCTCCACTGCACTATCTATTTGTAGTAGCAGATGGAAGAACTTCTGAATCAGAAGGATTATCACTGTATCAGCTTGCTGCATATCTGGAAGGAAAAGGCGTCAAGACCGCATACAACCTCGATGGAGGAGGATCCTCAACAATGGTCTTCAATGAAACAGTTATCAATAAACCTACAACCAATGGAGACACAATATCTGAAAGGAGCGTGAGTGATATTGTATACATCGGATACTGATCAGAGAAGAATCAGTGCTGCAGCAGTATGGCTGGCTCTTTCAGTCATCTGCCTTATCTTCTCAATTGTATATGAATGCTTCTCGCATGATGTAATCTCACTCAATATGCTGAGTATATTTGCATATCCCCTCCTGCTTGAATGCATTCCAAGTTTCATACTTTCAAAAAAGAAGCTGAAATTGCCCTGCCAAGTCTGGCGAGATGGAACAATCGTACTGATGCTGGGAGCGCTGCTTTCTGGAATCTTTGAAATATACGGCACCACTTCAGATTTTACCGTTCTTTATTTCATTGCAGGAAGCATTCTGCTGGCGGCAGGACTAATCTATGATATTTTTCAATACAGGAGCTTGGGCAGTTCTTCCAGCAAGGAAGGCTGTTAATACCAGTAATCAGTATGCTTATACATACCGAAGCAAATGTAATGTCACATTTCTGCTTCGATAACTATAATAAGAAGCAGTTTAACAGGAAAAACAGTCATTGTTCACATAGAAATCACAGTGAATGAGTACAGTAATTCCAGTAACTGAATGAACAATAAGGAGATGAAAGATATGACTCAGATGAATCAGAACAGTCAGGACAGCAATACCTTTGATGCTCAATATACAGAACGTCCTGCCAATCCTGCAGGAAAAGGAATGAAACCTAAGAGACCAGGAAAAACGAAAGGACCAAAAAAACCCCATCCTGTATTGACTGTTGTTATGTGCGCAGTCATTGCAGCAGCATGCGGTACAGGAGGAGCATGGTTCGCAGTAACACACGCTGGAACTTCTTCATCCGGCATTACGTACAGCAGTGAAAAAGGAACAAGTTCAACGACAACAGTTTCCAATGACAGTGACGGTACAGATATGACAATATCTGAAGTTTCCGCTAAGGCACAGCCTTCAGTCGTTGAAATCGTGACACAGGTCACTTCAACATCCTATGGAATGTTCGGAGGAACCTATACATCCGAAGCTGCCGGCTCAGGTGTCATCATTTCAGATGATGGCTATATCATCACAAACAATCACGTTATTGAAGATGCTACAACGATTCAGGTAACTACATATGACGGCAAGGAATACGATGCAACTCTAGTAGCCACGGATTCAAAGAGTGATATCGCTGTTCTGAAGATATCCGCTACAGGTCTTACCGCAGCTACAATCGGTGACTCCTCAAAGATCGCTGTCGGTGATACAGCAATTGTTATCGGCAACCCGCTTGGAACACTGGGCGGGACTGTAACAGATGGCATTATCAGTGCTACGTCACGTGAACTTGTTGTTAACAACGAGTCCATGGAATTGATACAGACAAATGCAGCAATCAATGCCGGCAACTCAGGCGGAGGACTGTTTGATGGCAATGGCAATCTGATTGGCATCGTCAACGCAAAGGATTCCGGCACTACTTCATCTGGTTCGACCATTGAAGGATTAGGCTTCGCAATCCCGATCAATACTGCAATGGATGTCGCTAATGAGCTTATCAGCAATGGCAAAGTAACAGACCGTGCAACACTTGGTGTTTATCTGCAGGAAATTTCTGAAGATACACAGCAGTATACAGCCGGGCTCTACATCACTGATGTCATCTCTGGTTCCGGTGCCCAGTCTGCTGGTCTGCAGGCATATGACAAGATTACAAAGGCTGATGGGACTGATATTTCTTCCTATTCTGATCTTTCAAAAGTACTGAGAGACAAGGCTGTTGGTGATACGATTACGCTAACAATTGAAAGAAGCGGGAAGTCAATGGATGTAAAAGTCACACTGACAGGCGATCTGAATACTGACAGCAGTACAGGCTCCACGGATTCCGAAACAACATTAGGCTAATATAAAAGAACAGCGTACTGCTTCACTCAAATGTGAAGCAGTACGCTGTTTTCTTATTTCTTTTCATTCATTGAACGCGATGCAACAAGATCAACACCAGTATGCAGGAAATCAGGCACAATGACATCATTCACTTTAATTGGTGCATACACATCAATTGTACGTATCTTCTCCATTGCCTGATTCACCATATCAAGCGGTATTTCCTTTTCAGTAATTACAGGCAGAACTCTTGCCGTGCCATTTTCTATCTTTACAGTTGAAGTCAATACGCGCATCGGACGAATGGTCTCCTGAGCAGCGTAGTTTCTGCCTTTCTCACAAGTATATCCCTGAATATCGGCAACCTTGCCATTATCCAGAGTTACTGTAATACGGCATCCCTTAGGACAGTTGACACAGATCAATTCCTTCTTTTCCATCTCACGCATCCTCCTTTACTTCCACTGTAATATCATCCTGCATTCCTGCCAGCTGTTTTCCCGCAAGAATCATATTCTCCATAACGGAAGGAATCAGCTTTTCCTTATGCAGGGAACGGATTACCTTGTTTCCGGAACGAATAATGATTGTTCCTGCATCCATAGGTTTTCTGACTCTGAAGAAGAACTCCACTGTGGCAGGAAGATCCTGCGGATGCAGAATACCAGGGACTACATAGCCAATATTCTCACCTGCCTGTGTACGGATAGCGATTCCCTTAGAAGCACCATTCTGAAGATAGCGTGCCGCACCTTCTCCAGCCTTCTCAGACTGATGGGATACAAAATCTACCAGATCATGTACATGCAGACCATTTCCGCATGCAAAGATACCATCCGTAGTACTCATATAGTTTTCATCAACAACCGGTCCCTTTGTATGCGGATCCATTTCAATACCGCATGCATCGCCTAAATGATTCTCCGGAATCAGCCCCACACTCAGCAGCAGCGTATCAACGTCGAAGTACTGCTGTGATCCTTCTATATTTCTGCGGTCATTTCCAACCTCTGTCAGTTCAATTCTCTGCAGACGGTCTTTCCCATAAACATTAGTAATTGTATGTGAAAGATACAGAGGAATATTAAAGTCCTCCAGACACTGTTTCATATTTCTAGGAAGACCATTTGAATAAGGCATGAGCTCAGCTACGCCAAGTACCTTAGCACCTTCCAGCGTCATTCTTCTTGCCATGATCAGACCGATGTCGCCTGAGCCGAGAATGAACACTCTTCTGCCTACCATATATCCATCTATGTTCAAGTATCTCTGCGCCTGCCCGGCAGTATAAATACCCGCAGGTCTTGTGCCTGGAATCTGTATAGCCCCTCTGCTTCTTTCATAGCATCCAACAGCCAGTATGACTGCATCGCCATGGATCGTAACATATCCTTCATTCGGGTTGCAGTACTCTACAGTACGATCCCGATTCAATTTTGTGACCATGGTATTCAGTTTAATATCAACCCCAGCTTCATCTGCCATCTTCTCATAGCGTTCTGCATAAGCCGGACCGGAAAGCTGTTCATGAAAAGTTGTCAGTCCAAAGCCATTATGAATGCACTGATTCAGAATTCCTCCTGCCTCAGCGTCCTTTTCAAGGATGATAATATTCTCAATGCCTTTCTTCTTCAGCGAAACAGCCGCTGCCAATCCGGCACTTCCGCCGCCAATAATAATCGCCTGATATTTTTTCATTTTATCTGTTCTCCTTCAGAAGGATCTTCGAATCCTTCGAATCGAGAACAACATCAAGAATAGATATATGAAGTTCTCTCGCCAGAATAGCAGCAACTCTCGGTTCACAGAACCCGCCCTGGCATCTCCCCATGCCCGGTCTGACTCTCTTTTTAACTCCTTTAATGGATCTAGCACCGCATACTGCATGAATGCTGTCAACAATCTCACCTTCACTGATCTGTTCACAGCGGCATATGATTCTTCCATAAGCCGGATTCTCATGAATCTTTTCCGCTTTCTCCTGAGCATTCAGATCGCCCATAATGACAGGTGCCATTCTTGTCATAACTGCACTGTCATTCTTCTTCAGCTCAATCATTTGAGAAAGAAGCTCGTCAATAACATATCTTGAAATACCCGGTGCACTGGCAAGACCCGGTGACTCTATTGAACATACATTGATAAAGTTCTTTGCATCTTTCGCTTCCTCAATAATAAAATCCTTGGAAGTTGAAGATGGCCGCAGTCCAGCAAATGTACGTATGACTTTATTATACGGAACATTCTTCATTGTCTTATTAATGCCGCTGCGTACTTCATTCATTCCCTCAGCAGTATTGCCTGTGTCGGCCTCGCCCTCAACAAAATCCGAGTTAGGTCCGATCAGTGTATTTCCATATACCGTAGGCACTGCAAGGATTCCCTTTCCCTTTGCGGAAGGAACCGGAAATATGACATGACTGACATAGTGCACATCACTGTCCAGAACAAAGTATTCACCCTTGCGTGGCCGAATATGGAAATTCACATTGTCTGAAACCATACCATAGATCTTATCGCCGCCTATACCGGCCGCATTGATTACTGTACGAGTCTCAAAGTTCTCCTCGTTGGTATGAATCAGGTATCCATCATTATGATGTTCAATGGATATCACTTCATGATTGAGATACAGTTCAACACCATTATTCACTGCAACCTGTGCACAGGAAATGGCAACTTCCCAAGGATAGATAATAGCTGTTGTTGGGAAGCTCAGCACTTTTGTCACTGCATCAGAAAGTGCTGGTTCTCTCTTTCTGGCTTCATCCCCGCTTAGATATTCATACGGGATGTCACGTCTCTTAGCGCGGTCTTCCAGAACAGACAACCGCTTTTCCTCTTCTTCACCGCAGGCAGCTATATACGCACCTGCTTTCTTATAATGGCAGTGAAGATCTTTGCAAAGTGACTCATAGAGCTTTGCGCCAGCTACATTCATCTTAGCTTTCATTGTTCCATCTTCAGGATCATAGCCAGTATGCACAATAGCTGAATTCGCCATTGAAGCACCATCCGCAATATCATTCTCTTTATCCAATAAAGCTGTCTTGAGATGATAAGCAGACAGATCCTTCGCAAGCATTGTTCCTGTAATGCCTGCGCCAATGATTACAACATCATACATATTTCTTCCTTCTTCCTCTGTAAGCGCTAACACGATTATAAAATACGGTTTTAGAAACCGCAATTATATTTCTGGTTTCCTTTTTTACAATCATTTTTGTTTGTATATAAAAATCCAAGACAGACTGACTGCTTTAATTTGTTGTTCCTTCTGCTGTTCCACCATTCTGCTGGTTTGCTGAAGATTGTGCTGCAGATGCGTCAGCATCGCTTGCTGGTTGCGTTTCTCCCGCACCTGAATTTGATGTACTTCCAGACGTACTTCCAGATGTACTTCCAGATGTACTTCCAGATGTACTTCCAGATGTACTTCCAGATGATGTTCCACTTTCTGAATTATTTTCTTCGCTTGGATTCAGGACACTTTCATCAAACCCTCCTCCTGTAAGAGGATTGGTCGTATAGAGCGTCGTGAGAGGCTTAACAATTGAATCCGTATTGCTGATAGCATATTCTGTTTCACCCTTCACCTGCAGTGCATGTGTACGGATATAAGTAAAAAGCTGGTTAAGCCCTTCCTTGGAAAGATGAAGTCCGTCAGTGTCTGTCATTCCATCTTTAGCGCTGCCTGTTTCAGAGTCAGCCAGTACTTCATATGAATTCAGATAATGCCATCCATTGTCTTTGCACATCTGTATCAATGCTTTGTTATATGCTTGGATCTGTTTATTGGAAAGCTTTGTATATACAGTATCTTCTGCTACAGGGAAGATACTGTTGATAATAATATGTGTAGATGGTGAAGCAGTCTGCACTTTCTTCACCTGTTCACTGTATGTACTGATAAATTCAGATGCATCTGTGCTGTCCCCGCTCAGATTATTTGTTCCAAATGACAGAATGATCCTCTGCGGTTTTAAAACAGACACAGCATCAACCATTGTCACAGTGCCTGATGAAAGTTCTTCACATTCCAGAGAATCAATTGCCTGTGCGCCCATACCAACGACCGCAATCGTATTGCTTGAAGAGGTATACGTCTTTCCTTCACTGTCAGTAAAGGACATAAAGCGCACTGTATTAGAGTCACCAAGAAACAGTGTATTATCCAGATATGAGGTTCCTGCATCTTCACTCTCGGCTAGAATAACAGAATCCTCTTCCTTTTTCTCAACAGCTGAGGAAGATGCAGATGATGACTGTGCCTGCTTTTCATCAGAAAAACATCTCACCGCAAGACATCCAATTTCATAAAGAGCAAGAACTATCGATACAATGGCAATGCATATCAGAATATAGATCATTGTTCTTTGAAACGGAGAGTAATTCCTTCTTAGATTCTCACGGAATGTTCTAATGCTTCTAAGATGCTTCTTCTTTTTATTGCTGTTCTTCTTCATGTGTACTCATCTTACATCACTTCAACTCCAAACAAAAGAATGTGCAAATGTTCAGATTGCAGCGTGGAATTAGTTCTTTCTTTTCTGCAAACATGTGGTATTATATTTAAGCGTCAAAATTCAGGTTTATCAGAGACCATTGCAGGAATACCCAAGTGGTTGAAGGGGCGGGCTTGGAAAGCTCGTAGATCGGTAACACGGTGCCAGGGTTCAAATCCCTGTTCCTGCGCCATAAAGCATAAGAAAGCCGCGTCTATGCACGCGGTTTTCTTATGCTTTATAATGTACTTCTTGAAAGGACTGTGTATGAAAATAGCTTTCTTCGACATTGACGGCACGATCCTTGACTTCGGCGCTGCTGACATTCATCCTTCTGTCAAGGAGGCATTGGCTTCCCTGCGCAGACATGGAATCAAAATCTTCATAGCCACCGGCAGAGCCCCTGGTATCATACCGGCATTTCCTGATGTCCCTTTTGACGGTATTATCAGCTTCAATGGCGGCTACTGCTATACACCAGACGAAGTAATATGCAGGATACCCATGGATCATAAAGATGTTCAAACAGTAATACAGAACGCAAAGAATTTAGGTCTTCCGGCAATGCTGGCTAATGAAAAAAGAATGGGAGCCAACTTCTACCAGAAGGAGCTCAATGACTATATGCAGGTGTCTCAGCATACCTGTGAAATCATTGCTGACTATGATGCCCTCTCCAATGATGACATCTATCAGATGATGATTGGCTCCTCCCCGGAACAGGATGATCTTCTTCTGAAAAATACCAGTCAGGTATGCATTACCAGATGGTATCATCACGCAGTAGATGTCATTCCTTCCTCCTGCGGCAAAGACAGAGCCATTGAAAAGATACTCAGTTTCTATAACTTTGATCTGAAGGATTCTATTGCCTTCGGTGATGGAGGAAATGATCTGAGTATGATCCGTTATGCAGGAACCGGTGTTGCGATGGGAAATGCCGGCGATGAAGTGAAAAACGCAGCCAACTATGTTACCGATACATGCACAGATGACGGAGTCGTCACTGCACTGCAGCATTTCCATCTGATTTAATCAGTGCTGAAAGGATAGGTATAATGTTATATGATTAGAATTCATCAAATCAAATGCTCGGTGGGAGAAACACTGAGCAAAAATAAAATAGCTAAAAAACTGCAGTGCTCACCTGCTGATATTCTCTTCTACGAAATAGAAAGAGAATCACTTGATGCTAGAGAAGAGAAACTTGTTTATTCCTATACGGTACTGGCTGATGTAAAGAACAGTGCCCGCTATCTCAAGAGAAAAGATGTTGTTGAAGGAGAAAGGAATGTATACGTTTCTCCAGAAAAACCGGCATCCGTCACTGAACGGCCTGTGATTGTCGGCTTCGGACCTGCTGGTATGTTTGCTGGACTTCTCCTTGCAGAAGAAGGATGCCGTCCTATTATCATCGAGCGCGGTAAGAATGTGGATGACAGAGCAGCAGATGTAGACACCTTCTTTCATAAAGGCATTCTCCAGGAAAATTCCAATGTACAGTTCGGTGAAGGCGGAGCAGGTACCTTCTCTGATGGGAAACTGACTACACGCATTAAAAATATCCGTGTACAGAAAGTACTCTCAGAGTTTATTGAAGCAGGTGCAGATCCAGCTGTCTCCTATCAGCACCGTCCGCATATAGGTACAGATGTACTGCGGATTATTGTTAAGAATATTCGAAAGAAGATACTCTCTCTTGGCGGTGAGATCCATTTTGAAACAAAGCTTATTTCTGCAGTTATTGACAATGGACATATCACTGCAGTTCGAACAGATAAAGGAAGCATTCCATGCTCACAGCTTCTTCTATGTGCGGGCCACAGTGCCTCTGATACATACGAAGGTCTGTATGCACAAGGTGTCGCAATGATTCAGAAGGACTTTGCAGCCGGCGTCCGTGTTGAACATCTGCAGCACCTTATTGACGCCAATCAGTATGGCAGATATGCAGGAGAGCCTTCTCTAGGACCTGCCTCCTACCAGCTGACCCATCGCAGCAGAAACGGTAGAGGAGTCTATTCCTTCTGTATGTGTCCAGGCGGTCAGATCATTCCTGCCTCTGTAGAGAATGGAAGTCTGGCGGTCAATGGAATGAGCTTCAGTCAGAGAGATGGAAAGAATGCCAACAGTGCTATCCTTGTGCAGATCCCTGCCGCAGACTTTGACCATGGCAATCCGCTGGATGGCTTCAAATACCAGAAGGAATTGGAAAAGAAAGCATGGCGCAAAGGATTTGCTGCACCGGCGCAGAATATATCTGATTACCTTCAGCATCAAAAATCATCATCGCCTGTTATTGATTCCTCCTATCCAAGAGATCTTGTGATGGAGGATATGCATGCTCTGTTCTCAGAGAATGTAAATGCTGCCCTTGAAGAAGGACTGCATGCATTCAATCATAAGATTCCTCATTTTGCAGATCAGGGGCTGATGGTAGGAATGGAATCCAGATCATCCTCCCCTATCCGTATTCCAAGAGATGATCAGGGCGAGAGTGTCTCTCTGAAGGGACTGTATCCATGCGGAGAAGGTGCAGGCTATGCAGGAGGTATTGTTTCCTCTGCAGCCGATGGTATCTTTCAGGCAGAAAATATTATTAAAACTATAAAATGACAGATTGCTCTGTCATTTTTTATGGCTGATAGCTTTCAATGAACCACCTGTCTTTCTCAAGAAACAGATTTCTTTGAGCTCCCTGTATCATGCATACATACCGCAGTCCGCATCCTCCCACCTGAGAAGCTCTTTTTTCTGTACTGATGATTCTGTCTATCTTGTATTCAATACCATTGTCCCAGCAGATATAGAGCGGCAGTGACTTTCCGTTTCTTGTCTGTTTCAATATCACATCTACATATCTTTTATATAAATTCATATATCACAAGCCCATCTTTCTTCCTTGAAAATATCCTGTTGGATGTACGATATGATCTGCCTTTACATTGAAATCTGTCAGCGGTTCATCCATGATTGTGCATACTCTGCGAACAGAATAGAACCCGTACTTATTTCTGATTTCATCCATTACACTATCCATCTTCAGCGCACGGTCACGTTTTTTTTCATCCACAAAGAAATTGAGCTGTTTCTCTGTTCCAATTGGGCTCAGGTGTCCAACTGACACTCCTACCGCACGCAGTGCAGAGGAAAAATCATAAGTCCCTGCAATTGACATCATGGCTTCCATGATCTCTGTGCTGATACAGGTTTTCTGAGAAAGCTTATGCTGAGCAGATACCCAGTTCAGTCCAGCTGTCCGAAGAGATACACTGATAACATCTCCCTCCATGCCATGATCTCGCAGCCGTGATGCCACTGCTTCACAGAGTACATAGCATACTGGTTTCAATTCCTCCAGAGAGTCCACATCATGGATCATTGTCATAGAGTTCCCCACAGATTTCACTGCGGATGAATAACCTGTTTCCTGCACCTCACTTGGATCTTCACCATTAGCAAAAGCATGAATCATCTCTCCCGATACGCCCATCAGATTCTTCAGATACTCCACTGGATATGCCGCAAGTTCTCCAATGGTCAGAATACCTCTTTCATGAAGCTTATAATTGGTTGCCGGTCCTACATACAGAAGGTCTCCAACCGGCAGAGGCCATACAAGCTCATGGTAGTTTTCCTTTGTAATAACCGTCATTCCGGATGATTTTTTCATATCGCTGCCAAGCTTGGCGAATACTTTGTTCCATGAAATACCAACAGATACTGTAAGACCTATTTCCTTCAGTACTCTGTCCTGTATTTCACGTGCTGTCTTTTCACCTTTGCCAAACAGCCTTGCAGAATCCGTGTAATCAATCCATGCTTCATCCAATCCGAATGATTCCACATGATCGCTGTACTGACGGTAGATGTCCTTTACTTCATTTGTATAGTAGATATAGTCAGCATAATGCGGCGGTATAATCAGCAGATCCGGACATTTTTTTCTAGCTTCCATAAGACTTTCACCGGTAAGAATATGGTACTTCTTGCACAGATCATTCTTAGCCAAGATAATTCCCTGTCTTTTTTCTTCATGTCCGCCTACTGCCATAGGAACTCTGCGCAGTTCCGGATGCATCATTTCCTCGATCTGTGCATAGCAATGATTTATATCAATGTGAAATATCGTCTTCATCTTATTCTCTATCCGACTCTATTATAAGAATGAATGTTGCACATTTCAATCGCTTACGCAACATTTTTATGAAACATTTTTTATTTGTTGCATATAAGCGTATAATAAATATGGGTAAATACAATGGAACTGAAGGACATTATTAAGGAATACAAGCTGAAAACGGGATATACCGACAGTGAGATTGCCAGACGTATGCATGTTTCAAGATCCACTGTCATGCGGTGGTCTCATGGCGATATTCATAGGATCTCATCTGAAACTGCAGAGCATCTTTCTGCTATGATGGGCTACAATATTGAACCGGAGCTGAAGGGAATGGATATCTCTATCAAACTGCCTGTTCTTGGCTATGTAAAAGCAGGCTACGATCTGTTTGCCGAGGAAAACTATCTCGGTGAGGAAGATGCTTCACTGAGCGAAAGAAAAAGCGGTGACTATTATCTGAAAGTCACCGGCAATTCCATGACAGGTGTTGGTATTATGGATGACTCACTGGTACTTGTCCGTCAGTGCGAAACTGTTGAAAGTGGAGAAATAGGTGTCATTATGATCGGCAATGAAGTTACTGTAAAGCGGGTTGTCTATAAGAATGGAATGATGATACTTGAAGCTGCCAATCCAGATGTTGAGAATCGATACTTTACGCCAAAGGAAATACACTCCCTTCCTGTCAGGATTATAGGAAAGATACTGTCCTGTAAAACTTACTACTGAAAAAGACACTCACGTGTCTTTTTATTAAATCTCGTGATCAATACATGCCCTTGATTCTCTGACTGCAGTAATGAACTTAGCAAACTTCTGATGTACAGGATCTGCCTGATAAGCATTCAGATCCTCTATTGTCTTAAAGTTAAAGATCAGGCAAAGATCGTAATTAGAAGAAGGAGCTTCCGGAGCATTAACAACAACATCTCCATCGACTGACTGTGGAAGTGTCTTCAGTCCTTCAGCAAGCTCCAGAGCCTTCTTCAGATTCGCATCATGATCCTCTTCCTTCAATTTGAACATGCATACATGCTGCAGCATTCAGCATTCTCCTTTAAGCTCATAAACATAATGATACAGAGCTCCAATCATATTTGCATCATTGCCGAATTCACATGATACAACTTCAGGCATGGAAGCCGGAACATATTCCTTATAAGGTGCATACTGTGCATCCAGTTCTTCCTTCAGTGTCTTCATCAGCAGAGGAGCTTTGGAAATACCGCCTCCGATTGCCACTCTCTCAACATCCAGAATATGCTGCAGCGAGATCAATCCGCAAGCCAGTACACTGCAGTAATGACGGATTGCCGCAATAGCATTCTCATCACCCTTCTCACCTGCCGCAAACAGCTGACGGCCATCAAGTTCTTCTTCTTTTTTACCGACTGCCTTTGCATACTCACCGATCATCTGATGAACTCCACACGGTACTGCCCATGAATTAGCGGGGTTATAAGGCTTATTCAGATCCGTGCAGACACAGGATACCTCACCTGCTGCAAAGGTAGATCCTCTGTACAGTTTTCCATCAATGATCAAAGCACCGCCAAGGCCTGTTCCTAAAGCCAGTACAAACCCGTTAGTGACACCTTTCATTGATCCCTTCCACAGTTCAGCCAAGGCTGCACTCTTCGCATCATTTTCTACTGCAAATGGAATTGGCACACGTTTAGCAAGAAGACCCTTCATGTCGGTCTTATGTATATAGAGCAGTGCACCGCCGGTATAGAAATATCCAGTATGTGCATCAATTTTACCCGGCGCACTCATTACAAGCGCCAGTGGGTTCTTAGACGCAAACATGTCATAAATCTTTCCAATTGTTTCTACAAATTCATCAAGACTCTCATGCGGGGTAGGCACTTCACCCTTTTCACTAATCTCTGCATTCTCATTCATCAATGCATACTTGATGGCGGTACCGCCAACATCCACTGCAAGATAATCAGCCATTTTTTACGTCTCCTTTATCAGACTGCAATCAGATCCATCTTTGTAAATTATAACATGCACGAAACAATGCGAGGCATTGAGTTGAAGTCTGCAGATATCTATTTCATTCTGGATTTCATACAAATCATCTTCATCTGCGAAATTCCTATATCAGCCGCAATAACACCGCATTTAGTCATCAGCAGAAAATATATATTTTTTCTTTCCTGACTCAGACATTCATAGTTAGCCTGTCCTTTAGCAGCCACAGTATCCGCCTTCCGATAAATATCCTGAAATGCTTCTGAAGTACGATGCAGCACTGTTCCTAAAGAACCATCTCCATTGCTTATAATATGTGCATACTGATCAATACCTACTGTATATGCATCTTCTTCAATAGAATCATTGACAACCGGCATTCCTCTGACAGCAAAATAGAATTCACAGGCAGGATTAAGTTCCTTCATTTTTTTCAGCATTATCTTATCAAGACATATTTCACCGCAATTGTCTCCGATATACAGAACGCTGCCTGCATTCTGTATATCTTGCTTGAGTTTTTCTATATGATCAATTTCCAGCTCATCCTTCTCAAAATCATTGAAGTACTTTTTGATATCTGAAATACAAAGATTATGAATTGGATTGAAATCGATGATATTTCCAATAATTGCATATCGAACAGCAGAATAGAATGGATTTTCAGACATCTCGATTTTTTGAAGAAAACTGTCTTCACCGTTCAGAAATATTCGGTTGTACTTATTCCTCACCGAAAGATACGGATCCTTATTTCCAGTTTTCTTCTTGAGAAGTGCATAGATTTCGCCGATCATTTCCGGGGTGGATATTGCTTCGTAATCAGCTTGTTCAAGATAGGCAAATACTCTTTTCAGCAGATGTTTTTATCCTTCAGCCCTGTCATATCTGCTACTTTAATTGCCTGATTCACAGTACATAGAAGACATTTATCATGTATCTTCATTCAGCAGATTCCTTTGTGACATGGACCCATTCTTTAAATCCACTGTACTTTTTCAATTCTTCAAGAGTGAGCTTTATGACTGTATTATCGGATCCGCATGCCGGGTAGACAGTCGCATGCTTTTTCAACGATTCATCAAGAAAAATATCAACGCCTTCATTCACTGCAAATGGGCATACTCCGCCAGGCTCATGTCCAACATATTCCTGCAACTGTGCATATGTCATCATCTTTGCTTTTACATGAAAGAACTCTCTGTATAAATGATTATCAACTCGTGCCGATCCCTCCATGACTACCAGTATCGGTTTCCCGCCTACCATAAAAGAAAGTGTCTTTGCAATAGAAGCCGGGTTGATATGAAGCGCCTCTGCAGCCAGTGCCACAGTAGCCGTACTCTCATTCAGAACCTGAATACGATCTTCCAATCCCTGTTTTTTAAAATATCCCCTTACTTCTTCATAAGACATATGCATTGCCCCCTTCTTTTTGTACATGATCATACACCACATTTACGTATATCATGAAATCAGTTTCTGCATGCATGCAAAAAGGAATCATGCAAACATGATTCCCTAGGTACTCTTATTCTGTTTCACCGGTTCTGACAAACTGAAGCAATGCCGCAGCAGCTTTATCTATACCATGATTTCCCTTGTCTGGAAGACCGAGGCATGTATAGATTTCTCCTACAGGTATGTTCTGATCAAATAAGGCGTCAAACATCTTATCAATCAATACAGAGCACTCATCCTGTCTTTGCATAGGTCCAAATGGATTTGCAAAGAATGTAGTTGAAATACCTTTCTCCTGCGTTGTGCCAAGAGCAAATCTTTTGCCCTGAATAAAGACAGGTTTCGCTTCCTCTTCATTCTCAAACAGATGCATGCCTCGTTTATCTGTGTAATTATTTGCATAAAGGAAGCAGTCGATCTCATGATCTGTTGTTACGACATCATACGGTGCCGCCGGTACAACAACTCTTGCATTTGCCTTTTCCGGATTGAAGAATATGGTGCGATCCAAATCCTTGTACGCAGTGCCGCTGTCAAGATCATCCAGTCTTACAAAAGCACCTACCTCCGTACCCTGTGCACGTATCTTTCCATTTCCATCAATATGCAGTGTACCCATATCGTCAAACACTGTTTCCTGATGATCGATCAGATCGGAAGCAGCCTTGGACAGTGCCTCGATTGTTTCGCTCTTGCCAGCTCCGGAATCACCCATGAACATGATTCCCTTCTTCGTTCCATCCTTGAAATAGACATTCACCATGGCACCATGGATTGGAAGCCAGCCTCTTGCCATCATGACAAGATTATGAAGCGTCAGCACTGCTTTCTTTGTATATCCGAAATAGTCAATCTCCGGTGCATCGCTGACTTTGCCAACCCACATATCGTTCGTCTTATCCTGATAGAAAACAGTATCCTTCGTTCCATCCTGATTGCCGAACAGCAGTACTGCATCCGGTCTTTTTCCCTTAACATCTTCTGGCTTAGCCAGTGCAAAAAGATTCGAACAGGAAATACAGCTCGTCATATAGTTGCGATGAAAATATGCATAGATAAGTGTTTCTCCAACCTTCATCGGATAGCAGAACCACTCATCCCCTTCATTTCTGAAATCCTGAATAGGATTATGATCCGCATCCACAAATGTATTGGTACGTTTATTAGAATTCGGGTGCAGAAGAAGCGGTGTTCTAAGCAAAGCAAGTGTTATAAATGGGATTCCCTGCAAAGCAGAATATTCTGTCGGCATATCCCATTCTATCTGCTCTGTCAGTACGGAAGCATTCATCCCTGCCTGCAGCTGACGGTATACATTGTCACTGTATCCCTGTACCTTTTCCTGTATGGTTCTGTAGAACTGCAGGGCAAGTGCATTGATTCTGCTGTCGGCTTCAGTCAGTTTTCTCATCTGATTTCCAGCCGTGCCATCAGCTTCCATGACGGAATATCTCTGCAGACTGCGCCAGTAATGATAACCCTGTTCAACAATCTCCAGAAATACATGCGGCAGCTTTACATAGGAAACTTCAATCTTATCAATATTCATGATAACCAGAAGTTTCAATACATTCTTCAGATCTGCAATAACAGATGCCGCATCATCATGATCCTTGTATAGGAAATCATAAAGTGACTTATGATTATCTTTTAAGTATTCAAGATAGTTATTCAGGAACAGATCAAATTCTCCGGAATCAATCAGCTGATTGTTATTGATTACATGTTCCTTGGAGAAATTTACGATAACGGTATTGTCATGTGTATAGCTAGTTTCTTTCATATCAACAGCCTCCTTATGGGTTGCCGGTATTATATAAGAAAGTCAGAACCTGTAAAACCCCTTTTTGACACTTTTGAATAAGTGTATTCTCACCGAAAAGCTATGGAATTATCGGTCATTTGGTCAATCAAAGCCAGACTTTCGACCCTGTATCCCTGTTCTCTCAGTTTTCTGCCGCCATCCTGAAATCCCTTTTCAATACAGATGCCAAAACCTGCGATCTCTGCATGTGCCTGATGGCATATATCAATCAATCCCTGTGCAGCCAGTCCATTTGCCATAAAGTCATCCACGATCAGCACTCTGTCATTCTCATTCAGGTACTTTCTGGAAACAGTAATGTCATACTCTCTTCCATAAGTATAGGAATGTACAGATGCTGTATAGACGTCACTTCCAATATTGCTCGATTTTGCTTTCTTAGCAAACAATGCAGGTACCTTTAAAGCATTAGCCGTCATGACTGCGATTGCAATGCCGCTGGCTTCTATTGTAAGTACTTTTGTTATTTTTTCCTGTTCATACATGCCTTTAAATTCATCAGCAATATGTCCCATCAATTCTGTATCTACCTGATGATTGAGAAAACTGTCCACTTTCAGAATACTGCCTGGAAGAACTGTTCCATCCTCCAGAATTCTTTCTTCCAGTTCCTTCATGCCTTCTTCTCCAGATGATACAGAGTTCTATATTTATCTTTGAGATAATCAATATAATAATCCGGATTAAATGCTTCACCGGTTGCTTTCTGAATGATCTCACCGGCATCATATCGGCATCCATAGTGGTGTATGTTTGTCTTCAGCCAGTCAATAACCTGATCATAATGATTATTCGCAAGCAGAGAATCCACATCGATTTCCTCTCTCATCTTATGAACAAACTGAGCTGCAAATGCACTGCCTAAAGCATAGGTCGGGAAATAGCCGAACTCCCCATCGGACCAGTGAACATCCTGCAGGATTCCTTCACTTGCTTTATCTGCCCTAACCCCCAGATACTTTTCATACATGTCATTCCATGTATGATCCAGTCCTTCAGTTGAAATGGTTCCATTGAACAGTCCCTTTTCGATTTCGTAGCGGATCAGAATATGAACAGGATATGTCAGTTCATCTGCTTCTGTTCTTACTAAGGAAGGATGCGAAGCATTCACTGCGTTGACGAATTGATTCAAGGTTATACCGCCAAGCTGTTCAGGGAAATGATTCTGCAGATGCGGGAAGTTGTACTCCCAGAAAGCTCTTGTTCTGCCTAGATAGTTCTCACAGAGTCTTGACTGTGATTCATGCATACCGGAAGAAATACCATAAGAAAGTATCATGCCGTCATACTTAGGATCTACATCATGTTCATAGTATGCATGTCCTACTTCATGAACAGTAGAAAGCACCGAAGAGACTGGATTGTCCTTCAGATACTTTGTAGTCGTACGGCAGTCATTCTCACATGTCCAGTCTGTGAATGGATGCTCTGTCTCATTCTGATAGCCCCAGTCGGATGTGAAATGCAGATATTCAAGAAGATCCTCCATGAATTTCTTCTGCTCCTCAACTGGATATTCCTTCTGCAGGAAGGAATCGTCAATCTGCTCAGCCTCTGCTGCTTCCTTAATCAAAGGCAGAATATTTTCTTTAATCTTCTTAAAGAAAGCATCATACTTCTCTTGATTCATGCCCGGCTCATAATCATCCAGCATCTGATCATACAGATTCACATTGGAATTCCTGTATCCATACAGTTTTTTCTGTTCTTCAATCATCTTCTTAAGATAAGGTTCAAAGATAGAATAGTTATTCTCTTTTTTTGCCTTCAGCCAAGCATCATAAGACTCATTGACCATTTCTTCATAGGCAACATATTCATCCTTTGGAATACAGAGAGTATGTTCCGTTTCCTTCAGGTAAAGTTCAACAGCTCTGACTGTATCACCATCCAGAGAAACGTCCTGACTCATTTCCTTCAGTGCTGCGTGCATGGAAGGATCTGTTTCAATGGAGAACAGTTCTCCCGAAAGATATGCTGTTCTAGGATCTCTGAAGGAGCTTCCTCCTTCAGGAGCTACAGTCATCTTGTCAATTCCAATAATGCTCAATGCCATCTGATAAGCGGACATGCGGAAAGTCCAGTCCTGGAATTTCTTTTTATTTTCTTCTGTATTCATGTTTTCTCTCCTCTTATGAAAAAGATCCGATATTTCACGGATCTCTGTTTCAGGATCTCTGTTTCAGTTACTCAGCGTAGTCAGAAGCGGCCGCACCGGCAATTCTTCCGAACACGACGAAGTCTGTTACTGCATTTCCGCCAAGACGGTTGGCACCATGTACCCCACCCGTTACTTCTCCAGCAGCGAACAGTCCCGGAATAGCTTCTCCGCTTTCGTTAAGAACTTCTGTTTTTGTATCGATCTTCAGACCGCCCATTGTATGATGAATGCCTGGCTGTACTGTAATTGCATAGTATGGTCCTTCATTCAGCTGCTTAACAAATGATGTACGCCCAAAGTCCGGATCCGACTGGTTCTGTACACAGGTATTCCAGTCATTCATTGTTTTAACAAGTGTATCACTGTCTGTGTTCATTGCCTTGGCAAGATCTTCAACAGTATCGCCCTGCACCGTATATCCGTTCTTTACATATCCCTGGATAACTGCAGAAGCATCTACCATGGTCTGATCTACGATCAGCCATGCCTTGCCATCTGTCTGCTTGTTTTCAGCAGCAGAAACAACATCTCTTGTACCGACTTCGTTGGTGAAGCGCTTGCCTTCCTGGTTCACAAGAATAGCACCGTCACCTCTGAGTCCCTCCGTAATCAGATGTGCATTTCCATCATCATCCACATGAACTGTAGGATGAAGCTGTATCTGATCCATATCTACTGTAGCAGCATCAACATCCTTGGCAGTAGCCATTGTAATGCCCTGGCCCTGTGCACCTGCTGCGTTGGTCGTAATGTATCCTTCAAGATCAGGATTCTCTTCAGCAACCATCTTATTGTTAGCCCCGAATCCGCCTGTTGCAATCACAACAGATTTTGCATTGATCGTAACCGTATTGCCTGTTTTTCCTTCAGCCTGTATGCCCACTGCCTTGCCGTCATCCATCAGAATCTTGTTTGCAGTTGTGTTGTACATAATATCGACACCTTTGCTTTCAAGATTTGCTTCAAGAATTGGAACAAGATATGCACCGACTGCAGTTGTCTTGCCTGAATCATCAACAGGTCTGTGGATTCTCTTGACAGAAGCACCGCCAAACTGTCCTACAGAAGTCAGTCCTTTAGAGCCATCTGCTTCACTGGCCTGCTCATTTACCCAGTCAATCGCATCAGATGAATCCTCAGCCAGTGTCTTGACCAGTTCAGGATCATTGATTCCATGACCGCCGATCATTGTATCAAGTTCCATCAATTCAACCGAATCAAAATACCCATCTTTTGAGGAATCATAAGCTGCATACTGCTTTTCAACAGTATCAGCCAATGTCTGAATATCAGCGTTGTCAGCGTATGTCGTCCTTGCGGCAGAGATAGTTGCCTTCAATGCTTCTTCTTCGCCAGCCTCATTCCATGTATTATCGTCCTGATAAGATGTTTTAGCCGCATTCATTCCGCCTGTGGAACGCACAGAGTTTCCTCCAGCCGTATCCTGTGACTCCAGAACAATAACGCTTTTGCCATCTTCAGCAGCCGTAATCGCAGCTGTCATTCCAGCTCCGCCAGCACCTACAATAACAACATCAGTATCTTTGGTAACATCCTTCTGCTTTGAATCATCACTTGCTACAGCTGCAAGATCCTTTGCCGTCAAGCCCGCTTTGGAAAGTGCCTGTTCCGCAGCCTTCTTGATTGCATCGCTTGTTACAGTAGCACCGGAAATACCATCAACATCAACACTGTTTCCAGTGATCATTTCCTTAGGAAGAGCTTCCAGAGCTTTTGTACCAATGCCCTTTGTTTCATTCTTCCCTTCGGCCTTTACGTCAGTAATGACATTATCTTTAATTGTAAGAGTAACTGTAACGTCTCCGCCCATACCCTTTGCTGTTCCAGTGAATTCACCGGATATTGTACTCACCGGCTTCCATGATGGATAAGTGCCTGCGGCAACGCACACAAGAACAAGCGCTGCTGCAGCAATTATGCCGAGTACTTTATTTTTGGATTTTTCCATTATTTCCCCCTTTGTATCTGCTTCATATTATGTCATGAGAAACGGTGTTTCTCAACCATATCACTTCTCCGAAATGCCTGTAACAGTCATGTTTTCCAGTCTTGTCAATGATGGAATAAGTTCTCTGTTGTACTGTACCTGATTCTTAGACATGTACATATCTGCAGCATAATCCTTCATACTGCCTGATACAGACCCACCTGTAACAATTGTGGTACTTCCATTGTCGTGCAGATAGCCAAGACGTATCTCACCAAATACATCTCCCGTTACAGAATCGACCTGAAAATCTGAAAACTCTACAATTTCCAGATATCTTCCCGAACGTATCTCCTCTTCCGTCTTTGTACCGCCTTCCACTGTGATGTTTGTCAGCTGGAAGGAATCCTCTAAACCAAGATACTGAGAGAACATTCTGTTTCCCCAATAGCACTGCGGTACATCCTGTTCGATCAGTATTCTGTCATGAATTGCAGAACCTTCACTGTCATATGCTGTATTGCAGGAAGAATTTTTCAGATAGCAGGAAGACTTCAGAGTTACTCTGTCGCCTTTAATATCCTTATGGATTGGTTCATTCAGCTTCCAGTCCGTCATATGTCTGTAAATCAGTTCAGCATTGATCTGTTCGCTGAAGTACTCATAAATACGGCAGGCATCTTCGGTTGAGAAAACAACGGCTGTCTTGCCCATCTTCGGTGTTGATACTGTCTGCAGTCTGTCTTTGCCGTAATGCAGTGTCTTTGTCAGATCTCTCTTCAGTCCTTCTGTATCACAAGTGCCGCTGTTATACAGTCTGTACAGTTCAATTTCCTTTTCGGCATTGCGTGCATTGACAACTACTTCAATCATGGAAGAAATGCCCTTTGATTCAGTATCAATGCCCTTTGAAGTAATAAAGTGCTTAGTCTCCCCATTGACGAAGATTTCGTAGGAGTTGATGTCCTCAGTCTTTGTTTCAGGAAGAGCATTCATTGTATTGATAAAATCTCTGGATACAGAAGAAACTGACCCTTCTTCCTTAGGCAGAACTTCCGCCTTGGATGGTCCGCCCAGTGTATACATCTCATTCTTTACAAGCGAAGCACGGAAGACAAGATCATCAACCATCTTCTTTACTTCATCCTTCGGCAGTGTAGGTGCTATCTCAGCAGAAGCCCTGCCAAGATACTTATCTTCTATTTTCTTATAGACAGTGACATTGATATGTGCAACCTTCTTTGCACGGTTCTGATCCAGATTATGACGGATAAAGTAGAACTCCCAGCCGTCTGTCTCAGTGTCCGTGACCTCCCAGTCATCTGCATCACTGTTCTTCAGCACATCTAATATATCCTTGAGCATTATCCCAGCCTCGCTTTCGTCTTCAGATAAGGGCCGCCATCAGCAACCTTCACCCATTCCTTATGACCCTTGCCGCAGGCTCCATTGCCAAATACAGCGCGATCCTTACTGACCATGGATATAGAGCCCAGCAGATCCGGAACATAGCCAGTCATAACAACAGGGGCTACAACATGTCCAGTCAGCTTTCCATCCTTGATCTCTCTGCCAAGAGCTATAACACACTGAATACCCCAGTGTTTAGGATCTTCCATGCCAGACTGCATGCCTTCCAGCAGGAATCCATATTTCACACTTGCAATCATCTGTTCAACTGTATCGCTGCCTGAATCAAAGATCGTATTTGTCATACGTGTATAAACCTTATGTTCAAAGTTCTCACGCTTGCCATTGCCAGTCGGAACCGTCTTCAGACGAAGTGCAGCAAGAGCATCGCATACACCAGTCTTCAGGATACCATTCTGTATTTCAGTGACATCTCCAGCCATGACACCCTCATCATCAAATGCATACGAAGTAACATCTTCCGCGCAGAGTGCACCTTCATGCATTGTGCAAAGATCAGATCCTACACGCTTATTGATGTACTGTGCTCCCAATGCTCTGTCCTTAACGAACTGATCCATCTCAACCCCATGTCCAAATGCCTCATGCGCAATCAATCCTGAAACCTCCGGTGTTGTAATAACATCATAATATCCAGGCTCAATTGGAGAAGCATGCAGAATATCCTCTGCCTGATCTGCGCTGTCCTGAACAAGGTCCTTCATGCCTTTGAAGATCTCCGGCCCTCTGTTTCCTGACAGTCCCTGATAGCCATACTGTGTTTTTCCATTAACAGAAGCGATAGCCATAATCATCCCTTCCGAACAGACATAGGACTGCCTCAAATCTCTGTTCTTTGTCAGGAACATCTTGCATATATGTGTAGACTGCGCAACCGCAACACAGTCAACCATATCTTTTCCGTCCTTCATGCCGGCATCTGAGCATTCACTCAGTAAAGTGATTATCTCTTTCATATTGCATGTTTCAGGAAGCTGCTCGGTTTCCATTTCTACAAAGAGCTGTTTCGGCTCATCCTCAACAATACCCGTGTCATATATCTTTGAACCAGTTTCCTTCAGTACTGCTTCCTGTTCCTGCAGTGTCTGACGAATCGCTGCTGCAGCCTTTTCAGGATGCATCGGATCAAAATCATTCAATGCATATTCACTGTACTGTCCATTATGATGGACACGGACTACACTGCCTCTTTCTGCCGGCAGCGTATTGTTGCTGATATTCTTAGCATGCTGTGAAATTCTAGCAATCATTCCCTTTGAATCTGTTGAAAGAATGCTGACATAATCATAGTCTCTGCCCAGGTCTTCAATCAGTTTCTTTAAGCCTGGTGCCAGTGACTTTAAATATTCTGAAAACAGTGCTTTCATCTGTATTTACCAAACCTTTCCGCACTACATAATACCAGTTTGAAAGCCGACTTAAAAGACAGGAGTGAAACACTGATTTTCAACATTTTCAGCAAAACGTATATTTCCTGTTACATATAATTTGCGAAAGTATCCATCATTGTTTAAAATACGTACGTTATCGGAATACTTCTATCCCTATATAAGAGTGCTGAACATTTCCGCAAATGTGAAACGGAGGGGATTTATGAGAGTTGGATTGGATATAGGTTCAACAACTATAAAGTGCGCAGTCATCGATGATAATAATCGAATGATTTACTCTGCATATGAAAGACATTACAGCCATATTCTTGAGAAGGCTGAAGAAATATTGAAACGCATACAAGAGCAGTATGTACCGGATCATAAAGCAATTTTAGCAATTTCAGGATCTGCCGGCATGGGTCTTGCAGAGAATGCTGGCGTCACTTTTGTGCAGGAAGTTTATGCAGAAAGAGTCGCCGCAAACAGACTGAATCCGGGTACTGACTGCATCATTGAGCTTGGCGGTGAAGACGCCAAGATTCTGTTCCTTACAAACGGTACTGAAGTCAGAATGAATGGATCCTGCGCCGGCGGCACGGGTGCATTTATTGATCAGATGGCTACCCTGCTGAAACTGAGCAGTGACGATATGGATAAAGCCGCTTTAAATGCGGATCAGACATACACAATTGCTTCCAGATGCGGTGTGTTTGCTAAAAGCGATATTCAGCCTCTGATCAATCAGGGAGCTAAGACCGGCAATATCGCTGCTTCTATCTATCAGGCGGTTGTCAATCAGACAATTGCAGGCCTTGCACAGGGACGGCCTATTACTGGCAATGTCCTGTATCTTGGCGGTCCTCTGACATTTTCCAAGTGTCTGCGAAGCAGCTTTGACAAGACATTAAAGATCACCGGGGTCTGTCCAGAAAATTCATTGCTCTATGTCGCTTTAGGTGCTGCGTACTATGCAGATCAGACATACGATCTCAGTGAGGTCGCAAAGAAGCTGGATGATTACGGTAAAAAGGCTGCGTATGCAAGTCTGCCTCCTCTGTTCAAAGACAGAGATGAATACTGGGAATTCAAGAACAGACATGCTAAAGCATCTGTAGCACGTATTCCTTTTACAGATGAAATCGGACCTGTCCATATAGGCATTGATTCAGGTTCCACAACAATTAAAATGGCTGTCATTGATGACGACTGCAACCTTCTTTATACCGATTACCGTTCCAACAACGGCAATCCTCTTCCAATTGTCCGTGAGACACTTTTGAAACTGTATCAGGAGCATCCTTCCATGAAAGTAGCTTCCGTTACAGCTACAGGATATGGAGAAGATCTGATGACACATGCTTTTCACTGCGATGGCGGTGTTGTTGAAACAGTTGCACACTTCACAGCAGCAAAATACTTTATGCCAAATGTCGACTTTATTATTGACATCGGCGGACAGGACATGAAATGCTTCAAGATTGAAGACGGAGCTATTTCAGATATTTTCCTAAATGAGGCATGTTCGTCAGGATGCGGATCTTTCCTGCAGACATTCGCTGAAGCACTTGGCTACAAAGTCGATGAATTTGCCAAGATGGCACTGTTTGCACCGCATCCCGTAGACCTTGGATCAAGATGCACTGTATTCATGAATTCCTCTGTAAAACAAGCTCAGAAAGATGGAGCAACAATTGACTGCATTTCAGCAGGGCTTGCTATCTCTGTTGTTAAGAATGCACTGTATAAAGTTATCCGCTGCTCTTCACCTGATCAGCTTGGCAAAAACATCGTTGTACAGGGAGGGACTTTCTATAATGAAGCAGTGCTAAGAGCATTTGAAAAGGAAATGGGCGTTCAGGTAGTCAGACCGGATATTGCTGGGCTGATGGGTGCCTATGGTGCAGCACTGTATGGACGTATGCACACAGAAAAAGGACATGTTTCCACCCTTCTGAAACTCAATGAACTGCAGAACTTCTCGCAGAAAACTGCCAACGTACAGTGTCAGGGATGCGGCAATCACTGCCAGCTGACTATCAATACATTTCAGGACGGAAAGCGTTTCATCTCTGGAAACAGATGTGATAAGCCTGTAACTGGGAAAGCAGCCGATAACTCTTTGGATCTTTATGCATGGAAACTGAAAAATCTGCGCAGCTACGCAGACAACCCAGGCACAGGCGCAAAGGGAAGAATCGGTATTCCTTTCGTCCTGAACATGTATGAACTGCTGCCTTTCTGGCATACATTCTTCACTTCTTTGGGCTATCAGGTCATTGTTTCTCCATACAGCAGTCATGCCCTGTACCAGAGCGGTCAGGGAACTATACCGAGCGATACTGTATGCTATCCTGCAAAACTGACACACGGTCATATACACTGGCTTGTAGAACAGAAAGTAGATGCAATTTGGTATCCATGCATGTCCTACAATGTCGAGGAACACATGGGCGATAATCACTACAACTGTCCAGTTGTTGCGTATTATCCAGAGACACTGCGAGATAATGTCGAGGAGCTGAATAGGACAAGATTTATCACAGATTTCATTGATCTCAGCAATCCAAAGGAACTGCATAAGCGTCTCCCCAAGATACTGAAGAAAGACTTCCCAGATCTAGAGAAAAAGGATATCAGCAAGGCAATCGATCTTGCCTATGCAGAATATAAACACCATATGCAGGCAACACGTACAGAAGGTGCCCGCATTATTGAAGAAGCAAGAAAACAGGGAAAAAGAATTATTGTACTGGCAGGACGTCCTTATCATATTGACCCAGAGGTATGCCACGGCATTGACAAGCTGATCATCAACCAGGGAGCTGCTGTTGTCACAGAGGATTCTGTATTCTGGCACACATCTAAAATGAGAACAAATGTTCTGAACCAGTGGACATATCATGCACGTCTCTATGCAGCAGCCAAGTACTGTACCACTCAGAGTGATATGGATCTGATCCAGCTTGTATCTTTTGGCTGCGGTCTTGATGCTGTAACAACTGATGAAACAAGAGAGATACTGCAGGATGGAAAGAAACTGTACACACAGCTGAAGATCGATGAGATCACCAATCTCGGTGCAGTTAATATACGTATCCGTTCTCTATTTGCTGCATTAGATGACAGAAAGAATCAGGAGAGTGAGAAATAATGGAATATCTGACGCCGAATTTTACCGAAGATATGCTAAAGGACTATACCGTACTGATGCCTAACATGGCACCGGTACAGTTTGCGTGCATTAAGCCTGCTATGGAATCAGAAGGCTATCATATTGAGATGCTTTCCAATGGCGGACCGGAAGTATCACAGCTTGGTCTGAAGTATGTGCACAATGATACATGCTATCCTGCCCTTCTTGTTATCGGACAGTTTCTGGATGCACTGAACAGCGGTAAATATGATCTCCATCATACGGCCCTTCTGATATCACAGTCAGGCGGAGGCTGCCGTGCATCCAACTACATTAAGCTTCTTAGAAAAGCACTTGTTAAGGCTGGCTATGGATATATTCCTGTTGCCAGTGCAAATGTATCAGGTCTGGAAGAAGGAAGCATGCTGCCTTGGAATATCAAATTGATAGAAAAAGCACTTGCTGGTGCTGAGTATGGAGATATGCTTGCATCGCTTCGCAATCAGATTGTTCCCTACGAGAATCATAAAGGCGATGGCGATGCATGGTGCAACGCATGGATAAAAAAGATCAGTGACTGGTTCTGGCATAATAAAAATTACAGTGTCCCTGCAATGAAGAAGAAGTTCAAGGAAATTGCGGAAGATGCAGCTTCAGTTCCTGTTACACGAATTCCAAAGATCAAGGTCGGTGTAGTCGGAGAAATCTATGTAAAATTTTCTCCGCTCGGCAACAATCATCTGCAGGAATTTCTTGAAGAACAAGGATGCGAGGTAAACATGCCAGGCATTATGGGCTTTATTAATTACTGCTGTGCGAACTGGAATCTGGATCATAAGTTCTATGGCATGAGCGCACTGATCGGTCACAGTTCTGGAGCTGCACTTACCTTCCTTGACAGCATTGGAAAATCCGCTTCTAAGGCAATGGTAAACGCAGGATTCAATGGGCCATGTTCTTTTAAAGAACTGATGAAAAAACCAGAGGGTATTATTTCACTTGGGGTAAAAATGGGTGAGGGCTGGCTTTTGACAGCAGAAATGGTAGAACTGATCCAGTCAGGCTATGCAAATATCGTATGTGCGCAGCCGTTTGGCTGTCTGCCAAACCACATTGCAGGCAAAGGTGTAACAAACCGTATCCGTCTTATGTATTCGTCTGCCAACATCACAGCAGTAGATTATGATCCTTCCTCTACTAAGGTCAACCAGGAGAATCGAATTAAGCTGATGCTTGCTGTCGCAGGTGAAAACCTGCAGAAAGCCGAAGAATAGCCGTGCTTCTTTTACAGGTATTGAAATCTCTGCCTGCTTTTCGGTACAATACAGTAACAGGGGAGGAAAACGAATGAGTGACTTCATTATTGCGACAGCCTCAACATGTGACCTTGATAAAGATTGGCTGGATGCTCATCACATTCCGATGATCTCCTATACATTCGAAGTTAATGATCAAGTATACATTGATGACTGCCGTGCAGAAACAAAACATGCAATCTTCCGGGAAATGCGTGCCGGCCATCAGCCGAATACATCGCAGATCACCGTTTATTCATACTATGAATTTTTCAAAGGTCTTCTTGAGACAGGAAAACCAGTTGTATTTCTGGATATGGACAAAGAGCTTTCAGCTTCCTATTACAATTCCATACAGGCTGCTGACCAGATCAAAGAGGAAATGCCAGAAGCAAGTCTAACGATCATGGATACACGCTGTGTAACTATGGGGCTTTCGCTTCTGATCAAGAACATGGTTGCCATGCAGGAAGATGGTCATTCCATGAAAGAAGTTGTGGACTGGGGAGAAAAATATAAGCTCAGAATCACCCACCGCTTCATGGTTGATGACCTTGAATGGCTGCGCAGAGGCGGAAGACTTTCCAATTCCTCAGCAGTCATCGGATCTCTTCTTTCTATCAAGCCATTGATATATATCAATGATGATGGAAAACTTCTTGCCTGGGCAAAGATACGAGGAAGAAAAAAAGCAATCAAGGAGCTTCTAGCCAGTATTGACCACGATATCGGAGATGCTGCAGGCAAAGATATTATTGTCGGCCATTCCGATGATCCTGAAGAAGGCGAAAAGTGGAGACAGATGGTCATGGAAAAATATCCTTCTGCAAGATCTGTTACACTGCAGGAGCTCGGTCCAGTTATCGGATGTCATATCGGGCCCGGATTTCTATCTATTGTCTACATATCTGAGAAGGAACATAGAGAACCATAATAAAAAAGCGAAATATGACGTGAACCCCAAAAGCCGAACAGCAGCTGGAGGCGTTCATTTCAATACCGCTTTTTATTTTAACTTATACTCCATAATAGTTTCTTTTGGTTTAAAGCCTATATGATCATAAAAGCCGCGGGCAGAATCATTTCCCTCCCACACATCAAGAGTTACTTCATAGCAGTTATTTTCTTCAGCATAATCACGCACATGCTGAAACAGCGTTTCACCTGCATGCATACCCCTGCAGCTTCTATCAACGCACAAATCATCAATGAACAGAGAATTGAATGCATGCATGTTTGTTGTAAATGGCTGTTTTTTTATAATACAGAAAGCATATCCCTTCACATCATCATTCTCATCAACGCATACGAACACTGGTTTCTTTTCATCATGAAGAATAGATGTCAATTCCTCATTCGTATACTTTTTGGTTCCAGAAATAAATATATCAGGTCTTAATTCTGCATGTATCTCAAGAACTTCACTTAGAAGTATATCCAATGCTGGTATATCCTTTTCTTCAGCCTTTCTAACAGTCAGGTTCATTTTTTCACACTCTCCATCCATGAAGGAAACAGAGCATCATCGTCACTGACTGCCAAATCAATGTTATAGATCTTCATATTGATTCCCTTCCCTGACATGCGCAGCAGATGTTCTCGCACTGTCGGAAATATACGTGAAGACATGACGTATTCGCCATTATTAATAAACACTTCAACTGAGCTTCTGTCCACATATACAGTCATAGATTTAAGACCATTCTCAAGCCTGATCCTTCTGGAAGAACCATATTCCGTATTAACTTGATTTTCCATGTCACTGCGATCAATCGTAAAATAGCCTCTGTCATGATTATAGGAAATCGAGAATCCCTTATGCAGTCCTGTTGAAAACAATTCCAGAGATACACTGCCGCCAGTAGGATTATTCAGCTCAATCACTGCACTGTCCGGAGTACGGCCATACATATGGTCTTCCTTAATCTTACCATCCGCCGCTTCAAACAGAAGCTTCCCCTTCAATGAAGATAGTGCAGCTGCAGGTCTCTGCATAAGTTTTCCATTCTCTATTGAAAGTTCCCGTGGAAGAGTCAGAAGATTTGCCCAGCCCTCTTCATCCGTAGGCGGATAGCTGTAATCCGAGACACCGAACCAGCCTTCAAGCACCGCCTTATCGGTATAAACATTCTGATTAGCACATTGTGCCGCATAGAAATCCAGTCCTCTATCCAGTTCCTTATATCTTTCATCTGGTGTAAAGATAAGATTCTCTGCATCAAAGTCACCAATCATATATACATTCTGATAGGCATTTCTGAATTCATCACCTTTTCCATGCAGTCCCTGCGGAGAGAACAGGAGAAGATATTTATTCCCTATCTTCTCTATATCCGGACATTCAACCATGTAGCCAAAGGAGTCATATCCTTTCACCTTCAGCTCACCCATCAGCTTCCATCCATCCGCAAGCTGGTCGGATCTGTACAGCAGCATCTTTCCACGTTTCTCATTATCCTGTGCTCCCAGCAATATGTAATAGTATCCATTTTCAGTGAAAATCTTTGGATCTCTCTGATGTTCTGTATACCCATTTTCAGGTTTAATGATCGGTCTGGACAATTTCTGTATATGTCCTTCTTCATCCATGGCTGCCAGCATCTGGTATGGAATCCTGCGTCCATCTGCTTCATTATGATTGCCTGTATACACTAGGAACAGATGACCGTCCTTTACAAAGGCACTGCCTGAATAGCAGCCCTTGTTGTCATAAACGGTATCTGGTTTCAGCGCCAGTCCTTCGTTCTTCCAATGCACGAGATCCGTACTTGAAACATGATACCAGTGCTTCATGCCATGCACAGCGCCGAATGGGAACCATTGATAGAATAGATGCCAGCGATTTCCATAAAATGAAAATCCATTCGGATCATTCATCAGTCCTGTTACTGTCTGTATATGATATCTTGCACGCCATGAGGATCTTCTTATCTGCTCATGCAGACGGCGAAGTCTGTTCCCATCGCGCTTTGCAAGTACCTGTTCAAGTTCTTCCTTTGACCACTTTTCCATGCAATGCCTCCTTATAGATTCTTTAAAAGATAGCGGATCTCATGATCCTGTATCTCTCCCTTATGAACAATTGGCTGATCCTTTATATCTGAATAATTGACAGCATTCGGACAGTATTCTGCTTCAAATGCTGTATGTGAACGCGGATGAATATACATACCATTCTTGCCTCGGATATCATCCAGCCAGTTGCCTGTATAAAGATGCATGCATGGGTAATCGCTCATCACAGTAAGCTCCAGCTTTTTTCCTCTGCATACTGCCATCTTACGCATACCGGTACCCTTGATAATAAAGTTATGATCATAGCCATTTGCAAACTTCAGCTGCTGATTATCTGTGTCAATATCTCTGCCCAGTGTTTTGAAATCCGTGAAGTCAAATGGTGTGTCCGTAACATCTCTTGCTTCATCCAGTGTCAGCCCATTTGCATCTGAGAGTCTGTATTGATTCGCATTGATCTTAACCTGGTGTCCCATACTGTCATCGCTTCCGTCCAGATTGAAATAGGAATGATTGGTATATGCAAACAGAGTATCCTTATCACTGTCTGCTGAAGTCTTTAATGATACGCCATTTTCCAGCAGTGTATATGTTATGGTCAGATCAAGATTGCCAGGATATCCCTCTTCCATATCAGGAGAAACACGATGGAAGACAACACTGTTTCCTTCTTCAGCCGCTTCATACATCTTCTTATCAAAACCGTCCCTGCCGCCATGATTGCAATTGGAACTGTTATTCACAAACAGATGATATTCCTTGCCGTCAAGCTGAAATATTCCACGTGCAATACGGTTGGCGGTTCTGCCAATGGATGCACCGATATAGGATGACTGTTTCATATAATCTTCCGCACAGTCGAATCCAGCTGTGACATCAATTCCAGTCTTCTTATCAATCAGTGAAACAAGTGTAGCACCATAATCCATGACCTTCATGATCAGACTGTCATTTTCTACTGTATAAAGAGATACCTGATGTCCATCTTTATTCTTTCCAAATGCGCTTTTCATAACTGATCTCCTTCCAAAGTCGTATGTACTGCGTCTGTCCCTCATATTATCGTACAACCGTGTGAAAAATGAAACGGGAAGCGGTCTCATAAATGCCCTGACTTGTTTCAATGAGTGTACATGCTAAAATTAAGGAGAAAGAGGAATTCATGTTCAGAAAAAATAACGTTTCAGAAGATGTCTCCGATATAGATGAAAATGAAGATACAGAAGAAATCGAAAGCGGAATGCGTTTTATTATTTTCCCACTTTCTTTAGAAGTTATCCTTCTTGGCATTCTGTTTTTAAAAAGCCAAGCAGCTGCCACAAATTATCTGTATGCATTGGTTCCATTGCTGGCCGTTACGGCAGCTGTAGGTACTTATGTATACAATCGTGACGGAGATATGAAACTGTTCAATGCTGCAGCTTCTTTAACTGCAATAGGAACTGCCCTGCAGATATTGGTGGATGAAGTATACAGTCCTATATCTTCCTTCTCACTCGTAAAAATGCTTCTGTCACTAGCTGTGGCAGTCGTCTTTGTTATGATGTACCGTCTCTTCAGGAAACTGCTGAATACACCATTTACTGTGTATGCAATGATTGCTGTATGTGCTGCCATCTATCTTGTTCTGCACTTTAAAGGTGTTGATCCGAATGGCTATGGAACCAGTGCATGGATCAGAATAGGAAGCTATACATTACAGCTGACTGATTTCACAAAAATAGCCGCAGTCATTTTCTATGGTGCTCTATTCTCTACGCATGTCGGCCGTAACGATAAGAACATACTGATCGTTTCAACCATATTCTTCGGCGTCAATATGCTTGGCTCGGTAATGATTCATGAGCTTGGATCATTCCTGATTCTTTTCTTTCTGCATCTATCCATTCTTTTCATATTCATGAATCGTGGAAAAACAAAGCGAATTTATCTGCTGACGATTTTCTTCCTTGTGATAGGCGCAGTTATTATGTGCTTTATTCTCTACAGTGCTATGCTCCCAGCACATGAAGCAGGAACACTTTCAGGGATAGCAGGAATGATATGGTCCATTGTCAATAAGGTTCATACACGTTTCTCTGTAACTGCAAACATCTATGCTGATCCAAATGGATCCGGATATCAGCTGATGCAGGGTCTGAAAGCATTATGGATGGCTGGTTTATTTGGAAATACAGTAAACTTCAATGCGATTCCTGTAGCTGAAAGTGATATGGCATTTATTTCTCTTGTCAGCTGTTTCGGATGGCTCATGGGATTCCTTACTCTGTTCCTGTTCTGGAAAATATTCAGACATGGTACAGAACTGAGCAGAAAGCTGCTGAGTTTTGATGTGATGGACAGCATTGTTGTTTATGGAATTACTGTTCTTCTATGTATGCAGGCAGCTATTGTGATTCTTGGATCCTGCAATGTCATTCCATTTGCCGGTCTGCCAATCCCGTTTCTGTCTAGAGGAGGAACCTATCAGATGCTTGTATTCTGCTTTATCGGTCAGCTTCTGCATGCTTCCGAGCATGATGGCACAAGAATGATTGAAATATCAGATGAAAGCAGTTCTGATGAAGATACAGAGAAAGGAGATGTTGAAACGGATGATAGATCCCAGCAAACGCAATGACTTTCTGAAGCATTCAAAGAGAAGAATCAGAGTTGCAGAACTAATATCTGCCGCAGGATGTCTTCTGTTCACATTCTTCTTCGGCGGTAAATATCTTATCTCTCCTCTGTTCAGTTCAAAAGCGCGGACAGAGAGAAACAGTATCACCTATGAAGCTATCAAGGATAAAGTAGTTGAAGGAGATATCTATGATAAGAACGGAAATCTGATTCTTGGAAATGCTTCTGCCGGTGTCCCCGCAACAGCTTCCAGTCCTGACAATGTTGCCTATGCTTATCTGCTTGGCTACTACTCAGGCAGTTCAAACAAGGAAAATTCCTATGGGCTGCGCGGAAATCTCAAAGACTACTCACTTTTCTACCTTGATTCCGATAGCAAAGGTGCTGCTACTAATCTGACAACCGACTCCGGTCTGCAGGATTATGCATATGAACTTCTTGATGGCAATGAAGGAAGCATTACTGTTATTGACAACAAGACCGGTGCAATCCTCTGTCTTACTTCACAGAGTACGATCATTTATGATGTCAATGATGTTCAGAGCTTTGTCAGCTCCGATGTAGAAGGATCACAATACCGCCGCGGCACCTATGAAACTGATCCTCCGGGAAGTACATTCAAGATCATCACTGCGGCGGCTGCGCTTACCGCAAAGGATAATGGAGATCTAAGCGATTCCGCCTTTCAGTACAGCGATACAGATTCCTATATTCCATCCGGTTCAACCAATGCTATTACAAACTACAATGATATTGCCTATGGAGACTGTGATCTTGAAAAAGCAATGAACTACAGTATTAACTGCTACTTTGCTAACTTGGGTGTAAAAACTGGAGAAAAACAGATGAGGGAAACAGCAGATGCCTTCAAGATCGGCACAGATATAGAAATACCATTTCTGACCACCCTGCACTCCAAAATAGATCTTGGTGACGGCAGTGAAGAAGAACTTGCACAGACCTCCTTCGGTCAGGGAAAAACTGAAATAACGCCAGCGCAGCTGACAATGATTGCACAGGCTGTAGCTAATAATGGAGAAATGATGTCACCGTATATCGTATCCTCTATCACTCAAGGTTCTCTGACTCTGTATAAGCATTTCGATAAGAAGCTCAGTACATGCATTACAGAGAGTGTAGACAATCAGCTGAAGACTGTTCTTCACAGCAATGCAGTATTCTACGGGCTTGATGAAAGCAACTATGGAATGGTTTATGCAAAAACAGGCACTGCAGAATGCAGCGGTGATCGTCTGCACACATATTTCCTTGGATTTACAGATAATGCATCATTCTGTATCAGCATGAATAATGGATCAAAGAGCTCTCTTCTCTATCCTGTCGCACAAAAACTGGTAAGCTATATCAATCAGATGTACAGCAATTAATAAAATGGATCCTTAAGCAGACAATCCGCTTAGGAATCCATTTTTGTTGGGTCTCCAAATAGTTTGGGGGTCTTAACTTTTGGGGGGCAACTTTGGGGGTCTGCCAAATCTGTACAAATAAAGGTGGAACTGGTTAAGGTTCCGCCTTTTCCTTTGGACGGCCTATCATTGAGATTGTGTAGATCAAAAATGAAAGGATGGTTCAATGGATAACACTATTTTACAACTTTTAGGTATTACGGATTCCGATCTTCAAATTGTTGGTCAGACCATAAAGAACGATGAACGCATTGTAGTTCTGCAGAAGAAGCTCGTACCTGTGTATTGCCCAGAATGCGGTGCACGCATGTACTCCAGAGGGATCTATGTCAGGACAATCAATCACCCTGTTATACAGGGAATCGGACATCTGACTCTCAAGGTAAGGGAAAGAAAGTGGAGATGCCCTTCGTGCCGGCATATGGAAACAGATCATTTTCACTTTCTCGAGCCTTACAAGCAATCGACGAGCCTGACACCGCTCATGATTATCAATGAAATGAAGGATATTAATATGTCTGCTGCGGAAGTGGCTCGTCAGTATAATGTCTCGAACACATACGTGCATACTGTATTCATGCAATATGTCAGTCTGCCTCGTCTCCCATTGACGGATATCATCTCGGTAGATGAAGTCTATATGGCTTTCAATCACCAGGATCGATATGCAATGGTAATCATGGACTTTCGAACCGGACAGATCATTGATATCCTTCCCAATCGCAATAAGGAAACGACGGAAGAGTACTTCCGATCAATATCGAAAACAGAGCGATATGGCGTCAAGTATATTGTCAGTGATATGTATAACCCGTATCTCAATTATCCCCGTACATTCTTCCCGAATGCGGTATCCATCGTTGATTCGTTCCATGTTGTTCAGTGGATCAACAGGAAGATCATCTCATACATTAATCATGTAAAGAAGCGATACCAGAAAAGAGATCTGAAGAAGCTGGAAGAAGAAAACAGGAAGACCAACAGAGACTATCAGACAAGAAAGGATTCACGCGAAGTATATATCCTCAAGAACTTTCGATGGGTTCTTCTGGAAGATGTCGATCATATTCATTATTCATATAAACGGATTTACAGCAAACGTCTGAACGAACACCTAGATACTTATCAGCGGGAGAATATATTTATGAGTCTGGATGACAGCTTCCCACTGATACGGAGTGAAAAAGAGAAATACATAGAATTCAATCAGACCTATGTCGGGAAGCCAGAAGAAGCAGATCCTGCTTTAGCTGCTCTCATCAAAGAGTATCGCCAGAGCACATTGAAGATGTTCAGAGAATTCGCAGATCTTCTTTCCACCTATGCCAAACCAATCACAGCTTCCTTTACAACGATATCGAAGAAGAATGTCGATCAGGAGAAAGATGTCATAATAAGACTTTCAAACGGTCCCATGGAGTCTTTTAACAACAAACCAAAAGACTACAAGAAGGAATCGAATGGTGTAAAGAATTTCGAATATACTAGAAATCGAATTCTATGGGCCACAAGGCAGTCTCCGTCAATACTGGCTGTTCCGAAAGAAGAAAAAGAAGTGCATACATACACTGGTGCCAAACGAGGAAGTTACAGGAAACATAATTAATCACAAATGATCTACACCAAATAAAAAGCTGAAATTCATAATTGAATTCCAGCCTCATTTTGATACAGACCCCCAAAGTCGACCACCGAGGTTATGGCTAAACCCCCAAACTATTTGGAGACCCTTTTTGTTTATCACTTCTTTATTTTCTTTTTATGAAGAGTATAGAACACAATTGCTGCAGCTGCTGCACATGCTGCAATAATCACAATAACAATCGGCGCATTCTCGGAAGATGCAGCATCAGTTACTGCTGATGTTACAGCTGAAGTCACGTTTGAAGAATCAGCCGAAGAAGACTTTCCGGATGCATTTGTACCAAATTCAGTGCTGACACTGTATGTGGAATCAAAATCGGTACGATCGATATAGCTTGTAGAAAGCTCATTGTCTGTGCCTGTTGCAACAGTTGTTCCATAACTTCCTGTTACAGTGACTGTGATATCGCTGTCACCATCTACAACAGTTGTTCCATTTGCAACAATCGTCACTGTCTTTCCGTCATCGTCAACAACTTTTCCACCATCCTCTACATTCAGATTGGTAACAGTAGAGTCTCCAGTTACTACCCATTTGGAGTCAGATGAAACATTCATTGTAAGCGGTGCTGACGATACGTTTGTGTTAACACTGTTTGTTTCTATAGAAGCAGAACCTGTATATACAGTTCCTGAAAGCAGATAGACATCTGCTGTTGATATTGTATCTGACACAATATTTCCATTCAATGTCTGATCAATGCCTGTGAACTTAACTGCAGCACCATTTGATCCTGCTGTACCCCAGCTGTTAGCGTCATTGCCTTCAACCTGAAGAAGATTTGCCTTATTGGAATCAAAGCTTAGCTTGGTATTCTTCAGAACAATATTTGCTGTCGTATTGGTCACATAGAACATAGAACCAGATTCAATATCACTGGACAGTGTAGAATCACTTACCTGAAATGATGCTGCTTCGCCGGTAGTGGATTCAGCATCGCCGGAAGTTGACTGATAGATAATGACACCATCTGCAACTGGATCCGAGGCCGTTGCCTTTGTTATAGTACTGGAAAGATTGCTGTTATAAATAAGAATTGTATTCAGTCCTTCCATACCTGCTATCTGAGAACCGGAAGCCTTCCCGGTAACATTATCAACTTCTATATCTCCAGTGGAGTACAGCAGAGGAGAACCGCTTCCGGATGTTGTCAGCTTTGAATTAGTTACGGATACTGAACCGCCGCCTCTGTCAGTTGCTATAGCTGCACTGTGCTGTCCCTGAGTAGAAATCGTCATCTTATTTGCGAGAATTGTTCCGCTGTAAGTAGCATCCAATCCTCTTGAATTGTCAGCTGTTGTTTCTATAACATCATTGTTCGCGTAAGCTGTACCCGAATCTGTTGCAAAGATTCCATTGGAACCAGTGGAGGTAGCGCCTAGTTCAGTATCGGATATCTTAGATAATGATCCTTCCCCAACAGTTAATGAAACCGAGTTAATACCATAGAAGTTGCAGTTATCACCATCATCGTCATCACCAGACTTCTTGATTGTCCCATTCTTCACTGTAAGAGTGCCTTTGTTCTGTGCCAGCAGACCATTCTGATCAGCCTGATCAGCAGTAATCTCTTCATTATCAGAGGACTCCTCTGTGCCATCAGCCGTCTTAGCTCCGCTCAGCGTTCCGGCATAGTCATACGTCTGCGTATCTGCTCCTCCGCCTCCGCCATTTCCAGACGGTGCATTTCCCCCGCCGGAAGCATCTCCGGATGGAGCAGACGGCGGCTGACCGTCTCCCTCCGCCAGTACTGGAATCGCACTGATGCATATTGCGGATATAGAGATACCTGCGCCTAATACTCTCAGTATCTTTGTTTTCATTTCATTCACCTCACCTACATTGTAAAAAAGAGACAGCATCAGCTGTGTGAACTCTGTCTGAATTATAACGATATCTATGTGAACAGTAAACTTTTACAGAATGATACAGACTGCCACTGCAATCATAATGCCCAAGGCAGCACCAATAACAATCTCAGGCAATGTATGCCCTCTCTGCACCTTCAAATCATGATCCATGAGAGGATTTCTTCCATCTTCAATATCTCTTCTGCGCAGCTTATTAAGCACTTCCGTGTTTCTTCCTGCTGAGAGTCTGACTCCCATTGCGTCATACATAACAATCGCCGCAAGGATAACACTGATTACAAATATAGATGATGTGCTTCCCTCTACAATGCCGCACGACGTTGCAAGTGCACATACAAGAGCAGAATGGGAGCTTGGCATTCCTCCTGATTCAAATATTTTCTTCAAAGAAAAATGACCGCTTGCAAGATCTATTACAAGTTTTATCAGCTGTGTAATCACACATCCGCAGACTGCAGATAACAGCACTTTATTTTCTAATAGGCCAAAAAGCCATTCCTGAATATTCATACAGCAATAAGCTTATCATTACGTAAATATTTTTCTATATTTTTCACTTTACATTTCCCTGAAATAGTATAAGATTTAGCACGATAAAGGGGGATTCATAAATGAAGTTAGTATACGATGTCGAAGATAAACCACGTTTCGGTCAGCTGATTGTTTTTGCATTCCAGCAGGTTCTTGCAATTATGGCAGCTACGATTGCGGTACCTCTAGTCATCGGCAACGGCATGAGTACGGCAGCCGCTCTTCTCGGCGCCGGTGTCGGCACTCTCGTTTATATCCTATTTACCAAACACAAGAGCCCTGTTTTTCTGGGCTCTTCTTTTGCGTTTATAGGATCCATGAGTGCAGCCTTTGCCGGTGCTGTCAGTATTTCTGCTGGCTATGTCGGACTGTTTCTAGGTGCAGCCTTTGCCGGACTTGTCTATGTTGCATTTGCTCTGATCATCAGAAAAGTCGGTGTTGGATGGGTAGACAGACTGATGCCGCCAGTCGTTATCGGACCTACAGTTGCTATTATCGGTCTCTCACTTGCAACAAATGCTGTCAGTGATCTTGCTACAAGCAGTGTCACTGGTGACAGAACACAGATTGCTATTCTCTGCGGACTTGTAGCCCTAGCCGCTACAATGCTTGTCAGTACATACGGTGGAAAGAATGCAAGAATGATTCCATTCATCATCGGTATTCTTGCCGGCTATGCATGTGCATGCATATTCACATTCATCGGCAATTCTACCGGCTATGCACCGATGCAGATTATCAACTTCGCACCTTTCCAGAATCTTGTAAAAGACGGTATAACGCTCAGTACATTCATCGCTGTCCCTGACTTCACCTTTCTGAAGTTTGGAGAAGGCTTTGCACAAATCGATGCTGCATATATCGGTACTATTGCTGCAGCCTACATCCCAGTTGCTTTCGTTGTATTCGCTGAGCATATTGCTGATCATGAGAATATATCATCCATCATCGGACGCGACCTTCTCAGAGATCCAGGACTGGATCATACCCTTCTCGGCGATGGTATCGGTTCAATGGCAGGTGCTTTCTTCGGGGGATGTCCAAATACAACATATGGTGAATCTATTGCCTGTGTTGCTATCACTAAGAACGCCTCCGTTGCTACAATCATCACTGCTGCTATCGAATGTATACTGATTGCCTTTGTGTCACCATTCGTAGCTTTCATCTCATCTATTCCGGCATGTGTTATGGGCGGTGTCTGTATGGCACTGTATGGATTCATTGCTGTATCCGGGCTGAAGATGATCCAGAAAGTCAATCTGGATGAGAATAGAAATCTATATGTAGTTTCTACAATCCTGATTGCCGGTATCGGCGGACTTTCGCTGAACTTCGGCAGTGTTACAATCACTTCCATCGCATGTGCATTGATCCTCGGCATTATTGTTAATAACATGCTGAAACATGATGCCAGTGATAAGCAGGACAGTGAAACGGAAGAATAGCTTCCAATCCCGAAGAAATTCGGGATTTTTTTAATTTGGTGTTGACATGCCTTCTGAAATGAACTAAAAATATAGGGCTCACGCGGAGGCAAATCATTCATTGGAAATGATAAGCCGGATAAGGTGACAGGCTGGAACGCCTGTTGTCCTATCCGGCTTTTTTGTATTATAGGAGGAAAGAAAATGAACTTATTAAATTCGGATTTAAAGAGAACCTATTTAAAGTACCTATCTGCAGCATTTGGAAGTGCACTTGTTTCTTCCATATACGGTGTCGTGGACATGGTCATGGTGGGACAGTATCACGGGCCTTCCGGTTCTGCTGCCATGGCTGTCATTTCTCCAATCTGGAACATCATCTACAGCTTTGGACTGCTTGGTGGAATTGGAGGCTCAGTCCTTCTCAGCAACTGCCGTGGAAAAGGCGAAAGCAAGGATAAGCAGAATGAATACTTCACAGCCGCACTGATACTGACAATTATATTCGCTGCCATTATATGGGCTGTTCTAATTCTCTTTGAGGAACCGATGCTGACACTGTTCGGTGCCAGTGAAACATTGATGCCGCTTTGTAAAAAATATCTCTATCCGGTATGCTTTTCCGTACCTGTATTCCTATTTACACAGATGCTTTCCGCATTTCTCAGAAATGACGGTGCTCCAGGTCTTGCAACAAAAGCAGTTATGTGCGGCGGACTGATCAACGTATTCGGTGACTATTTTCTTGTCTTCACATGCAACCTTGGCATTATGGGAGCAGCCATTGCAACAGTAGGCAGTGCATCTCTTTCATTGATCGTTATGCTGACACACTTCAGAAATCCGGAGTGTACATTGCATCTTGTAAAACCTTCTAATTTCATTAGTAAGATACGCTCAATTATTACCACGGGCTTTTCAACTTTCTTTATTGATATAGCCATGGGTTTCATTACAATTCTGTTTAATCAGCAGATAATGAAATATCTCGGTGAAGATGCGCTGTCAGTTTATGGAATAATTGTCAATATCAGTACCTTTGTACAATGCTGTGCATATGGTGTCGGTCAGGCATCACAGCCAATTCTTTCCGTCAATTTCGGTGCAGGAAAAAAAGACAGAGTACAGCTGCTTGTACATTACTGCATGATCACTATCACAATCATCAGTACCATATGGCTCATTCTTGTCATGTTCTTCCCGAATGGATTTGTCAGACTGTTCATGACACCTACAGATTCTGTACTTGCTATAGCACCTGCTATTATGAGAACATATGCCATCTCATTTGCACTTCTTCCGTTCAATATCTATGCCACTTACTATTTCCAGTCAACTCTGCAGCCAATGGTCTCCTTTACTGTTTCTCTTCTAAGAGGTGCGGTTATATCTGGATCAATGATCATGCTGCTTCCAATACTGTTTGGAAGCTCAGCATTATGGTTTGCAATGCCTATTGCAGAACTTGTGACAGCAGTATATGTTGTCGTCAGGATGAAAAAAACATCGCTTAAGATAGCTCAGCAGTAAACTGCTGATTGAAAGTATGCAGAATTATGCTAGAATAAGCGGCGTCAGACAGTGACGGAGAAGGAACCCGGCAAAGCATTACAGAAACCTCTGAGCGATGAGATAGAGGATGCAGGAACGGATATTCTAAAGACTCCCGAGAATGGCCGTTGGCAGCGATAGTGCCAGAACAATGAGGCGGTATTATAAATACCGTGAATTAGGGTGGTACCACGAACAAGCTCTCGTCCCTACAGACTGGAGCTTTTATGTTGGGAGGAGAACAGATATATGACAGACATTAAGAATCCACTTGATGAACTGAAGGAAAAACATCAGGCACACCGTGATCTGATCAAGAATGCGTTGGGTGAAGACGAAGCAAAGAAGTATGACTCAGCTTTTGAGGAGAACTTGAAGAAAGCTGAAACACAGTATGATGATTTCCGCAGTGCCCTTCCTGAAGCAAGCAGAGAAAAGCTTGAAAACTTCAGAAAGAACATGGATAAGAAGCTGCAGAGCGCTGCCAAGGCAGTAAAACAAGAAAAGATGAATGACCAGCAGAAGGCACGTCTGGATAAGATGAATGCACTGAAGGATAAAGGCATTGATCCTTTTGGACATGCATATAATCAGACTGATCACTCAGCCGAGATCAAAGCAAGATTCTCCGACAGCACAAAGGAAGAACTGACTGAACAGGATAATGAAGTTTCCATTGCCGGCCGTATTATGACGAAGAGACGTATGGGCAAGCTTGGCTTCATGCATATGCTTGATCGCAGCGGACAGATCCAGACAGTCGTCAACAAGAGAATTGTCGGTGATGATGTCTATGAAATCTTCAAGCAGTCCGACCTAGGCGATATTGTCGGTATCAAGGGCAAGGTTATCAAGACTGATTCCGGAGAGCTTTCTATTGAAGCACATGAGTATACACATCTGACCAAGGCACTGAGACCTCTGCCTGAGAAATTCCATGGTCTGACTGATAAGGAAGAAAGATACAGAAGAAGATATCTTGACCTGATTGAAAATGAGCAGTCCAGAGAAATCGCAATACTGCGTCCAAGAATCATCCGTGCTATTCAGCACTGGATGGACAGCCATGGATATATTGAAGTAGAAACACCTATCCTGAATCCAATACTCGGCGGTGCCAATGCCAGACCATTTATCACACACCACAACGCTCTGGGCAGAGATTTCTATCTTAGGATTGCGACCGAACTTCCGTTAAAGAGATTGATCGTAGGAGATATGGAAAAAGTATATGAAATAGGACGTATCTTCAGAAATGAAGGTATGGACCTGAAACATAACCCAGAGTTCACTACCATGGAAGCTTACTGTGCCTACAGTGATCTGGAAGGCATGATGAAGATGAATGAGGAACTCTTTGAGAGTGTTGCCAACGAAGTATTCCATAAGACTGATTTTGAGTTCATGGGAAAGACTATTTCTCTGAAAGCTCCTTATAAGAGATGGAATATGGTCGATGCTGTTAAGGAAGTTACCGGAGTTGATTTCTGGCAGCCGATGTCTGTTGACCAAGCACTGGAACTTGCCAAGGAACACAATGTACAGGTAGCATCGCATCAGAGAACTGTAGGAAATATCATCTCGCTGTTCTTTGATGAATTCTGTGAAGATAAGATTGAACAGCCTACCTTTGTATATGGACATCCGATTGAGATTTCCCCTCTCGCAAAGAAGAATCCTGATGATCCAAGATTCACACAGAGATTTGAGCTTGAGATCATGGGTATCGAAATGGACAACGCCTTTACAGAGCTGAATGATCCAATTGATCAGAAGCAGAGATTTGAGAAACAGCTGGAAGCTAAGGCGGCCGGTGATGATGAAGCTTCTGAAATGGATACAGACTATGTAGAAGCACTTGAATACGGCCTGCCGCCTACCGGAGGAATTGGTATGGGCATTGACAGACTTGTCATGCTGCTGACCGGTCAGGATTCCATTCGTGACGTTTTGCTCTTCCCGACAATGAAGCAGAGAAACGAGGATTGAATGTAAAAAGAACCAAGCACGATCTGTTCAGGATCATTGCTTGGTTCTTTGTTTTGTATATGTAATGCAACGTATCAGCTATTTTCTGTTTCCTGCTGCATCTGCATTTCTTCATCATCCTGTTTCAAATAGCTCAATACTTTAATAATAATTGCAGCTGAAATGATAAAGGTCAATGCATCAGACAGAGGCATAGAATACAGCACCCCATTCAATCCAAAAAACAGAGGCAGTATCAATGCAAACCCAACACCGAATATCACTTCTCTTACCAATGAGAGCAATGTTGACGCTAGTGCCTTGCCCATTGCCTGCAGATAAATAAACGATGCCTTGTTTATGCATGCTGGTATCATCATGCATAAATAAATACGGAAGCTCTTCACTGCAAACTGTGTGTAATATGCACTCTCTCCAGAAGCACCAAAGATACCGATAAGCTGAGTCGGGAATACTTCTGCAATAAATAGTCCGACAGCCCCTACAGCCGCTTCACAGATCAGCAGCATTCTGAACAGAGTTCTGACTCTGTCCTTTCTTTCTGCACCCATATTATATCCAGCTACAGGAATGCATCCTGCAGCCATACCTATAACAATGGAAATTACAATCTGGAAGAACTTCATAACAATCCCAAGTACAGCCATTGGTATCTGTGCATACTGTGCCTGTGAGAATACTGGATCCAGTGCACCATACTTAACAACCATATTCTGCATTGCAAGCATAGCAGCAACCATGGATATCTGTGAGAGGAAACTTGTTATCCCTAAAGGAAGAACCTTCTTCATTAAATGAAGAGAAATCATAAATGAACCTTTCTCCAGCTGTACTGCTTTCATATGCATTAGATAAATAATAGAAATAACAGCTGTCAGTATCTGTCCGAGTACTGTCGCAATCGCGGCGCCTGCCATTCCCCACTGAAATCCAAAAATAAATACAGGATCCAGGACCAGATTAACACCTGCACCAGCCAGAGTGGCTGCCATTGCATACCTTGGGCTTCCATCACTTCTGATAATTGGATTGACTGCCTGCCCGAACATATAGAACGGAATGCCTGCAGAAATCCATGTGAAATACTGTGAAGCAAACTGATATGTCTGTTCATTTACATGTGCACCGAATACTGTCAGTATCTGATTCATAAATATGAAATACACCGCTGTCAGAACAATACTGCTGAGAATGCACAGTGTAATGGAACTCCCGATACTGCCGGCTGCATCCTTCTTTCCTCCCCTGCCAAGACAGATACTGACATAAGCACAGCATCCATCTCCAATCATGACCGCAATTGCCAATGCAACAACTGTCATAGGAAAAACAACTGTATTGGCCGCATTGCCATATGATCCAAGATAGGATGCATTGGCAATAAAAATCTGATCGACAATGTTATACAGTGCTGCTACAACTAATGAAATAATGCATGGTACAGAATATCTGCACATCAGAGATGACAGACTGTCATTTACCAAGAATGAATTTGTTTCTTTTTGATCCATGTAACGCCTCTTTTCATAACCGAGAAAAAAGTGCATAAGTCCAAATCACTTGGACTTATGCACTTAGCTGCTCAGCATGACGAATTATACACGTTTCATTTTTCTAACGTAAGTGAAATTTTCACAGTCAGTCGATTCTGTAATCCTTTAGAAATGTATGCTTTCCATTCACTGATTCATATACTCTTACTTCACAGTTATGCGGTTTCGGTCTCCACTGAATACCATTTTTGCTGTCAGTCAGATATCCTCTCAGAGCTCTGATAATCCCCCCATGACAGACGATAAGCACATTTTCATAATCTTTTGCTTCTATTTCCTTTAGGATAGATGAACTTCTTTCAACCATAGAGGAAACACTCTCTACAGTGGCAGGTGCCGGTATCACTTCAGGCCATACCCAATGTGCTGTCATAACAGGTCCCATCAGGTAATACTTCTTCAGTTCATACTTTCCAAACTCCACTTCTGTCAGACGGGAATCTGTAATTATATTCTCTTTCTCTGTATTGCCAATAATAGAAGCTGTTAATACCGCTCTCTGCAGAGGGCTTGCATATACCGCATCAAAAGAAATATTGCCAATCATTTCTCTTGCTTTCTCTGCCTGCTGGATTCCTGTTTCATTCAAAGGCTCATCTGTTCTTCCCTGCATTAATTTCTGCCGATTCAGATTCGTCTGTCCATGTCTTGTTAACCAAATTTTCATATTTTCACTCTTTACCTGACTATCATAAAGGAGAATGTTTATAGATTACAACCTTGTTTTAGTATTATATTGTTAAAAAGGAGAACAGCTTATGGACTATACATTATTAAATACAGGTGCAAAGATACCTATGGAAGGATTTGGTGTATTCAGAATCCCTGACAAAGAAGTATGTTTCGATGCTGTCTATGACGCAATCAGGACAGGCTACCGTCTGTTTGATACGGCTTCTGCATATGGGAATGAAGATGCCTTGGGTGAAGCTGTGCATAAGGCAATTGATGACGGTCTGTGCAGACGAGAAGATCTGTTCATCACATCTAAACTTTGGGTAGCTGACATGAAAAACTACGACACCGCAAGAAAAGCAATTGACATTTCCCTAAAGAAACTCAATCTGGATTACCTTGATTTGTATCTTGAACATCAAGCTATGTCTGACTATTTCTCGGCTTGGAGAGCTATGGAAGATGCCTATAAAGAAGGGAAACTGAAGGCCATCGGCGTTTCAAATTTCTATCCCAACATACTGGCAAACTTCTGTGAGACAGTGAATGTCATTCCTGCCGTCAATCAAATTGAGACACATCCTTGGTATGTACAGAAACAGGCTCTCGATACCGCAGAATATTATGGTGTTGCCGTTGAAGCGTGGGCACCTCTGGGCGGTGGAAGATACAACGATGAAGATCTTTCAATACTTCAGAAAATTGCAGACAGGCATCATAAAAGCGTCGCTCAGGTGCTGCTAAGATGGAATGTTGACAGAGGAGTCATTGTTATTCCTAAGAGCACGCATAAGGAAAGAATTGAGCAGAACTTTAATATCTGGGACTTTAAGCTTACCAAAGAGGAAATTGCAGAAGCCTCCACACTGGATAGAGGGTACACAGGAACAAGAGCAAAGCACTTTGATCCGGACTTTGTCAGAAATTGTCTGCATAACGGTTTAAAACAAAAATAAAACTTTCCTAGGAAAGTTTTTTTCAGCTATGATACAGAACAATCTTCTTTTCAGCCAATGTTTTAGGCATATCAATCACTCTCTGGTTCTCTGATCCACGGAAATACAGGGCGATGTTCTTCTTTTCAGCAATAAATGGACCGTCGACCAGTACATTCAGCAATGAAAGCATTTCATCTGTCACTTCACAGTGTTTTCTCTGTCCTTCCAGAAGATCCTTATCCAGAACAAATCCCGTATAGCTCCAGATATCTTTCTGCGGCAGTTCCCTTCTGACTCTCCTCAGCAGCTTTACAAGCTCCCGCTGATTTTCAGGTTCAAAAGGCTCCCCGCCGAGAAGTGTCAAACCCTGAATCATTTCCTTCTTCAGTCTGGCTATAATTTCATTCTCGATATCGTCAGTATATTCATTGCCGAACTTGAAATTCCATGTTTCTCTCTGGAAACAGTCCTTGCAATGATTTGTGCAGCCGGAAACAAAAAGCGTTACACGGCATCCTTCCCCATCCGCAATGTCATAATCCTTTATATTTCCATAATACATATTATTTTTCTCCGTTTCTCCAAAAAGCATCATCCTCTACAGCTGCCTCGATCATCTTTCTGAATTTTTCTGCGCTGTGCGGGGACTTCTTCCCCTGTGATTTGCCTGAAACTGCATACATTGCCGAAAGGAAACAGCGGGCTGCACTGAAGCAGTCATTTACAGACAGTTCATCATCATTCATTGATATAGCAATATCCTTGCCCGCAGGCTCAATTACAGCTTCCATTGTTTTAGGCTGCTGCATCAGTGTCCTCTTTCTTTCAATGAACTCCGGATCATCACTGGAGAGTTCCGTCAATTCAGTATCCTGTTCCAGAGGACACTGAAAAGAAGGATTTTCCTCTTCATTATTTCCTATAAACGGAAGCTCCATTCCTGTTTTATCATCACAGACAGACATCGGTCTGATCTTGATGCCCTTCATTCCACTGAATACTTCCGGATTGATTTTGTACTTGTTCATATCGCATTTCCTTTCAAACTAAGCATGTGCATTATAGCACTTCAAGAAAGAAGATCCGTATCTTCCTGATGCGGATCTTCCATATTCCTATTAGAGATGCAGTACTCTTTCCTTGATTTCCTGAGTTCTGCCCTGATTCCAGAACTGTGTACCGATGTAACCGCATGTACGTCTTGCGACATTCATCGTATTCTGATCCGTATTACCGCAATTCGGGCATCTCCAGATCAGCTTCTTATTCTCATCTTCAACGATCTGTATTTCTCCTGAATAGCCGCACTTCTGGCAGTAATCAGATTTTGTATTCAGTTCAGCATACATGATCGTGTTATAAATGTGCTTCATCAGTGCAAGAACAGCCTGCACATTGTTCTGCATGTTAGGAACCTCTACATAGGATACAGCTCCGCCAGGTGACAGCTGCTGGAATTTAGCTTCTTTGGTCAGTTTGTCAAATGCATTGATTGGCTCTGTGACATGAACATGATAAGAGTTTGTAATGTAGTTCTTATCTGTAACACCTGGAATAATGCCAAATCTCTCCTGCAGGCACTTAGCAAACTTGTAAGTGGTAGATTCCATCGGTGTTCCATAGACTGAAAAATCGATGTTAGTTTCCTTTTTCCACTTCATGCATGCATCATTCAAATGCTGCATTACCTCAAGCCCGAACTTTTCTCCATCCGGAGTTGTATGCGATTCTCCAGTCATGTATTTTACGCATTCTGCAAGTCCGCCATATCCAAGTGAAATTGTTGAATAGCCATTGAAGAGAAGTTTGTCAATTGTCTCACCCTTCTTCAAACGGGCGATAGCACCATTCTGCCATAAGATTGGTGCAACATCACTTGGTGTTCCCAACAGTCTGTTATGACGGATCATCAGTGCTCTGTAGCAAAGATCAAGTCTCTCATCAAAAATCTTCCAGAACTTATCCAGATCCTTCTTGGAAGAGCAGGCAACATCTACCAAGTTAATCGATACAACACCCTGATTGAAACGTCCGTAGTACTTATGCTGTCCTTCCTTATAGTTCTCAGCATGTGCATCATTTCCTATACCTGCTGCAGTAAATCTATCCGGTGTCAGGAAGGAACGGCAGCCCATGCATGGATATACATCGCCTTTCAGATTCTTCATAATCTTTGCAGAGATGTAATCAGGAACCATTCTCTTGGCTGTACATTCAGCAGCCAGCTTTGTCAGGTAGAAATATTTGGAATTCTCGTAAATATTATCTTCATCCAGAGCATAGATCAGTTTTGGGAAAGCCGGTGTGATCCACACGCCCTTCTCATTCTTAACACCCTGCATTCTCTGTTTGAGCATTTCTTCAATGATCATGGCAAGGTCTTCTCTTGTCTGCCCAGCCGGAACTTCATCCAAGTACATGAATACCGTGACGAATGGAGCCTGTCCGTTAGTTGTCATCAGAGTGATGATCTGATACTGAATTGTCTGAACGCCAGTTGTAACTTCTTTTCTGACTCTTGTTTCTGCAATGCGTTCAATATCTTCCTGTTTCACATCTACATGTGCAGCAGCCATTTCCTCAGCAACTGCCTTTCTGTACTTCTTCCTGGAAATATCAACAAAAGGAGCAAGATGAGCAAGTGTGATCGTCTGTCCGCCATACTGATTTGAAGCAACCTGTGCAATGATCTGTGTAGCAATGTTGCAGGCTGTTGCAAAGCTGTGCGGTTTTTCTATTTTAGTACCGGAGATTACAGTGCCGTTCTGAAGCATATCTTCAAGATTCACAAGACAGCAGTTATACATAGGCTGTGCAAAGTAGTCCGCATCATGAAAATGGATGATTCCTTTTTCATGTGCATCCAGAATATCCTCAGGAAGCAGAAAACGCTTCGTGATATCCTTGGATACTTCCCCTGCCATATAGTCTCTCTGGGTAGAGTTGACCGTGGGATTCTTGTTTGAATTCTCCTGCTTGGCTTCTTCATTATTGCGTCCAAGCAAAGACAGGATCTTCTTGTCTGTTGTGTTGGCTCTGCGAACAAGAGCTCTTTCATAACGGTATGTAATGTAGTTGTGAGCAAGTGTATATGCACCTGACTCCATCAGCTCATTCTCAACCATGTCCTGGATTTCTTCAACATTGATGGCATGAGCCATTGTGTTGCATCCGGCAATTACCTTATTAGTAATTGCTGTGATTTCTTCATCGGAAATCTGCTTTTCTGTAACTGTTGCAGCGTTCGCTTTTTTCACTGCATTGACGATTTTATCGGCATCAAATGACACCTCCTCGCCACTCCTTTTAATGACGTACATTGCTAATCCCCTATTTTCTAACAGTAATTAGTTGGAACTCCAACTATCTTTCTCTGTAGCTTTACTATAAACACAACCTTCGGCCGTTGCAATAGAGATGCTTCGTTTTTTTTAACAATTTTAAACATTCATTTTTGGTAATTTTCATAGAAAATTATAAAAGTCCTGTCTTTATGCATGTTAACCCAAAATGAAACACTTACAATTTTCAATTGTGAAAAAAAGAGCTTTGCACGCTCTTCATTTTTTTAGAAATCCCTTCAGATTCCAAAGGCTTTCAAGCCCTGCTTTCCGTCCCATGTTATATACTCTCTGCAGTTCATCCGGATCATGGCATACAGATCCAATATTCAGGCTTTCAGAAGGACGGATGACAAATACACTGCCTTCAGCTTCCTGCCTGCATATAGACGCAATGTTCTTATTATAAGCATCTGCTCTGTGCATCAGCTTATCCAATGTTCCAGGATATTTACGCAGTGACGTCTTCATTACTGCCTGCATTCCCTTAGAATATGGTTCTTTGCGATAATCTGCAGGCTGGGTAAGAATAACTGTGCATCTGTCATAGCCAATGGACTGAAAGTATTTCAGCGGTACAGAATCAGAGATTCCGCCATCGAGCATGTCCTTTCCGTCAATCTGTACCGCCTTAGACGCTAACGGCATAGATGCAGATGCCTGTATCCACTTCAAGTCATTATGATTCCCAGTCGTACATTTATGATACATAGCCTTACCTTCGACTGCTTCAGTCGCAACACACCAGAACTCCATTGGATTTTTTGTAAATTCCTCTCGATCCCATGGATCAAGTTTAGAAGGCAGTTCTACATAATCAAACTCCCCGCCATACAAATCACCGGTTGTCAGCCAGGAACGCACCGAACAATATCTCCAGTCACGGCAGTATTTTTTGTTGTATCGAATACCTCTGCCAATCTGCTTTGATTTCAGATTCACTCCAAAGGCTGCTCCTGCCGAAACACCGATTGCTCCATCAAAAGTAATGTCATGTTCCATAAATACATCTATAACGCCGCTTGTGAACATACCTCTCATAGCGCCGCCTTCCATAATCAGTCCCGTTTTAGTCATAGTGTTATTATACTCGTTTCAATTTCTTCTGTGTCCTTTCAGGACACCACCATTTTTTCATTATTTTTATAATTGAAATACAAGGGGGAATGACCATTCAGGTCATGCACACAGTTATGTCAGAAAACAACAAACCAGTTAAAAAAGCTACCTCAGCATTAGCAATTGTTTCACTCGTACTAGGTATTATCGCTATCGCGCTTTCTTTTATTCCAATTGTAAATAACGCAGCTTTCGTATTCGGTATCATTGGATTGATATTCGGCATTATAGGTGTTGTTAAGTCAGGCAAAAAAGCACTGGGCATTGCAGCTGTAATTCTCTGTGCGGCTTCCATGGCAATCACATTGGCTCTGCAGGCATCCTGGAGCAAATCTCTAGATGACGCTGCCGCCTCTATCAGTGCAGATACAAATAACGCAGCAGGCGGCAACACCGACAGTCTTCTCAAGAATGACATTCAGGTCACCTTAGGAACTTGGTCGGACCAGGCAGATGAATATAACATTCATACTACTGAACTTCCTGTCAGCATCACAAACATCTCCAGTGAAGACTTCAGCGGAACTGTCAGCATCGAGGCATTGGATGCTGATGGCAACCGTATCAATTCAGACACATGCTATATTGACTCCATCGCAGCTGGACAGTCACAGGATTTCAAGGTATTTGAATATACAGAAGATGACAAGCTGGATGCTATGGCCGCAGCATCATTTAACATTTACGAAGTAACAAAGTACTGATTTAAGAATACATGTATACGGGTGGAAAAGAGAAAAGGACCGCAAGGTCCTTTTACTATACTTTGACTGCAATGCTCTGCGCTATTACACCAATCATAGCCCAGAATACAAAAATTAGAAAGATTACACATGTATAGGACAGCACTCTGACAGATCGGCTGTCACTTTTCAGCTGCGGTATTCTGTCAAAGAAATGCGACCAGTGTGTAAAGAGATCAATAATGCTGAGAAAAACCAGCATTATCGCTGCTTTTTCAATATTTGCATATGCTCCAGTCATTACTATGCCGGTTTCCGAAGTGATCTGCATTGTCACACACATGTAGAGGAGAAATGCATATCCACATACAGCCGCAATCATATGTCCTATATTTCCTGTTCGAAAGCCAGGTATATTGATCCCGCTGCTTGGCTTTTGTTTGATGTCCATCTGTCTGAAGCACGCTTTCTGCAGTTCTTCAACAGTTGCATAGCGATCCTTCGGATCCATTCTGGTTGCTTTGTCTGCTACACGATTCATATAGGCATCTTCCGGAAATAATTTTCGCAGCATAATGCCCAATGCATAGATATCCGTACGGCAGTCACTCTGTGCAAACCCATACTGTTCCGGTGCTGCACTGCCCTCTGTACCAATCAGCACTGTATCTCTCTTCTCTGAGGGATCCGGAATTTTTGCCGCATTATAATCTATCACCTTAAGAATGCCATCATCTGTGATCATAATATTATCCGTCTTAAGATCGCGATGAATGATCGGCGGTTCTGCAGAATGAAGGAAAGAGATTCCTTCCAGCAGCTGCTTCAGTATTTCCCTTTTCTCATCATCATTAGGTATCTTTTCCTTTAGATATTCGCTGAGCGTCTGCCCAGATATAAATTCCTCAATTACAGTCAGTTTATTATTTACCTCATAAAAAGCCTTTACAGCAGGAATATGAATATTATGATGTCTGCTGAGATGCTCAAAAACTTCAATCGCATATATATCCAGAACTTTCTTAACGTATATACGGCCGCTGATACCATCCAGAACGATGAACTGCTTCTGATTAGGATATGTATAAAGCACCTTATACAATGAATCATCAATAGTTGTCATGTTATTATTTTCTTACGTTGAAAGGTGAAAAGCAATGGACAGAAAAACAACAGAACGTCTTGAAAAGATACTGAACAGTACAGATAATGAGGACACATTAAAAGAATACATTCATACTGTAGAACAGTCTGATCCTTATAGAAGCTTCATAGATTACTATCTGAGCCTCGATAAGGTACAGAATACAGAGAAAATGGATCTATGCCGCAGCAGCGGTCTTGAAAGAAGCTACTTCTACCATATTATGGATGGCAGCAAGAACCCTGGAAGAGATAAGATACTTTGTCTATGCATTGCTGCAGGTTTAAACAGCACAGAGGTGCGGAAAGCACTGGAAGCAGGCAGAGAAGCGCCACTGTATGCAAGAGATAAGAGAGATGCTGTCATATTCTATGCCGTAATCAACTCCTACAGTCTTATGAAGACAAATGAACTTCTGGACAGTTTTGATATGGAGCCTTTGCTTTAATCAATGTGAAGTAGGTTATAATACCCGTATGCAAACAATCAGTCTGAACCTATTTCAGGATACTGAACTGCTCAGTATCCTTATTATTGGAATTCTTATAACAGCAGGTATTCTATGCTTCTTCCATTTCATTCATCTTCCCGTCAAGAAGGAAAAGTCAGAGAGAATCTCTTCGCTGTCATTTGTACGCTATTCTAAAAATACACCGCATTTTACAAATAAGGACTTCTGCAGTCTGATACTTATCACAGCTCTGTATGCTCTTGTCTCCTTCTGGCAGCTTGGCTCTACTGTATTTCCAGCAACTACATGGCAGCCAACTTCAGAAACGGGCATACAGGATACTATTCTCGAACTGACGGATAGTACACACTTCAGTTCTATCTACACAATCTATGATGAGGGTGACAACAATTCCAATACAGATACATATCAGCTTGGCATTGAAGGAACTAAGATCTATGGTTCCAATGACCTGATCAGCTGGGATGAACTGACCACCTGTGAAACAGGATCAATCTATGAGTACAGTATTTATGAGGGAAACTGGAACTATAAATACATTAAGATATCCAGTTTTTCCAAGAACAATACGCTAACGGAGATTGCCTTCAGAAACGCCGACAGTAATGAAGCAGAATTCCTGCCTGTATCTGTCTATCAGGACAGCGGTTCTTCCAGCAAATACCCTGCTACATTAATGATTGATGAGCAGGATAAAATGACTGCTTATCCAACCTATCTTGATGAAGCATACTTTGATGAAATCTACCATCCAAGAAATGCATGGGAAATTGCCAATGGGCAGTCCATGTACGCAACTGTACATCCTCTTCTAGGCACTAATCTGATGGCATTTTCCATTAAGCTGTTCGGGATGAATCCGCTTGCATGGAGAATACCGGGAGCTGTATTCGGTGTACTTCTGATTCCAATGTTCTATCTGATCATGAAGAGAATGTTCAAAAATACTTCTCTATGTACGGTAGGTTCTATCCTGCTGGCTGCTGACTTTATGCATTTAACAACCTCTCGAATAGGAACTTTGGAACCATTCAGTGTATTCTTCATTCTTCTTATGTTCTATTTCATGATCCGCTATATTCAGACAAGCTTCTACGACACCTCATTAAGAAAGCAGATGAAGCTTCTCTGTGCATGCGGTATTGCCATGGGTCTGGGCATCGCAACGAAATGGACCGCATGCTACAGTGCAGTCGGACTTGCCCTTCTTCTGTTTGCCAAATGGATTCAGGAAGGCATTGTATACATCAAGGCAAATCGGCTTCTGAAGAAAAATGACGATTCACTGAATGATCAGCAGAAAGAGGAAGCACAGCATATTGTCAGTATCTATCCTGATCGTCTGCTCCATTCCATTCTCTTCTGCTTCCTGTTCTTCATTATCATACCTGTTATTATCTACTGGCTCTGCTACCTTCCCGATCATGTATGGAAAGGAGACAGCTGGTCTATTGCTAACGTATGGAAACAGATACAGTACATGTATAACTATCATATCAATCTCAAGGCAACACATCCTTACAGCAGCACATGGAATCAGTGGCTCCTTGATCTGCGCCCAATCTGGTATTACTACGGAACCGATGCACAGGCACTTAGTCACAGTATATCCTGCTTCTCTAATCCATTGCTGACATGGGCCGGTCTTCCAGCAATTATATTTGTATTCATTGATCTTCTTCGCAGAAGAACGCAGAACAGCTGGATCATACTTGTTGGGTATCTGACCGCTTTATGCCCATGGATCATTATTACAAGATGTGTATTTGCTTATCATTTCTATCCAACATCCTTCTTTGCAATACTGGCAATTGTCTATGCCTGTGCGTACATTGAAAAATGCGGAAAGATCGGAAAGATACTGATCTGTATATTCCTGATCGCCTACGTCTGTCTGTTTCTAGCCTTCCTGCCAGTTACTGCGGGATTCGGCACAAACTTAAGCTATATTAAATCTTTGGAGTGGTTCAGCACATGGTACTTTGGTTAAAGAAAACATTTAAGAATAACTGGAAAGATCTGCTTGCAGCAGCCATCTTTACTTTCATATTAATGATTCCATACATCTTCAGCAGCCTGCTCCCAATTGAACATGATACGTTCTTTCATGTTTCCAGAATTGAGCAGCTTTCTAGATCCATAACAGAAGGAAACTTCTTTCCTGCGCTCTATCCTTATGAAAATAATGGATACGGCTATGCAAGTCCGCTGTTCTACAATGACGTACTTCTGATTATTCCTGCACTTCTTCATCTCGCAGGAATGGCAGTCTCTACTGCCTACAAGTTCAGTGTCATCTGTGCATCTTTCTTCTCTTGTTTTGCAATGACTAAACTTGTCACTCATATTTCTCATAAGCAGTCTGCGGGATGGATTGCAGGTGCTGCTTATCTGTTCTCTAACTATCGCATTACCGATATCTATGTACGCGGTGCTTTTGGAGAAATACTCGCATTCACATTTCTTCCAATCATGGTTCTTGGAATGTATGAAATACTTGTCGAAGACAGTCATAAATGGAGTACATTGACCATCGGACTCACTGGTCTGATTCTAGCGCATAACCTTACATTCCTGCTTGGCACTGTACTCTGTATCATCCTATTTCTTTTTCATCTGCGTACTATGAATTGCAGAAAAGTATGGACCATATTCAAGGGCGCTGCCACAGCCTTCCTGCTTACCGTCTGGTACACATTCCCAATGATTGAACAGCTGCATTCACAGACTCTTGTTGTCAGCTATTATGGAAGCTCCAGCAACCTGCAGGACAGTTCCATGAATCTCTGGCAGTTCTTCATTAATAAAACAGTCTTTGGATTCTCAGGAAATTCACTTTCAGCCGACAGTACAATGACCGTCAATGTAGGATGGTTTCTGACATTTGCACCGCTGCTCTGGTTTTTGGTAAAAAAAGAGACAAGAAAGCTGTATCCTTTTGTAACAAAGGCATTGATCATAGGATACATATTCATGATCCTTCCTTCCTCTGTATTTCCATGGAATTCCTTTGCTCTGCTACGTATACTGCAGTTCCCATGGAGACTGAACACGATTGCCTTGGTACTGCTGTGCATTCCGTCCTCAATGGCATGCGCATTTCTTCTGCAAAAAAAAGCACTGCAGGCAATTCTGATTTGTGTTATGTGCGGAGAATGCATCTATCATGTCATTCCTGACTTCAGCAGAACATTCG